>NZ_BAFP01000056.1 GCF_000308455.1 Nocardia abscessus NBRC 100374 | reverse complement strand
CATCCGGGCCAGTCTCAACCGGACCTTCTGTGAGGCAACTTTCCCAGTCTAAGCAAGCTATCCACCGAAGTCAAGACCATCGGCCGATACGCGTCACACTGGACTGACAGGCGCTCCTCGTCCTACCTCGTTTCCCGGTCCCGCTCGGCGTTTCCGCCTCGCTTCGGCTCCGGGTTGGTGTCCGTGTCGCTCTGACTTGAACTAAGTTACGCGGCGGAAAACGCTACGTCAAATCGCCTGAACGGCAGGGCGTTTCCGCAGGTCAGAGGCACACGATCCGGGTGATCGAGTGCCTGAATCACACGGATGTGATTCAGGCCACCGCGATCTTCATGCACCTGCCCGCAGAACCCCGGCGAGGTTCTTCTTGCCGCGCCGCAGGACCAGCCAGCGTCCGTGCAGGTAGTCGGCGTCGGCGGGCGTCCATTCGATGTCGGAGATCTTCGCGTTGTTCACCGACGCGCCGCCTTCGTTCACCGCGCGCCGGGCGGCACCGCGGCTCTCGGACAGGCCGGTCGCGACAAGCAGGTCCACGATGGTGTGCGGCTCGCCTGCCTTGATCTGCGCGACCTCGCCGTCGATCGCGGCTTCGCGCAGCGCGGCGCCGAGGGTCGCCTCGTCGAGGTCACGCAGTTCCCCTCGGCCGAACAACGCCTGGCTGGCCAACTGCACGGCGCGGGTGTTCGCCTCCCCGTGCACCAGGGTCGTCATCTCTGCGGCGAGCCTGCGCTGCGCCTCCCTGGCGTGCGGGCGCTCGGCGGTCGCCTGCTCCAGTTCGTCGAGTTCCTCGCGGGACAGGAACGTGAACCAGCGCAGGTAGCGCACCACGTCGGCGTCGGCCGTGTTCACGAAGTACTGGTACCAGGCGTACGGGCTGGTCATCTCGGGATCGAGCCACAGGCTGCCGCCACCGGTGGACTTGCCGAACTTCTTGCCGTCGGCGGAGGTCACCAGCGGAACGGTCAACGCGTGCACGGCCGCCCCGTCCACCCGGCGATTGAGTTCGACACCCGCGATGATGTTGCCCCACTGGTCGGAGCCGCCCACCTGCAGCGTGCAGCCGTAGTTGCGGCGCAGCTGCAGGTAGTCGTTGGCCTGCAGGAGCATGTAGCTGAACTCGGTGTAGGAGATGCCCTCGCCGTCCAGACGCCGCTTGATCGTGTCGCGCGCCAGCATGACGTTCACCGAGAAGTGCTTGCCGATATCGCGCAGGAAGTCGACCGCGGTCAGCGGCCCGGTCCAGTCCATGTTGTCGACGATGACCGCGCCGGTCGGCGAGTCGTCCAAGTCGACGAAGCGCTCGAGCTGCGAGCGGATCCGCTCGGCCCAGCCCGCGACGGTCTCGGTCGAGTTCATCGTCCGCTCGCCGACGTCGCGCGGGTCACCGATCAGTCCCGTGGCGCCGCCGGCCAGCACGATGGGGCGGTGCCCGGCACGCTGGAAACGCTTCAGCGCGAGCAGCGGCACCAAGTGGCCCGCGTGCAGGCTGGCGGCGGTGGGGTCGAAGCCGGCATACAGGGTCAGCGGCCCGGCGGCCGCCGCCGCACGCAGGGCATCCAGATCGGTGGACTGCGCGATCAGTCCGCGCCAGGTCAGTTCGTCGATGATGTCGCCGCTCACGCTGCCCTATCTTTCCGCACGATGTTCGCGGCCTCGTGCACGCCTCGGTGTCCTCTCTTCCAGCACGATGTCCGCAGCCTCGTGCGCGCCTCAGTGTCCTCGGGAGGCGCGGCATCAGTCGAGCGATTTGCTCGGCCGCCGCCGGGCGCGCCGACACCGGGCCGCTTGCTCTACGCCGGTCGACCGCGTCGATGTTCGAACAGCGACGCAGTCCGAGGCACACGTGCTGGGTCGTCGGCGCGTTCACCTGATCGGCGCGGCGCTCCGAGAAGACTCAGCGCGCCACGGCGAAAACGCTCGACGCGCTGTCAGGCCGACTTCGCCGCGGACAGTGGTGCACGCGGACTGCGCCGGTAGACCGACACCGCTCGCGAACCGGGAAGCCAGAAGCGCCACGGCACGTCCGCCGCGCTGCTGACGCCCACCCGCGGGCCGCTGGCGATCTCGGCGGCATCGACCGGGTCGTGCAACTCCAGCCGGATCTGCGATGACGGATCGAACAGCGGGGTTCCATAGTCACTCATCGCGATTCCCAGCGCGCTGCCGAGATTGCCGGGCCCCCTGGCCGAGTCGAGATCGGACCGAGCGCCCGGACGCCGCGCGCGCACCGTCTCCAGCCCGTCGATCACCTCGCCGGAGCGGATCAGTACGGCGCTGGCGACTCCGTCCGGTCCGCTGGTCACGTTGACGCAGGTGTGCATGCCGTAGCTGAGGTAGACGTACAGCACACCGGCGGGACCGAACATCACGTCATTGCGTTTGGTCCGGCCGCGCCCGGAATGCGAAGCCGGGTCCGGCCACGGGCCTGCCGGGTCTCCCCCGTAGGCCTCGACTTCGACGATCCGTACACCGACCGGACCCGACCGCAACGTCGCCCCGAGCAGACGCCGGGCGGCAGCGGGCGGTTCGACGGCGAGTTCCTCGACAGACTGGGCACACACAGCCGCCATTGTCCTCGACGGCTACGACAAGCGGACGCCGAGCCACTGGCCGACCGGCGCAGGTGACCACCCTGACGGTCCTGGCACCGGCATCAGGGGCGGACCGGGGAGTAAATCGGGACGCTCCCGGATGTGTCGAGGCACTGTCGATTTCTACCGTCGGTCCATGTCTTCGGATTCCCGGCCGCGCAGAGGGCGGCGGTCGCTCATGGTTCTCGTCTCGGTCGTGACGTTGCTGGTTCTCGCGATCTCCGCTCTCGTCGTCCGGGTGTACCTCGGGGCGGTCGTCTCCACGGTCGGTAGTACGCAGTTCCGCAACGAGCTCACCATCCCGCCGCTGGCCCCATCCCGGGTCGGCGCGGACGGAACGCGCACGTTCGAACTCGACATGCGTTCGGGGCGCAGGGAATTCCAGCCCGGACAGGTTACCGAGTCCTGGGGCTTCAACGGCGACTATCTCGGGCCGACGCTGCGGGCGCGGCGCGGGGAGAAGGTGGCGGTCACCGTCCGCAACAACCTGCCGGAGTCCTCGACCGTGCACTGGCACGGCATGCACCTGCCTGCCGCGATGGACGGCGGACCGCACCAGCCGATGGCGCCCGGCGCCGCCTGGACCCCGAACTGGACCATTGATCAACCGGCGGCGACCCTCTGGTATCACCCGCATCCGCACGGTGCGACCGAGACCCATGTACGCCGCGGGCTCGCGGGCATGTTCCTGCTCGACGACGAGGTGTCCTCGTCCTCCGGCCTCCCCTCCACCTACGGCGTGGACGACCTCCCGGTGATCGTCCAGGACGTGAAGTTCAACGGCGCGGCGTTCGACTCCGCCCACGGGATCTTCCGCGATGTCGGGTTCCTCGGCGACCGGACCATGGTCAACGGGACACTCGCGCCGTACCGGGAGGTCGGCGACGAACTGGTCCGCCTGCGACTGCTCAACGCCTCGACCGCACGGACCTACACTTTCGAATTCGCCGATCAGCGGCCCTTCGCGCTCGTCGCCACCGACGGCGGTCTCCTCGAACGACCGAGCACCCTGGATCGGTTGCGGCTGTCGCCGGGCGAGCGAGCCGAGATCGTCGTGCGGGTCCGGCCCGGCGAGCGCACGGTGCTGCGCAGCGGCGAACTCGACGCCGGACTCGATTTCTGGACACAGCGTTTCGCCGGTGGCGACGACACCTTCGACATCCTCGAATTGCGCGCGGCCGCCACGCTGCGTCCGTCACCGAAACTTCCCGCGACTCTGGCGCCGCCCAGCACGCCCGACGGTGGCGACTCGGTGCGGGAGCGCCATTTCGACTTGAACATCGCCGGAATCAACGGCGCTCCGATGGCCATGGACCGCATCGACTTCGCGGTGACGCGCGGTGACGCGGAGACCTGGGTGGTGCGCAACATCGACGGAATGCCGCACAACTTCCACATCCACGACGTGCAATTCCGGGTGCTCGCGGTGGACGACGGCCCACCGCCCGCGGCGCTGGCCGGACCGAAGGACACCGTCTTCCTTCCGCCGAACAGCTCGGTGCGAGTGGCCATGCGATTCGACGGCCCCGCCGATCCGGACACGCCGTACATGTACCACTGCCACCTGCTCTGGCACGAAGACCTCGGAATGATGGGCCAATTCGTGGTCGTGGACCCGGGCCAGGAGGCCGGGCGACCGCCGAGGCACCACGGCCACTGATCCCCCGGCCCGACACCTTGCCTGTTCAGCCTGGTCGCGATAAATTCATCACACAGTGAATTCAACACTCGATGAATTGAGGCGACCGTGTCGCAATCCACTCCATCTCCCGCCGTCGAGGTACGGAACCTGCGGGTCCGCCGCGGCGGCCGCGAAGTACTGCACGACGTCTCGCTGACCATCCCGCGCGGCTCGATCACCGGACTGCTCGGTCCCTCGGGGTGCGGCAAGACCACGCTGATGCGCTGCATCGTCGGCACTCAGATCACCGAAGCGGGCGAGGTGAGCGCACTCGGCCTCCAGGCGGGCTCGGCGGCGTTGCGCCACCTGATCGGGTATGTCACCCAGGCGCCCAGCATCTACAACGACATCAGCGTCCGCGAGAACGTCGCGTACTTCGCCGCGCTCTACGGCCGTGATCGAGCCGACGTCGACGACGCGATCACGTCGGTCGGCCTCACCGACCACGCCCACCAGCGCGGCGACGAGCTCTCCGGCGGCCAGAAGACCCGTGCTTCGCTCGCGTGCGCGCTGGTCGCCCAGCCCGAGCTGCTGGTCCTGGACGAACCGACCGTCGGTCTGGATCCGGTGCTGCGCGTCGAGCTCTGGAAGCAGTTCCACGAGCTGGCCGCGAACGGGACGACCCTGCTGGTGTCCAGCCATGTGATGGACGAGGCCGAGCACTGCGACCGGTTGCTGCTGATGCGCGAGGGGCACCTGCTCGCCCGGCTCAGCCCCGACGAACTGCGCGCGCAGACCGGCGAGCAGAACCTGGAGACCGCCTTCCTCACCTTGATCACGATGGGACCGAACGCATGACCGCCACCCTGGAAGCCGCGCCGCGGCGCACGCCGACGCTGCGTCCCTACGCCGCGACCACCGGTCGCATCCTGCGCCAGCTGCGCAACGACCACCGCACCGTCGCCATGATCCTGGTGGTCCCCGCCCTGCTGATGGCGCTGCTGTACTTCATCTACCAGGACACCCCGACCAACCCGATGAACCCGGTCTCGCTGTTCGACCGGGTGGGCATCAGCATGCTCGGCATCCTGCCGTTCATCGTGATGTTCCTGATCACCGCGATCGCCATGCAGCGCGAACGCACCTCGGGCACGCTGGAGCGGCTGCTGTCCACACCGCTGACGAAACTCGACCTGCTCGCCGGGTACGGCACCGCGTTCTCGCTGGCCGCGGCCGCGCAGGCGGCCGTAGCCTGCCTGGTCTCCTTCGGGCTGCTCGGGCTCGACGCGGCGGGCAGCCCCGGCTGGGTGGTGCTGATCGCGGTGGTCGACGCGGTGTGCGGAGTGGCACTCGGCCTGCTGGCAAGCGCGTTCGCGCGCACCGAATTCCAAGCCGTACAGTTCATGCCGGTCGTGGTCGCGCCGCAGATCTTCCTGTGCGGCTTGCTCGTTCCCCGCGACCAGCTGCCCGATTGGCTGGAGGTGATCAGCAACGTGATGCCGCTGAGCTACGCGGTCGACGCGTTGCAGCAGGTTTCGGCGCATCCCGAGGTCACCGGCCAGATGTGGCGCGACCTCGCCATCGTCGCCGGATTCGCGATCGTCGCCCTGTGCCTGGGCGCGGCGACGCTACGACGGCGGACCGCGTGACCGCAGACAATGGTTCCGGCGGCGCCGAGCGGCCCACCCGCACCGGCCGCCGACCGGGGCGATCGGGCGCCCGCGAGGCCATCCTCGCGGCCGCCCGCGCTCGATTCGCCGACGTGGGCTTCGACAAGACCTCGGTGCGCGCGGTCGCCACCGACGCCGGGGTCGATCCAGCCCTGGTGCACCACTACTTCGGCACCAAACAGCAGCTCTTCGCCGCGGTGGTGGAACTGCCGGTGGATCCCGAGGCGACCTTGCGGATCATCGAGGCCGCGCCGCTGGACGAGTTGGGCGAGACCATCATTCGCGCGGTGGTCGGGGTATGGGATTCGCCCGCGGGGCCCGGTGTGGTCGCCCTGGTGCGCAGCATCCTGGCCGGCACCGACGACCCGTCGCTGGCGAGGACGTTTGTGTTGGAGGTCGTGCTGGAACGCGTCCGCCTGCGGATCGCCACCCCCGAGGACGACGGCCGGGTGCGGATCGGCCTGGTCGCGTCGCAGATGATGGGCGTACTGGTGGGCCGCAAAATCATCGGGGTGGAACCGCTGGCGTCGATGCCCGCGGCCGCGTTGGTCGCCGCCGTGGGCCCGACGCTGCAGCGCTACCTGACCGGCGACATCGGGCAGGAACCATCGTCCCGATGATCCGGCCGATCATCGCGCAACGGTGCGTGGGCCGTCACTCCACGACTTCGACGACGTCACCGGGCCATAGGTACTCGTAGAACGCCTTGGCCCCCTCGTGGGTCATCCGGACGCAGCCGTGCGACTTCTTCTCGATCGGGCCGACGTGGAAGGCGATGTCGCCGTTGAAGAAGGTCGCGTACGGCATCGGAGCGTTGTGCATGGTGCTCCAGTGGAACTCCTTCTTGAACGACACGCGGAAGACTCCGGGCGGCGTCTCGTATCCCGGCATCCCGTGGGAGATCGGGGTCGGGCCGTAGACCACCCGGCCCTCGTCCATCAACCAGGCTTCGTCGGTGGCAAGGCGCATGCATGCCCTGGCCGCCGTGGAACACGGCGCGACGGGCGGGGGTGGCGGGATCAGCGCGGGCAAACCGGGGATGTCCGGGCCACCCGGCCACAGCGGTTCGGCCTGTGCGGGGGTCGCCATCGCGAATCCCGCCGCGACTGCGCAGGCAATCGCACATCGAGCTGTCCAGTTACGTAAACGCGAATCGCTCATTACGTTCCCGACCTCTCTCCTCAAATGCCACGCGCGCAGCTCAGCAGGCTGGTCGACTCACCCCTTTGCTGGAGCGAATGGACCCTCTCGAGGTGCAAATGATCATGGCGGACCCGGCTTCAAACGGTCAATGGGCGCAAAACGACCGTGACTCATCCGTTGTCCGCCGACCGTGCGGCAGGCGAGTTGTCAGTGGAGAGGGGGATGGCAGGACGGTGAGGTCAGTCGGCGGCCTGTGCGGTGAACGCGTCGTGCTCGGCGTCGGTGACGTCCCTGGCTTCGTCGATGAGCAGGACCGGGATGCCGTTCTCGATCGGGTATGCCCGGCGCAGGCGCGAGTTGTAGAGCAGCGCGCTGCCGTCGGCGGCACGCACCAGCCGCAGCGGGCCCTTGTCCTGCGGGCAGGCCAGCAGGCTCAGCAGTGTGGCGTCCAAGGTGGTGTGCTCAGGCATACCAGGAAACTTACCTTCCGGCCGGGCCGGACCGAGAACCGTCCGCGTCGAGCCGCGGCGTGCGGCGGAACGATATGTGGCGGTGCCCGAAGAAGCTGGCGCCCGCCACCAGTGCCATCACCGCGACCGCCGACGGGATGCTGGGCAGGTGCAGGACCGACACGCCCAGCTGGAGCAGCACCATGTTCAGTGCCAGCCCACCGGAGTTCACCCCGACGAACGCGACGAAATCCCGGACCAGGCGCCCGCGCACGCGGAACACGAGGGTGCGGTGCAGGACGAACGCCACGACCACGCTGATGCTGTAGGCCAGGGCGGGCGCGGCAGCGGCCGGTGCCCGATCGCCGAGCACCGCCAGCCAGGTCACCGTCAGGGCCATCCCGAGACCGGTGTTGACCACGCCCACGACGGCGAACGCGATCTCCTGGCGACGCACCAATCGCAGCAGCGGACCGGGGTCGGCGGGCGGCAAGGCGGTCCGCTCCCCGGCATCCGTCGAGAGAACGTGAGCCACCCTCTCCGGGCTCGCGGGGCCGTGGCGCCGCACTTGCGCCGCGTCCGACGTCGGCGCGCAGACTCGATCCGCCGCGCCGCCGCTCATCGGACGGCGTCGGCCAGGTCGGTCTCCGCCGTCTCGGGTGCGGACGGCTGGTCGGTTACGTCGACCGGCCGGTCCGCCCGGCGCCTGCCGCGCAGGTACGCCCATTCCAGCAGACCGATGCCCAACAGTCCCAGCAGTGCCGCGGCGCCGCCGATCCGCCAACCCGGCGGCTGCCAGGACAGCACCAGCTCGCCGGAGGAACCGGGCGGAAGATCAACGGCCACAAAAGTTTTCGACACCAGGGTGGACGGGATCTCGCGGCCGTCCAGCGTCGCCCGATAGCCCGGCCAGCCGAGCCGGGCGAACACGATCCGCCCGCCGTCCGGAGAACTCACCCGCACCCGGCTGGCCGTGTCCGATTCGGCGACCGATGTGGCCGTCACATTCTGAGTGGCCGCGACCCGGCCGTCCCGGCTCGAGATCAGGCCGTCGGTGCGTTCCAGCACCGAGATGTACTTCTCGTGCCCCGGATAGTCGACCCAGCGCCAGCCGGAGGGCGCGGGCTGGTCGCGGGCGTCGGGGTACAGCGCGCGATGTAGCACGACCCGGTCGACCTTCATCAGATCGACGATGGTCCGGCCGGTGGTCGGCTCGGTCGCGAAGGCGCGCCGGTAGGCGTCGGGGCACACGCTGGTGTCCCAGCGCATGCACAGCGTCTCGCCGAACCAGTAGTGCCCATTGGGGGTGTATCCGCTGACGTAGGTCAGCTCGAGGTTCTTCGCGTAGTTGCCGAATACCAGCGATCCGTACGCGCCGGACAGATTCCGTTCCTGCGGCGGGATGAGCATACGGTCGCCGAGCTGGAGTGTGGTGCCGGGGAAATCGGGGAACGCGGCCTTCATCTCCGAGCGGTTCTCCGGCAGATTCCAGCCCATCGGCGTCGGTTGCGCGCTCCACACCTGCAGGTAGGCGATCGGGAAGACCGAAACGACGATCAGCGCGCAGGCGGCGACCGCGCCGCGGCCGCGCCCGAGCCATACCGCGACGGCGCCGAGCGCGGCCACCCCCAGCGCCGCGACGACGTGCCCGATCACCTCCTGCGGCGCGGCCGAGAACGAGCGCGCCCACAACAGACCGATGAGCACCGCGGCCGCGATGCCGCGCCGCCGCCCGTCCTGGACGGTCACGAAGCGGCCGAGCAGCACGCACACCAGCACCAGCAGACCCAGCGCGACCATCGGCAGCACTCGGGCCGGCCAGCGCAACGGGCCGATCGCGCCAGGACCGGCGGTCCACATCAGCGCCATCACCGCGAACAGCGCCGGCGCGACGAACTCACGCGCCGAGCCGAGCGCCTTGCGCCAGTCGATGAAGGCCAGCGCCGGAACCAGGAACCACGCGACGTAGACCACCGGCATCGGCTGCACATAACCCCACCAGGAACTGAACGCGGGCAGCGTGCTGGGCAGGCTGGCGTTCAGCGACTCCGACCACGGCACCGTGAGGAACTGGTCGTTGTTGATCTGCGCGGTGCCGCGCCAGGTCACCTTCGCCGACAGCATGCTCGGCAGGTAGGTGGCCAAGCCGGCCAGTGCCGCACACGCGGCGACCGTGAGCAGGCGCACCGACGGCCGCCACGCCTTCTGATGGACGAGTTCGCCGACCGCGACGGCGCCCACCATCAGACCGGCCTCGACCGCGGGAAAGATGTACTGCACCGAGATGGCCAGATACAAGAAGACGAAGGTGGGGATCGGCCCGCTGCGCCCGCGGGAGTAGCGCACCCCGGAGGCCCACGCGTGCGCCATCCAGGCGGTGCCGGTGAACGCGGTCATCCAGCTGGCCTCGTCGAAGAACAGCAGCCATCCGGTGAACGGCATGGCGACGCCCGCCACCGCCGCCCAGGGCGCCTTCGCCCCGTAGGCCAGGCAGATCCGGTAGACGCCGAGCGCGAGGACGATCGCGAAGATCAGCTTCACCACGGTGGCGTACAGCGCGAGGTTGCCGACCGAGGGCGCGATCAGATCGATCAGCAGTTGCGGTGGATTGAGCAGCCCGGCTTCTTCGATGGTGTAGTTGCCCGCCATCCAGTGCTCGGGAACGAGGGCGGGAAATCGTCCTTCGCGCAGGGACCGACCGAGCATCACCCACAGCGGCGCGTACTGCGATTCGGTGTCGTCGGTATAGAAATGCCGGACGTTGGCCAGTAGCACCGCACCGTATCCCGCGACCACTCCGAGCGCCGCGATGACGCCCCAGGTGAAGACTTCGCGCGAAGGAAAGGTTCTACGTTCGGCCACGAGTCCCAGACCCTACCTCCAACTCGGCGCCGTTCCGGCAAACCAGTGCCGAGACGCCGTCCGGGAAACCGCTACCCGGCCGTGCTCGCGGAGCGCACCTCCGGCCCACGGCGGAAGGAGATGTAGCGATGGCCGAAGAAACTGGCGACCGCGACCAGGCCCATCACCACGACGGCCGACGGAATGCGCGGCAGGTGCAGCACCGAGACCGCCAGCGACAGCAGCACGGTGTTCATCAGCAACCCGCCGGAATTCACGACGACGAAGCCCGCGAAGTCGCGCAGCACCCGGCCGCGGACCCGGAACACGAGGGTCCGGTGCAGGACGAAAGCGACGACGATGCCCACGGCGTAGGCCAGCACGACCGAGACGGCGGGCGGCCACGCGTCGCCCAGCACCGCCAGCCACACCACGGTCAGCGCGATGCCGAGCAGCGTGTTGCACGCGCCGACCACAGCGAATGCGACCTCTTGTCGCCGCACCACCCGCATCAGAAGCCCCGCCGCGGGCTCGTCGCTGATCGCGTCGGCATCCGCGGCGACCGCACGCGCGTTCGTCTTCACGAAACGACGTCCGCCAGCTCGCGATCCGGCTCGGCGCGCTTGTCGTCGCCGGACTCCTCCGGCTCGTCGCGACGCCGGGACCGGACATGGAGCCATTGCAGGACGCCGATGCCGAGCACACCCGCCACGGCGGTAGCGATACCGATCTTCCAGCCGGGCGGACGCCAGGTCAGCACGAGTTCGGCGTTCTGGGTGCCCGCGGGGACATCGACGGCGACGAACGACTTGGCGACCGTCGTGATCGGAACGGAGTTGCCGTTCAACGTGACTCGATATCCGGGCCAGCCCAGCCGAGCGAACACGACCCGGCCGCCTTCGGCCGAGGACACGCGCACCCGGCTGGTGGTGTCGGTTTCGGAGATCGAGGTCGCGCTCACCTTCTCGGCATCGGTCACGCGGCCGTTCGTCGTAGAGATGGGTCCGTTCGCGCGTTCCAGCACCGCGATGTAGCGCTCGTGTCCGGGGTAGTCGGCCCACTTCCAGCCCTCCGGTGCCGGTTCGCCGGGCGCGTCCGGGAACAGCGCCCGCTGCAGCACCACACGGTCCAGATTCATCAGATCGACCAGCGGCCGACCAGTGGTCGGCTCCGGCGCGAACATCCGCCGGTAGGCGTCCGGGCAGACGCTGCCGTCCCAGCGCATGCACAGCATCTCGCCGAAGTAGAAATGGCCGCTCGGGGTGTAGCCGTTGACGTAATCCAGTTCGAGCCCCCGGGCATAGTTCCCGAAGACGAGCGAGCCGTAGGCGCCCTCGATGCTCTTGTCCTGCGGCTGCACCAGTCCGCGATCGCCCAGCTGAATGGTGTTGCCCGCGAAATCCGGGAACGCCGTCTTCGCTACGGAACGCTTCGCAGGCAGGTTCCACGACATCGGCGTGGGTTGCGCCGCCTCGACCTGGAAATAGGCGATCGGGAACATCGCGACGATGGTCAGCGCGCACGCCGCCGCGGTCCCCTTGGTGCGCCCGAGCCACACCGCTCCCGCCGCCAGCGCGGCCAGTGCGAGCGCCGCGATCACGTGCCAGATCGCGTCGTGCGGGTCGGCGGAGAACGAGCGCACCCACAGCAGCAGGATCAGCACGCCCGCCGCTGTACCGCGATTCTTCGGATCGCGCACCGTCCCGTAGCGGCCCAGCAGCACGCACACCAGCACGAGCAGGCCGATGGCCAGCATCGGCAGCACACGCGCCGGCCAGCGCAGCGGTCCGACCGAACCCGGGCCCGCGGTCCACATCAGCATCATGATCGCGAAGATCGCGACCGCGCTCAGTTCCCGCCATGCCTCCCGCGCGCGGCGCCAGTCGATGAACGCCAGGGCGGGAATCAGGAACCACGCGATGTAGGTGACCGGCAGCGGTTGCACGTAACCCCACCAGGAACTGAACGCGGGCAGCGAACTGGGCAGGCTGGCGTTCAGCGACTCCGACCACGGCACCGTGAGGAACTGGTCGTTGTTGATCTGCGCGGTGCCGCGCCAGGTCACCTTCGCCGACAGCATCGACGGCAAGAAGGTCAGCAGGCCCGCGAGTCCGGCGCAGCCCGCGGCGAGGGTCAGCCGGAGCACCGGCTGCCACTTGCGCTGATACACCAGCTCGCCCACGGCCACCGCCAGCAGCATCAGCACCGCTTCGACCGCGGGGAAGATGTACTGCGTCGAGATGGTCAGATACAGGTAGACGAAGACCGGGATGGGTCCGCCGAGCCCTCGCGTGTAGCGCACCGAGGCGGCCCAGGCGTGCACCATCCAGGCGGTGCCGGTGAGCGCGGTCATCCAGCTGGCCTCGTCGAAGAAAAGGAAGAAGCCCGTCAGCGGCAGCGCGATACCCGCGACCGCCGACCAGGCCGGCCGCCCGCCGTAGACGAGGCAGATCCGGTAGACGCCGAGCGCGGCGATGATCGAGAAGATCAGCTTCACGACGGTGGCGTACAGCGCGACGTTGTCCACCGAGGGAGCGATCAGATCGATCAGCAACTGCGGCGGGTTGAACAGGCCCGCGTCGTCCATCGTGTTGTTGCCCGCCATCCACTGCTCGGGCACCATGACCGGGAACTCGCCCGCCCGCAGCGCACGGCCGAGGCCGACCCACAGCGAGGTGTACTGCGACTCGGTGTCGTCGGTGAAGAAATGCCGGGCGTTGGCGAGCAGGACAGCGAGGTAACCCGCGACCACTCCGAGCGCGGTGATGACCCCCCAACGGTAGACATCTCGCCGCGAATAGACATCCGGCCGCGAGCCGGGCACTGCACTGTCCGTCACGAGTTCCAAACCCTACAGGGCGGCTCTCCGCTTGGCATCGGTCGTGGACGCCGCCAAGATGAGGGCATGATCAGCTGCTCCGGTGGCCGGGTGTCGCCCCGTGCTAGAGTCCACAGCGGTTCGGGCTCTGCAGTCCTGCAACGAGTACCGGCACGCACCGTCATCGAAAGTCGATCCAGCTGATGCCGATTCCTCCCGCCCGCGCACTCCGTTCCGGCGCCCCCGCGACGAACGGTGACCCGGCACGGCCCGGCGTGGACCGGCCGCACAGGGTGTCGGTGGTGGTGCCGGTGTACCGGGGCGAGGACACGATCGCGGGTCTGGTCGCCGAGCTGCACGATCTCACGCGTCCCGTCGAGACCCCCGGCGGCACCACGTTCACCGTCACCGAGATCATCCTGGTGCACGACCACGGCCCCGACCGTTCCGACGTGGTACTGCAGGAACTGCAGCGGACCTATCCCGCGGTGCGCACCGTCTGGCTCAGCCGCAATTTCGGCCAGGACGCCGCGACGATCGCCGGGATGTCGGTCGCGGCCGGTGACTGGATCGTCACCATGGACGAGGACGGCCAGCACGATCCCCGTTTCATCAGCACGTTCCTGGACACCGCGCTGGCGCAGCGCGCCGACCTGGTCTACTCCAAGCCGAGCAATACCAGGCCGCACGGATTTCTGCGCAATCTGACCTCGCGCGGAGCCAAGCTGGTGCTCGCGACGCTGTTCGCGTTCCCGGATTCCACCCGGTTCGAAAGCTACCGGCTGATCCGCGGCGACATCGGCAGGCAGCTCGCCGAGGTCGCGTCCAACGGCGTCTACCTGGATGTCGCGCTGACCTGGGTGGTCGGCGCCGTCGCGCAGGCTCCGGTGGTGTTGCGCGCCGAGGGCAGGGAGGACTCCGGTTACAACTACCGCCGCCTGTTCTCGCTGTTCTGGAAGATGGTGCTGTGCAGCGGCACGCGCGGACTGCGGCTGGTGAGCCTGCTCGGCGTCACGCTGGCGCTGGCAGGCGTCGTGATGGCCGCGATCGTCGTGTTCGAAGCGCTGACCACCGACGGCTGGGCCCCCGAAGGCTGGGCCTCCACCATCGTGGTGCTGCTGCTGTGCTCCGGTGCGGTGCTGTTCTCCCTCGGGCTCATCGCCGAGTACCTCGGCGTCGCATTGCACATCCTGGTGGGCAAACCGCTCTACCTCACTGTCGAGACGCCGACCCCGCGTCCGGCCGATACTTCGCCACTGACCGCCGCCACCGCCAGCAGGGGGACCGACCGGGTTGAGCACTGACCGCGTCATCTTCAGCCGCCCGTTCCGGGCGCGCCGGGAACTAGCGAACCTGGAGGCCGTGCTGGCCTCCGACCACAGCCACGGCGACGGCCAGTTCACCGCGGCGGCCACCGCGAAGCTGAAGGTGATCACAGGCGCACCGCACGCCCTGCTCACCACCTCGTGCACCTCCGCGCTGGAGATGGCGGGCCTGCTGCTCGAGCTGGGCCCCGACGACGAAGTGATCGTGCCCAGCTTCGCGTTCACCTCCACCGCCACCTCGATGGCCCTGCGTGGCGCCACCTGCGTCTTCGCCGACATCGATCCGGCCACCGGAAACCTGGACCCGGAGTCGGTGGCCGCCGTGCTCAGCGAGCGGACGAAGGCCGTGGTCGTCATCCACTACGGTGGCGTCGCCGCGGACATGGCCGGACTGCTGGCCCTGGCGAACGCGCACGGTTTCGCCGTGGTCGAGGACAACGCGCACGGACTCGGCGGCACCTGGCGCGGCAGGCCGCTGGGCACCATCGGCACGATGGGCACGCTCAGCTTCCACGACACC
This sequence comes from Nocardia abscessus NBRC 100374, assembly GCF_000308455.1. Classification (GTDB taxonomy): domain Bacteria; phylum Actinomycetota; class Actinomycetes; order Mycobacteriales; family Mycobacteriaceae; genus Nocardia; species Nocardia abscessus. The sequence goes on along the minus strand of NZ_BAFP01000056.1, from coordinate 25,367 downwards.
AAGAACGTGCACTGCGGCGAGGGAGGCGCGCTGCTGCTCACCGACGAGATCCTGATGGCGCGCGCGGAGATCATCCGGGAGAAGGGCACCGACCGGGCCCGGTTCCTGCGCGGGGCAGTGGACAAGTATTCCTGGCAGGACATCGGCTCCAGCTATCTGCCCAGCGAGCTGAACGCGGCCGTGCTCGACGCGCAACTGGACGAGTTCGACACCATCCAGACCGGTCGGCACCGGGTCTGGGACGCCTACGCCGCCGCCCTGCCGGACTGGGCCGAGCGCAACGACGTTCGCCTGATGTCCGTACCGGCCGATCGCGGGCACACCGCGCACCTGTACTACCTGCGCACCCCGACCGAGCGCCGCCGCGACGACCTCATCGCACACTTGGCCGCACGGGGCATCTCCGCGCCGTTCCACTACATTCCGCTGGATTCCAGCCCGGCGGGCTTCAAGCTGGGCCGCACACCGCGGCCGTGCGCGCGCAGCGCCGAGTTCTCCGGAACCGTCGTCCGCCTGCCGCTGTGGCCGGATCTCAGCGACGCGCAGGTAGCGCGCGTGGTCGACGCGGTCACCGCGTTCACCGTGTGACCGGTGCCGTCGCGTTGCGCGGCGCCGGCGTCACGCGGTGAGCACGTAGAGCTTCTCCCGGCCGCCCGCGATGAGGGCCTGGCGGGCCACTCGCGGTTCGTACGCGGTGAAGAGCGCGTCCAGCGTCCGCTCCGTGAAACGGTGCGCCTGCTCGCCGTCGCCCGCGTCGGTGAACCGCTTGCCGATCGTGGCCAGGAGCGGGTTGTCGCTGGTCGCCAGGTTGCGGATCGGCTCGGCGACGATCACCTGCCGGGTGGCCGCGGCGAGCATCCGATCGATGAGGGGCTGCGGATCGGGGAGGAAGTGGTAAAGGCTGGCCTGCATGATGACGTAGTCGGCGGTGGGCAGCGCGTCCTCGGCACGTAAATTCCAGACTTCGCCCCGCCCGCCCGCTTCGTTCACCCGCGCGACGAAGCGCTCGTTGAGATCGAGCCCGATGTAGTCGACCGACTTGTGACGCAGATAACGGGTGTACAGCGTGGCCGGTCCGCAGCACAGGTCGACCACGCTCGCCCCCTGCGGGACCAGTTCCGCGATAGCGCGATACCGAGCCGTGTAGTGCTTGCCGTACAACCCACGCATCAGGACCTCGTAGACGGTCCCGTTGCGGTAAATGAGGCTCGTTCGCACAGACACTCACTATGCCATCGGTCGGTGAATCCGGCGCTTCGGCAACGTGAATCGAGTCAGTCACCCAGCAGCGTGCGCGCCTGGTCGTCGGTGAGGATCTCGTAGACGTCCGACGCGCGGTTGTACCACCAGGTGTCCGGCCCCGGTTCCGGACGGCCCGCCGCCTGCACCGCCCGGGCGGAGGGGCGGAAGGACGGGCTGCGCGGGATATCGTCCACCACGTACACCAGGTCGGGCCGCTGATCCGGTTCCAGTGCGCGCAACGCCTCGGTCACATCCTTCGGTTCCAGCCGGAAACCATCGCGCACGCTCACCGCCGCCGCCGCGAGGCAGTGGTCGCCGACGTTGAGTCCGAAGGTGACTTCCATGTCGACCGCGGTGATGTCGTTGAGCACGTCGACGATCGGCTGACCGAACACCGGCCCTCGGCGAGTGTGGATCACCGTGTCGGTGCGGTCGACCAGCCAGTAGTCGCCGTCGCCGTCGCGACGGAACAGATTCTCCGTCGGCATCCACGAGTCGCCCGCCGTGAAGACCCCGCGCAGCCCGCCCGCCGAGAGGTCGACGCCGTCGGAGGCTTTGCCGATCAGCAGACCCACCTCGTTGTCCGCGCAGCGCCGAGCGAAGCCGGATCCGTCGACCAGGATGCGTTCGGTGAGCGGGTCGAAGGCGACAAGCTCCACCTTCGCCGTGCCGGGAACCGGCCTGCCCTTGCACCCGCGCTTCACACCGGCCACATTCGCCAGCACCACGTCGCCTTCGATCGAGGCGTAGAACTCCAGCACCCGGGCGGGATCGAACTGCTCGACGGTACGCCGCCACAGCCCCGCGGGCATACCGGACCCGATGAACAACCGGATCGGGTGGCGATGGCCGGACGGGAACACCTCGGCGTCGAGGATGTCGCGCAGCATGGTCCAGGTGTAGGTGACCACCGTGACGCCGTAGCGGTGCACCTCCTCGGCGAAGCGCTCCGGGTCCAGCGACCTGGCCAGCGCGATCCGGCTTCCGCCCGCGACCGCCCCGCCGAGACTCACCAGCAACCCGGACGAATGATGCAGCGGCGCAAGGCAGTACACCGTGTCGCGGCGATCGAGATCGGCCGTGGTCGCGGTGCCGAAGGCCGACAGCGCCCAGCGATGGTTGGTGATGTACTTCGTCTCCAGCCGCTCGCCGGTGCCGGTGACGAGCACGAACGCCAGCTCCCGCGCCAAGCCCGGATCGGGCCGGTACCACGCGGGCACCCGCACCTGCGCCGGATCGATCTTCTCGAGGTCGATCAAACGGTCGCTCGCGGGCAGCGCGAGTTCGCGCGTGTCGCCACCGCCGAGCACCAGCACCTTGGCGCTGGTCGCGGCGGCCTGCCGCAGGTTCTCCGGATCGGAGATCAGGACCTCCACGCCGGTCAGCTCGATCGCGCGGCTCAGTTCGCTGTTCGGGGCCAGCAGTACCGCCACCGCGCCCAGTCGCGACAGCGCCGCGACGGAGGCCAGCGCGCTGGGCCGGGTCTCCATCACCACGCCGACCCGCATGGCGGGGCGCACGCCCACCGAGATGAGGCCGCGCACCACGTTGTCTATGCGCGTGTTGACCGCCGCGTTGGTGTGCACCCGGTCGTCGAACAGGAACAGGTCGCGCTGCGGCGCGCGCCGCGTCTGCTCGGCGAGCAACCGGCCGAGCGATACCCGGGTGTGCGGCTGGATCATGCCGAGGCGGGTCAGCCTGGGCAGTGCCCGCGCGGCTTCGCCGGCCAGCTCGATCGATCCGCGCACCGTGTTGTTCGCGATGCCCTCGAGCGCCTTGCCCACACCGGTGCCCGCCTCCGCGAGCGTCGCGGCGGTGTGCACCACCCGGGTCGCCGCCGACCGGGGGCGGTTGCTCGGCACGTGCTCGGTCATCGGCACGATCTCGGCAGGCAGCGGCTTGTCGCCGTTCATCCACTCGAGCCACTGCCGCACCAGCGGCCAGGTGTGGTTGGTGGCCGTGCTTCCGGCCACCAGCCCGAAGTGCCCGGCGACCAACGTCGCCTCGTAGACCTCCGCGTTCGGCGCGGCGCGCACGATGCCGCGCACCGCGGCGGGCTGTCCGATGTCGTCGACCTCGCCGACGAACGCCAGGATCGGGCATTTCAGCTCGGCCAGCGAGATCGGGTGGTCGCGGATCACGAAACCGCCGAGCATCAGCCGGTTGTGCGCGACGAACTGCTTGAGCAGATCCGCCGCGGCCGGGCCCGCGTAACCGACCCAGCCGTCGCTGTTGAGGAAGCGGCGCTGGCGCTCCTTCGGCAGCAGCGCCTCGCGGTCGTGCAGCTGCCGGAGGAAGTCGATCCTGGACTTGGCCGTCTTCACCGGGTCCAGCAGCTGGAAGCCGATCCGCACCATGGAGTCGGTGATCGGCAGCCGGGTGACCACGTGGTCGGCCAGGAAGTCGGCGACGTCGGAAACCATGCCGTAGGGCAGCCCGAACGGCATGCCCGCGACGATGTCGACCGGGCTGCCGAACGTCACGATGCTGTCCACGCCTTTGCCGTACCGGTAGGCGGCAGTCTGGTAGGCGAACATGCCGCCCTGCGAGTAGCCCATCAGATGCACGCCGCTGCCGGTGGCCTCGTTGACGGTGTCGATGGCGCTGTTGACGGCCAGCACGTGGTCGGCGAGGTCGCGTTGCCAGCCGCCCTCCTCACTCGCGGGCGAGCCGAAGTCGACGACCCAGCAGTCGACGCCGCCGCGGTGCAGGATGCCGACGGCGCCGTCTTCGGCGTTCACGTCCCAGATGTCGGCATTCACCATCAGCGGCGGCACCAGCAGGGCCACCGGGCGCCCCGGCGTGGTGTCGTCGGGGAAGTAATGGCGCAACCGGTACATGCGCCTGCGCTCCACTACCTCGAACGGAGACGACGCGACGTCGTGGGTCAGCCCGCCGAAGCGGATGACCTCCAGGCCGTTCTGCGCGGTCGCCATCAACCGCTGCACCGAGCCGACCACATCCTTCGCACTCAACTTCACCATCGCTCCTGGCCCCTACCCTAGAATGTGACCCGCATCACACGCTGCGAGGTGTTCAGACGAGCTTTCCATAACACCTGTCCATTATGTGTCCGCTGTGACACGTCACATGCCGGGTTGTCGCGGTCGGCCCGTTCGTGACATCGACCCACGCACCTGGGAACTGCCCGGCATCGACACGGATAGTACGGGCTCCGTCAGGACGCCATGGCCGCCCTACGGCTCCCCTCACGCGCACAGCACGCGGACCGGCAGCAGAGCGGGGCGTCGTGGATGCACTCGATCCCGGCGCGGTTGCGCGCCTCCGGCCCGGTCCATCCACCGGCTCGCACTACCGCCTTCCGGGCGCGGCGGCGTTCGCGGCGACGCGACATCGCCGCGGTGCGGTTCCGCCCGCCGCGGCCGTCGAACCATTCGAGATCCGCACGCACGGCATCCGCCCGAACCCATGTGGACGATGATGGGTCAACCGCTGCTAATTTCTAGCGACAACAAGGCAATTCGGGTCGTCGGCTCCGGATGCCACCCAGCGTTATTGCAATCGATCGCGTGTCGTAACCATCCGCGGCGCCTCGCGGTGATCTTCGAAATTCTCCTGTGCGCATCCGCTTTCGGCGTCTACGATCGATCACGTCTGGAACGCCATGGTGCGTAGGCAATTTCGTTCGATGAACTCTCCGCGGGCATGCCCGCTGCTGTTTGATGTGAACACCCAGCGACTCTGAATTATCGACGCCTCTGAATCAACCCTGCCCCAACCCGTCACCGTGTCTCGGTGGCCGTCTCGAGGTGAGGACCACGCATGACCATTGAAATGCCAGTCCAAACGGAAAACAACGCGCGCAAGAGCCTGAGTACCAGTACGGCCGGGCTGCTCGCGCACACCACCAAATCCGAACCGCAGATGCAGGGCATCAGCTCGCGCTGGCTCACCCGCGCGCTGCCGTGGACCCAGGTCAACGGCGGTGTGTATCGAGTGAACCGCCGCCTGACCCACACTGTGGGCAACGGCGAGGTGGAGTTCGTCATCGACGGCGGCACCGCCAAGGTCATTCCCTTGGAATTGCAGGAGCTTCCCGCACTGCGCGGCTTCGATGACGAGGAAGTGTTGCGCGGCCTCGCAGAGCGCTTCGAGCAGCGCGATCTCGAACCCGGAACTGTCGTAGCGGAATTCGGCAATCCCATGGATCAAATCCTGCTGATCGTGCACGGCAAATTGAGCAAGATCGGTTCGGGCGAGTACGGCGAGCAAACCAAGCTCGGTCTGCTGGGCGGCGGCGGCTACTTCGGTGACACAATCCTGACCGAGCCGTCCGCGATCTGGCCGGTGACCATCAAGACGGTCACGAAGACGACCCTGCTGGTTCTGCCGCGGCAATCGCTGACCGAGTTCGTCGACAGCGCGCCGGCACTGAGCGAGCAACTTTCCCGCGTCGCTTCCGCGCCCAGTCACCGCCAGAACAACAAAGGCGAGGCCGACATCGAGATCTCGTCGGGCCACGCCGGCGAGCCGCTGCTGGAAGGCACGTTCGTCGACTACGACGCCTCCCCCCGGCAGTACGAGCTCAGCCTGGCGCAGAGCGTGCTGCGCGTGCACACCCGGGTCGCCGACCTGTTCAACGACCCGATGAACCAGGTCGAACAGCAGCTGCGCCTGACCATCGAGGCGCTCTACGAACGGCGGGAATACGACCTGGTCAACAATCCCGATTTCGGTCTGCTGCACAACTGCGATCTGAAACAGCGCATCTACACCGAATCCGGCGCGCCCACCCCGGACGACCTGGACGAATTGCTCAGCATGCGCCGCAGCACGAAACTGTTTCTCGCACACCCGAAAGCGATCGCCGCGTTCGGTCGCGAATGCAGCAAGCGCGGACTCTACCCTGATCCGGTCGAGGTGGACGGCCACCGGGTTCCCGCATGGCGCGGCGTACCGATCTTCCCGTGCGGCAAGATCCCGATCAGCGACACCCAGACCACCTCGATCCTGGCCATGCGCACCGGCGAGAAGGACCAGGGCGTGATCGGACTGCACCAGACCGGGATTCCGGACGAATACGAGCCGAGCCTCAACGTGCGGTTCAAGGGCATCGACGACCAGTCGATCATCTCCTACCTGGTCAGCTGCTACTACTCGGCGGCCGTCCTGGTGCCGGACGCCCTCGGCGTGCTCGACAACGTCCTGGTCGCCCGGCAAGCGGACTGACCGGGGTGATGCGCATGTCGGTGCTCTCTCGCGCCGCGGCGGTGCAGGCTACCGATGAGGTCGCCGCGACCGTCGTCGCGCTGCTCACCAACACCCGGACGACCGCCCCCTCCGAGCTGTTTCCGGCGGACCCGCCCGGCCCGGACCTTCCGGCTCCAGACGAACAGGCGGGCACGGAACCCAGCCGCCTGCTCGGTCCGTCCGGCCTCGGCGCTGCCGCGCTGCTGCTTCCGGTTCGCGCCGGAGCACCCGCCACCCAACCGGCCGCGGTTCGCACCGCTACTCCGCCTACCGCCACCGGCGGCTCTGGTACAGCGGCGGAACCCGGCGACGTAGCGGGATCGATCGTCCAGGCGGGACGGCTGCGGTTACCGACGGCGCCGCGCATCCCTGCCGGGCCGACCGGGCTCGGCACGGCGTCGGCGTTCCTCGCAGCACCCGGCATCGCGGCACTCGTTCCACGAACCGGCCGCACCGAACCGGAATCCGCCGGCGGTCCCACGCGAATTCCACGAGGGCCGACCGGCCTGGGCACCACAGCGGCGCACCACGATCGACCCGATCCGATCCCGCCGCTGTACTGCCCACCACCACTGCGTGACGATCCCGTGCTCGCCGAGGCTGTCAACACCGGAATCGTGCAGTGGGCCAGGGACATCGGGTTGTACGAGGGACGGCTGGACGAGCTGCGCGACGCCGACTTCGGCCGGCTGATCATGCTCGCCCACCCGGACTGTGACGACGCGGACAAGCTGCTCGCGGCGGCGAAGTGCGCGGTCTCGGAATGGTCCGTGGACGACTACTACTGCGAGGAGGATGCCGACGACCGGGCCCCGGACGGCACCCCCTCCAGCGCCGAGGCGGAATTGGGTCCGCGGCTGGAACTGGCCGCCGCCGCCATGGATCCGGTGCATCTGCCCGCGCGTTACGCCGTCCAGCTCGAGGCGGCTCTGGAGGCGGATCCGATCCTGCGCGCGTTCCGCACCTCCTTCGACCATCTGGCTCGCTACGCCCGCCCGGCGCAGCTGGCCCGGCTGCGCACCGAGATCGCGGGCTGGTTCATCGCGCTCGGCGCGGAAGCGGGCTGGCGGGCAGCGGGACGGATGCCGCCGGTCTGGGAGTACCTGACCAACCGGCAACCGCACAGCTTCCTGCCGTGTATGGCGCCGACCGACGTACTCGGCGGCTACGAGTTGCAGGCCGCGGAGTACACCGATCCCGCGGTACGCCGCGTGGTCACCACGGCGGCCCTGGCCAGCCAGATGGTGAACGACCTGTATTCGATGGCGCGCGAGGATCTTTCGAACGGCAGGGAGTTCAATCTGCCGACCGTCCTCGCCGCCGAGGAGCGCTGCTCGCGCCGCGAGGCCGTGCTGCGCACGGCCGAGGTGCACGACGAGCTGGTGCATCGGTTCGAACGTGAGGCGGCGCCCTTGGCCGCAGCAGGTTCGCCGGAATTACGCCGCTTCCTCGCCGGCCTGTGGGCCTGGATGGGCGGCAACCGTGCCTGGCACGCCGACAGCAAACGCTATAGAGACCCGCACTGAAGCAAGAAAAGGCAGTACCGCACCGAGAGAGGATGATCGCGCATGACCATGCTCAACCCGGAGACCGGGACCGTTCTGCGTACCAGCTACCAGAAATCCGTCGCCGCGTACTGGAACAACAACCCGAACGACGACCGGGTCAACACCAAACTCGGTGAGGTCGACGGGCTCTACCACCATCACTACGGCATCGGCGATCCGGATCTGTCCGTGCTGACCGGCCCGGAGGACACCCGCGAGGAACGCATCGTCACCGAACTGCACCGCCTGGAAACCGCGCAGGCGGATTTCCTGCTCGACCACCTCGGCGACGTCCGTCCCGGCGACCGGCTGATGGACGGCGGCTCCGGCCGCGGCGGCACCAGCTTCATGGCCAATCAGCGCTTCGGCTGCCAGGTCGACGGCGTGACCATCTCCGAATACCAGGTCGGTTTCGCCAACGAACAGGCCGCCCATCGCGGCGTCGCGGACAAGGTGAAGTTCCACTTCCGCAACATGCTGGACACCGGGTTCGAGACCGGTTCCATGCGCGGCATCTGGACCAACGAGACCACCATGTACGTGGACCTGTTCGACCTGTTCGGCGAGTTCTCCCGCCTGCTGGAACCGGGCGGACGCTACGTGTGCGTCACCGGCTGCTCCAACGACGTCACCGGCGGCCGCTCGTCCTCGGTCAGCTGGATCGATGCGCATTACGGCTGCATGATCCATCCGCGCAGCGAGTACTTCCGCGCCATGGCCGAGAACGACCTGGTGCCGATCGCCGTGACCGAACTCACCGCGGCGACCATCCCCTACTGGGAGCTGCGCACGAAATCCGAGCTCGCCACCGGTGTCGAGAAGCCGTTCCTGACCGCGTACCGGGAGGGCAGCTTCCACTACCTGCTCATCGCCGCCGATAAGGTGAGCAGGTGACCGACACCCTCGCCCAGCAGTGCACCGACCGCGAGGCCCTGCCCGTCGAGCTCGTCGACGACGCGGGGCGCGCGGTCGGCGCGTGCTCGGTCGCGGAGGCCCACCTAGCCCCGGGACGACTGCATCGCGCGTTCTCCGTGTTGCTGTTCGACTCCGCGGGCCGGGTGCTGTTGCAGCAGCGTGCGGCGGTGAAGACCAGATTCCCGTCGCTATGGGCCAACACCTGCTGCGGCCACCCCGCACCCGGCGAACCGGTCACCACCGCGGCGGCGCTTCGCCTGACCGAGGAGATGGGCTTGGCCGGCACGCTCACCGAGGCGGGGATCTACCGCTACCACGCGGCGGACCTCCGCACCGGCCGCGTCGAGTCCGAATGGGATCACGTGCTGATCGGACGGCTGGATAGCGCGACCCCTCGTCCGGATCCGGCCGAGGTCGCCGACTATGCCTGGATCCAGCCGGACGCCTTACGCGACGCGCTGGCCGACAATCCGACGGCCTACACGCCGTGGCTGGCCGGAGTCCTCGACGTCGCCGAGCACGCATACGTCACGAAACCCTCGACACCCTGATCATCCGCGATTCCCGGCCCGAGGCAGCCGCGCGCATTCTCGGCTGCGCACAGTCGAGCGCGATGCCGACCCGGCTGCCTCGATCCGGCCTCGCGACGTCTTCGGCTTCCTCCTCGCGGCTTGTTGCCAGTCCGCATCCGAGCCTTTCCACTACGGTCGGTGGACAGATCACATCGATAGATGCGCATATCCGTGTAACACCATGGACAGAAACTGAGAGAACTCATAGGAACGGCACAGGCTTTGGCCAGGACCGTTCTGCATCGTTGAAGCTGTAGAAGTTCTCGGTGAAGTGAGGTGCGTGATGGTCGAGTTCGAGGTCACCGGAACGACGGTGACGGTGCACGTGCGCGGTACGCATCAACTGCTCGCGCTGCGTGATCAGGTCACCTTCGATTTGTCCGACATCACCGCGCTCGGCTTGGCCGGGGTCGACCGTCGCCCGCCGTGGGTGCGCGCGCCCGGCACATTCTTCCCGGGCGTGATCGCGGCTGGGACGTTCCGCGGCAAAGGCCGCAAGGAATTCTGGGACACCCGCTTCGACGGACATGCCATCCGTATCGACCTGGCGGGCGCCGATGTCACACGGCTCGTGGTCGACGTGGCCGACCCGGATGCCGAGCTGCGCAAACTCGCCACCGCCGCGGCCGCCTGATCGCTCAGGCGCCGAACGATCGCAGCGAGCCGGTGTACGGCTCGAGCGGCGGTGTGGCGAACTCTCCCCGGCTATTGCGCAGCAGATATATCTGCCGGCGCGAGCAGCCCGGTGTCGGTGGGCAGCGTCGTGATCACGGCCTCCAGCCTGCGATGGTGCTGTTCGGCGACGAGCAGCAGACGCTCGACGTCCCGGGCCAGGAACGCATCGAGCATCAGCGCGTGATCGGTGTGCAGCCGCACCCGGTCGGCCCGGCCGATGTGCACCATCGACTGCACCGGCTCGGTGACGTTCCACGCCGATTCGAGCATGTGCAGCAGCCGGAACAGCCGCGACGGCCGGGTCAGCGCGACATGGAAGCTGCGCGACCTGCGATGGTAGGCGACCGGGTCGTCGTCGCGAATCGCCTGCTCGAGGCTCGCGTTCACCTCCAGCAGCTCGGCGCGGTCGGCGGCGGAATGGTTCATGGCGGCCGCCGCGAGCGAAGCCGTCTCCAGCGTCTCTCGGACGATGTACATCTCGCGCAGTTCGGCGGCGGTCAGCTGAGCCACCACGTATCCGGCATGCGGCTCGTGCGTGACCAGTCCCTCCCCGATCAGGGTCTCGAGCGCCGCACGCACCGGAATATGGCTGACACCGAACAGTTCCGCCACCTCGCGCAGCGGAATGACGGTGCGGGGCGGCACCGCACCGTCGAGGATCACCCGGCGCAGTTCGCCGAGGATGATCCGCGGGCGGCCGGGTGCGTCGACAACCAACCTCGCGAGCAGCGCCGAACGTCGTCTCGGGGGCATGGCAACACGCTAGGCGAAGGGTGTTGCGTTTCCGGTCCTCCGTGTGACGGTCAGGAAACGTCTCACAGTACCGACCGGTCGCGTGGTGAGTGTGGTCGAACAGCATGACCGGCACCCCCGTTGGACTGAGTCCAGAATGTCTCGGCTCGCGGCATCGCTTGGACACCGAGCACTCACGTGTCGAGATCACGTCCCGCCGCAACACGTAAGGCGCACGCTGAGGTTTCAGCGCCGAAGACTCGGCCCGTCTCGGCCTCGGAAGATCCGCTGGCGGGGGTGTTCTGCCGCGGCGCGCACCGGTTCGACCGCAGGTTCGCGCGAAGCGAGACGTGGCATTGTCTGTTCGCGGCCGACTCGTGTCCGAGCAGCGGCCGCTGTCAGCTGAGCCCAACGAAGTCTCACTCGGCACCCGATCGGGATCCCGCACGAGATGCGTCCCCAGGCGATGAAGTCACTACCCCACGACCCCGCGAAACCGCACGCCGAGGTCACGGCACCGCGCAAGCCCAGGTAGCGAGGTTACGGCCACCGCGCAAGCCCAGGTGGCGAGTTACTGCCGGACGCCACCACACAGGCCCGACCGCCGGTTTCGAGCGAAGTGAGACCTAGCATTGTTTGTTCGCGGCCCGGCTCGCGTCCGAGTGGCCGCCGCGTAGGCGACGAAGGAGCAAGCGGTGGTCGCTCGGACGCGAGCCGGGCCGCGAACACGCCGCGACGAAGTCGCGGCAAATTGGATACAGAGGTTTCGATGACAGTTTCGGCAGGACAGTTCGTCGATCGGCGGTTCGCACGATTGGTCGCCGAGTTCGACCGGCTGTTCCGGCGGCCGTCCGACGGCGGCGGTGCGCTGGCGATCTATCTGCGCGGCGAGCCGGTAGTCGACGTCTGGGCCGGATATGCGCATCCCGACGTCCCATGGGCGCACGACACCGTCGCGATGGCGTATTCGACGGGCAAGGGTATCGCCAGCACGGTGGTGCACCGGTTGGCCGAGCGCGGGCTGATCGATTACGACGAGCCGCTCGCGACGTACTGGCCCGAGTTCGCGGCCGCGGGCAAGGATCGCATCAGCGTGCGGGAAATGCTGACGCACCGGGCCGGGCTGCACCGATTGCGTGGCCTGCTGCCGGGACCGATCGAGCGATTCTTCGACGACGACGCGGTCACCGCGGCGCTCGCGGCCGCCGCTCCCGATCCGCGGCACAAGGTGACCAGCGGCTACCACGGCATCACCTACGGGCACCTGGCCGCGGAGCTGGTGCGCCGGGTGACCGGAGCGGAATTCACCGATGTGCTGCGCACCGAGATCGCGCAACCGCTGGCGGCCGAAGAGCTCTGGTTCCGGGTGCCCGCCTCCGAACGCGGGCGCGTCGCCACGAATTTCCCGCGCCTGACGGTCGCGGGCATGAGCTGGGAGCGTGGCTCCCAACTGCTCGCCCGGACCCGATTCGCGGCCGCCGCCGACACCACCCCGGTGGGTTTCGCCGAACTGGTGGCCGACCCGCGCCTGCACGATTCGGTGATGCCGGGCCTCAACGGCGTCTTCTCCGCCCGTGCGCTGGCCCGCGTGTACGGCGCGCTCGCGGACGGCGGACAGCTGGACGGATACCAGTTGCTGCGCCCGGACACCATCGAGCAGATGACCAGGCGGCAAGTGTTCACCCCCGACTACGTGCTGGCCTTCCGCATCCCCTGGGCCCTCGGTTACCACGGCGTGCCGATGAAACCCTCCAAGGCCGAACCGATCTCGGCTTTCGGTCATTTCGGTCTCGGCGGCTCCGGCGGTTTCGCCGATCCGGCGACCGGTATGTCGCTCGGCTTCGTCACCAATCGCCTCGGCAGCAGGATCACCCCGCTCGGTGACGCCCGCCTGGCCCGGTTGGGCGCGCTGGCCCACAACCTCGCCCGAGCCGCCTGACCCGGCGTGACCGAGTGGCAGCATGGCGGTATGGAGTCGGTCGACATGTCCCGGATCGAGGCGGCCGCGCGACTGCTGGCCCCGGTGATCCGGCGTACCCCGCTGGTGGCGTCGCGGGTGCTGTCCGAGCGCGTGGGCGCCGACGTGTGGCTGAAGTGTGAGAACTTGCAGCGCACCGGATCGTTCAAGCCACGCGGCGCCTACAACCGGATCGCGAATCTGCCGCGGGAGGCACGGGAGCGCGGCGTCGTGGCCGCGAGCGCCGGGAACCATGCGCAGGGCGTCGCGTGGTCGGCGTCGTCGCTCGGCATCGCGTCCACGGTGTTCATGCCGGTCGGGGCGTCACTGCCGAAACTGATGGCGACCAAGGCGTACGGCGCGCAGGTGCGCCAGGTCGGCGAGACGATCGACGAATCACTGGATGCCGCACTGGATTTCGCCGACCGGACCGGTGCGACGCTGATCCACCCGTTCGACCATCCCGACATCGTGGCCGGTCAGGCCACCGTCGGCGTGGAGATCGGGGAGCAACTGCCCGAGGTCGGCACGGTGCTCGTCCCCACGGGCGGCGGTGGGCTCTTGGCCGGAGTCGCGGTCGCGCTGCGGCATTTGACGCCGAACGTGCGCGTCATCGGAGTCCAGGCGGCGGAAGCGGCCGCGTGGCCGGATTCGCTGGCGGCGGGCCGTCCGGTCCGCGTCGAGCGGATGTCGACGATGGCCGACGGCATCGCGGTCGGGCAACCGGGCATGGTGCCGTTCAGCGAAGTGGCCCAGCACGTTTCGCGCATCGTGACGGTGGACGAAGAGGCGCTGTCGCAGGCGTTGCTGCTGTGCCTGGAACGCGCGAAGCTGATCGTCGAGCCCGCGGGCGCCGCGGCGGTCGCCGCCCTGATGAGTCACGCGCCGGAGGAACTCGACCTGCGCGGGCCGGTCTGCGCGATCCTGTCCGGCGGCAACATCGACCCGTTGCTGCTGACCCGGGTGATCGGGCACGGTCTGAGCGCGGCGGGACGCTATCTCGCCGTGCGCGTGACGATCTCCGATCGTCCGGGCGCGCTGGGCGCACTGCTCGCGGTGATCGGTAAGACGGGCGCCAGTGTCGTGGACGTGGCGCATTCGCGCACCGGGACCTGGCTGGCGGTGGACGAGGTCGAAGTGGCGCTCACCCTGGAAACGCGCGGATCCGGCCACCGTGACGACGTGCTCACCGCACTCGCGAACGCCGGATACGCGGTCCGCGTATCGGATTGACCCGGCCGCCGTCGGCCGGCACGCGCCGAGTCCGCTGCGGCGAAGTCAGTGCGCGCCACCGACTTCCAAGGCCAGCACGCCGAGGATCACCAGCGCTATGCCACCGACCTGCACAAACGTCAACCGCTCGTCCAGGAACAGCACGCCGATCAGCGCGATCGCCGCGACGCCGACCGCCGACCAGATGCCGTAGGCGACCCCGATCGGCATGCCCCGTTTCAACGCCTGGGCCAGGAAGAAGAACGCCGCGCAGTAACCGACGACCACCACGATCGAGGGGACCAGCTTGGTGAAACCCTCGGAGAGTTTGAGCGAAACGGTCGCGGTCACCTCGGAGGCGATGGCCAAAGCGAGCAGGAGCAAGGTCATTTCCGCAGCGTAGCCAGAGCCGCGGCGTGCGCACAGCCGCAGCTGTCCGTGGGCGCAGCCGCTCCCCAGCACGGGGAACCGCGTTCCCGTGGCCGCGATCACCGCATCGATACGATCGGCCGATGCATAGCTCGGCCGTTGCGGTAACCGGTTTTCCCTTCGATGAAGTGACCTGCAACGAGTTGCCGTATGCCGAGCGCGACGAACGGTATCGGCGTTTGCACGACTGGCCGGAGCCGAGTTACGCGCACCGGTCCGGGCTGCGCATGATCTGGAAATACGCCGACGTGCGCGAGGTGCTGGAGGCCACGACGCCGGGCATCTCCACTGCGAATTCGCTGGACCCGCTGGTCGGCTACGCGCGTATCGCGGCGACACCGCGAGCCGTCCCGCATTTCCTCCGGCACCTGGTTCCGCCACCCGCGAAAGCGACCGCCAACCTCGCCGACGACCGGTTGCACAAGCGCGTGTGGAACACAATGGCCGGACCGTCGGGGCATTTCACCATCTCCCCGGCCGATCGGCCCGCCCGGGTCGCGGTGATGGTCGAGCACTTCCACGAGGCAGTGCGAGACGCGGGATTCCGGCCCGGCTCGCCGTTGGACGTGACCGCGCTATCGATCGGCTACGCCGCAAGGACCGTCGGTGCGGCGGTCGGCCTGCCCGCGGCGGACTGGCCGCACGTGGCCGCCTGGAGCGGAGCGCAATCGGGACTGCTCGGCCGGGTGCTGCGCGGACGGGAACTGGCCGACGCGGTGAGCGCGCTCGGCTGGTTGTTCACCGTGAGCGGCAAAGCGGTGCGGGAGGGCCGGGGCAGTGAGGCGCCCGGATTCGCGCGCAGGCTCCGCGACGCCGGGCTCTCCCATCGGATCGCGGTGTCGGCCATGGCTAATTCGCTCGCCGCCGGAGTGCACACGGTGAGCGGCAGCATCCAGCAGGGCGTCCAGCGATTGCTCGGCGATCCGGACCGGGCCTGGTGGGACCTGCTCACCGAAACGGAGGGCGGCACACGGGTCGCGGCGAAGACCCTGCAGCTCGATCCCGGCCTGGTCGCGTGGAAGCGTCAGGCCAGGAAGCCGGTCGTGCTGTCCAGCGGCACGCGGCTGCCCGCCGGACCGGTGCTGGTGCTGTTCGCCGCGGCCAATCGGGATCCGGAGGTCTTCCCGGACTGCTTGGCACTGCACGGGACCGGGAAGCTGCCGTTGACCTTCGGGTTCGGGCGACATGTCTGTCCCGGCAAGAGCATGGCGACACTGGCCGTCGAGGTGTTTCTCCGGCAGCTGCACGAACTCGCGCCGGAAGCCGAGATCGTGCCGGATTCCGGCGGCACCGCCCGCCGTCGCCGCGATCTGCTGTTCAGCGGCGCCGACATCACCATCGCCGGATAGACCGATTCGCCACAGCTGTTCGCGGCCGACGGCATCCGGCGAGCCGGAGCGGATTCAGCCGAGCCAGGCCCGCGCCGCTGCCGCCGCCTCGCGCACTTCCGCCAGCTGCGCCGCGACCTGGACACCGGCCGTACCGCCCCGGGCGTCGCGAGACGCGATGGACCCCTGCACGGTGAGCACCTCGCGCACCTTTCCGGTCAGCGCCGGGTCGACGGCGGCGAACTCCTCGTCGGTGAGTTCATCGAGGCCGACGCCGCGAGCTTCCGCGGCGCGCACGCACGCGCCCGCCGCCTCGTGCGCGACCCGGAACGGAACGCCCTGCCGGACGAGCCATTCGGCGATATCGGTGGCCAGCGTGAAACCGGCGGGCGCGAGTTCGGCCATGCGGTCGGTGTGGAAGGTCAGCGTGGACACCAGGCCCGCGATGGCGGGCAGCAGGAGTTCGAGTTGCGCGACCGAGTCGAACAGGGGTTCTTTGTCTTCCTGCAGGTCACGGTTATACGCCAGCGGTTGCGCCTTCAGAGTGGCCAGCAGGCCGGTGAGGTTGCCGATCAGCCTGCCCGCCTTGCCGCGGGTGAGCTCGGAGACGTCCGGATTCTTCTTCTGCGGCATGATCGACGAGCCGGTCGACCAGGCGTCGGCCAGGGTGACATAGCCGAATTCCGGGGTGCTCCACAGGATCACCTCTTCGGCCATGCGGCTCAGGTCGACGCCGATCATGGCCAGCACGAACGCGGCTTCGGCGGCGAAGTCCCGCGCCGACGTGGCGTCGATCGAGTTCGCGGCGGACGCGTCGAAATCCAGTTCGGCGGCGATCGCCTCGGGATCGAGTCCGAGCGAGGAGCCCGCCAGCGCGCCGGAACCATAGGGCGACACGGCCGCGCGGCGGTCGAAGTCGCGCAGCCGGTCGAGATCGCGCAGCAGCGGGTGGGCGTGCGCGAGCAGGTGGTGGGCCAGCAGCACGGGCTGCGCCGCCTGGAGATGCGTCTTGCCCGGCATCACCGCCTCCGGGTGCGCGGCGGCCTGCTCGACCAGCGCGTCGACCACCGCCAACACGCCCGCGGCCACCCGGCGCACGCCATCGCGCAGCCACATCCGGAACAGCGTGGCCACCTGGTCGTTGCGCGAACGCCCCGCCCGCAACCGGCCACCGAGCTCCGCGCCGACCCGCTCGATCAGGCCGCGTTCCAGCGCGCCGTGCACGTCCTCGTCCGACTCGGCGGGGCCGAACGCACCCGAGGCCACGTCCGCCGCGAGGCGATCCAGGCCGTCCAGCATGCCCCCGAGATCAGTTTCCGAGAGCAGGCCCGCCTTGTGCAGCACGCGCGCGTGCGCCTTCGAGGCACGGATGTCGTAGGGGGCCAGCGCCCAGTCGAAGTGCGTCGACTTGCTCAGCGCGGCCATGGCCTCGGCCGGTCCGGAGGCGAATCGCCCGCCCCAGAGCGCGCCTCGGTTCGTGCTGCCGCTCATGTGCTGTTCCGCCTCTCCGGGTCTTTAGGCCGTACTAGTTGGGTGGGTGGTGATTTGCATTCAGGTCCTGCGTGGGGTGTCGCTCGGGTTTTGGGCGTACCCGGGGAGTTACCCATGTTCTTGCGAGATCAGTTGTTGCGTTGTTTTGGGGAGATCAATTGTTGCGTTCGTGCTCGACGCGACTGGTCGGAGGGTAGTTGCTCGACGTCGTCTATCGAGAACAGCCGTCTCGCGCGCTCGAGCAAATGCGCGCGCAACCCGGCGTACGGGTTGCTTTCGGGGCGACGCACTGCGGCCGTTCGGTGCACCACACCGGTGGCCGACTCGAGACCAGGACCGCGCGGGAGCCGTCGGCGTGCCGGTGCCGGGTCGGGCACCGGCACGCGCGGCGGTTACTTCTGGTTCAGGTCGCGGCGGGCGGCGACCTTGGAGGACAGGCCGTGGATCTGCACGAAGCCCTTGGCCAGCGACTGGTCGAAGGTGTCGCCCTCGTCGTAGGTGGCCAGGTTGAAGTCGTAGAGCGACTGCTCCGAGCGGCGGCCGTTGACCACGGCCGAGCCGCCGTGCAGGACCATCCGGATGTCACCGGAGACGTGCTGCTGGGTGTCGCCGATGAAGGCGTCCAGTGCCCGCTTGAGCGGGGAGAACCACAGGCCGTCGTAGGCCAGCTCGCCCCAGCGCTGCTCGACCTGCCGCTTGTAGCGGCCCAGTTCGCGCTCGATGGTGACGTGCTCCAGCGCCTGGTGCGCGGTGATCAGCGCGATGGCGCCCGGAGCCTCGTAGATCTCCCGGCTCTTGATGCCGACCAGGCGGTCCTCGACCATGTCCAGCCGGCCGATGCCCTGGCGGCCCGCGCGGTGGTTCAGCTCGACGATCGCCTCCAGCACGCTGACCGGGCGGCCGTCGATGGCCACCGGCACACCCTTGTCGAAGGTGACGATGAGTTCGTCCGGGGCTTCGAAGTTGACGGTCGGGTCGGAGGTGTAGTCGTAGACGTCCTTGGTCGGGGCGTTCCACAGATCCTCGAGGAACCCGGTCTCCACCGCGCGGCCCCAGACGTTCTGGTCGATGGAGAACGGCGACTTCTTGGTCACGTTGATCGGCAGCGAGTTCTCCTCGGCGAAGGCGATGGCCTTCTCCCGGGTCCACGCGTAGTCCCGGACCGGGGCGATCACGTTGAGGTCCGGTGCGAGCGCGCCGATGCCGACCTCGAAGCGGACCTGGTCGTTGCCCTTGCCGGTGCAGCCGTGCGCGACCGTGGTCGCGCCGTGGAACTTGGCCGCCTCGACCAGATGCTTGACGATGAGCGGACGGCTGATCGCCGACACCAGCGGGTACTGGCCCATGTACAGCGCGTTGGCCTGGATGGTGGGCAGGCAGTACTGGTCGGCGAACTCGTCGCGGGCGTCGATCACGATCGCCTCGACCGCGCCGCAGTCCAGGGCGCGCTGACGCACCACGTTCATGTCCTCGCCGCCCTGGCCGAGGTCGATGGCCACGGCCACCACTTCGGCGCCGGTCTCCTTGCCGATCCAGCTGATCGCGACGGAGGTGTCCAGCCCACCGGAGTAGGCGAGTACGACGCGCTCGGACATGTTCTGTGTGCTCCTCGATGTTTCGTGTGCGTGATACGGACCGGCTTCCCGCCACAGCGGCCCGCACGTCCTGCAAATGATTATGCACGACGATGCAAGCCCATTCATAATCGGGTGGGCGTCGCCCTGCGCTGGGACAACAGCTCCTCATACACCCTCGCACAGACACCGTCCTCCGCGCTCGCGACGCATGCCCGCCGGCGAAAAGAGGCCAGCGCCGCGACCCGGGCCCCAGGAAGCGCCGCGAAACGCTCGCCGACTCAGCCGTGTTCGAGCCGCGCGCGTCGCCGGACGGATTTCCGCGCAGAAAAACCCGCCGTCGGGCGGGAAGCCGCCTCCGGTGCGCCCGGCTCAGGCGAGCTGTTCGATCTTCGCGGCTACTTCGGCCCCGGTCAGCGGCTCGCGGGCGATGACGGCGATGGTGTCGTCGCCCGCGATGGTGCCGACGATGTACGGCAGTGCGGCGCGGTCGAGGGCGCTGGCCAGGTAGTGCGCGGCGCCGGGCGGGGTGCGCAGGACCGCGATGCTGCCGCTGGCGTCGGTGGAGACCAGCAGGTCGCCGAGCAGCTTGGACAATCGGTCGGTGCCGCCGATGACGCCGCGGACGGGGCTGCCGTCCTCGGGCACCACGTAGACGCCCGCACCGCCGTCGGCGGCGCGTAGCTTCACCGCACCCAGTTCGTCCAGATCCCGCGACAGCGTCGCCTGGGTGGTCTCGATTCCCTCGGCCGCGAGCAGCGCCGCCAGCTCGGTCTGGCTGCGCACCGCGTGTGCCGTCAGCAGTTCGATGATGCGCGACTGCCGTCCGGCGCGGGTGCGCGCGATGGCCGGACCGCTTCTGACCTCGGTCACGTCGCTCTCCCGGATCGTCGCTCTAGCAGCCAGACCAGCAGCGCCTTCTGGGCGTGCAGGCGGTTCTCCGCCTCGTCCCACACCACGCTGTGCGGCCCGTCGAGCACCTCGTCGGTGACCTCGTCGCCGCGGTGCGCGGGAAGACAGTGCAGCACGACGACATCCGGCTTGGCGTGCGCGAGCAACTCGGCGTTGAGCTGGAACGGCCGGAACGGACCGACCCGGTCCAGACCGTCGTTCTCCTGCCCCATGGAGGTCCAGGTATCGGTGACCAGGGCATCGGCGCCCCACGCGGCGGCGATCGGATCACTGGTCAGCGTGATGGCGGCGCCGGTCTCGGCGGCCCGCTTGCGCGCGGCCCCCACGACCCACGGCTGCGGCTCGAACCCGGCGGGTGACGCGATCGTCACGTTCAGCCCCGCGGTGACGCCGCCGAGCAGCAGCGAGTGTGCCATGTTGTTGGCTCCGTCGCCGAAGTAGGCGAGTTCACGTCCGGTCAGGTCGCCCTTGTGCTCGGCGAGCGTCTGCAGGTCCGCGAGCACCTGGCACGGATGGAACTCGTTGGACAGCGCGTTGACCACCGGCACCGTGGCGGTGGCGGCCATTTCGTCCAGCCGGGACTGCTCGAACGTGCGCCACACGATGGCGTCGACGTACCGGGACAGCACCCGGCCGGTGTCGCCGAGCGTCTCCTCCCGGCCCAGCTGGGTGTCGCGGCCGTCGACGACCACCGCGTGCCCGCCGAGCTGGGCGATGCCCATCTCGAAGGAGAATCGGGTGCGGGTGGAGTTCTTCTCGAAGATCACGCCGACGCCGCGCGGGCCGTCCAGCGGGCGCCGCGCGAACGGCGCCTTCTTGAGTTCGGCGGCGAGCGCGAGGATCTCGGCCTGCTCGGCCGGGCTGACGTCGTCGTCACGCAGGAAGTGCCGCACTGGCTGGGACGTCATTGCGCCGCAGCCCCTTTCGCGTCCGCGAGCACGCTGTCGAGGATCTCCGGCAGGTCGGCGACGAAGTTGTCGGCCTGGGTCTCGGTGAGCACCAGCGGCGGCGCCAGCCGGATCACGTCCGGTTTGGCCGGGTTGACGAGGTAGCCCGCCTCCCGAGCCCGTGCCTCCACCTGAGCGGAGACCTCGTCGGTGAGCACGATGCCCAGCAGCAGGCCCGCACCGCGCACCTGATCGATGAGCGGGTGCTCCAACAGCTCGATGCCGTCGCTGAGCCGCTTGCCGACCGACTCGACGTGCGAGAGCAGGTCGGTCTCGTCGATCGTGCGCAGCACCGCGAGCGCCGCCGCCGCGCACACCGGGTTGCCGCCGAAGGTGGTGCCGTGCAGACCGGGTGTGAGCAGATCGGCCGCCCGCCCGTTCGCCAGCACCGCGCCGATGGGCAGTCCGCCGCCGAGCCCCTTGGCCAGGGTGATCACGTCCGGCACGATGCCGACGGCCTGGTGGGCGTAGAACTTTCCGGTCCGGCCGATGCCGGTCTGCACCTCGTCCAGCACCAGCAGCGCCCCCTTGCGGGCGGTGATCTCGCGTGCCTTGGCGAGGTAGTCGAACGGCGGTACCACCACACCGCTCTCCCCCATGATCGGCTCGAGGAACACCGCGGCGGTGTCCTCGTCGACCACGGCGTCCAGCGCCGCGGCGTCGCCGTAGGGCACGTGCACGACACCGGGCGGCATCGGTTCGAAGGGGGTCCGCTTGGACGGCTGGCCGGTGAGGGCCAGCGCGCCCATGGTGCGGCCGTGGAAGGCCTCCTCGCACGCGACGATCTTGTGCCGCCCGGTCAGCCGGGCGATCTTGAACGCCGCCTCGACGGCCTCGGTGCCGGAATTGCAGAAGAACGCCCGGCCCTCGCCGTCGCCGAAGTGCGCGAGCAACCGCTCGGCCAGCTCGACGACCGGCTCGCTGGCATACAGATTCGACACGTGCCCGAGCGTGCCGAGCTGCTGGGTGACCGCCTCCAGGATGGCGGGATGGGCATGACCGAGGCTGTTGACCGCGATGCCGCCGAGGAAATCGACGTAGCGCTTGCCATCCGCGTCGTAGACCACGGCCCCCGCTCCGCGCACCAGCGCGACCTTCGGCGTGCCGTAGTTGTTCATCAGCGCGGCGGACCACCGCTTCTGCAGTTCAGCTGTGCTCATTGTTTCGTTCCGTCCGGTGCGCCGGACCCGCTCGGGATGAGCGGGGCGGGAGTCACCATCGTTCCGATTCCTTCTCCGGTGAACAGTTCCAGCAGCACGGCGTGCGGGACCCGACCGTCGATGACGTGCGCGGTCGGCACCCCTGCCGACACGGCGCGCAGGCAGGCTTCCATCTTGGGCACCATGCCCGCATCCAGGCGCGGGAGCAACTCGGCCAGCGCCGCCGTATCGATGCGGGAAGTCAGCGAGGACCGGTCCGGCCAGTTCGTGTAGAGGCCCTCGACGTCGGTGAGCACCACCAGTTTCTCGGCGCCGATGCCCTCGGCGAGCGCCGCGGCGGCGGTGTCGGCGTTGATGTTGTGCACCACGCCGTCGGCGTCCGGCGCGATGGTCGACACCACGGGGATGCGGCCCGCGCCGATCAGGTCGAGCACCGCGTCCGGGTTCACCTCGGTGACGTCGCCGACCAGGCCGATATCGGTGGGCTCGCCGTCCACCTCGACGGTGCGGCGGGTCGCGGTGAACAGCCCGGCGTCCTCACCGGAGATGCCGACCGCGAACGGGCCGTGCGAGTTGATCAGGCCGACCAGCTCGCGCCCGACCTGACCGAACAGCACCATCCGCACCACGTCCATCACCTCGGGAGTGGTCACCCGGAAGCCGCCGCGGAACTCGCCTTGCAGGCCGAGCTTTTTCAGCATCGCGCTGATCTGCGGGCCGCCGCCGTGCACCACCACCGGGTGCACGCCGACCGTGCGCAGGAACGCCATATCGGCGGCGAAGGCCTGCTTCAAATGCTCGTCGACCATGGCGTTGCCGCCGTACTTCACGACGACGACCTTGTCCCGGAACTTCTGCAGCCACGGCAGGGCATCGGCCAGGACATGCGCTTTGTCCAGGGCGGAGAGCCTGTGCAACACCTCACTGGTCATGAGCTGTAGGCCGAGTTCTCTTCGACGTAACCGTGCGAGAGGTCGGTGGTGCGGATGGTCGCGTTCGCCGAGCCGACGTGCAGTTCGATCAGCACCTCGATGTCGGTGCCGGACAGGTCGACCGCGCGTGCGCCGGGCGCGCCGACCCCGTCGACGCACACCGGCTTGCCGTTGAACGACACCGAGATCCGATTCGGATCGAGCGTGACCGGAGCCATGCCGACCGCGGCCAGCACGCGACCCCAGTTCGGGTCGGACCCGAACAGCGCCGTCTTGACCAAGCTGTCGCGGGCGACGGTGCGCGCCGCGGTCACGGCCTCGTCCTCGGTGGCCGCGCCCGCGACGGTGACCAGCACCCGCTTGGTCACGCCCTCGGCGTCGGCCATCAGCTGGGCGGCCAGATCGTCGCAGACCGCGAGCACGGCGGCGTCGAGTTCCTCCTGGCTGGGGGTGACCTCGCTGGCGCCGCTGGCCAGCAGCAGCACCGTGTCGTTGGTGGAGCAGGAGCCGTCCACGTCGAGCCGGTCGAAGGTGCGCGCGGTGGCGTTGCGCAGGGCCTGGTCGAGCTGGTCGGCGGTGACCGCCGCGTCGGTGGTGAGCACCACCAGCATGGTCGCCAGCGACGGGGCCAGCATGCCCGCGCCCTTGGCCATGCCGCCGACGTTCCACTTGTCGCGATGGTGGAAGGCCGCCTCTTTCGGCACGGTGTCGGTGGTCATGATGGCCCAGGCGGCATCGGAGCCGCCGGACAGACCGCCACCCATCTCGTGCACGATCTCGGTGACGGCGGGGATGAGCTTGTCCATCGGGAGCCGGTCGCCGATCAGACCGGTCGAGCAGACCGCGATCTCGCCCGCGCCGGTCTCGGTGCCCCAGTTGCTCAGGGCGGCGGCCAGTTCCTCGGCGGTCTGGTGCGTGTCCTGGAAGCCGCCCGGTCCGGTGCAGGCGTTGGCGCCGCCGGAGTTCAGGATCACCGCGCGCAAGCGCTTGCCGGTCAGCACCTGCTGTGACCACAGCACCGGAGCGGCCTTCACTTTGTTGCGGGTGAACACGCCCGCGGCCGGGTATTCCGGCCCCTCGTTGAACACCAGCGCCAGATCCGGCTTGCCGCTGGCCTTGATCCCCGCGGCGATGCCCGCCGCGCGGAAGCCGAGCGGTGCGGTCACGCCCTGGGTCCGGACCAGCTTGCCGCTGGCGATGTCGGCTGTCGTCACGGTGCCACTCCTACGGTGGAAAGTCCTGCGGTCTCGTCGAATCCGAGGGCCAGGTTCATCGATTGCACCGCGGCGCCCGCGGTGCCCTTGGTCAAGTTGTCGATCGCGCCGATCACCACGAGCAGGCCCGCGTCGGCGTCCACCGCCACCTGCAGGGTGACGGCGTTGGAGCCGAGCACCGAACCGGTCTGCGGCAGCACGCCCTCCGGCAGCAGGTGCACGAAAGGCTCGTCGGCATAGGCTTTTTCGTAGACGGCACGGGCCTGCGCGGCGTCGACCCGAGTCGGCGCGGTGCAGGTGGCGAGGATGCCGCGCGGCATCGGCGCGAGCACCGGAGTGAACGACACCGCGACCTCGGCGCCGCCCGCGGCGGCGAGGTTCTGCGCGATCTCCGGCGTGTGCCGGTGCGCGCCCGCGATGCCGTAGGCCCGCGCCGAGCCCATCACCTCCGACCCCAGCAGCCCGATATCCAGCTTGCGGCCCGCGCCGGACGCGCCGCTCACCGCGACCACGTGCACGGCGGGCTCCACGATGCCCGCGGCGACGGCGGGAGCCAGCGCGAGGCTGGCGACGGTCGGATAGCAGCCGGGGACCGCGATCCGGGTGGCACCGCGCAGCTTCTCCCGGCCGCCGGGCAGTTCGGGCAAGCCGTAGGGCCAGCTGCCCGCGTGCGGGCTGCCGTAGTATTTCTCCCAGACCTCCGGGTCGGTGAGCCGGAAGTCGGCGCCGCAGTCGATGATCACCGTGGACTCGGGCAATTCGGCGGCGATGCCCCCCGACTGGCCGTGCGGCAGACCGAGGAAGACCACGTCGTGGCCGGCCAGTTCGGCGGTGGTGGTCGGCGCGAGCACTCGATCGGCCAGCGGCAGCAGATGC
This sequence comes from Nocardia abscessus NBRC 100374, assembly GCF_000308455.1. Taxonomy (GTDB): domain Bacteria; phylum Actinomycetota; class Actinomycetes; order Mycobacteriales; family Mycobacteriaceae; genus Nocardia; species Nocardia abscessus. The sequence continues at coordinate 441 of NZ_BAFP01000056.1, read as the reverse complement.
GGCTGCAACTCCCCCAGTGCGGTGCCCGCGTTCGAGCCCGCGGTCAGCGCCCCGATGACGAGGCGCCCGGTTCGGTAGGCCGGATGCCCCAGCAGCAGACGCAACACTTCGCCGCCCGCGTACCCGCTGGCACCGGCTACCGCGACCCGCACGACGGGCCCGACCGAGGAATCAACCATGTGATGATTATGCATGACCATGCAAGCTCATTCACAGCCTGGGTTGCCGCGCCCGGTCACGACCACCTGATACCCGCCGCCTCGGCGACCAAACCGCGCGACCGGGACGTCGGCGCGAGCGGCCCCGGCCACGGCTCAGCGCAGCACCGCCGGGTCGATGCCCAGCGCTTCGGCCAGCCCGGCTTCGCCCCGCGCGGTGACCCGAACGGCACGGCCGCTACCGACGCCCTCGACCCACGCCAGCTCTTTCAGACGGCGGCAC
>NZ_BAFP01000057.1 GCF_000308455.1 Nocardia abscessus NBRC 100374 | reverse complement strand
CAGGTACCGGCGAACGTGCGCGTGCAGGTCGGTGAACTCCACCGGCTCCGGCCCCGACAGCGACACCACCGCGGCGACCTGATGTCCCCAGCGTTCGTGCGGCACCCCGATCACCACCGCGTCGGCGATCGCGTCGTGCGCCTTCACGACGCTTTCGACCTCTTCGACGAACACCTTCTCGCCACCGGTGTTGATCACCATGTTGCCGCGGCCGATCAGGGTGATCGACCCGTCGGTCTCGGCGCGGGCGCGGTCGTCGGTGACGACCATGCGCAGGCCGTCCACGGTCTTGAACAGCTTCTCGGTCTTGCCGGGATCCTTGTAGTAGCCGATCGGCACGTTGCCGGTCTTGGCCAGCCAGCCCTCCGCACCGGGCGGAACCCGGCGGCCGTCGTCGTCCACCACGACCGCGCCGCGGCCGGTCTGCACCCGCGGTCCGCGCGCGGGATCGTCGTGCTTCTGCGCGAATCCGATACCGCCGAAACCGGTCTCCGACGATCCGATGGAGTCCGAGACGACCGCCCACGGAAACAGCTCCAGCAGCGTGTTCTTCACCGATTGCGACAGCAGCGCGGCGCCGGAGGCGATCGCCAGCAATGACGACGCGTCCACCGGGTCGCGCCGGTACGCCTCGATCAGCGGGCGGGCCATGGCGTCACCGGTGATCACCATGACCTGAGGTCGCTGCTGCGCGACGGTCCGCCAGATGCGTCCCGCGTCGAAACGGGACTCGAAGATCACGGTGTTTCCCGACCACAGCGCGGTGAAGGTGGGCATCATGGCGGCGGCGTGGATCAGCGGCGGCAGCACCAGCCACTGGCTCGGATCGGTCTGGGCGCCGGTGCGGGACTGCTGGAACTCGTCGGCGACCGGCTCGCCGGTGTAGAAGTCGATGCCGCCGCCGAGGACCCGCCACATGTCCTCTTGCCGCCACATCACGCCTTTCGGCATACCGGTGGTTCCCCCGGTGTACATCATGAACAGGTCATCGGGGCCGCGCCGGACCATCGGGCGGTCCGCCGGCCGGGCCGCAAGCGCCGACTCGTATGCCGCGTCCGCGAACTCCGCTGTGCCGGTGCCGAATTCGTCTTCGACGCAGATCGTGTGCCGCAACATCGGCGTTTGCGCCCGGGCTTCCCGGACGGCTTCGGAGTAACAGGAGTGATGCACGAGCACTTCCAGATCCGCGTTGGCGTAGACATAGGCCAGTTCGCCGACGCCGTACCGGTAATTGATGTTGATCGGGACGGCGGCGAGTTTGAAACACGCGATCAGTGTCTCCATCGTCTCGATGCCGTTGTGCATCTGGAACCCCACGTGGGTTCCCGGGCCGACGCCCACGGTCGCCAGATAATGCGCGAGCTGGTTGGCCCGGGCGTCGAGTTCACGGAAGGTCACCCGGCGTCCGGACTCGATCAGCGCCGCCCGCTCGGGCATGGCGTCCACGGAGTGCTCGAAGAGGTCGGCGAAATTGTTTGCCATGTCGTTCCATCTCTGGGTGGGGCTGTCACACGACGGTGAGCGGCAGGGGTATCCCCCGGTCGGTGAAGGTGAAGGCGGCGCCGGTGCTGAACCGCGTGATCGCGACCTCCGACGCCTCCCGGAACGGTTTGTCGCCGAGCGTGATGCCTGCGCACCATCCGTGCTCGCCCGCGGTGCGGACCTCGAGGGAAAAACGCGGATTCACGCCGCGGACCAGGGCGTTGAGGGGCTCCAGGTGCTCCGGTCCGAGCATCGACGGCCAGGTTCCGTCGGTGTGCGCGCCGCTCGCGGACGGAAATGTCACCGTGACCGTCTCGCCGGAGTCGTCGATCTCGATCCCGGTGTAGGGCAGCGGGTTAAGAGCGGGATGTAGCCGCAGCACCGTCGCGAGCGCGGCGGCGTCGTCACCGAGACCGAGGCAGTTGCGCAGGCGTTCACTGGTGATCCCGGCGATCCCGGCGAACTGTTTGCGCCCGATCTCCAGCGCCGCCGCGGCGTCCGTGCGGGCGCGCACCGCGATCATGAAACCCAGGGTGAGCAGATGCTGCTGCAAGCAGACTTCGTCGGCGATGCGCACCAGCGCGGAGCGGGAGAAGTCGGCGAAGCGTACGTCGCTGAGCAACGGTCCGGAGTAGTCGGGCCGCCCTTCGTCGTCGCGGTCGATCTCGCCCAGCTCCAGTACGGCCGCCGCCGACTCGGCGACCAGCTCGGCGTTGGGCGGCACCGACGGCGGCGTGTGAGCGGGATCGATGACCACCGTCCACGCGCACACCGGCGTCCGTCCGGCCGGATTGCGCGGTGGCCGGTGGATCGGCCGGACCTGGGCGTGCGGGTTGGTGGCCAGGGCGGTCGCGTCGAACGTCGGGTCCTCGATGTCGTGGCACATCGACACGACGAAGTCCTCGCCCATCGGTTCCACGTCGGCGAGCGCGCCGCAGTGGTCGAGCCAGAACTCGCCGTGGTGATGATCGTCGACCCGGAAGCGGAAGTCCATGAACTGCGGTGGCGCGCCGATTTCCAGTTGCATGCCTTTGAAGATGGTCTCCACGCCGTCGCCTGCGAAGCCGAGTGCGCGCTGCATGCGGCGGGTGTAGACCGGGCTGGCCACCTGCCACTCCTCGATGGCGATCTCGGTCATGCCCTCGCGGCCGAACGCGGTGATCGAGTGCGCCATGCCGGAGCGGTCGATGAGGTGCCCGCACAGCAGCAGTTCGGGCACCAGCGCGGCCAGGGTGTTCCGATCCAGGCCGGCGAATCGGCTGTGTGGTGCGGTCATGTCGGTCACCACAGCGCGACGGGGGATTCGCCGATGCGGTACCAGCCCGGCAGCGGCTTGCCGGAGACGGAGCGCTCGATGCGCTTCTGCATGCCCGGCGTGAGCGCGTTGTTCGTGATCATCTCGACGAACAGCGCCGAGACGTTGCCGAAGTCGAAGAAATCGCGCTGCCAGGACCACTGGAAGTCGCCCCCGTAGCGGAACCAGCTGCCGCCGATGCCCTCGGGCGAGTAGTTGCGCCCATCGGGACGCTTGGCCTCGCTGATCTGCTTCCACAATCCGATGACGTTGCCGCTGCGTTCGTCGACCACGAATTCCTGGTACGGGTAGGTCCAGCCCTCCAGCCCGGCCATCTCCTGGCCGAGGGCGATATCGCGGATCTCGTCGCGCCCGACGGCCATGAATTCCTGGGTGGGACCGTAATTCCAGCCATAGGTGGCGTCTTCGGTGTACATCTGTGCGAGCGGCTTCCAGTCGCCCTTCTCCTCGCAGCGCTGGTTCTCCACGATCCAGCGCTGGATCATCTCGTCGAGTTCGGCGCGGTCGAAACTTGCCATCAGTCGGTACCTTTCGGAGAGGAGTCGGTCGCGCCTTCGTCGGCGATCGACAGGGCTTGGGTGGGGCAGTATCGAATCGCGTTCGCCACGGCGGGCTCGAGCTCGCCGGTCGGTGCGTCGTCGAGGATCTCGACCCGGCCGCGTTTGGGCACCGTGAACACCTCCGGCGCCTCGGCCTGGCAGACCGCGTGTCCTTGGCACAGATCCAGGTCGGCCCGGATTCTCATGGCCGGCTCCTCGCGGCCCGGCGGAGCGATCCCGGCACACGTACCCGATGGGGACGACGGCTCATCGGGTCTCCACGGTGACGGGCAAGTGCGCGAAACCACGCACGTTGGACGAATGAACACGTGCGATCCCGGACTCGACGACGTCATAGGAACGCACTCGGGAAGCGAACTCCTGCAGCGCGACCGTCGCTTCCAGCCGCGCCAGGTGCGCCCCCAGGCAGAAGTGCACCCCCGCACCGAAACTGGCCAATCCCGACTTGTCGGCGCGATCGATCCGGAAGCTGTCACCGTCCTCGAACACCGCGGGATCACGATTGGCCGAACCGATCAGCAACAACACCTTCGCACCCGCCGGAATCACACCGCCGTGGTAATCGAGATCCTGCGTCGCCGTACGTGCGATCACCTGGCTGGAGGTGTCATACCGCAATGTCTCCTCCACCCACTGCGGCACCAACTCCGCATCGGCGACGACTTTCGCGTACTCCGCCGGATTCCGCGCGGCCCAATACAAGGCGTTGCCGAGTAGTTTCGTGGTGGTCTCGTTACCGGCCACCACCATCAGAAACAAGAAACCGATGATCTCCTCATCGGACAACCGGTCACCCTCGATCTCGGCATCCAGCAGCGCCGAGGTCAGATCGTCCTTCCGCGCGCGCCGGCGCTCGGCCACCATCTCGGTGTAATAGCCCAGCAGCGTCATCGACGCCTCCGCCGCGGCCATCGGGATGTCGAGCACACCGTCCTCCCGATGCACCACCAGATCCGCCAACCGGCGGATCTCCACCCGGTCCGCGGCCGGTACCCCCATGAGTTCGGAGATGACGTCCATCGGCAGCTTGCCCGCGACCTCATCGATCCAGTCGAAGGCCCCACCGGCCAACGCGGGCTCCAGATACGACAGCGTCAGCTCCAGGATCCGGTCTTCCATCTCCGCGACCCGCTTCGGGGTGAACCCCTTGAACACCAACCGCCGCATCCGCACATGTCGCGGATCGTCCATCGCCAGAAACGACATCACCCGATGTGCGTGCGGCCCCCACGCCGCCGGATCCAGCGACACCCCATTCGCACTCGACAACCGCACACTGTCGCGGAAGCCCCCGATCACATCCGCATGCCGCGACAGCGCCCAGAACCCCAGGGCCGGGTTGTGATACAGCGGCGCCTCCTCCCGCAGCCGCCGATACGTCGGGTACGGGTCCTCGTGGAACCCGTAGTCATACGGATCGAACACCAGCGGCTCCACCGCAGCCGTCATCGCCCACACTCCGAATCCGAGAACAAGTTCTCAACGGGAAGCAGCCAAGCCCCACCGTGGAGAGACACATAGCTGGACATGTGTCTGGACGCTACCACTCACACATTTGCAGGACAATCCCGAACCACCGATCTCTTCGAAACCGGGGCCCCAGCGGTCGCGATCTGCCGGACCGCGCCGCGAAACGAGAACGCGTTCTTGTCCGACTCGACATGTCGGACTATATTCCGAACAGCTGTCCAGACACTACGTGCGATCCATGGCCCTGCGCGCTGCACCGGTGTTGCGCACACCAGCAGCGCAACGGGAAACCCGGCGGCGGTAGACCGATCGCCATATCGAACGACTCGACAAGGCAGGGATTTCCATGCGATTCGGCATCGTGCTGTTCACCAGCGATCGCGGCATCACCCCGGCCGCGGCCGCCCGCGCGACGGAGCAGGCGGGATTCGACGCCTTCTACGTCCCCGAGCACACCCACATCCCGGTCGCGCGCAACGCGGCGCACCCCCAGACCGGCGACGCTTCCCTCCCCGACGATCGGTACCTGCGCACGCTGGATCCCTGGGTGGCGCTGTCCATGGCGGCCGCCGTCACCGAACGCATCGAGCTGGCCACCGCCGTCGCGCTCCCGGTCGAGCACGATCCGATCACCCTGGCCAAGACGATCGCCTCCCTCGACCATCTCAGCGGCGGACGGGTCGTCCTCGGTGCCGGATTCGGCTGGAACACCGACGAATTGGCCGATCACGGTGTGCCGCCGAACAAACGGCGCACCGTGCTGCGCGAGTACCTGACGGCGATGCGGGCGCTGTGGAGCCAGGACGAGGCGAGCCACGAGGGCGAGTACGTGCGCTTCGGCCCGAGCTGGGCGTGGCCGAAACCGGTGCGGCGCTCGGTACCGGTGCTGATCGGCGCGGCGGGTACCGAACGCACCTTCCGATGGATCACCGAGTCCGCCGACGGCTGGATCACCACACCGGGGGAGATGGACATCTCGGATCGACTGGCACAGCTCCACGAGATCTGGCGGCAGGCGGGGCGGGACGGACGTCCACGCGTGGTGGCCCTCGACTTCAAACCGGACGCCGCACGCCTGGACGAGTGGGACCGCGCCGGCGTCACCGATGTCGTGTACGGCCTACCGGACAAGGACGAACCGGCGGTGCTCGACTACCTCGCGCGCCTGTCCGACAAGTTGGCGCGGATCGGCCGCCCACTCGGCGCGGTGGACAAGCCGTAGCTTCACCCCAACACCCAGCAATTCCGCCGTGGCCGGAAACACAACGGTTCCGGCAGCGTGAATGTTGCTCGAACAGAATATCGACACTACCATCTAGACACATGTCCGAAAGCGATTCCAGAACCGTCGAGGCGACGCGGCGGCGCTTGTCCGGAAAGCAGGCCGATACGGTCGACAAGCTCACCCGGTCGGCGCTGGAAGTGCTTTCGCGGGAGGGGTTCGCGGGCATGACCGTCCGCATGGTCGCCGCCAACGCCAAAGTCGGCACCGCGACCGCGTACACCTATTTCTCCTCCAAGGAACACCTGGTCGCGGAAATCTTCTGGCGCAGACTGCGGGCGACGCCCTCGCCCGTGAGCGAGGACCCGGACCCCACCGTGCGCGTGATCGCCGAACTGCGCGGTATCGCGCTGCTGGTCGCCGACGAGCCGGAATTGTCCGGCGCGGTCACCAACGCGCTGCTCGGCCGTGATCCCGACGTCGAGCATTTGCGAGCGCGCATCGGACTGGACATTCGCGCTCGTCTCGCGCGCGCCCTGTCCGAAGAAGCCGACGCGGACATTCTGGAATCGCTCGAATTGCTCTACGCGGGCGCGCTGGTGCACGCGGGCATGGGCTACGAATCGTATTCCGATATCGCGGACCGCATCGAACGGTGCGCGTTGCTCATATTGAAGTAGCACACCGCGTTTCGCCTCACTGGCCGGCCAGGCCCAGTTTCAGCGACGCCCCGCCGTCGACGAACATCTGCAGGCCGGTCACGTACCGTGACTCGTCGGAGGCCAGGAACGTGACCGCGTTCGAGATGTCCGAGGACTCGACGTACGGAATCGGCATGGCTTGCATGAAGGGGAAGGTGACCTCCGCGTCCTCGCGCGTCGGGTTCTGCACGTCGGGACGGAAAATCTGATACATACCCGGGTTGTGCAGCATGTCGGTGTCGACGTTGGTCGGGTGCACCGCGTTGATGCGGATCGAACTCGGCCCGAGCGTCAGCGCCAAAGTCTGAGTGTAGGAACGAATCATCTTCTTCGACAGACCGTAGCCGTCGCCGCCGGGGCCCTGCAGCGCCTGCTGGCCGTTGAAACCGGTTTGCGGCACCAGCCCCGCGACCGAACCGGTCACGATGATCGAGGCGCCCGCACCCAGATGCGGCAGGGCGGCGTGCACCGTGTTCACCACGCCCACGAAGTTGACGTCGAAGACGTCGACGAATCCCTGCAGCGGCACATGATGGCCGAGCGGGCAGATTCCGGCGTTCGCCACCACCACGTCCAAGCGCCCGAGCTCGGCGACGCTCCCCGCGATCTCCGCTTGCAGCGCGGGGCGATCACGCACGTCGACCTTCTTCGCCACGACCCGGCGCCCGGTCGCGGCCACCAGTTCCTCGGTCTCGGCGAGGTCCGCTTCGGTCGCCAGCGCGTAGTCGTTGCTGCCGATGTCGGCGCAGATGTCGAAGGCGATGATGTCGGCGCCCTCCTCCGCCAGCGCGAGCGCGTGGCTGCGGCCCTGGCCTCGCCCCGCACCGGTCACCAGGACGACTTTGCCGCTGACCCGATCCATGTTTCCTCCACCGCGCTCGTCACCGATTCCGCTGTCCGTGCACCACCGGGCATATCTATGGAATAGTTACCGGACAACTGTCTGGACGATACTACGGACAAAGGTATGGATCAATCACTCGCTACGCCGCTCGACGTCACCCCGGCACCCCCGCTCCCCCGGGAGGTGCGCTGATGCCGAACCGACCGCGCAATCTCGATTCCCCGCTCGTCACGACGCTCATCAAGTACATGTCCAAAGCGCAGGTCTGGGTCTTTCGTCGGACCCGGGGGCGCATCGGCGGGCGATGGCGCATCGGCGCCGGTTTTCGGAAGCCGGTACCGACCTTGCTGCTCGAGCACCGGGGCCGGAAATCGGGCAAGCTGTTCACCGTTCCGCTGCTGTATCTGGTCGACGACGCCGACCTGGTGGTCGTCGCTTCACAGGGCGGGCTGCCGAGCCATCCCCAGTGGTACTTCAACCTCCTGGCGCATCCGGCTACCCGGGTGCAGATCGGCGCCGAGCACCGCCGCGTCCGTGCCCGCGTGGCCACGCGGGAGGAGAGAGACCGGTTGTGGCCCTTGCTCGTAGCCCTCTACGCGGACTTCGACGCCTACCAGTCCTGGACGGAGCGCGAGATTCCGGTGCTGCTCCTCCAGCCGGAGGACGGGTCGCACTGAGCCGGCGCCCGGCGCGTCGAGCGGAGTCCGCGCCCCCGCTCCCCCATGATGTTCAGCGTTCCCCGCGCGGTGGACGCCGCCCGCCGCCGGAGCAGTGCGACGCAATCGATCGACTCGACAGAGGATGGGAGAGCGTGTGGCGAAAATGGGTAGGCGGAAACGGTCCAGGCTGATCACCAACGGCTTGCTGCGGGAAAAACATCGGACGGACGAGCCCAGCGTTCCGGCGCTGCCTGCCGAGCCCGAGCCCGAACTCGCGGACGTGGCCGAGACGGCTCTCGATCTCGACGCGCTCGCCGCGCGCGTGCGTTCGCGGCGGCGGGAGATGAAGTGGACCCAGGCGGACGTGGCGGGCAACGGCGGCCCACCGGCCAAAGTGGTCAGCGAGATCGAGCGGTCTCGCAACCCGGAGCCCAGCGCCGAGGTGCTCGACCGGCTCGACGCGGGCCTCGACTGGCCACCCGGCACCAGCGCGACGATCCTGCGGGCCGAGCCGGCAAGCGAACTCGCGGTGGCGCGCTGAGGCGACGGATTCGGAAAACGGCCGGTCGGAGAAATTTCTGGACATCTCCGACCGGTCGAGCCGGAACGCTCATCGGTTGCTGCGGGCGCTGCTAGGCTGCTCAGCGACCTTGGACGACTGCTCTTGCGCCGCCGGAGTGCGCGGGTCCGGCCGTGCGGGACGCAGCTGCGAAACCTGATGAAGGAATGGACGAATCATGCAACTCCGCGGCATCACTGCGGCAGCGATACTCGCCATCGGCTCGTTGACCATCGGCGCAGGCGTCGCTCACGCCGAACCCGCTCCCGACATCACCTACTCGGCCAGGCTCGTCGACCACATGGTCGTCGCCGCGCTGCGGGGCGGAACCTTCGAATTGTCCAAAGCGCTGCGGGACAAGCCCGCGGGTGAGGAGAGCGCCCGACTAACCGAGCGGGACGGCGTGCTCGTCGACCGCACCGGCGCCCCCGCCGACGTCGCGCAGGTGATCGACGTGGTCGATGTCCGTGACCGCGACGGCCACGTCGCCATGACGTTGCCCCTCGACTTCCGGATCGCGGGCACCAGCATTCCGGTCCGTCCGGAGCTGAAGAAGGACAGCACGGTCCTGGAGCTTCGACCGACCAGGCCGGAGGGCATCGCGGTCAGCGAAACGCTCGTCGCGACACCGGTCGCATCGATGACCGAAAACCAGCGCGCCCGTGACGAATTCGCCAGCCAGTTCGGACTCGCCACCGCGATCGGCGGTTTCGTCGGCACCGCCATCGGCGCCACGATCGGCTGTCTGGTCACCATCGCCGTCGGCTGCGTGGCCGGTCTGCTGACCGGCGCGAGCCTCGGCGGCATCCTCGGCACCGTCGCGGTCGGCGGTCCCACGCTCGTCGTGGCCGGTGTCGACCTGCTCACCACGCTGCAGGCCGCCGAGGGCACCACCCGCTTCGCGGACAAGCCCGCGCAAATCGCACCGGCACAACCCAAGTGACATTCTCCCGGCGGCGGTGCCGCCGGGACGAAGCCGTGGACGACCGCGTCGCTACAGCGGCGCGGTCGTCGTGTTCGAGCGACCCACGCGCTCGTCGTTGATCAGGTGATAGGCCCGCCCCAGGTCGTCGAGTGCCCGCTCCCATCTGGTGTCCGCGTCCTGGCCGCGAGGGTTGCGGCTGAGCAGTAGCAGCACCTCGGCCGCGTCCGTCGACCGCGCGGCGGCGTCCAGCAGCACCGGCACCGGGTCCACGGTGGTGCCCGCGGCCAACGCGCCGATGCGATCGTGCAGCCAGTGCGCGTCGAAACGGGCCTGTTCCGTGGGATTCTCACCGTTCACCGGCAAGGTGCTCATCGCGGCGGCTCGTGCGGCCTCGGTGTCGTCCATCATCGTGGTGACCACCTGGCGCAGCTCACTGCTCGCAATCCGGTGTAGCAAACCGACCAGTAGGACACGCTCGGCGTCCGGACCACGCAGACCCGTGTCACCCAGCTGTGCGCCGACCTCGTCCGGGTCGACGCGCAGAATCGACAGAACCGCTCGCAACTGCGCGATCGTTACCACTTCGTCCGCCCCTCCTCATCGTCGCGGCCCCACCATCACACTTCGGCGACAGCCTGCCAAACCCGAGGCAGGTTAACCATCGGGTAGCCATTTTGCCGATCCGGCGTGTCTTCGTCGGACTCCGTATTCGGCGAGCAACTCGCCGCGCCCGACCGTCTGCGCACATCCCGTTCCCGGGTGCGGGAGACGCCCTGTCGAAGCCGTTCAGGTCTGCCTGCCGGGCGGCCGAACTCCGCCGTTCCGACCCATCCTGCGGTCATCGACCCGATTTGCCGCTGCGGTCCAGGTCACCTCGAACGGCAGGATAAACCGGGCCGCAACTTGGGTACTCCACACGCTATGAGAGCGATACCGGCGCGGGTCACTGGTGACACGACCACGCCCGCAGTGCGCGAGTCCGAACACGGCGGTGCGATCGCGAGCACGAAATGGCGGCGCATCAGAGAGGTGATCGCCACCCGCACCGTCTCCGACGCGATGCGGGAAGTGTCGATCGAGGTGGGAAAACCGCAGATGGCACCGGGTGACACCGGCGTGGTGTGCGGATTCCGCATCCAGGGCATCGGCGAGCGCTGGGCGCACGGCGCCGATTCCATCGCCGCGCTCTACCGCGCCTTCCAGGAGATCGCACTGGAGCTGCGGCAGGCCAACAGCCATGGCGCGCACTTCGCCGTGACCGAACCGTCCGACCTCTGCTTCCCCGCCGCCCCCACCCGGCCCTCGCGCGCCGCCACGACGGCCGAGCAGGAACCGCAGGCCCTCATCGCGGCCCGCACACTGCGCGACGCCGACAGCTCGCTGTCGATCATCATCGGCAGGCCGTATCTGGCGGCCGACCGGCGCGCGCACCTGTGCCGGTTCCACATCAGCGAGCAGGGCGCGTCGGTGGCCAGCGGCGTAGACGAGATCCAGGCGCTGCACACCGCGATCCACATGATCAGCGAACGCCTCGCGCTGCCGCACGATTGGCCGGTCAGCCGCCTCTCCTGAGCCGCGGACGCACAATTCCGCGGCGAACCGCCCAGCCGGTCCGGATTCGGCATCGAATCATCGGTTGTGGATTGTCGTTCGACCGGCGCAGATAACCCGCGCCATGAGCAGTCCGGCACGCCCGTCGCCGACCGTCCCCGTGTCCTGAACCAGACCGTGGCGTCGCCAGGAGGAACTGCTTATGGAATTCATCTCGCCGGTGGACGCCCTGTTCCTCGTCGCGGAATCACGCGAGCACCCGATGCATGTCGGCTCGCTGTCGGTCTTCGACCCCGTGGACGGCTCCGGACCCGAGTTCGCCCGCCGCGCGTACGCGACGCTGGCAGCCGACCAGAACTTCCATCCCATGTTCCGCAAGCGTCCGTCTCGCCTGTTCGGCACACCCCAGCTGGCCTGGACGGTGGACAGCACGGTCGAACTCGATTACCACATCCAGCGGTGGGCCCTTCCGGAACCGGGCGGACTGGAAGCCATGACCAAGGTGGCCGCCGGACTGCACAGCACCCTGCTCGACCGGCACAAACCGTTGTGGGAAGCACATCTGATCGAAGGGCTCGCCGGCGACCGGGTCGGCCTGTACGCGAAGATGCATCACGCGCTCATCGATGGCGTCGGCGCTCAGCGGCTGTTGCAGCGCACGCTCACCACCGCCCCCGAGTCCGGCGAAGCGCTGGTGCCCTGGGACCTCCCGCCCTCGACCGCGCAGCGCGCCAATCCGCCGCGCAGGCACACCCTCGGCACGCGGGCGCGGACGCTGCTCGCCGCGGCGGGCTCGGCCCCGTCGGTACTGCGCCTGGCTCGCATCGCTCTGCTCGAGCAGCAACTGACGCTGCCCTTCGCCGCGCCGCGCACCATGTTCAACGTCCCGATCGGTGGGGCACGCCGCTGCGCCGCCCGCTCCTGGCCGCTGGATCGCATCCGCCAGGTCAAGAAGATGACCGGCACCACGCTCAACGATGTGGTGCTCGCCATGTCGGCGGGCGCGCTGCGCACCTACCTGCTCGAACACCTCGCTCTGCCGGACAAACCGCTGATCGCCATGGTCCCGGTGTCGCTGCGTCCGGAGTCCGACGACGGCGAGAGCGGGGGCAATGCCGTGGCGGCGCTGCTGTGCAATCTCGCGACCGATCTGCCCGATCCGGCGGCGCGGCTGGCGGCGATCAGCTCCTCGATGCACCGCGGCAAAGAGATCTACCGCGCGCTGTCCCCCGTGCAGGCGGTCTCGCTCTCGGCGCTGACGCTCAGTCCGCTCGCGCTGTCGCTGCTCCTGCCCGCCACCACCGCGCTGACCAGCCCGCCGTTCAACATCGTCATCTCCAACATCCCCGGACCGCGCGAACCGCAGTACTGGAACGGCGCCCGCGTCGCCGCCAGCTATCCGCTGTCGATCCCGCTCGACGGCCAGGCGGTGAACATCACCCTCACCAGCAACGCCGACAGCCTCGACATCGGCATCGTCGCCTGCCGCCGCAGCGTGCCGGACGTGGCCAGGTTGCTCGACCACCTGGAGTCCGCGTTGACCGAACTGGAGGACACCGTCTACTGACCGGGCGCTACCGCGGCAACGGGCCGGCCGTGCGCACTCCTGGCACGACGGCCCGCTGCGCGGAACTCAGGACGAGCCGGCCGTTCCGAGCCCGTTGATCGACGGCGGCAGATCCGGTTTCGCCGCACCCGGCCCGGCGAGCAGACGCTTGAGAATCTTGCCGGTGTCGCCGCGCGGCAGCGCCGAGAGGAAGGTGACGTCGCGGGGAACCGAGAAGCGGCTCAGGCGGTTGCGGATGTAGGTGCGGACCATGTCCGAATCGAGCCCGGCCCCTTCGCGTTTCACCACGAACGCCACGAGCCGCTGACCGAATTCGTGATCCGGCACCCCGACCACCGCGACGTCGCTGACCTGCGGCAGGTGTGCGAGAGCCTCCTCCACCGGGCGCGGGAAGACGTTCTCGCCTCCGGAGATGATCATCTCGTCGTCTCGTCCGGCGATGAACAACCGGCCCGCGGCGTCGAGATAGCCGAGGTCGCCGGTGTCCAGCATGCCGTGCGCCTCGTCCGGTGGCGCCGAGTTGACGTACCCGTCGAACAACATGTGGTTGCCGACGAAGATGTGCCCGGTGGCGCCGATCGGCAACCGGCGATGGTCCGGCCCCAGCACGGCGACCTTGGTGCCCAGTGGCGGCCGGCCCGCCGTGGTGGGCGAGGTGTGCAGGTCTTCGGGCGTCGCGATCGTCGCCCACGAGACCTCGGTGGAGCCGTACACGTTGTAGAGGACGTCGCCGTAGGAGTCCATGAACCGCTCGACGGTCGCCCCCGCGAGCGGCGCACCGCAACTGATCATGTGCCGCAGGCTGGAGGTGTCGTAGCGCCCGCGCACGTGCGCGGGCAGATCGAGGATGCGCTGCACCATGGTCGGCACCACGATCACCGTGTTGACCTCGTGCTCGGCAATGCGACGCAGGCAGTCCTCCGCGTCGAACCGTTCGGCGAGCACCACGGTCGCGCGCAGCGCGGTACTCAACTGCAGCCCGGCCAGACCCCAGGTGTGGAACAGCGGCGCCGGGATCAGCATGGTCTCGTCCATCTGCATCGGGATGCGCGACAACAGCGCCGCGATGGACCCGAAGCCCTTCGGATGCGGCCTGCGCGCCCCCTTCGGCGTGCCGCTGGTCCCGGAGGTGAGCACGATGAGCCGCCCAGGCTGGGCGGGCGTGCGGAAATCGGTGTGCCCCTGTGCCACGAGTTGATTCACGGTCGTCCGGTCCGGGGCAGGCGGCCGTTCGTCGGTGTTGTAGCGCGGGATATCGGCGTGCAAATAGCACACCAACTCCTCCAGGTCACCGTCGACGAACAGCGCCGACAACCGATCGCGCTGCACGATCTCCTCGATGGTGCGCCCCGCCAGCCCGGAATTCAGCAGGGCCACGTCCACGCCGAGTTTGCCCGCGGCGACCATGCATTCGACCATGCCCGCGTGGTTGCGCGCGAGCAGTCCGATCGCGTCGCCCGGGCCCAGACCGTGCGCGGCCATCGCCGCGGCCAGCGCGGTGGTCCGCTCGTCCATGTCGGCGAAGGACCGGGTGCCGCGGTCGTCGATGATCGCGGTCCGCTCCGGTGCGTACGCCGCGCCCGCGGCGTAGCCACCCGCCAGGTTGAACCCCCACTTCGCCAGCGAGCGCAGCTGTTTGAAGCTGCGATCGAGCCGCACCGGCAGCACGACGCCGGTGGCGACCATCTGCCGTGCGACGCCCGCGTTGCGCAGAATCGGCGAATCCTCGCCGTTGACCACCAACGAGGTCCGTGCGCCCTTGGCGACATCGGCCACCCGCTTCAGCCCGCTCTTGGTCCACTCCGCGATCGCCACATTGGACAGCTCCGCGACGCGCGGGTGCACCCGGCTCGGCGCGAAATAGGTGACCCTGACCTTGGTGCGCTCCTCGTCTCCGTGCAGCCGCACCGAGGCGAAGCTGCCGAGTGCGGCGTACTGCATTTCGAAGCTCTCGTACCACCGGCCCACGCTCAGCCGGATCTGGTGGGTGCGGATGCCGGTCCCGTGGGTGCCGACACGCATCTGCCAGACCACGTTGCCGTCGGCGGATTGGATCTGCTCGCACGCGCCGATACCGGTGAACATGCGCGGATACGTCTGCGGTTCGAGCAGCAGATCCCAGATGGTCTTGCGGGCGATCGCGAATTCCGCGACCACATCGATGACATCGGTAACCAACTTGTGCACTTCTCGTCGGCCGGTTCGAAGAACTTCGGGTCGGCGGGTAGCTCCTTTGTAACGTCAGTCACAGATAAGGTCAAGTAGCCCCTGCCTCGCCGCCACTACCAGCGATACGCAGGAAATACGCTGCGATTGCCCAGCATTCACCTGAACCTGGGAACCGGCCCAATCCACCCGCGCGGCGCCTGTGAATCAACCCAACGATCAGCGAAAGCCCCGCCGGGCGCCGAGGGCCGATCCTAACGTCGCAGATGCCTGCTCGGCAGGACCGCACGCCGGCTGGAGAGGTTATGGACGACAAGCCCGCACGACGAATCGCACACTCCCGCACCGAGGAGATCCTCGATTTCTTCGGCAAATGCCGAGCGTGTGGCTATCCCGCTTACGCGGAGACCACCACGCTGCGTTACGACAACGGCGAGCGGGAGACCAAGGTCATCGCCGGCTGCGCCCTGCCGTGCGGCTGGACGGGCGAGGTCTCCGCGACACCGATGACCGAGTCGGCCGGTCGCGCACGCTCCTGAGCCAAGTCAGGCCGCGCGCGCGGCGAAATCGTCGGAGCCGAGCGCGCGCTCGCGCAGATCCTCGAGAATCCGGGCGAGGATGCGCGACACCTGCATCTGGGAGACGCCCAGGTATTCCGCGATCTGGGTCTGTGTCTTGGACTCGAAGAAGCGCATGATCAGCACCTGGCGATCGCGCGCGGGCAGTTCCGCGATCAGCGGACGCACCGCCATCGCCTGCTCCAGCAGGTTGTAGCACGGCTCCTCGGCGCCGAGGGTGTCGGCGAGCGGTTGCGGTGCGCCGTCGCCGTCCTCGCGGCCCCCCGCGTCCAGGGAGTTGGTCTGGTAGGCGTTACCCGCGATGAGCGCCTGGGTGACCTCGCCGACCTCGACGTCCAATTCGGCGGCGATCTCCCGTGCCGTGGGCATTCGCCCGAGCCGATGCGACAGCGTCTCGGTGGCGGGACCGATGCGCAACTGGATCTCCTTGAGCCGTCGCGGCACTCGCAGGGACCAGGTGTTGTCCCGGAAATGCCTGCGCACCTCGCCCATGATGGTGGGGACCGCGAACCCGAGGAAGGCGCTGCCCCGGGAGACGTCGAAACGGTCCACCGCGAGTACCAGCCCCACCCGGGCGATCTGCAGCAGGTCGTCGTAGGACTCGCCGCGGCCGGAGAACTTGCGGGCGATGTGTTCGGCGAGCGGGAGACAACGCCGCGTCACCTCCTCGCGCAGCGCGGCGCGATGGGGATCGTCCTCGTCCATCGCGGCCATCTTCTCGAACCACGGCTCGATGTTGTCGTAGCTGTCGCCGGCACGCCTGCGGCCCGTCGCGCCGTTTCCGTCGGTCGTGAACTCACGTGTCATGAAATGGCCCTCGTTCCCAACTGAACTCGATAACGGTCTGATACCCGCCAATCTTCGAATCAAAAGGGTCACGAGAAATCGATAGGGAAGTGGTGAGCATGCGGACCAGTTCCCAGCTCAACGGATCGCCCTCGATCTCGTCGCCGGACGCGCCGACCGTGTCGACGCGCACGCTCATCCGGTCGGCGCCGTAGGTGAACTCACAGCCCAGCGTCGAACCGGGTACGCAGCCCACCAGCAGCATCGTGGCCGCCTCGTTGATCGCCAGGCGAATGTCGGCGGCTGCGGCGAGGGGAACGTCGGCGACCAGGCAAACGGTGTCGGCCATCCCGCGGATCAGGGCCAGGTGTCGCGCGTCGGCGGGGATCCGCACCGCGACCGTGGTGGTCTCGGTGGCGGGCGCGCCGAACGCGCACGTGATCACCCGCATCAGACCGTGGCGAGCTGCGCTTGCCACATCCAGTGCAACTGCTCCAGTCGCGCCGCGATGGCCAGGAACAGATCCTGGGTCACCGGATCGGCCTTCTCGGTCGCCGCGATCCGCTCCCGCAGCCGCTTGATCACGGCGGCGAGGTTGCCGACGATCGCGTCGATGATGTCGGTGTCCTGCTGCCAGCCCTCGCCGATACCGATCGCGCCGGAATCCCTGGCCACGGTCACGGCGCGCCCGTCCGGGCTGACCCCGACAGCGGTGGCGCGTTCCGCGGCGGCGTCGGTGAACTCCCGTGCCGCGGTGACCAATTCATCCAGCGCCAAGTGCACCGACCGGAAGTTGGAGCCGACCACATTCCAGTGCGCCTGCTTCGCGATCAGCGACAGGTCGATCAGGTCGACCACCGTCGCCTGCAGCGTCTCTCCCGCGATGCGCTGCTGCTCCGAGTCCAGGGTGCTGGTGATGGGTTGGGACATCGCTTCGAGCCTTTCTGCCGTCGATCCGGGTCATCGACGGTCTACCCAGCCCTGCGGCGATAAACCAGGCGGCGGCTTGCCCCGCTGGGTGAAACCGGGTGGACGCCCCGGCCGGAGACGCCTGCGTCCGTCGGCCGTACATGGGGCGGATCTACGGGGCGAACGCGTCCGGCACAGCCGCGCCGGATCGAGCGAACACGCCCGCGTGTGGTTGCCAGAATGGCAACAATGTTTGCCGAAATCAACGCTTGCTCTGCATGGTGGGGTATGGCTGAGGAAAAGCAAGTGGATGTGGTGGTGATCGGCGGCGGAGCAGCCGGTTTGTCGGCGGCGCTGACCTTGGCGAGGGCGCGCCGCACGGTCGTCGTGGTCGACGCGCGCGAGCCGCGAAACGCCCCCGCCGCGGGTGTGCACGGATGGCTGACCCGCGACGGCATCCCACCGGCGGCGTTGGTGACGATCGGCGCACGGGAAGTGGAACAGTACGGCGGGCGGATCAGGTACGCGCGGGCCGTGGCGGCGCGGCGAACGCCGGACGGGTTCGTGGTGGACACCGACCGCGGCGAGCCGTTGCAGGCTCGCCGACTGCTCGTCGCGACCGGCTTGACCGACGAACTGCCACCGATCGACGGCCTGCGCGAACGGTGGGGCCGCGACGTGGTGCACTGCCCGTACTGCCACGGCTGGGAGATCCGTGACCGCCCGGTCGGCGTGCTCGGCTCGGTACACCACGCCCTGCTGTTCCGGCAGTGGAGCGCCTCGGTGACGCTGTTGCGGCACACCTCTCCCGCGCCGGACGCACAAGAGGCCGAGCAGCTCGCGGCTCGCGGCATCGCGGTGGTGGAGGGTGTGGTGAGCGCACTGGAGGTGGCGGACGACCGCCTCGCCGGAGCACGGCTGGAATCCGGCCGCGTCGTGCCGATCGCCGCGCTCGCGCTCGCGCCGCTACTGGTCGCCCGCGACGCGCTGCTGCTCGGCCTCGGCGCCGAAACCGCCCGGCACCCTTCGGGAGCGGGCACCCACGTGGTGGCCGACACCGGTGGCCGCACCTCGGTCCCCGGCGTCTGGGTGGCGGGCAACGTCACCGACGTGGTCGCCGGGGTGGTGCAGTCCGCCGCCGGTGGCGTCACGGCCGCCGCCGCGATCAACGCGGACCTCGTCGCGGAGGACACCCGCCTGGCCGTCGATCGGCGGCGCGCCGAGCGATTCTCCGCCGACCTCGAGCGAGTGAACGCCGAGCGGGTACTCGGCGCTCGGCGCCACGGATTGGATTCGCTGCTGTCACCGCCGAGCTGACCGCCCGGTGAGGGCCCCGCACTGCACTATGGTGTGATCCACACGACACGGGGAGGTGCGGGGATGTCAGAACGGACGGCCACACCCTTGCGGGCGGCGACGATGACCGAGTTCGCCGATCGCGTCTCGACACCTGGTTACGACCGCTCCCGAATCTCCCCGGGCATAGTGCATTTCGGCGTCGGCGGGTTCCATCGCGCGCACCAGGCGATGTACGTCGACCGATTGCTCGAACGCGGCCTCGGAGACGAGTGGGGCATCTGCGGAGTCGGCGTCCTGCCCGGTGATCGCCGCATGCGCGACGTGCTCCGGGCGCAGGACTGCCTGTACACGCTGTCGACCGTCGCCCCCGACGGCACGTGGACCACCCGCACCATCGGCTCCCTCGTCGAATACCGGTACGCGCCGGACGATCCGGAGGCCGTCGTGGCCAAGCTCGCCGACCCGGCCACCCGGATCGTCTCGCTCACCATCACCGAGGGCGGGTACCACATCGCGCCCGCCACCGGGGAGTTCGACGCCGACGATCCCGCGATTCGCGCCGATCTCGCCGGGGACGCGCCGCCCGCCACTGTCTTCGGGCTCGTCGTCGAAGCCCTGGCCCGGCGCAGGTCGCGCGGCATCGCGCCGTTCACCGTGCTGTCCTGCGACAACATCGAGGGCAACGGGAACGTCGCGCGCCGGATGTTCGGCGCGTTCGCCGCGCTGCACGATGCCGAGCTCGGATCCTGGGTGGCGGAGCAGGTGCGTTTTCCGAATTCGATGGTGGACCGGATCACTCCGGTCACTCCGCCCGGAGCCACCGGCGAGATCGAGCGGCGCTATGGGCTCATCGACCGTTGGCCGGTCGTCACGGAGCCGTTCGCGCAGTGGGTGCTGGAGGAGTCCTTCGGACTCGGCCGCCCACCCTTCGAGCAGGTCGGCGTGCAGCTCGTCGACGATGTCACCCCGTACGAGCTGATGAAGCTGCGACTGCTGAACGCGAGCCACCAGGCGCTGTGCTACTTCGGATATCTCAGCGGCTACCGGCTGGTCCACGACGCCGCACAGAACCCGGCCTTCCGGCGATTCCTGTTGCGATACATGGACGCCGAGGCGACACCGACGTTGCGCGCGGTACCCGGTGTCGATCTGGACGCCTACAAGCGGACCCTGCTCGACCGGTTCGCCAACCCCGCGATCGGTGACACCATCGCCCGGCTGTGCGCGGAATCCTCCGACCGGATTCCGAAGTGGCTGCTGCCGGTGGTCCGGGCGCAGCTCGCCACCGGCGGCGAGATCGACTGCGCGGCGGCCGTCGTCGCGAGCTGGGCACGCTATGCCGAGGGCGTCGACGAGCGAGGGGAGCCGATCGAAATCGTGGACCGGCTACGCGACCGGCTCGCACCACTCGCACGGCGTCAGCGCGAGCAGCCCACCGCGTTCCTCGAGGAGCGTTCCCTGTTCGGGGATCTGATCGAGCACCCGCGCTTCGTGTCCGCGTATTTGGCGGCCCTGGACTCATTGAGCACCAGGGGCGCGCGTGCCACCGTCGAGAATCTGGCTCGCTAGCGCGGAGTGATGCGGGCGACCGCTCGACATTCCGCGCCGACCGCGAACCACACGTCGAGGCTCGTGTCGGTGCGGCGGGACACGAGTTCGACGTCCTCACCGGAGCGCACCGGCTTCCCGTACTCGACCACCACGCGGTGCGGGCCGGATTTCAGTTCGGCGTGATCGGCGAGAACCTCCTCCAGCGCGGTGAGGTAGACCGCGTTGTTCATATGGTCGAGCAGATCGATATCGGTGACTCGCAACGGGAAATTCCGGGTCTCGACGCCGGGCTCGCCCGCCGCGGGCATCGGGTCGGTGAGTTCGGCTTTCCAGCGCAGCCGATGCTCGGTCGTGCAGGCCAGCATCGGCGCGAGGAACCGGTCGCTCATCCGGGCCGGCACGCCCGACTCGGTGCCGAAGTGGATCAGGAAGCTCTCGGTCTCCACCAGACCGCCTGCGCTGCCGCAGACCTGGACACGCATCGTGCACCACCGGGTGGACGTCGCCGAGGGCCAGCGCCGCAGCGTAGCCCAATCGCCGAACGAAAGCGGTTTCAGCGCGTCGAAGACCGTCCTGCGGATCACCCACAGTCGATGGATGTCGCCGTCCTGCAGAACGTCGAGATGGTCGTAACCGACGTCCTGCAGATAGCGTGCCACCCCGTCGAGTCGCAAGCGCTGATCGCGGTCGGTGTCGGCCAGACGCACCGGCCACCCCGTCTCGAAGGGAGTCAAGACGGCTGGGGGTTCCGGCAGCACGCTGGGAATGACCATGACCGGATGATGCCAGCCATTTGCCACAATGGCGATGCATACACGCAGATCGTCATCTTCCCGAGAATATTTCGGGCATCATCAGGAATTTTGCTCGAACACTTGTCGACAAGAGTGGATCGCTAAAAGTTAGCCGCTACGTTGCGTAGTGGCGCAAACCCCGGCGTCGGTGGTGTACCAGCGGCGCCGGGGCTTCGTCTTGGCTCCTACTTCTTGCGGTCCCGCTTCTCCCGCACCCGCACCGAGATGCGGACCGGCGAGCCGTCGAAACCGAACTCCTCCCGCAGCCTGCGTTCCAGGAAGCGCCGGTAGCCCGCCTCCAGGAAGCCCGTGCTGAACAGCACGAACGTCGGTGGCCGGGTGGTCGCCTGGGTGGCGAACAGCACGCGCGGCAACCTGCCGCCGCGCATCGGCGGCGGGGTCGCGGCGATCACTTCCTTCAGCCAGGTGTTGAGCCTGCCCGTCGAGATGCGCTTGTCCCAGGACTCGAGCGCGGTCTCCATGGCGGGCACCAGCTTCTGCACAGCGCGGCCGGTGTGTGCGGAGATGTTCACCCGCTGCGCCCACGGCACCCGGATCAGATCCCGGTCGATCTCGCGTTCCAATTGCAGACGCCGGTCCTCGTCGACCAGATCCCACTTGTTGAACGCCAGCACCAGCGCGCGCCCCGAATCGGCGACCAGGCTGATCACCCGCAGGTCCTGTTCGGTGATCGGCTGCGAAGCGTCGATCAGCATGATCGCCACTTCCGATGCCTCCAGCGCCGACTTGGTGCGCAGCGAGGCGTAGAACTCCGTGCCACTGGCATTGGCGACCTTGCGGCGCAACCCGGCGGTGTCGACGAATTTCCAGACCTTGCCGCCCAATTCGACCAGCGAGTCGACCGGGTCGACCGTGGTGCCCGCGACATCGTGCACCACCGAGCGCTCGTCACCGGCCAGCTTGTTCAGCAAGCTCGACTTGCCGACATTCGGCTTGCCCACCAGCGCCACGCGACGCGGACCGCCTGCGCCGCCGGTCCCCTCGCGGGGTGTCTCCGGGAGCACCCCGAGGACGTCGTCGAGCAGGTCGCCGGTGCCACGGCCGTGCGCGGCGCTGACCATGCGCGGCTCGCCGAGTCCGAGCGACCACAGCGCCGCCGCCTCCGCTTCCACCCGCTGGTCGTCGACCTTGTTGGCGACCAGGATCACCGGGACGGCGGAGCGGCGCAGCTTCTTCACCGCCGCCTCGTCGGTGGCGGTCGCGCCGACCACGGCGTCGACCACGAGCAGAATCGCGTCGGCGGTCTGCATGGCCAGTTCGGCCTGCCGGGCCACCGATTGCTGGAGTCCCTTCGCGTCGGGCTCCCACCCGCCGGTGTCCTGGACGAGGAACCGGCGACCCGCCCAGTTCGCCTCGTAGGACACTCGATCGCGGGTCACTCCCGGGATGTCCTCCACGACCGCCTCACGGCGGCCCAGGATCCGGTTCACCAGCGTCGACTTGCCCACGTTCGGGCGGCCGACCACCGCCACCGTCGGCATCGCGACGTGTGCGGCGTCCTCGAATTCGGCCTCGAGATCGGCCAGCTCCCAGTCGGCTTCGTCGGTCCAGACGCCGTCGCCGGCCAGCACATCCTCGTTCACCGGCCACCTCCGGCCCTGACCGCCGAGATCTGCTGGGCGACAACGCGATACAGCTCGTCGATGACCTCGTCCATGGACAGTTCGCTGGTGTCGACGCGCACCGCGTCCTCGGCCGGTCGCAGCGGGGACACCTTGCGGGTCGAGTCGAGGGTGTCGCGGCGCTGCACGTCGGCGAGCACGCCCGCGTAGTCGTCGCCCCGGCCCTCGGCGATGTTCTGCTGATTGCGCCGGTGCGCCCGCGCCTCCGCGGAAGCGGTCAGGTAGATCTTGGCGTCCGCGTGGGGCAGCACGACGGTGCCGATGTCACGACCCTCCACCACGATCCGCCCCGAGACCGCCGTGATGTCGCGCTGCATGGCGACGAGCAGGTCACGCACCTCGGGCACCGCGGAGACCGCCGAAACCGCCTTGGTGACGGCGTCGCCACGGATCTCCGAGCGCACGTCCTCGCCGTCGAGTTCGATCACCTCGCGGCTGGGATCGGTGCCGATGAACAGCGGCAGCTCCTTGACCGCGGCGGCGATGGCCGCGGTGTCGGTCAGTTCGATGCCCGCGCGCAGCACGCGCAGCGTCGCCACCCGGTACATGGCGCCGGTGTCGAGGTAGCGGGCGCCGAGCCGGGTGGCCAGGCGGCGCGACACGCTCGACTTCCCGGTGCCCGACGGCCCGTCCATGGCGACCACGAGCGGGCTCGTACCGGCCGTTCGCCCCGGCGTCTGCACCGGGATCTCCACACCGTTCACAACGACACCGCCTCGTAGAGTTTGCCGATTTCATCGCGGCCGAGCACGCGCAGTGTGCCGGGCCGTTGGTCGCCCAGCGCGACCGGGCCGATATGGGTGCGAACCAGCCGGACGACCGGGTGGCCCACCGCGTCGAGCAGCCGGCGCACGATGTGCTTGCGCCCTTCGTGCAACACCAGCTTCACCAAAGAACGTCCCTCCCCCAGCTCGAGCACCTGGAAACGGTCGACTTTGGCGGGACCGTCCTCCAGCTCGACGCCTTCCCTCAGCTGCTTGCTGATCGCACGGTTGTTCACCTCGCCTTGCACCGTGGCCAGGTAGGTCTTGGAGACCTCGAAGGACGGGTGCATGAGCCGGTGCGCCAGATCGCCGTCATTGGTCAGCAGCAGCAGGCCCTCGGTCTCGGCGTCCAGCCTTCCGACATGGAAGAGGCGCTGACCGGCGGCGATCCGCTCGGCCACGATGTCGCCGACACAGGGGCGTCCCAGATCGTCGGACATCGTGGACTGCCAGCCCTTGGGCTTGTTCAACGCGACGTGCACCAGTTCCTCGCGCACCATCACGCGGGTTCCGTCGACGCGCACCACGGCGCGCTGCGGGTCGATGCGCAGGCCCTGCTCGCGCACGATCATGCCGTCGACTTCGACGCGGCCCTGCGCGATCATCTCCTCGGCGGCCCGGCGCGACGCCACACCCGCCTTGGCGAGGACCTTCTGCAGCCGCTCCCCCTCGCCCCAGGGGAGTTTGGTGTGGCCGCCGGACTCGGCGGGCTCCACATTCTGGTGGCGCGCGGGCTTGGCGTTGCTCAGCAGCGGCGGCTGCGCGACCTGCCGCTGTGGTTTGGGCTTCTTCTTGCCGGCGGGAGCCGTGTGCCGCTGCGGGCTCGGCGCCTGGGCCGATCCGCGCTGGGCCGATCCACGGCCCGTGCCGCCCTGCTGGGCGCCTCGGGCGGTGCTCCCCCGTTGGGCCGCACGCGCGTCGCGTGAGCCCGAGGTGCGGCCCGTGCCACCCCGTTCGGGTGTAGCGCCGCGTTTTCTACGATCCGGTGTGCCATCTCGGCGAGCGGGCGTATTCATCGTTTCCTGTCACTCTTCGGTGCCGAGATCCAAATCGGCCTCGGCGGGTTTCTTCAACCTGGTGTACCGGGGATCGGTGTCCAGGCTCTCGTGGATCTCATCGATCAGGTCGACGCCCGGAAGCAGGGGCGCCAGCGGCGGCAGGTCGCTCAGCGACGCGAGCCCGATCCGTTCCAGGAACAGCTCCGTCGTGCAGTACAGCGTCCCGTTGGTCTCCGGGTCGACGCCTGCCTCGGCGATCAAGCCCCTGGCCAGCAGCGTGCGCATCACCCCGTCGACGTTCACGCCGCGCACCGCGCTGACCCTGGTCCTGGTCACCGGCTGACGGTATGCCACCACCGCCAGCGTTTCCAACGCCGCCCGGGTCAGTTTCGATCGGGAGCCGTCGAGCAGCATCCGCTCCACATACGGCGCGTACTCGCTGCGAGTATAGAAGCGCCAGCCGTCACCTACGAAACGCAGATCCATCCCGCTGGACCGGGCCGACAGTTCGGCGGACATCGCGCGCAGGGTCTGCTCGACCCGCAGCGGGCTGTCGCCGAGGGCGGCCGCGAGCTGGTCAACCGGGGCCGGAGAGTCGACGACCAGCAGCATGGCCTCCAGCGCGGAACGGAAATCGGCGTCCGCGAGCGGCTCCGGGGTGAGTTCCACCACTGTCTCGCTCGTCACGACTGCGCCTCGCCGGAGCCGCGCTGTGTCGTACGTGACCGCACGCTGCGCTCCCCTGTACGGCGACCGGTTCGCCTCACCCGTAGTCCTCCTCGATTGTCATGGTGTCCACCTGTTGCGCGGCTTCGTCGCCGATCCAGCTGACCGACAAGGGACCGAGCGGATCGGGCTGATCGAACTCGATCGTCTTGCCGCGATACAGCTCGAGCAGCGCCAGGAAGCGGGCGACGATCTGGACCGGGACCTCGCAGTCGGCGACCAGCTCGCCGAAGGAGGTCCACGCACCCGCACCACGCTGTTTGAGCCGCTCCAGCACCAGTGCCGCCTGCTCTGCCACCGATATCGCGTGCGTGTGCAAGTGGTCGAGCCCGACCTTGGGTACCGGACGGGGCCGGAAGGCCGCCGCGGCGATCGCGGCGAACTCCGCCGCCCCGACACCCAGCGTAACCTCGGGCAGCAGCTCGGCGTAGCGCTCCTCCAGGCCGACCGCGCGCGGATAGCGGCGCAGCGCGGCCGCCTCCAGCTCCGCGAGCAGTTCGGCGACCTGCTTGAACGCGCGGTACTGCAGCAGCCGGGCGAACAGCAGGTCGCGCGCCTCGAGCAGTTCGAGGTCCTCGGCGTCGGTCATCTCCCCGGACGGCAGCAGGCGCGCCGCCTTCAGATCCAGCAGCGTGGCGGCGACGACGAGGAATTCGGTGGTCTGGTCCAGGATCTTGTCCGAGCGCAACGTGTTCTGCTGTGCCATGTTCGCGGTCAGCGCCTTCGTGTAGGCGATGAACTCGTCGGTGACCTTGTGCAACGCCACCTCGGTGACGTCCAGCTTGCGCGAGCTGATCAGAGTGAGCAGCAGGTCGAAAGGACCCTCGAAATTGCTCAGGCGCAGCCGGAATCCGGGCATCTGCGGGTCCGCAGCCTGCGCAGCTTCACCCGGCGGCGCGTCCGGTGCACTGGTGGCGGAAGCGTCCGGTGCACTGACGGAAGCGTCCGGCACAGCGGCAGCAGCGTCCCGCACAGCGGCAGCAGCATCCGGCACAGCGGAAGCAGCATCCGGCACAGCGGAAGCAGCATCCGGCACAGTAGCGGGGGCGTCGGGCGCGGCGGCGGGAGTATCCGGTACAGCGGCAGAAGCGTCGGGTACAGGGCTGGAAGCATCGGGAGTGTCCGGCGCGGCGGCGGGGATATCCGGCGCGGCCGCAGAAGCGTGCGAAGCATCGGCGGGCGGATCGGTTCGCGTCCGGCGGACATCGCCCGCGGCCGGCTCCACGCGCGGTGCGGGTGACCTCGTCGATGGCTCGTCCGCGTTCTTCCGCGACGCCGGGGCGGCGGCACCCGGCTCCGGTCCGGTCGGCGCGGCAGCGTCACCGACAACGGCCGGGTTCGGCCGCTTGGGCGCCGCGTCGCGGCCCGCGGCGATGAACGCGGCCGCCGCGTTCCCGAGCGCGGGAGTCTCCGCAGCGGCGGCTTGCGATAGCTCGTCCGGCCCACCGGCGCCGGGCGCGCGGTGGTCGGACGTGGGAGTCGATCCGGCTGCGGAAGACCCCTGGCCGGACGGGTCGTGGTGGGACGCAGACGAGGGGCCGGAGCGGCCGGTCACCGGCCCGAGCGGTGGATGACTTCCCGGGCCATCGACCGATAAGCTTCGGCGCCACCGGATTTCGGCGCCCACGTGGTGATGGGTTCGCCCGCCACGCTGGCGTCCGGGAATCGGACGGTGCGCGCGATCGCGGTGTCGTAGACCAGGTCACCGAACACCTCGACGACTCGCGCCATGACCTGGCGGGAATGCAGCAGTCGAGCGTCGAACATGGTGACCACTATCCCGTACAGGCTCAACCGCGGGTTCAGCCGGTCCCGCACCTTCTCGACGGTGTCGTTGAGCAGCGCCAGCCCACGCAGCGAGAAATACTCGCATTCCATCGGGATGATCACGCCGTCCGAGCAGGCCAGGGCGTTGACCGTGAGCAGGCCGAGCGAAGGCTGGCAGTCGATGAGGATGTAGTCGTAGCGGTTGCGCACCGGCTCCAGCGCACGGCCCAGCGACTGTTCCCGGCCGACCTCGTTGACCAGCTGTATCTCCGCGGCGGAGAGGTCGATGTTGCTCGGCAGCAGGTCCATGTTCGGGACGCGCGTCTGCATCAGCACGTCCTCGATGGACACCTTGGAACCGATGAGCAGGTTGTGCACGGTCGAGTCGAGATCGTGGTGGGCGACGCCGAGACCGGCCGACAGCGCGCCCTGCGGGTCCAGGTCCACGAGCAGCACGCGACGGCCGTATTCGGCCAGTGCCGCACCGAGATTGATGGTGGAGGTGGTCTTGCCGACCCCGCCTTTCTGGTTGCACATGGCCACGATCAGCGCGTCACCGTGCTGGCCGACCGGCGGCGGATCCGGCACCAGCCGCAGCGGCCGTCCGGTCGGGCCGAGCGTCGCGTCCTCCGGGACCGGCTCTACCCCGTGGCCCCACAGCGTTTCCGCCGCGGCGTCCGAGTACGGACCCGGTCGCGAGCCCGTAAGCGGCTCCGCCCCAGCACCCATCGGCGGCTCTGCCGCTCCGGCTGTCGTCACGATCCGCTGCTCCTTATACGTTCCTGCCCGTTGCCTCGCCGAGCGTAGCGAGGCCGATCAGGGCCGACCTCGCTTTCGTGCGGTCCAGCTCTCGTTAGACGCTACCGCTTGACGGCACTCGAGTGCCGCGCCTGCGCGCGGCGTGTTCGGCACGCGCTGGTCAGCGCCATCGCGGTCCGCCATCGAAATGAACGTCGAACCGGTCGTGCAACTCGTTCATGCTGTCCCAGTCCGCCTCCCCGCGCGCGATCCGGCCGAGTTGCCGGAAGTACTCGAAGCGGACGATACCGGGTGTGAGCACAGCCAGGAACTCCGCGGGCCCGTCCGCGGCGGCCCCGAAGGCGTGCACCGTGCCCGGCGCGACCACCACCAGGCCACCTTCGCCCACCGTGCTGCGGGCGCCGTCGACGAGAAACTCCATCGTGCCCCCCAGCACGTAGAAGATCTCGGTCGATTTCGTGTGATGGTGCGGCCGGGTGCCGTCCGCCCCCGCGGCGAGGGTCAGCCGATTCGCGCCGAACAGCCCTCCGGAGTTCTCGCTGTCCTCGAGCAGCCGGAAGGACCCCCCGCCGGGCAGCGGAACCGCCTCGACATCGGCCTCGTGAACGATGAAAGACTCTGTCATACACCTCACCTCGCGTCGTGTTCCCGAGTCGGGCGATCACAGCGCATACGCCCGGCGAATCAACACAACCGGACCTTAGTCCACTTTGTTCCGGCACAGCGCGACCTACCCTTGCGAAATCGCCCGTCGCGGAACGTCTATCGGGCTCGGGGGTGGGCGGTGGCCCAGACTTCGCGCAAGGTGTTGACCGTGACCAGGGTGTAGATCTGGGTCGTGGTCACCGACGCGTGGCCGAGCAACTCCTGCACCACCCTGACGTCCGCGCCGCCATCGAGCAAGTGGGTGGCGAACGAGTGGCGCAGCGTGTGCGGCGACACCGCCGCCGCGATACCCGCGCGTTCGGCCGCGGTGTGCAGGACCCGCCAGGCACTCTGCCGGGACAGGCGGGTGCCGCGAGCATTCAGGAACAGGGCTCCCCCGGTGCCCTTACCCCGCGCGGCGAACACCGGGCGTCCACGGACCAGATAGGCGTCCACGGCGGTGAGGGCCGGGCGTCCGATCGGCACCAGGCGCTGTTTCCCGCCCTTGCCGCGCAGCACGACCGCCCGCTCCTCGACATCGAGATCATCGAGGTCCAACCCGACCGTCTCCGAGATCCGGGCGCCGGTGGAATACAGCAATTCCAGCAGAGCACGGTCGCGCAGGCCGCGCGGTCCGCCGTCCGCGCCCGCCGCGGCGTCGGCGGGCCCACCCCCTGCCGCCTCCAGCACGCGCAGCACCTGGTCGTAGGGCAGCGCCTTGGGCAACCTGCGCCCCGGCGCCGGCGGCTTCACCGCGTGCGCCACGTCGGTGTCGGTCAGGCCCTCCGCCGCGGCGAAGCGATGCCAGCCGCGCACCGCGATCAGCGCGCGGGCCACCGAACTCGCCGCCAGCGCGGAGTGCCCGTCACCGCCCGAGCGCAGCGCCATGGTGAACTCCGCGACGTCGGATTCGGCGACCCGCTCCAGCGAGCCGATGCCGCGCCCGGCCAGGAAGTCCAGGTAACGACCGAGGTCGCGCCGATAGGCGCCCAGGGTGTTGGGCGCGACGCCGCGCTCGACGGCGAGATGGTCGAGATAGGCGTCGAGTTCGCGACCGAGCACCTCCGGTCAGTCTTCGGACTTCTGGGCCGCCTTGCGGCGGAGGAAGGCCGTCGGCTGCCCCTCCCACGGAGCGTCCGGCGGCCGCGGCTCGATGCCGCCCGCCCGCGCGGCCGCCAGTGCGAGCACGCCCGCGACAGCGGTCGCGTTGACGATCTCCCCGGCCAGCGCCGCGCGGACCGCCGCCTCGACCGGCATGCGGACCACTTCGAGATCCGCCTCTTCCAGTTCCGGCTCCGGGCGCTCGGTCTCGTACAGATCCCGGGCCAGGTAGATCCGCAGCGCTTCGTCGGTGAAACCGGGCGAGAGCGCCACGTCCACCAGAACCGCCCACTCCCGCGCGGCCAGCCCGGTCTCCTCGGCCAGCTCACGCCGGGCCGCGAGCAGCGGGTCCTCGCCGGGCAGGTCGAGCAGCCCAGCGGGCAGTTCGAGCAGCCGCCTGCCGATCGGGTGGCGGTACTGGTGGATCAGCACCACATTGTCGTCGTCGTCGATCGCGGCGACGGCGACGGCGCCGTGGTGCTCGATCACCTCGCGCTCGACGACCCGCCCGCCCGGCATTCGCACCTGGTCGAGCCGCAACGCCAGGATGGCGCCGCTGTAGACGGTGTCGCCGGAAACGATCTCGAAATCGTGGCTGCCCGGTTCGGCAGCGCCACCGTTGGTCATGCCGTTACGCCTGTTCCGTCGCGCTCGCGAGTTCCTCGCCCGGAATGTCCACCGGCAGCCGCTCGGCCGCCTTGTATTTCAGCGCCGCCGAGATGAGCGCCGCGAACAGCGGATGCGGGCGGGTCGGGCGGCTCTTCAACTCCGGATGCGCCTGGGTGGCGACGAAGAACGGATGCACATCGGCGGGCAACTCGACGAACTCGACCAGGTGCCCGTCCGGCGAGGTGCCGCTGAACTTCAGTCCGCTCTCGGCGATCTTGTCGCGGTAGGCGTTGTTGACCTCGTAGCGGTGGCGATGACGCTCGGAGACCTGCTCGCTGCCGTAGGCATGGGCGACCACCGAGCCCTTCTCCAGCATGGCCGGGTAGGCGCCGAGGCGCATGGTGCCGCCGAGATCGGCCTCACCGGCCACGGCCTGCTCCTGGTCGGCCATGGTGGAGATGACGGGATGCGGTGTGTCCGGCTCGAATTCGGCCGAGTTCGCCTCCGCCAGTCCCACCCTGCGAGCCGCCTCGATCACGACGCACTGCAGGCCGAGGCACAGGCCCAGCAGCGGGATGCCGCGGGTGCGCGCGTAGTGGATCGCGCCGACCTTGCCCTCGATGCCGCGGATACCGAATCCGCCGGGAATCAGCACGGCGTCCACGTCGCGCAGCGCGTGCTGCGCCCCGGAGGCGGTCTCGCACTCGTCGGAGGGCACCCAGCGGATGTTCACCTTGGCGCGCGAGGCGAACCCGCCCGCCCGCAGCGCCTCGGTGACCGAGAGGTAGGCATCGGGCAGGTCGACGTACTTGCCGACCAGCGCGACCTCCACCGTCTCGCGCGGGGAGTGCACCCGGTCGAGCAGATCGCCCCACACGGTCCAGTCCACGTCGCGGAACGGCAGGCCCAGCCTGCGCACCACGTAGGCGTCCAGCCCCTCCCGGTGCAGCACGCGGGGGATGTCGTAGATCGACGGCGCGTCCGGGGTGGAGATGCAGGCGTCCACCTCGACGTCGCACATCAGCGCGATCTTGCTCTTCAGCGCCTGCGGGACCTCGCGGTCGCAACGCAGGATCAGCGCGTCGGGCTGGATGCCGATATTGCGCAGCGCGGCCACCGAGTGCTGGGTCGGCTTGGTCTTCAGTTCACCCGAGGGCGCGAGGTAGGGCACCAGCGACACGTGCAGGAAGAAGACGTTGTCGCGTCCGACGTCGTGGCGGATCTGGCGGGCGGCCTCCAGGAACGGCTGCGACTCGATGTCGCCGACGGTGCCGCCGATCTCGGTGATCACCACGTCCGGGGTGTGACCCTGCAGATCCGGGCCGCGCATGGCGAGGATCCGGTTCTTGATCTCGTCGGTGATGTGCGGGATCACCTGCACCGTGTCACCGAGATACTCGCCGCGGCGTTCCTTGGCGATCACCGACGAATAGATTTGCCCGGTGGTCACATTCGCGTCCCGGGACAGGTCCCGGTCGAGGAAGCGCTCGTAGTGGCCGACGTCCAGGTCGGTTTCCGCGCCGTCCTCCGTCACGAACACCTCGCCGTGCTGGAAGGGGTTCATCGTGCCGGGATCGACGTTCAAGTACGGGTCGAGTTTCTGCATCGTGACGCGCAGCCCACGCGCCGTCAGCAGCTGACCGAGGCTGGAGGCGGTAAGACCTTTACCCAATGAGGAGGCGACACCACCGCTGACGAAGATGTGCTTCGTGGCCGTTCGCGCCTGAATCCGTGTTTGACCCACGGGTCTTCACGGTAACACGGATCCGCCCGTCCGTTCGAATGCCACGCTCGTTTGCCGGTCGATCGCCAGGCGCCGGTCAGAGCATCCGCGGCCCGACTGTGAGGTGGGTCGCGTCCCGGGCGGCAGCCGTCGCCGGGAACCGGTGCCGCGAAGACCGCGCAGGCGGCGGGCCGACGCCCGACCCGGCCCAATACGAGCTGCGGGTACCCGGCGATTTCGGCAGGTCAGCCCGGGAGCGCGGCCAAGGTGAGCGACGCGGCTTTGGCACCGGTGCCATAGCGGCCCGCACCACCGTTGAGCTGTTCGCCGAGCGCGAGCACCGTGGTGACGCGGCCGAGTTCTCGTTCGAGATTGTCGACGGTGCTCACCTGCGCCGCGAGCGCGGCGTCGGTGCGGACCACGGCGATCGGCCCTTGCGCGTCCGCGGCTCCCGTGCGGCCCGCGAGCACCACCCCCGCCCCACGACCGCGCAGGGCTCCGGCGAAGCGGGCGGTGTTCGAGCCGGCACCGTCCCGGGCGGCATCGACGCCGTTGCCGGTGACAACGACCGCGAGCTGCGCGGGGTGCACCGGCGTGTCGCCATAGGCGAGGAAACCGCCGCCGCGCAGGGTCTCCAGCACCAACCCGAGTTCCTGCGGAGTGCCGCGGGTTTGCCCGCTGGCCGGGTCCAGCAGCAGCACCAGGCCGAGCAGGTCACCGGCCATGCTGCCCTGGTCCACCGCGCCGGTACGCAGCTGCGCCCCGGCCGGGATGACGTTCGTGACGGCCGTGCGCATCCGGTCACCCTCGGCGGCGTCGATGAAGGCCTCGGTGAGCGCGATCCGGCCGGTGACGCCCGCGCCGGAGATCTCGAGTGCCCGCGTCACCGCGTCGACGTCCCCGGGATCGGCGTCCGGGGTCGTGAACACCACGACGCTGCGGTCGGCGAGCGTACCGCCGAGGATGCGGCCCGATGACCCGGCGACGAACCGGTCGGCGGCCATGGCCTGGTCGTCGAGCTGCCGGTTCTGTTCGGTCAGGGCGTCGACCTGCTGCCGCAGCTCGGTCTTGTCCGCCCGCAGGCCCGACAGCAGGTCCGCCGCGAGTGTCTGGGATCCGAGCACCACGCCGATCGCGAGCGCGAGGAAGATCGCGACGATCGAGATGGCATGCTGGCGCATCGAAATCATTGTTCTCCCTTTAGAGTTCCCAGGATCCGAGCTGCCCTTGCGCCCACCGCGCGAAGCGGTTCCAGATGTCCACACCCCAGTCGGCGAACTCGCCGCCGCTGTTGGACGCCAGCAGTACGACGATCACCGCGACCAGCGCGGCGAGCACCACCAGCGCGACCGCGATCCCGGACACCCGGGTGCGGTACAGGGTGGCCACGGCCTTCGCGTCCATCAGCTTCGTGCCGACCTTGAGCCGGGTGAGGAACGTGGCCGGATTGCTGTCGCGCCGGCCGCGATCGAAGAAATCGTCGAGCGAGGCAGGCGCCCCCGCGGTGACGATCAGCGCCGCGCCGTGATGATCCGCGAGCAGCAGTGCCAGATCGGCGGCCGAACCGGAGGAGGGGAACGTCGTCGCGCCGATGCCGAGGTCCTGGATGCGTTCCAGCCCCTTGGCGTGACCGTCGGTGTCGGCGGGCAGGATGACCTCCGCGCCACATTTCATGGTCGCGGAGGTGATCTCGTCGGGGTCGCCGACGATGACGTCGGGCCGGTAGCCCCGCCTGCGCAGCGTGTCGGCGCCACGGCCGACGCCGATCAGAATCGGGGCGTATTCCTTGATGAACGGCTTGAGCCGCTGCAGATCCTCGGCATGATCCGGGCCGTCGGCGACGACGACCACGTGCCGGTGCTTCATCGCCAGGTCCAGTCCCGGAACGCCGAAGCCGTCGATGAGCAGGGCGCTCTCGGTCCGGATGAACTCGATGGTATTGCCCGCGAAGGCCTCCAGGTGATCGGCCAGCCCGTTGCGCGCCTCAATCATCCGTTCCGCGATGGCGGACTCGGTGAGCTCGATGCCCTCGACGAGGACCTCCGGCTCCTTCTTGATCAGCTTGTCGGCATAGACCACGCCGCCATCGATGCGGACCTTCACACCGTCCTTGATCCTCTTGAACGCGTCCGAGCTCACCGTGTCCAGCAGCAGGATCCCGTTGGTCACCAGCGCCTCGGGGCCGAGGTTCGGGTAGCGGCCGGAAATGGACGGCGAAGTGTTGATCACCGCGCCGACGCGCGCCTCGACCAGGCGGTCGGCGGTCATCCGGTCGAGGTCCATCTCGTCGAGGACGACGATGTCACCCGGCCCGATCCGCCCGAGCAGCCGCCGGGTGTTGCGATCCACCCGGGCCGTCCCGATCAGACCCGGAAGCGTTTCGGTGTTTCTCGACAACAGCGCCGGCATCCTCATACGCCGATGATTGCGGCAAACCCTCAACCATTAGTGGAGGCGCGCCGTTTCACGCCCCGCATTCGCGTGCCGGAACCTCTTCCATCACCGGCGCGGCAAGTGCGGCACACGCCTGGAACTCGAAGTCCCGAACAGGTGAAGTTGGCCTATCTGTGCTGTTAAAACGGTTACAGCGAACAGATGAGGCAACGCGAGCCGACCGTGACAGTTGCGCGCCCGCCCCTTTACCCAGCCGCACGAACCACAGCGACGCGGCCGGACCCCGCCCGTAAGCGAACGCTGCCCCGCAGTCGGCAGACAGGGCAGCGAATGGGCCGCTACCGCACGTGCGCACCGATCAGCACCACTTCGCATGCGGGCGGCACACGGTCCAACCGCTGCCGTCGGGACGCTGCGTCCGAGTCCAAGCCGAGTCGCCCGCGCCATCGCTCGCACCGCTCTCGCCGGACTCCGGCCCGTTGCGCCGGTGATAGT
Organism: Nocardia abscessus NBRC 100374; assembly: GCF_000308455.1. Classification (GTDB taxonomy): domain Bacteria; phylum Actinomycetota; class Actinomycetes; order Mycobacteriales; family Mycobacteriaceae; genus Nocardia; species Nocardia abscessus. The sequence goes on along the minus strand of NZ_BAFP01000057.1, from coordinate 8,465 downwards.
CACGCAGGGCATCCCGGTGCTCGTTCTGCCGCAGGGGATTCGGGTCGGAGTGCTGGTATCCGAACGGGTCTATCGCATGCCAGCCCGTCGAGTCGCCGTGCGAACCCGAGCGACCGGAGTGATCGGAACCGGACAAGGACTCCGCCGCGGCGCCGCCCGCCGCCGAGACCGACCCCGCGGCCAGGCCGGCGACGATCAGCGCGAGCACCCGCTTCCTCGACGTGCCCCGCCTTCGCCGGGTCGCCGTGACAGAACGGCGCGATCCGCCCGCCTCGGTCGTCGCTGGAAGAACGCTGCGCATCATGGCCCCTTTGCCTCGGTGCTGCCCGATGTCCGGCGGAATTCATCCGCCGTTCATCTACTGATTTCCATAGTAGATGAGAAAACGGACATTGCGGACAGCATTTGCGCGCGCCGCCGTCTCGTTGGCGAAAGTTGTTGTTCCCAGCCGCTTTGCAGTCGCGCAACCGCGCACTCCCCACAGGTTCCCTGTCGCCGCACCAGTAAGCAGTCCGACACTTCAGGGTTTCACACGTATTTCTTCAGTAGATCGAGGCGGTGGCAGGCGAAGAACCGCTTCTGCGTTGCGTCGACTTCGTCGCCTGGGCACGCGCAAGCGACCGCCGGCAACCCGACAGCTCCGCGCCGATTGTGATGCGGACAACACGATCACCGAGCCGTACCCGCTGTAGCTATATGCTGCCGGTCACACGTAACTCGAAGAGGAGATTTCATGGCCAGCACTACCGTCGACGCCGTCATCGCCGCACCGCGTGAGGTCGTGTACCGGCTCTTCGCCGACCGCGAGAGCATCAGCCCCTACGTGCCGGTCCAGGTCAAGCTGGTCAAGCCCGGCCTGACCGAGCGGGAGGGCGTCGGCGCCCAGCACCTGATCGGACTCGGCCCGGTGGGCGTCACCGAAGAGATCACCAAGCTCGTGCCCGGCGAGCGGATGGAATACAAGATCGTCAAGGGCGCACCGGTGAAGCGCCACGTCGGCATCGTCACCTTCACCGACGCCGACAACGGCACCCTGGTCTCCTACACCATGGAATCCGACCCGTCGTTGCCGGTGCCCGCCAAGGTGCTGGAGTTCGGGCTGAAGAACCTGATCGGCCAGTTCATCAAGGGCGCGCAGAAGGCCGTGCGCTGACCGACGCGCTCAGCGCGTCGCCGCCTCGGCGCCCGCTTTCTCGGCGCGCGCCGTCGCCAGCAGTTCCTCCGCGTGTGCCCGGCCGGTCTCGGTGTCGTCGAGACCGGCCAGCATGCGCGCCAGCTCGACGACCCGCTCATCGTTGGTGAGCGCACGGACACCACTGTTGACCGCGCCCTTGCCGTCGTCGGACTTGTCGACCACCAGATGGGTGTCGGCGAACGCCGCCACCTGCGGCAGATGGGTCACCACGATCACCTGATGGGTGCGCGCCAACCGGGCCAGCCTACGACCGATCTCCACCGCGGCGCGTCCGCCGACACCGGCGTCGACCTCGTCGAACACCATGGTCGCTCCGTGATCGGAGCTGGCGAGCACCACTTCCAGCGCCAGCATTACGCGCGACAGTTCACCACCTGACGCGCTCTTGCTCAACGGCAACGACTGCGCGCCCGAATGCGCCGACAGCCGGAACTCGGCCTCATCGATACCCGTGTGCCCGGCGTGCAATTCCTGTCCGTCGACGGTGAGCGGCGCCGTGTCCTGCGCTCCCGCGAGCAACGGCCGCACCTCGACTTCCAGACGCGCCTTGCCCATCGCCAGGCCGCCCAGCTCGGCGCTCACCGCCGCCGCCAGCTTGCCTGCCGCCTTGGCCCGCACGCCGCTCAGCTTCTTCGCCGCCTCCCGCACCCGATCGGCCGCGGTGTCCACCTCGGCGGCCAGCTTGGCCAGCGCCTCCTCCGAGACGTCGAGCGAACCGAGCCGGGTACGCGCTTCCTGCGCCCAGGCCAGCACACCGTCGATGTCGGGTGCGTATTTGCGGGTCAGCGTCTTCAATTCGGCCTGCCGGGTGAGCAGCGAATCCAGCGCGCCCGGATCCGAAGGCAGGTCGGAGAGGTACCCGCTCAACTCGGTGGTCACGTCGATCACGACGGCGATGGCGTCGGCCAGGCGCGGCGCGAGCGCGACCAGCGCCGGGTCGTCGGCGGCCTCGATCCGGGCGCGTGCGGTGCCGAGCGCCTCCAGCGCGCCGGATCCGTCTTCGGGTGTGTCGGCCGGTCCGGCCAGCGCGCCGTGCGCGGTGGCCGCCGCGTCGCGCAGCGAATCCAGATCGCTGAGCCTGCGCACCTCGTCGACGATGCGCACGTCCTCGCCGGGTTCGGGTGCGATGGCGTCGATTTCGTTCAGCGAGTGCTTGAGCCGATCGGCCTCGAGCGCCAATTCCCTGCTGCGCGCGGTCCGTTCGAGCAATTCGGTGCGGGCATCGAGCCACGATCGCCGCAGCACCTGGTACTTCCGCAGCGCAGTGCCCACCGCGTCGCCCGCGAACTGATCCAGCGCCGACAACTGCTGATCGGGACGCTGCAAACGCAGCTGGTCGTTCTGGCCGTGCACGGTCAGCAGAGACGCGGTGAAATCGGCCAGCACCGAGGCGGGTACGCCGCGGCCGCCGAGGTGCGCACGGGAGCGGCCGTCGCTGCCGACCGTGCGGATCGCGATGACGCTGCCGTCGTCGTCCGGCTCGGCGGCGGCCGCTTCCAGCACCTGCGCGACCTCGGCGCGGGCGGCGTCGTTGACGTCGTCGACGGTGAACCGGCCCTCCACCACGGCTCGAGGCGCGCCGAGCCGGACTCGGCCCGCGTCCGCGCGCGCACCGCTGAGCAGATGCAGGCTGGTCACCACCATGGTCTTGCCCGCTCCGGTCTCACCGGTCAGGCAGGTCAGTCCCGCATGGAATTGCGCGGTCGCGGTGGCAATGACGCCAAGCCCGTCAATCCTGATCTCTGTCAGCACTTGTGCTCTCCGTTCGCCGTCGGCCACGCCAGCCTGTCACGGGCAATTGGAACTTGCGCACCATCCGGTCGGCGAACGGTGCGGAGTCCAGCCGCACCCAGCGCACCGGTTGAGCGCCGCGAACCGCCTCGACCCGGCCGCCACTGGGCAGTGCGAGCGTGCGCCTGCCGTCCAGGAAAACTATCGCATCGTGTCCGGACGCCACGGACTCGACCGCGATCCGGGACTCCGGGCTGGTCACCAGCGGCCGCGCGAACAGGGCATGGGCATTGCTCGGGATCACCAGCAACGCCTCGAGTTCCGGCCACACCACCGGACCGCCCGCGGAGAAGGCGTAGGCGGTCGATCCGGTCGGCGTCGCGATGAGGATGCCGTCGCAGCCGAACGACGACACCGGACGGCCGTCCACCTCCAGCACCACTTCCAGCACGCCCATGCGCGAAGCGTTTTCGATGCTCGCCTCGTTCAGCGCCCACCCGCTCTCGACGACCTCGTCGTCGATCCGGACCATGACGTCGATGGTCATCCGGTGCTCGATCGTGTAATCGCGCCGGACCACCTGCGCGAGCGCCTCGTCCAGGTGTTCGGCCTCGGCCTCGGTGAGAAAACCGATGCGGCCGAGATTGATTCCGAGCACCGGCACCCCGGCTGAGCGGGCCAGCTCGGCCGCGCGCAGGAACGTTCCGTCGCCACCGAGCACGAGCACCATCTCGCAGCCGACCGCCGCCTGCGGGCTGTGCTCGACCACGCGCACCGGAAAGCCTCCCGGCTCGGCCTCGAATCGCGTGCTGTCCGCCTCGTCGGCCAGCACGCGCAGGCAGATGCCCGCGTCCCCGAAGATCTTCGCCACCCGGTGGGCGGTCTCGATGATCTCCGCGCGGCCCGGATGGGACACCAGCAAGATCTCCCGGCCGCAGGGCTGGGCCAGCGCGTTCACTGTGGACCCTCCTCAACCGCACGTTCGACCAGCGCCGCGACCTGCTCGTCGTCGTATTCGAACGGTCCGTCGTTGCGCAGCCACAAGAAGTATTCGACATTGCCGGACGGCCCGGGCAGCGGGCTGGCCACCGCACCGAGCGTGCGCATGCCCAGCCCCGCGGCCGCCGCCGCCACCGTACGCACCGCGTCGGCGCGCAGCGCGGGATCGCGCACCACGCCACCGGAGCCGACCCGCTCCTTGCCGACCTCGAACTGCGGTTTCACCATGGGCAACAGATCGGCGCCGGGTGCCGCGCAGGCCGCCAGCGCGGGCAGCACCAGGGTCAGCGAGATGAACGACAGGTCGCCCACCACCAGCTCGACCGGGCCACCTATGGTCTCGGGCGTCAGACTGCGCACATTGGTGCGATCGAACACCCGGACCCGCTCGTCGGTGCGCAGGCGCCAGACCAGCTGTCCGTAGCCCACGTCGACCGCGACGACCTCCCGCGCTTCCCGGCTGAGCAGCACATCGGTGAAACCGCCGGTCGACGCGCCCGCGTCCAGGCAGCGCTTGCCCGGCACGGACAGACCGTCCGGCTCGAACCGCTCCAGCGCGCCGAGCAGTTTGTGCGCGCCGCGCGAGGCCCAGGACACCTCATCGGGCTCCTCGCGCACCACCAGTGGCGTGCCCGTCTCGACGGCGGTCGCCGGCTTCACCGCGACGGTTCCGGCTATCAGGACGCGGCCGGCGCCGATCAGCTCGACCGCGTGTTCCCGCGATCTCGCCAATCCGCGGCGAACCAGTTCCGCGTCCACCCGTGCGCGTCTGGCCACCTCAGATCTTGTCCACCGTGGCCAAGGCCTGTACCAGCACGTCATGTGCCTGCTCCAGGATGCGCGCGCGACGAGTGATGTCGACTCCGGCCTCCGCGCTCTCGGGGGCGGGCGCGGCCCCGCTCCAGCCGGGCCGGTCGAGTTCGGCGAGCAGGCTGTCGACCTCGCCGCGGATTCGCTCCGGATCGGCAGGCTCCGCATGCCCAGCAGCGCCAGGCAGATGCTGACCGGGCAACGGAATTCCCGGGCGGGGGCCTTGTGCACCGGCGGCCGTGCCGGGACCGTTCGGACGGGGCGTAGGAGTAGTCATCGTGGCGTCAACGCTATCGGATTTCCGAATCGGACGCGCGTACCGTCACAGCTCTTCCCGGGTTGCGCTGCAGCATCTCGCCGAGGTCGGCTTCCGGTTCGGCGGCTACCGGCGGGTGAGCGAGGGCGTCGAGCGAGTCGGCGACGAAAGTCGGGATCTGCCCGTCCGGAGCCTTGCGCAGTTCGTCCAGGGTGCTGACTCCGGTGAACACCAGCAACGAGTCGAGGCCGACCCGGTTGGCCCCCTCGATATCGGTGTCGAGGCGGTCGCCCACCACCAAGGCATTGCGGGAGCCGGCCCGGAGGATCGCGTCCTCCAACAGGGGCGCGTACGGTTTACCCGCCACGATCGGCTCCCGATCGGAGGCGGCGCGCAGCGCGGCGACCATCGCGCCGTTGCCCGGCGCCAGACCGCGTTCGTTCGGCAACGTCTTGTCGGTGTTGGCCGCGACCCACAGCGCGCCCGACCGCAGAGCGTAAGCGGCTTCGGCGAGGTCCGGCCAAGCGGTTTGGGGCGAATGCCCTTGCACCACAGCGGCGGGCGCCTCCCCGTCGAAGCGCCGGATCGGCCGCAGCCCGGCCGCGTCCACTTCGGCGGCCAGGTCGTCGGTCCCGACGACCAGCACCCGAGCCCCTCGATCGAGCCGCTCGGCCAGCAACCGCGCCGCCGCCTGGGCGCTGGTGACCACATCGTCACAGGACGCGGGGAAGCCGAGTTCGGACAGATGCGCGGCGACGACGTCCGGTCCGCGACTGGCATTGTTCGTGACGTACACCAGCCGCTGCTCCGCCTGCCTCTGCGCTGCCAGCGCCTCCGGCGCCCCCGCGATGACCTCGTGACCGCGGTACAGCGTGCCGTCCAGATCCAGCAGCAGGGCTAGATAGCGATCTCGTAGCCGCTTCACACCACTCTCACTCCGTGTCACCGATCGGCGCTGTGCCGACTCGCATACCACCGGCCCCTCCAGCAGCACAGCCGCTCGGCGAGTCCGAGACACTCGAACACTACGCCAGCGAGCGAACCGGAAAGACGTGGCGTCGACCACTGCGACTACCCCGGATTACAAGCGCCACAGGGCAGTTTCGCAGATCACGGGCGGAAGTTCCGGTCATCAGAATCTCACCGATCGACGTTGGGCCGGAGGCATCGCCTGCACGGGTGCCACAACTCGTGCACAAGCCGCCTGATGCCCTGGGTTCTTTCTGTCGATGCCGCCCTTCGCGCAGCGACGACGGCCACGCGTGGACTGCCACGCCACGCGACAAGCGCTGCCGGGCCGCCGGGATCGGCAGGACGGACGGTCACAAGTCAGGAGCCCTTCCGGCGCGGCGCTCCAGACTCCGGGTCCGGCGGGCGAGGTGACCAGCAGGACGGCGGCCGACGCCGCGGTGGCTTTACCCGCCGTGGCGATCGAAGGGCGAAGGGCCGCGCCTGGAAAGGTACGAATCACCGATCCGGTCGCCGACGAGCGGAAACCCCCTCGGCGCGACCGCCACCAGCCAGCCGACCTGCCCGTTTCTGTCCTCAGAACGTCATCGATCGGATTTGTGCAGCCGGCATCGCCATCTCGGCAGGCAACAGACCGTATCGGTCGCCGGGGCAGATTCAGATCTCGCTGTCGCCCGTGAGTTCGGCGGCGCGCTCTTCGGCGTCCGTGTCTCCGTCGAGGTCGGCCGAGGCGGCGTTGAGGAACCAGGTGAGGCCCTCGTCGGTGCGGCCCGCGGCGACGAGTGCGTCGGCGTACGCGTAGAAGAGGCGGGCGGCGGCGGAGCCGGTCCGCGACGGGTCGAGATCCGAGGTCTGCAATGTCACGACCGCTTGGTCGTACTGGCCGAGGTCCATTCGCGCCCCCGCGACGACGATGCGCAGCTCGGCGGCCTCGTCTCCCTGTAGGGCGCGGGCCTCGTCACTGCGGCCGAGTTCGATCGCGCGCTCCGGTCTGCCCAGCCCGCGCTCGCAGTCGGCCATGACGGCCAGCAGTCCGGAGCCACCGGACATCCGGCGCGCGGTACGCAACTCCGACAGGGCTTCCGCCCATTCGCCCGCGTGGTAGGCCACCACACCCGCTGTCTCCCGCACCACAGCGATCCTGCCCGCCCGCTGCCGCGCGGCCCGCGCGTGTGCGAGAGCGAGCCCGGGATCGTCGTCGAGCAGGCGCACCGCCATCACCAAGTGCCGGGCAACCGTCTCCGCGTTGCTTTTGTCCAAGCTCAGCAGGTCCCGCCGCACGGCGGAGTCGAGATCGGCCGGCTGCACTTCCTCAGGCAGATCGGGTTCCTCCGGACGCGGCGGGCGGCGTTCCAGGGAACGGTTCCCACCGGCACGGGCCCCTTCGCCGCCCCTGCGACGGTCCTGCGACGCGTCGCCGCGCGGCGCGCGATCCTCGCGATCCGGACCCGGATGCCGGCGATCGTCATCGCGGCGCTGGAAACCGGAGTCACCGCGCCGCCCCGCGTCACCGCGCTCATCGGAATCACCACGACGCTTGAATCCACCGCGCTCGCCCGACTCACTACGCCAGGCATCGCCCCGGTCACCGGAATCGTCACGGCGACGGTTGAACCCACCGCGCTCGCCCGACTCACTACGCCGGGCATCGCCTCGATCACCGGAATCGTCACGGCGACGGTTGAACCCACCGCGCTCGCCCGACTCACTACGCCGGGCATCGCCTCGATCACCGGAATCATCACGGCGACGGTTGAACCCACCGCGGGTATCGCTGCGATCGAACCCGCCGCGGGCACCGGAGTCACCGCCAGGACGGGACCCGCCCCGCGAATCGTCGCGGCGCTCGCCGGAGTCACTCCGGCGTTTGAAGCCGCCGCGGTCGCCGGAATCCTGATTGCGCTGGAATCCGCTTCGCTCCCCGGACCCGCCTCTGCCGGCGGAACCGCCACGGCCTGCGGACTCCTCCCGGCGCTGGAAACCACCGCGCTGGGGTGCGTCGCCCCCGCGACGGAAGCCACCGGCGTCACCACCCCGGTCGCTGGACTCCTGACGTTTGAACCCACCGCGCTCGCTCGAACCGCCGCGCTGGTCGTGACCGCCGCTGTCGCCGCGACGGTTGAACCCGGCGGAATTGTCGCGGCGCTGGAAACCACCCCGGTCGGAGGAACCTTCCCGTCGACCGGAACCACCCGATTCCCCGCGGCGCGGAGAGTCGCCTCGCTCACCGGAATCGCCTCGACGGTTGAAGCCACCGCCGCGTCGGCCACCGTCCTGCTGGTCACCTCGCCCGCCGGACCCGGAGTCTGGAGCGCCGCGCCGGAAGGGCTTCCGATCGTCGTTTTGGTCCGGCACGGTGCTCCCTTTCTTGGTTTCGCGAAAAGTCGTTATACCCACAAATTCAATCACGTACCTGCGGTGGGGCGCGGGGCACGGCAAGGTTCGTCGGAGCCTGTGGGGTGCTCAAACGCGGATAGGGGACCCAGAATCTGGGTCCCCTATCGC
>NZ_BAFP01000058.1 GCF_000308455.1 Nocardia abscessus NBRC 100374 | reverse complement strand
AGGGCGAGGACGCAGCCGCCGAGGCCGGCGCCGGTGAGTTTCGCGCCGAACGCCCCGGCGTCGAGCGCTGCCGTGACGAGGGTGTCGATCCGCGGATCGCCGACACCGAGTTCGTCGAGGAGGTCCTGAAAGTAGAGGAGCGTCCTGCCCAGCGGCTCGGCGCGCCCGGCCGCCAGATCCGCGTGGGCGGACTCGACGAGTTCCGTCGCGCGCTCCAGAAGCTGTCCGATGGACCCGTGATCTCGATCCAGCCGTGCGCGTACCTCGGCCACCGCACGCTGCGTGCCACTGGGCATCCCGGTGTCTGCGATCACCAAGGCGGCGTCGAGGCCGACGTCGAGCGGGCGGGCGGTGCCGGCATGGAACCGGATCGGCCCGTCGGCCAATGCGGCGCGGGCGTCCACGCCGCTGGCTCGGCCGTGCGCGAACTGCTCGCCACATTGCACGAATTCGTAGAGGGAATCCGGGTCGACGGCCCTGCCATAGAGATCTGCGACCGCGCGCACCGCGGCGGCCGCATCGGCCGCACTGGACCCCAGACCGCGTGCCTGCGGGATCTCGCTGTCCACAGCGACCTCGACGATCTCGCCGGGTAGACCCCACCGCCGCAATGCCTCCTCGACCGCGACCCGAGGACCGGAGACCGGATTCGCCGCGGGGAGGCCTTCCCCTGTGATGAATTGATAGCCGTTGTTTCTCAGCGTTTTACGATCTGTCACGGCTGACCGCCGCGCTGCGGAAGAGTCACCTGCCTCGCCGGGGTAGGCGACGGCGTGCACCTGCAGCGTGGGCAGGGGAAACGCGATTGCGGGCGTTCCGTGGACAACCGTGTGCTCGCCCAGCAGGATCGCTTTGCCGTGGGCGCGCCCGGCGCCCACGCCCGCGGCGGCGGATCTGCCGCCGCGGTGGACGGGAGGACTGTTCACGTCGATTCATCTCCAAACTCGAGCAGGGCCGCGCACGTGTTCCCGGCGGGACGCGGCAGCGGACGATGATGGTGGGGTCTGGCGAGGACGTTGGCGACGAGCAGTCGGCGGGACGCGTCCCTACGCGACGTTCGGCTCGACCGCCGGCGCGCGAGTTCGCCTTTATCGCTGGCGAATCGACGAGCGGAGCACTCGCATCCGGCGCAGGCGTGCCCGCGCGGACGGGCTGAGCGGCGACGGGAAGAACGCGGGCACCTGGTTCGCGTAGGCGCGATAGGCCGCACCGAAGCGAGCGAGGAGATCGCGCTCCTCGAGGACGGTGCCGAGCAGGATGTAGCCGGTCAACCCGACCGCCCAGAGCAGGTGACCCGCCGTGAGGGTGCTCGCGCACCAGAAACTGAACAGCAGGCCGGTCATCAGCGGATGGCGCACCAGGCGGTAGGGCCCGTGCACTTGCAGCCGGTCGGCGGTCGCGTCGGGGACCTGGATCACGTAGTGGCGATAGGCCTGGTCGAGGCCGAGTAGATAGAAGTGGTCCAGCAGCAGGGTGGCCGCGTAGACCAGCGCGAAACCGAGCCAGAATCCGGCGTCGAGCACTGTCCCGACGATGCCGTCGGCCGACCAGATCTGGTGCGGCAGCGGCTGCCAGCCCAAGCACAGCACCCACACGGCCAGACTGGCCATGACGACGTAGACAGTGCGCTCCAGAGCTTCCGGCACCCAGCGGGTGACGAACGCCTTGAACGACGGCCGGGCCATGCCCGAGTGCTGCAGGCCGAACAGCGCCAGCAGCAGCACATCGATCACGACCGACGGGCCGGTCGGCAGGTGCGGTCCGTCGTCGACCGTCTTGGGCAGCCACCAGCCTCCGGCGAACAGCAGGAACAGGGGCACGGTCACCCCGGTGAAGGCGTATCCGGCGAACGCGAGCAGGAACGGGAAGAGCCGACGACGATCGGTGAGCATGCCCCGAACCTGGCGCGGAGTGATCAGATCCATGCGAACCAGGGCAGGAGCCGCGATCGGACGCCACCCTCCTCCATTCGCGTCTCCAACTTGGCCTTCCACCGCTCGCCGTAGGGCGCGTCGAGGAAGCCGCCCGGCACGACCAGACGCCAAGCCGAGTTGAGAGTCATCCAGTACGGCACGATGACGCCGGGGTCGACCTGCCGCATGAAGTCGAGTTTGTCGGGGATCTGGCTCCAGTGGACGCCGGGGTAGCGGTGGTGCACGCTGTGGTAGCCCTGATTGAAGATGAAGAAGTTGAGCCAATTGCCCGCCGTGTTCAGCGATTTGCTCGGGTCGTCTTCGAAACCTCGCGCCGGGGCGTGGGTCAGCCAGGCGAAGTAGCCGGAGTTCACCTGGGTCACAAGGACCGGGATCCAGTAGAAGAGCACGAATCGGGTGTTGTCGGCGAAGTACCAGGTGACTCCGATCAGCACCAGGACCAGCGTGAGATCGAACAGGAACTGGTTGCGCCGCTGGCGCTGCTTGGTCGTCGCGTCGGCGGCGAAGATCTTCCGGATGGTGTGGTTCTTGACGATGGTGCCGTATCTGATCCAGTACCAGACGGCGCCCAGCCCGTGCTCGCGCCCTTCGGTGGAGGTGACGTCACCGGGCCCGTCGTTGTAGCGGTGGTGGTTGAGGATGTGCACCTCGCGCATCTCGGCTGCCGTGAGCGTGGCGGGCATGCAGCAGAACAGATCGACCACCCGGTTCAACCGCTTGGACACGAACAGCGGCCGGTGGGTGTGCATGTGGAGCACGCCGATCGTCAGCGAGAAGTTCAGCAGCGTCAGCGTGATGATCAGCGGCAAGGCCAGGTACCAGTTCGCGGTGGCGGGCACGAGGAGGCCCACGGCCAGCAGCGCGACCCAAGCCACGACATGGGCCAGCGGGCCGATGTTCGCCGGGTGCTCGAGCTTCAGTACACGCCGGCTGAAGGGCGTCGGCCCGGACGACGCGTCGGGTGTTCGAGGGCTGGGACGAGGCGTTACGGTGCTCATAAGGGGCTCCTTGGGGATGTCGTGCCGAAGGCGGCGAGCGGGGCTTTCGCGACGGTGCTGATGCGGCCTCCTCAGGTAGTGGTGTCGTGCGCAGCGAGCTGGAATCTCGTGGCGAGGGTTCGCATCGCCTCTGCGTCGCCCGGGGGCACTCGTTCCAGGGCGCCGAAGGCCAGATGATCGGCGATCATCATGCGGCGGATCTCGGGGCCGGGCAGTTCGCCGGTCAGCGGTTCCTCCGGCAGCGCGCGCACCAGGGTGAAGGCGGAATCGACGATCAGCTGTCCCATCGCGGGCGGCATCGAGCGATAGTCGACCGAACCGAGCATTTTCGGTGCCGGACCCGCCCCGGCAGCGAGGTCGGGTGACGCATCGAGCACTCGGTGGACCGCCTGGTCCACGGAATGCAGTACTCGTTCCTGCATCCTCGTCCAGTACGCCGGTGAACTGGCGGCCAGGGCCGCCGCCGCGAGTCGCAGTCGCCGGCGGTAGGGCGCGGACGCCCCGACTGCGGTGCACAGGAAAGCCGTTGTCGTGATGGCCATATAGGCCATCGCGGCGCGTGCACTGAGACCAGGAGTGCGCGGGCCGAGCAGGGCCAGCAGAGTAAAGCTGCCCAGTGCCGGGGCCAGCAGCTGCAGCATCACTACCCGGGTCAGTTCTTCGCGGTCCGCGACGCCGTACAACTCCAGTTCGCCGTCGCGCAAATCGTTGGCCAACTGGGCGGTGATGCCGACACATCCGGCCAGCTCACTCAGATCATGCTGCGCGTATGCTTTTTCGGCGACGAGCGAGCAAGCGTAGAGAATCACCCGTCCCAGTACGCCCTCGCCGTAGGCGGCCCGCGGTAGGGGCTCATCGAGGTTGCGGGCCATCACGCCCCCGACGTCGAGCAGCATCCGGCCGATACGTTCCCGTCCATCGGAGGGCAGTGCCGACAGCAGCGCCCGGACGTCGTGCACACGCTCGGCCAGCACCAGGTCGACGGCTTCGCTGTCACGGACGGCGACCGCATCCAGCCGCGGGGGAGGCGTATGGGTAGCGCCGTTCAGATAGGCCACGGCCGCCAGCACAGCGTTGCTCGCCGACGGGCGGTCCATGAGGTCCTCGTAGGCGTCGAGCACCCGGCAGGCCAGTAGGGCGGCGATAGCCTCGGCCCGTTGGTCGGCGGGCAGGAAACCCACTGCGATGCCCAGGTTCCGCGCCGCCGGAATCAGCGCCAGCCGCGCCAGCCGCTCCGGTGACGGGGCGCTACGCAGCGCAGCGACATCCGGCGCGCGCCGCAACTGCCGCAGCCCGCGGGCCAGGACGCCGAGTCGCTGCCCGATCATCGCGAAACCACCCGCGTCGAGAGTTCGCGGAGGTGCTCACGCGCGGGAGAGGGCGGGAACACTTCTATCGCCCGGGAGGCCGTCTCGGCGGCTTGGACGGCGACCGCGCAGGCGGCCTCGGTGGCCCCGCTGCTGACCAACTCGGCCTGCAGGACGGCACTGGAAGTTTCTGTGGAAAGCCACATTTCACGAGCACCGTGCCGCATGGCCAGCCATTCGATCACCGGCCAGGTCGGCACGCGGCGATCGAGGTCGCCGCAGGCGTCCTTGCCGAGTGCGGGGTCGCCCTCGACGTCACGCACGTCGTCCATGATCTGGAAGGCGAAGGCGAGTTGGTCGGCGTACCGCATCAAGGCGCGCAGCCGTTCGGGATCGATGGCGCCCGCCGTGCCGCCGTAGGAGCAGGCCAGCCGGAACAGTGTGCCGGTCTTCGCGCCGGCGACGAGTTCGTAGTGCCTACGCAGGGCGGAATCCTCAACCATGGGTGGGAGAGTCTCCACGAGCTGGCCGAACGAGAGGTCCGAAAGCCGACCCAGGTACGTGACGCCGGGAGCCGTACCGAGCGTCGCGAACACTGCCGGGTTGTCGGCGACCACCCGTGCGAGCACCTGTAACGCGGTGCCCGCCAGATGGAAACCGGCCTTGGCCGCGACGCGTACTCCGAACTTAGCCGGTACCGAGAGTGCATCACGTCGTAGAAGCGAACCGTCGCAGATGTCGTCGTGCACGAGTGAGGATTCGTGGAACATCTCCCATACGCAGGCCATGTCGATGGCGTCGCGCAACGGCAGCGCGGCCGCTGACGGGAGCAGTTGAGCGCAGGCCAGCGCCAGCCCCGCCCGGACCCGTTTGCCTGGTGCGGCAAGGATGTGGCGGTACATGATGCCGAAAGAGTCCTGGACAGAAAGGATTTCGTGCAAGCGGTCATTGACCGAGGTCAGTTGATCGGTGATGCGGTCGAGCCGCCGAGAGAACCGCTCGCCGTCGGCGCCGACCGAGGTGAGGATGTCGTCGGGCGGTTCCCACTGGAACCGGGAGGCGGCGCTCGACTGAGCACCGACTACGGATAGGGTTGTGGCGCTCGGTATTACGGGTGTTGCTGGCGTCTGGCCGACCGGGTGTTCCGGAGGCGCGGACACGTGAGGAGTTGGATGGAGTGCTGGTGGTGGCGCGGAATAGTCCATAGCTTTGAGCCCCCTTGGCATGATCACGATAGAAGGAAGGATCGATCGGGAAGCGCACGAGAAATACATTCGGAAGTATGTTGTGCTGCAGCAATTGTGCGATCAGTCCGGGACTGGCAACTACATCGTCACCCCAGATGGCCCCGAACTCCTGCGGTCACCGAACCCCGCCTTTCAAAGGCTAGCCCCGACTTGGGTGCTTACCCAGACTCTTTGGAGGAATCCCGAAGCTCATGACGGGATGACTGTTCGACGTCACACCGATCGCCGCCCATAACTACATCCGCTACGAGGAGTCGAGGTAGCTCGCTCAGCGGAGAGCTATCAGGCCTGGTGCCGACATCGGCATCTCCACGGCGTATCTGCGAAACAGCAAGGTCGACCACCGCGCGCTGTCGGTGCGCACGGGTCCACCGTGCGCCGAGGAGCTACCGCAAGCCGCCGACGGCCTCGGCACGCGGTATTGCTGAAGCATGCATGGGCGCAACTCGTTACGGTCCTGAGGCGCAAGCTGAGGGAGAGGTGCGGCGGCACAATATGAAACCCTGTCGTCTGCACTATCGGGGGCTTGGGCAGGACGGGACAACCGCCGTGGCCGACCCGTTTCACGGCCTCTGTCAGGGGAGTGGGTCTCCGGCCAGGAGTCCAGTATTGGGCCGGAGTCGACATCCCGCTCGGTGGCACTGTCCGGCCTGTGTGGCGCGACCACATCGAGGCGGTGACCTGTGGTTGTCAGCGTAGTCGTTCGATGATCGGTGCCATGGCCTCCAGGCTGGGTTCGAGCACCGTGGTGTAAGTAATGCCGAATCGTTCACGGTTTTCGTGGAGTTTGGTGGCGATGTGGAGGGGAGTGCCGGCCAGAATTCCGGGCACGTCTGCACGTTGGTCGACGCTCATCGACGGGGCGAGGTATTCAAGCCGGTCGAGTGTTGCTCGCAGCTCATTGGTCGGTGCGACCACTGGGGCGACGACGTTGAATTCGACCTCGCGTATCCGGTCGCCGAGTGCGTGGCGCGTGTATTCGACCCGCTCGGCCATCATCTCGGCGCTGCCGAGGGCCGGGAAGTGACCCTCGACGGGCCGATTGCTCGCCGCCCCGCTCAACCCGATGATATCGGCGTAACGTGCCGCCAGCTGCAGCACCCGATCTCCGCGGCCGCCGACGAGCAACCGGGGCCGTTTCACCACCTGCGGCCCCGCATCGAAGAAAAAGGGCTGTTGCTGGAGTTGTGCCACCACGCTCTCCAAGTGGTCGACTCGGGCGGCGGCGCTCGGGTAAGTCAGGCCGGCGGCGTCGAATTGGGCCTTGATGTGTCCGGTGCCGAGGCCAAGTTCCAGGCGCCCGTCGGTGAGCAGATTGGTAGTGGCGACCTCACGACCCAGCAGGGTCGGATTGTAGAAATTGGTGTTGAGCACATAGGTGCTCAGTTGCGGCCGCGTTGTGGCTTCGGCAGCTAGCACCACCGCCGGGAACGGGGCCGGTTTGCCGAGGTGGTCGCTGACGCCGATAGTGTCGTAGCCCAGATCCTCGGCCTTGCGGCACTTGTCGATCCATTCGCTGCGGCTTGTCGCCGCGCTGAGTACGACTCCGAAACGGAATGCGCGGCCGTGAGTGAGTGCCATGTGCGGCAAACCTTTCGCTGGTTCGGCTCGGATCCGACGATCGATGAGCCGGGTGGTTCTACCGGAAGCCGGTCGGGGCTTCGGGGTAGCTCCCGATCGAAGGTTCGGGCGGACTGTGGCTGCGTCGTCGGACTGTGCTGAGGTGACCAGCGATTTCGATGCCAGGCCGGGGATGCTCCGACTCTGGACACGGCGGCGGTACGGATGCTCGACATCTGGGCGTGGCCGTGTCGTCACGAGCCGTTCGGCCGGAGGCGCCCGGGAGGAGGTGCCGCCGATGCCTCTGGCGGGCCATGCCACCTGCATGGCCCAGCCCGCCTGCGGCGTCAGTCAGCGGAGGGGGTCTCCGGGACCGGCATCGATGGCGGTTCGATAGACCATGGGCCGTGCGGTGACGTCCAGCTCAGGGTCGTCATTCATCCGCTGGATCGTTTGCTGCCACTCCGGGTTGGTTCGAGCCGCATCCAGTGCGGTTCCGCTCTCCCATTCCGCCACGTTGATGAACGTCAACTCGGCCTTGTCGTTCACAGCTTGCAGCATCCTGGCGCGGATGAACCCGGGTGCTGATGTCATGCACCGGGCGTTGTCCTTCCAGCGACTCAGGAATCGATCCTTCTGCGACATGGGTACCGAGAAGGCGTTGACGAGAGTGACGGGCTGGTCGGTAACGGCCGTGGTGTGGCCGACGGGTAGTGTCATATTGTCATCTTAAGTGACAATCACGATGTCTTGCTAGTGCGGGTATGTGTCGAATCGGGCCGTTGGGGACTTCTGATCCGGATCATCGACTGTGCCGGCTGGTGTGACGACAGCGGAGTTCAGAGGATTTTCATGGCCCACCAGTATGATCCGCGCATGACTTGTTCGCCGAGGTTGCGGGCGTCTCCGGTTATTCGGACGATGTCGTTCGGGGTGGGGTAGTCCTCAATTCGGCCTTCGAAGCGTGCGGCGAGGTCGGTGAGACGTTGCTTGTCCGCAGGGGTGACGGTCGGATAGACCTCGTGGATGCGCCTGGTGATGTCGCCGACCGAGTCCCCTAGGAGGGTGAGTTCGGTGTCGCCGGGGAACAGGGGCTCAGTGTCGAATCTATGGTCTGCTCGGGCCCAGACGACACCACCGTCCTCATCTCCGGCCACGTGATACATCGCGTGCACACCCGAACGCCGGTAGTAGTCCTCGAGGGCGCGGGTTACCGTCCCACCGAAACCCTGGCCGCGAGCTTCCTCGTCGAGGTAGATGTTCTCGTTGTGCACGACGGGGCGGCCCTGCTCGTCGAGGTAGAAGTTACGGCGGATGTTTCCGACGTCGACGCCGCGCGCGTCGTCGAAGACGGTGGCCGACATTGTGATTGTGGTGCGGTCATCGGTGGAACGATGCGGAAACTGATATCGCTGGCCTAGGTCGGGTGGGCCGGGGAACTCGTAGTGAGCTGAAACCTCCCCTAGCCGAAAGGGACCGTACTGACGCTCCAGCCCGCTCAACTGGGCGGTCAGGGTGTCGTCGTCCGCTTCTGTTTGGCGTATCCGCAGCAACTCGCCGATCGGGGGGACGCCGGATAGGCCCGGGGACGCGGCGGGAATGGTGGTGCTGATCGAGTCACGCTCGCCCATCGCAGTCGAGATTTGCCGCCCGCCTTGCTCATCGACGGCAGGGTCGGTACGTCCTACCTGGCCGACGGTCTGAGCGGTGCCGTGCCTCCAGTTGTGGTCGGCCCGCGCCTGCCGCCCGAGCACCCTGATCAGATCGTCACGTAAACGCCGCAACAGCTCATTGGAGCCCTGTGCCGTCACCACTGACCGCCTTGTAACTCTGAACGTGAGCGCTGATGCAGTTACTCACGGCACACCAGCGGAAGTTTCGTCACGCAACTAGACATGCATGCCTTCAGACTTACTCCGACCTTCCCCTTGCCAAACGCTTTCAACTCCCCGGCTAGGCGTTCGGTCTCGGACCGTGTGTCGTCGTCCCGAGTTTCAGACGGGCGGTGGTTCGCCGACGAGCCAGCCCGGCTCGTTTTTCTCGGCCTGACGGGGAGCGAGGAACCTGGTCCGCGACGTTCTCCCGCTATGCGCGGATCAACGATTGTCAGCTCTGATGCCTGAACGTCGGCGGGACGCCGAGCGGCGGCGCTAGCGTGCTGGTGCGATGTGCTGTTGGTCGCTGGCGCTGGGTTCGATGGGGCGCTTGGTCAACACGATGAGGATGGCGATCGTCGCAGGGATGATGGCGGCGATAGGGCCTATGAGGACGTCGGACGAGATGGTTGGTGCGTCGGACACCTCCGGCCACCGTCCGATCGCTATTGTCCCGGCGAGCGCGGCCCAGAGGGCGCACTCGACGGAGTTGAGAGCTTCGCCGGCGACGCGAATGTGAAAGCCGCTCGCCATCAGGGACACGACCCCGATGCCGACTGCCGCAAGGGGTGTCGTCCATTCGGCCATGTCGACGAGCATCGGTGCGACCAGCCCGACGGCGGCCGCGATCTCGGTAACCCCGATGACGATGACGAGCGGTCGTGCAAGAGAGTCGAAGCCGATCCAACGGTCGATTCCCCGACCGAGCACCTTGGGTAGGCCGGCGGTGAAGAAGAAGAGTCCGAGGAATGCCTGAGCAGTCCACAAAGCGGTTTCGAGCATGTGCGGGTCCTTCGGTCTGGTAGCCGATGACATCACCGCGGTCGGCGACGCCTCAAAGACATGTACGCGGTTCATATAATACGAATATCGAATGATCTGTCAAGTGCATCGGTGGCGTTGGCGGCATCGTGCGGCAGCTCGTCCGCATTGAGTGTCGCTCGGGCGGGGTTGCTGCCGTCGGTGGCAACTGTGGCCGCTGGATTCGTCTGTTGCGCAACGATGTTGCAGTCTCGGAGTGTCGACGTCGGCGTTGTCGCGAGTGTGGGTCCACCGCCTGACCTCGGTCAGTGCCCATCCTCGATGTGTGGGGCGGATACCGGCGGTGGTGAGCGCTAGCTCGCCGTAGAGGCCCCGGAGTCCGGGGAATTGCCCGGCCCACGACGATCCGGTCGACTACTCTTGTCAGAAAATATCAAGTCCGTATCATCTGAACTGCAGACTGTTGAGGGTGCCTCCAGGCGGCCAAGCGAGACGGCTCCGACCGGACCGGTTGCCTGTGCACGCCGCGGATCAGCACCCGACCTGAGGAGAAGTTCATGCCACACATGGACCGCGTTGCCATCATCACTGGCAGCGGGCGAGGTATCGGCCGTGCGATCGCTCTGCGTCTGGCCGCAGATGGGGCAAAGGTCGTCATCAACTACAGGAGCAACTCCGAGGCTGCAGGGCGGGTCGCGGCCGCGGTAGCCGCAGGCGGCGGCGAGGCCTTCGTCGTGCAGGCAGACGTGGCCGATGAGGCTCAGCTGAAGGCGCTGTTCGATGCGACGGAACGGCAGTACGGCGGGCTGGACGTGTTCGTGCACAATGCCTATGGGCATGCCGTCGGCTCAATCTCGGCGGCAGCCGATGAGGACTACGAACGCGCGTTCGCAACGAACGCGCGGGCGACGTTCGTCGCGTTCCGCGAGGCGGCGCGGCGAGTGCGTGACGGCGGCCGGATCGTGTACGTGTCCTCTGCAGCGACCCGCGCGAGTGATCCATCCATGTCGCTGTACACGGCGAGCAAGGCGGCAGGCGAACAGCTGGTCCGCGCGTTTGCCCGCGAGGTAGGGCCGCGGGGAATCACGGTGAATAGTGTGTTGCCAGGGCCGACCAACACCGACGCGATACAGGCTATCCGAGAGGTGCTGACGGAACGTGTAGCCCAGACACCGCTGGGACGACTGGGTGAACCCGACGACATCGCCGACGTCGTAGGCTTCCTGGCTTCCCGAGACGCTCGATGGCTGACCGGTCAGAGCGTGGTGGCCGACGGCGGCCTGACCGCATGAATCCGGAAATCGCAGCGGTGACGAATGCGTCATGTGGCAGTGCTCGGCACACCGTCTGCATGGCAGCCGGTAACGCCGAGCAGCGCGCCACCATGAAATCCCAAACAATATCCTCCACGGCGGGGACGGGTGTGGGTTCCGGCGTGAATCTCCTCCCGTCTACGCTTCGTGAGCCCGGCAGGCGCTCAGCAACTCGTGCAGCGGCGGCCCGAGGCTGTCGGTGCATTTCTGTCACCGGTGGTCTCGGTGGCGTTCGGCAGGGTTTGGGTTTCCTGAATCCTCCTGATCTCAGCTGGTCGGCTATAGGAAGCGTGAGCTGTACTCCGCTCTCGCGTGATGCTGGGTGGCCGTGGTCGCTGCAGCTAGCTCAGCGAAAGCTGTGGCCGCCGGCAGCGGGTCCGGTGGCAGGGCGAGAAGGACCGCCCGCTCGGCCGCGGGCTCGATGGGGATTGCATGCACATCCGCGCGATGGGCAGGTATAGACAGCTCGGGGACGATGCTCACGCCGAGCCCCTCGGCGACCATGGCGAGGATGCTGTTCACGTCGCGTACCCGATAGTGGCACCGCAAAATGACGTCGGCGTCCTCGGCCAGCGCTGTGATCAGCGGCTCGCACCCACCGGTGGACATGATGAACGGATGGCGAGCCAGCTGTGTGACCGATATCGAGTGCCGGACACTCAGTTCGTGTTCGATCGGCAGTACGGCCAGCATGCGGTCGGTTGCGAGTACGTGCGTCACCAAGCCGGGCACTGTGCGGGTTACGGTGGCTATGTCGGCAGCTCCGGTCTGCAGCCATTCGACAACTTCGTCGTCCGAGCCCTCCATCACGGCTAGCCGCACTCGGGGGTATGCCTGGCCGAAGGTGCGCAGGATCGGCGGTAGCAGGCGGGCGTTGGCGCTGGGGATGGCTCCGATGCGGAGGCTGCCGCGATTCTGGCCTTTCGCTGCTGCCACGTCCTGTTCCAACGCCTCGATCTGGGTAAGGATGAGCGCCGCGCGCCGGAGTACTGCCCGACCAGCCGTTGTGAGGCTTACGCTGCGATTTCCCCTGACCAGCAGGGCGATCCCGAGCTCGTTCTCCAACCCCCGGAGCGCGTGGCTGACAGCGGACTGCGTCGTGACCAGCTGTTCGGCCGCCCGTGTCATGTTGCCGGCACGAGCCACTGCCTGCAGGATCCGGAGCTGGGTGAACGTCACAGGGCCGCCCTCAGCAGTCCTACGATCAGGGGGTGTGGGAGATCCGGACGTGACCGTGCCTGGGGCACGAACAAGGTAGCCATGTAGAACGGGTGTTCGGGGAGCTCGAGTACCCGGGCCTCGCCATCTTTGTCCACGCCGGTCACGAGAAAGCCGCCGTCATTCAGGGTGCTCTGGTGCGCCGGGTTGAGACCGAAGTTGCAGTAGTACTGTTCCTCGACCTCGGCTTTGCCGTATAGGTCCGCGACGCGGGTCCCAGCGGTGAGGGTGACGGGCATGGTCTTGCCGGCAAGCGAACAGGTCAACTCCGAGACGAACAGGTTCGACGCGTAAGGGTCGTACTCGGCGTGCTGAGCGTCCTGGAAACCGAGCACGTGGCGGGCGTACTCGATCACCATGTGCTGGCAGCCGCCGCACGTGCCCAGCGTGGGGATGCCCCGTTCGCGGCCGTACCGCAGCGCAGCGAGTGCGCCGGCCAGGCTCCGGTAGGGGCTGCCCGGTGCGCACCACAGCACATCGGCGGCCTCGACCTCGGTCAGGTCGGCTTCGAGAGGCTCGGTTGCCAACCACCGGGCCTCTACGCCGACACCGAGTCGCGTGGCGGCGTGCTGGAGCGCCGCGTCGGTCGCCTGGTGTGGGGCGAACGACGCGTCATAATCGCCGATGATCGCGACGTGCAGAGTCCCGTCCATAGCCTCACTATCCAACCGTCACGGTATGAACGCCAATGCAAAAGGTGATGCCGCCATGAGCAAGCTTTCATGGCAGGAGGCGTACTCGAGCGCCGCGGCATCGACCGAGCGGCAGTCATGCCACGCGGAGGCACGGTTGGGTGGTGGCTTGAACGAGGCGCCGCGCAGACGGGCGAGAAACGTCTGCGCCACGCGCTGGGTCGGCACTCAGCACCGAATCGGCCGGTCGCCGCCGCTCACTGCGCGACCGGAACCAGGGCAACCGAACGGAATTCGTCGCTGAGAGCCTGGTATCAGAGAACGACACCCTGCTGGTCATAGCGGCCTATGGCTCTCGGCCTGGCCTCGTGTCCGCTCGATCTGTAGAGCGGTGTCATCTGACGCACCGGCGGGTCAGGGTGTCAAGCGGCGGCGGCGTTGCAAGCCGGGGTGCACGCCGGGAGGCAATCCGGCGTGTGCGGACAGACGGCGCAGCTGGTAGATGAGATGGGTGCGCTCCGCCTCGTCGAGCGGCGCGAGAACCTCGTCCTCAATGGCTTGCGCTTGTGCTGCGGCAGCTTCCAGTACCTGATGTGCGTGATCGGTGAGGTGCACCGCGTGGGCGCGGCGGTCGGACGGGTGCGGACTGCGTCTTACAAGTCCGCGTTCTTCCAGCTCATCGACGAGCCTGACCATGGCATTGCGATGGACATGCAGCAGATCGGCCAGCTCTTGCTGGCTGCGTCCGTCGGCGGCTGCGAGATGACTGAGGATCCCGAAATGCGCGGGTGCGAGCCCGATTGGCGCAAGGCCCGCGGCGAACCTGTGCGCAACATGATGGCCGATTTGGGAGAGCAGGAAGACCCCGCGGTCATCCAGTGGCTGATTCGGCACACGCTAAGGGTAGCAAAACAACTTGATTGTCATCTAAGGTGACAATATGACGAATCCCGCCGACCTTGCTCCGGCCGCTACCGACCAGTCCGTGACTTTCCTCAACATCTTCTCGGTGCCCGCTCCCCAGAAGGACCGATTCCTGAGCCACTGGAAGGGCACCGCCCGCTGCATGATGGCGGCGCCGGGCTTTGTTCGTGTGCGAATGCTCCAAGTGCTGACTGACCCTGCTGAGCTGACCTTTGTCATGGTGGGGGAGTGGGAGAGCGGTACCGCGCTGGACGTGGCGCGGACGAATGCCGACTGGCAGCAAGCGATCCAGCAGATGAACGAGGACCCCGAGCTCGACCTCAGCGCCCGTCCCATGGTGTGCACAACCACCATCGACGCGGGGCCCGCGGACGTGCTCGACTGACCAGCTCGCGGCAGGCGTCTTCGCGATCGCGGAGAGTCTGTTGCAGTTGGCCTTCTGCATACGGCCTTTGTCCGGGTGGTCGGAAATCGGACGGTCGGCTGGCTCTCGGAGTCACCTGTGGTGGAGTGTTACGCCCGCGGATGGCCGACCCAGATCGGTTGCGTCCTGTTGGCCATGACATGACCCGCCGCGGGAATTGCGCTGATCGACGGGATGACCGCCATAGGCGCGGGGCCGTCTCTGCGATCCACCGAAGGACGCATGGGCGCGCCACTAGAGGCTGGGCCGGCACCCTTTGCGGGACGGCTGAATAGAAGGCGTCATATGCGTGCGCGTCGGAATTGCAAACGGCCCGATGCTATTCAGCAACGCTTCCGGCGATGGCGGCAACCACCGTTGTCGTCGTCGGACGGTTGCCGCAGCAGGGTGCCGCGCGATGGCGCTGCCGATCGTCGCGCTACTGCTCATGGTGGGCGTCCTGTTGATCAGCGCCATCGTTTGATCTGCCCATCAATGCCGACCAGCGGATGTGGTCGCCTGGTCACCGCCTCGACTGGGCGGCCGTTCGCAATCAATGACCGCTGGCACACGCTGTACGAGCGGTTCCGGCAGTCGCGGCCTTCGGCGGCCTCGGTCCGGCAACGATCGACTTTCGCCGCAATCGCTGACCGTGTCGGGCATGGGCGCAACCCGGGGCTGGCAACCATCACGGGCAAGTCATTCGATCGGACGAAAGTGATCGAGTCGTCAACGGAACCGCCCGGCAGTGGGTCTTCCGGACCCGTGATCGCTACGCCGCAGTCCGCGCGGCTCGCGCCGACGGCGTGAGCATCCAGGCGGCGTCCACCGGCCTTCGATCCGTCCATGTTCGGGAATCGCGCGATGCTTCGCCTGGGTGGGTGCGTCGAAGATGTGCATCGTCGATGCTGGGCGCCGGTGGTGGCCAGTCGATGGACGAGCTCAAACGCTCCTTGCGCCAGCGGCGGAACGAGTCGTGCACGAACGCGACGCAGCTACCCCGGGAAATTCAGGAGCTCCCCGGTCGGGCCAGCGCGAAGATCGTCTCATGTATTACGACTATCATATAATATACTTGCATGATGGTCATTTAACGTGCATACTTGAGCCGGTTGCCGCCTTCGGCGATCGTGGAATGCGACAGCCAGCTCTTCGATCACATCGGGGCACTCCTGAATACGTCCGGCAGCGTCCTCGCTCGGTCGCTGTACAGCGGCCTGGCCACCGGCGAGGTTGACGGCCGATCGCCGCATCATGTCGACGTCGGATCCGTAGTGCCACCGTTATTACGCACATGATTGTTGAATAGAGGTACATGAATGCCTACGCGAGGCATTGGAAGGGCGACCAATTTCGACGCTGATCGGCGCCGCTTCTTGGCCCTAGGCGGCGGGCTTGCCGTATCCGTGGCACTGGCCGCATGTTCAAATGATGGTGGCAGCGTCCGTGCCGATTCGTCGACTGGCGGTGATCTGCGTTCGGTGATCCGCGGCCGAATGCTGCTGCCGGGAGATGACGGATTCGACCAAGCGCGCATGCCGTTCAATCTGGCCGTCGACCAGTCGGTGACCGCAGTGGCGGAAGTGGCCGATGCTGCCGACGCTACGGCGCTCGTCCGGTATGCCCGCCGCGCCGGCGCCGCGATATCGGTCCAACCCAGTGGCCATGGTGCCTCGGGTGGAACGAACGGCACGATTCTGGTTCGCACGAAGCGGCTCGACGAAGTGCGCGTCGACACCGTTGCCCGATCCGTGCGTGTCGGCGCTGGCGTCTCCTGGGGACAGCTGCAGGCAGCGGTAGCGCCGCATGGCCTGACCGGGCTGGCCGGCAGCACCCCGGCGGTCAGCGTGGTCGGCTATACGCTCGGCGCCGGAATGAGCTGGTTCGGCCGCAAACATGGGTGGGCTGCCGACAGCGTGACCGCGTTCGAAGTGGTCGACGCCGAAGGCAACGCGGTTCGCGTGACCGCTGACTCCGAGTCCGAGCTGTTCTGGGCGCTGCGCGGCGGCGGCGGCGACTTCGCGCTGGTCACGGCAATGGAACTCGACCTCTATCCCGCGCCCGCGCTGTACGGAGGACGGATGCTATGGCCTGTCGACCGGGCGTCACAGGTGCTGGAAGCATTCCGGGTGGTTACCGCCGAAGCCGCCGACGAGCTGAGCGTCTGGCTGAATTTGCTCAAACCTCCCGGCGCCGGCAGGCCGATGGTCGGCATCGACACGGCTTACCTGGGTGAGATTGCTGCGGGGGAAGCGTTGCTGAGGCGGTTCGATGGCATCGGTGGCCGCATCTCCGACAACCGACGTGCCCTGCCGATTACCGAACTCGGCTCTATTGCAGCCGAGCCGACAACGCCGGGCCGGGCACAGGGCCACACGCAGCTGATGACCGGCCTGGACGACGATACGGTTCAGCAGCTGCTGGCCAAACCGATCGACCCACTACTCATCGTGCAGATCCGCCACCTCGGGGGTGCCTTCACGCGCCCTTCCGACAGTCCGGCCGGTGCGCTCGCAGAGCCGTACCAGATCACTTTCCAAGGCCTCCCGACAACGCCGGATGCCGCGGTTGCCATCCGGGCTCGAGTGCAGGACTACCGCTCGGCACTGGGCCCGCGTCTCAGCAGCCGTACGCCGTTCACATTCCTGGCGCCAGGGCAATCGGCCGGCGATGCCTTCACGCCCGATGTGCTCACCCGGCTCCGCGGAATAAAGCGCCGCGTCGACCCAGGCAGCGTGTTCCGCAGCAACTACTCCGTCCTCACCTGACAGCACTGAACTCAATGATTGCGCCCACCAGGGCATAGGAGACACCCATGGCACGCCACACACGAGAAGCCATCTGCCGGAGCCTGCTGACGATGGCGACGGTTGCCTTCGCCGCAACGACGGGAGCGGCAATCACGCCGCCCATCGTCACGTCAGCCGCGCCACCTGATCGAACCGATAGCTACCTGGGCACCTGGAACTACGACCAACCCGCCGGTGATACCAATATCGCGGTGATGAACCTTTTCGGGACGCCGGTACGGATACCGCAGATCGGCAACATCACCTTCGAACGTGACGCTGGCGGCGGCGTCACGGGCCGGACCGACCAGGGGTGCACCTGGCATTTCGAGGTCCTGTCCGACCGGCTCGAGCTGGCCTCCCGAGACCAGTACTGCTTCAACAAGGTCATCGGCTCCGGCTACAACATCGACTCATGGCGAGTGACAATGGACGGCGCTGGTCGCATGCGGGAAACGCTGCACGCCACCAGCTACAACGGTGGAGTGGAATTCAGCTTCGGACTGACAGACGGCAGACGGACGAAGACCGGAACGGAGAGCCGGGCCGAAACGATGCGACGATTCGAGGGCCGGTGGACCTACGACCAACCCGACCCGCTCAAACTCGTCAACATCCTCACCGCGCCACCGATCACCAAAACCGGAATGGTGACAATCGCTCCGGGCAACGACGGAACCATCGTGGCGCGTACCGACAACGGCTGCGCCTGGACCCTGCATGCCGACGGTAATACCGCCGTCCTGGCACCGTCGGTCCAACACTGCGGCGGCGAAACCATGACCTTCTGGACGATTGCCGCTGAGAATGGGCACCAATCCTCGGTCATGGCTGGCACCGACGCCAGCGGAACCTCATACGCGCTGAATATCGGATCGCTTTCCAGAAGTTGAGTCCCTGCGCGCGTCGAAATCCATGCGGAGGCCCGCGTCCAGGTCGAGCCTGGGTGCGGGCTACCTGAAGGAGGCGACCGCCGTAGAGGTAGGGCCGACTGTGGTGTGATGCGAGGAGGTCGAGTTCTATCTGATCACCGATGGGACTGCGGAACTCACGATCACCGGTCCGGAGGGCTGATCGGCCATCGATCAACGGTGCGACCGAGGCGTAAAGAGGAACGACCCGTTCGGCATCGTCGGACCACGTGGGCGCGGTTGCCGGGCGCCCCACTCGGGTTGTCGGGGTGACCTGTTGCTGCATGGCGGACGAACGCTGGCGAATATAGCGTGAAACGCAGATCACGACTCCGTCGTCGGAGAAGCGGGTAACGGGTCAAGGGCGCCGCCGAGACCGTGCACGTGAGAGACAGTGTCACCCCGGATCTTGTTGACGTCGTCGGCCGTGCATCCGGATACTGGATGCCGACCATTTGGCCCGGACTCTGGACCTGGGCACGCGCTGGGTCGAGCGCAAATTCCGACACACAAGTAGCGCTATGAAGGCCGGCGTGCATGCGTTGGACAACGCCGACGGCCACGGCCGGCATCTCATCGAAGACGCCGGCACATTGCGTCAACCGCATCCGATGCAGGTGCCGCCACTGTCACGAGATTGGAACTATCGCCCCAGCGCCCTGGAGTCGGTCATGGCAGCCCGTCGAATGGTTACCGAGGTCGAGTTCACCGGCGATATGCGCAAGGATGTTAAACGCGGCACGTCGGCGAAATCAATGCGTAAGATGCGCTCCGACGATGGTCAACTAGACATCTACAAACCTACGAAGGGCGAGAAGCGCGCTGGCCTGCCCTTCATTAATGCACCAGGTGCCCTTACCAGCAGGGTAATCGCCGCGTACCGCGTCGATGAAGTTCTCGGGTTCGGTCGAATACCCACAACCGCTAGTACCGAAGATTCCATAGATGCTGACGGCCGGCGCTCCGGCGACGGCATGATACGACAATTTGTCGATTCCACAGCGGACGTGGCCAACGTTGGTGCTTGTCCAAGGGTTCAGCGTCAGCAAGTCGCGTTTCTGGATTACATCATCGGCGCGTTGGACCGCCATCGCCGTAACTATCGCACCGTCGACCGCGGCACCCACCTCGTCCTCGTTGCCATCGACCACGGCCTGTCCTTTCCCATGGCCGCTCACCCGTAACGGGTAGAGATTGGGTCCGACTTCGTTGCCCTCCAGAAAGGGCAAACACTTGAACCGGAAGTGCTCCACGCCGTAGACAACTTCGATATCGAGCGAGTGCGCGCAGCATCGGGAGACGCAGGCATACAGCCCAACGCCATCGACGGGGCAATAGCTCGACTGCAGGAAATTCGGAGACTGCGCCATATTCCCGCCGACGTGAGCCTCCGATCACACTGACAGGCTCATATCGAGTGGACAGCGGTTGGACCTCGAAAGATCAATGTGCGAAGGCAGTGGACCGCACGATCATCGGATAACACGCACCGATAGTTGGCGACGGCTCGACTGGTGCTTGATCGGCGGACTCGGACACGCATTGGAGCGCATCGAACTGGAGCCGTTGCGATGGTTGGCTGAGTTGCCAGCTGGCGGGATCGCACTCTGGGTCCCGCGCCTGACTCGATTGCCGTATCATCGGAGTTACGTATGAGTTGGAGGGTTGGTGGCGTGAAGTCCGAGCCGAAGGTGAGTAAGGCGCGCGAGCGCCGGAGGTTGGTGACGACCGTTAAGCAGTCGCTGCGGGATCTGCGCGTTCAGCTGTCCGTGCTCAACCACCAGGTCGGCACTCGGATCGAGCTCAAGGACGTCGATCTGGATTGCCTGGACATCATCAACCGCCACGGCGGCTTGAGCCCGAGTGCTCTTGCCCGGCTCGCGGGATTGCATCCGGCCACTATGACCGGCATTCTCGATCGGCTCGAGCGTGGCGGCTGGGTCGTTCGTGAGCGCGATTCGGCCGATCGGCGGTTGGTCACTGCCCGGGCGGTCCGCGACCGTAGCGGGGAACTGTTCCGGCACTTCTCGGGCATGAACGCCCTGATGGACGAGTTATGCGGCGAGTACAGCGATGAGCAACTCGAACTGATCGCAGATTTCCTGCAGCGAACGACGGGAGCGGGACGAGAGGCGACCGACCAACTTGCCGCCGGCTAACGTGCCGCACGGATCGGTGTCTGTCTATCGGCGAAGTGCAGGTGTAACGAGCGGCGATAATGGGCCTGAGCCTGTGATTGTGAGGGCATTGCCTCCTCGCCGGTTCGGGTCTTGCTGAGGCTGCGCCGGCGACTCTTTCGGCGTGGCGCGATCCGAAACGGCCAGGATGGGCGGAATCTCGTCTGGGCACTGGGTGAGATGTAGTGGCGCCGTGATGCTTGCGCGGATGGTGGTCGCTCGCCAGGGGGCGGGCGACCACCGTAACCGCGCGATCAGCGCTGGGTGAGGCTGCCGGTGCCGAGGATGAAGTTGCCGCCCTGTTCGTCGGTTCCGGTCATCATCGAGGCCTGGCGTCTCCCGTCGGTGGTGATGGTCCAGGACCGCAGGGTTATCGCGGTGGATGTGGGCCGTGTGCACGTTTGGACGGCGGGATCGAGTCGGGCGGTATTTCCCCGTGCCAACAGAGACCATGTGCACCCGTCGTCGGTTCGGGCGGTGATTCTGTTGTCGTAATCCCGCATGATCCGTACGTTCCCTTGCTCCTGCGACTGTTGCATGGGACGGGTGCCGTCAGGTGCTGGGCGGACCGTGGCACGCATGTTGATTCCTGCGGCGGGGTCTGCGGGATCGTATGCCCATGTGCCGGTGAACTTTTCTGCGGCCTGCGGGTCGTACTCCTCGGTCTTGGTGCGTACGCCGTTCTCCAGCAGGAAGTCGTAGTCGCGGTCGGGGCGATGAGTCTTGGCGCGAATGGTCTCCTTCTCCTGGTCGCCGTCCACGGTGACCGTCCATTGAGTGACGGTGTATTCGACGTTCTGAGTTGGGTTGTGGCACAGCTGGGCCGGTGGGTCCAGCTCCAGCGATGCGGCGGTCGCCTTGAATCTCCAGGTGCATCCGAGATCCGTGCGGCCGACGATCCGGTCCGGTCCCTCCGCGGTCACCACGAGATCTCCGATCGTGGGTACGTGGGTCCGGCCGGGTGCGTCCGACACCGTGATGTTGGTCATCGTGGTGCGATCCGGCTGGGTGTAGTTCCATTTACCCAGGTACTTCTCGACAACGGTGCTTCGGTCGTCGGCCTGGCTCGGCTGTGGTGTGCAGGCGATCGCCGCTGTCGCCACCGTGAGTGGCAGCAGGATGCGGCGCGTCCACGATGACGTGGTCGCGAGTTTGGGATAGTGCATGTCCGTCCTCCGAGATGAAGGCTCGTGGGGCGCCCTCAAGGTGACGCGCGTCCCGTAGTTAATATGAGTTCGAGATGAGTAGATGTTCTAGACATAAGAGTTGCGAAGGAGTTTGGGGATGTCAAGTGAGCGGGCTCGCGTTATCAGGGAAATCTCAGATCGACTCAGGAGCACCACGCAGCGCGCTGCGGAGATGAACCACGCCGCGGCCGGAGTGATCGGAGTCAATCCCACCGACCTGCAGTGCATCCAGTTGCTTCAGCGCGGACCACTCGCTGCTGGGGAGCTGGCGCGCCGCACGGGGCTCACCACGGCCGCGGTGACCACTGTGGTCGATCGGCTGGAGCGGTCGGGATTCGTGATTCGCACTCGCGACACTGCGGACCGTCGACGGGTAGTCGTGGAACTCCAGGTGGAGCGAGCCAGCGCCGCGATCGCGCCGGTATTCCTGCCTGTGGTCAGCGCCTGGCGCGACTTGATGGGCGCGTACGACGTTCGGGATCTGCAACTCATCGCCGACTTTCTCGGTCAGGTGGAAGAGGCGATCGATGCCGGGGTCCGCCGACACCGCGACAGCTGAACTAGCCACCGTGACCTGCTGATCCGCGGGCCCCGGTCAGAGTTCTGCCGGACTGAGGTGCGGCTCCGCGAGTTCGTGTCAACGATATCGACCTATTGCCAGTTAGGGTGACAATTGGAGAACCGTGTATTATGAGTCGCATATTCATCGTCAAGTGAGGTGCACTGTGCGTGGATCTGCGTTGACCGAGTTCCTGCAATCGCGGCGGGCTCGGATTACCCCTGAGCAGGCCGGACTGGTCGACGGAGGTGGCCGCCGACGCGTGGAGGGGTTGCGTCGCGAGGAGTTGGCACACCTGGCCGGGATGAGTGTCGACTACTACGTGCGGCTCGAACAAGGCCGCACGCCTAATGTGTCGGATGCGGTGCTGGACGCCGTGGCGACGGCGTTGCGGCTCGGTCGCGACGAACGCGCCCACATGTTCCTGCTGGCCCGTCCGCACCTGCTCGATCCTGTGCCGGTCGAACTCGGTGTTCGGCAGGGTGTTCGGCAGCTGCTGGATTGGATTGCCGCGCCCGCCTTGGTGGTGGGGCACCGGCTGGATGTGCTGGCTTGGAACCGCCTGGCGGCTGCGCTGTTCGGGGACTTCGGTCAATGGCGTCCGGTGCAGCGGAACCTTGCCCGCTTGCACCTGCTGGCTGCTGCAGGGGGTGGGCGTTTTCCCGATCGGGCCGTGACGGTGCGCGAACTGGTTGCGCACCTGCGGACGATGGCGGGGCGATACCCCGATGATGTCCAGTTGTCCGAGCTGGTGGACGAATTGCGCACTCACAGTGTCGAATTCCGCCGCGAGTGGGATCTGCATCCGGTGCGGACGAAGTCACACGGGACCTTGTGCTTCGTCCATCCGGAGCTCGATTGCATCACCCTGTTCTACGAGATCGCTCGGCTGCCGCAGGATTCCGAGCAGATGCTGATCGTCTTCACCGGCGCGCCCGGTTCGGAGGCGGAGTCGGCGCTGCGCCGGCTGAGCGGTGCTGTCACGTCCGATCTCGAGAGGGGGCCGGTCGTTGCGGCGTCGCCTCGGTCGTGACCGGAGGCGAGCGGCGCGGCAACCCACATACCCACTTCGTGTCGGCCCGGCCGCAATTGTGGTGCGGCCAATGCGGACGACGACTGTGGGGCATCGAGAATATGCTGCCCGAGATGACGTCATGTCGGACCTCCGTATTCCGCCGCGCCGGTGAAGGGGGCCGGCGGTGCCAATGTTGACTCCAGCAATCAGATTCGGCTTGGTGGCAACGATCTACTTCATCGCGAGGGGCGACTGGTGCTCACCCGAATACAGTGGCCGACCGGGCCGGGGCGGCGAACCTGTGCCACGGTCCGGGGTGTCCGGCCATTGTGGGCAAAGTGCGGTTCCTGCTACGAGTTTTCGCGCAATCGCGCGGATGAAGCTGGAAGTCGCCCAGCGGTGGCTGGCGCCTGACGCGTGATATGGCAATCGACTTGCCACATGAGGTGGCGCTATTTCTGAACTTTCTCGGAGTTCCCTATCCGGACATCGACGAAGACCAGGTGCGAGAACTAGCACGTCAGGTCCAGACGTTCGCAACGAACATGCAGAATACTCACGAGTCCGCTTCTAACGTGGTCCGCGATATGGGCTCGGTCTATTCCGGCTATTCGTATGAGGCGCTGGTCGCCTCGTGGGCGAGAATGAGCGCGATACATATGGCCGACCTCGACCAGGCGTGCCGGGCGGTAGCGAAGGCACTCGACATCGCGGCCGATGTGATCACGGCGGTGAAGATCGCCGTGCTGGCGGAACTGACGGCGATGGCAGCGAGCTACGCGGCCTCGATGGCAGCCACCGCAGCGACTGGCGGTATATCTGCGGCGTTGACGACAGCGCTTCGTGCTGCCGCGACCAGGTTGGTCAGCGCGATGGAGCAGTCCTTGATCGCGTACCTCGCTGCCGAGGTGATCAGCAAAGCGATCGAACCGCTCGAACACACAATTGAACGGATGATCAACCCAGCGGTCTACGGTGCGGCGAAGGACGTGCTGGATGTCCCCACACCGGACAGCTCAACAGTGGTGCCGCTGTACATCGAACCTGATGAGGTACTGCGCTACGCCGCGGCGCTCGACGCGCACGCCGACCGGATCCTCGAGCACTCCGCGGTTTTCGCGGAGAACGTCGCGGCGTTGGACTTCACCACAACCAGCAGCCATGCGGACACGGGAACCGAGCGAGGCATGATCGCTCCGTCCCAGCGGCCGTTGACCCGATCGCCTGTCGGCGCGGTCGGCGAATCGCCGGTTGTCACGGCCACTGAACGCGCGATCGAGGCAGCCGCAGCGACACGGACGAAGCATCCAACAATTGCTGAAGCCACCCAGGGAGACCCATTGGCAGGGGAAAGGCCCGGGGACGGTGGTTCGGTCGACAACAACTCCGAGCATGCGGCGATAGATAGCCGTACAGCTCCGGATCTCCCCAGCGAGACCGGAGCAAACCTGGAAGATCCGCGCCCGCAGAGCATCGCACCGCCGCCTGCCTCGATAGCTCCCGAAAGTCACCCGCGTGCGCCCGGCGCCTTCCACGACCGGCACGACAGAATTGACCTGGACGGCGCGTTACCTAGCCAACGAGGCGATTCGCGGCCGGTGAGCCAGGACGATGACGATGCGGAGATACTGCGGCCGATTGCGCCATCCTGGGCAAGCGGACCGGCAAGTGCCTTGCCTCCAGAAGCCAGATCGGCGGCGGAGTCCGGGCAGAATGGGTCGACGGGCACCATGAGCGGCCGGCAGGGATCACAGCTCTCGGAGGGTATGCGGCAACCGACGTCGCCTTGGCAGCGCGCGAGGCAGGCGGACCTACAGTCGGTCTCGGGTGCGAAAGCGACTCCACGCAGCGGCAGATCGCTCAACCCTCGTTCAGCCACCAAGAGAAGATGGAAGCCGACTCCCTGGTCAAAGGGAATTTCGCCAAGTCCCGTTGCGATGCGGACCGTGTCCGCTCCAGACCGCCCTGATCGTCCGCCGCGCTCGGTCGACAACCGTGCCGCCCGGAAGGAGCCGGATGGTGAGTCGGACCAGCATGTTTCAGGGTCTCGCAGGACGGAATCCGACCCGCCGAAGCCGCGGTAACCCGGTACGGGCTCGAATTGGCGCGCGGTCATCAGCCGCCACGTAGGCTTCCATGTGCTGTAGCGCAGTTCGCCAATGCGTAAGGACGGTGACGCGGCGCAAACGAATACGTCGAATCTCGTCCTGGTGATTTCGGCCGATCGGGCCGCTGCGTCTGCGAGCAATACGGGTGGTTCCGAGGGAACGTAGGTTGTACAAACCGAAGGACAAACCGCGTAATGGTTGATCCTCGAGTTCGAATGCAAAATGGGTGTTCGATCAGTTTGTGCACCGATGTTATGCGCTGGAGGTCGCAGCGGGCTTCCGGTGGCCCGCGCGGACTGCTCATAGTGCGCATCCTGCGGGCAGAAGGGTGTGTCGCAATCAAACCTGGTGAAGGGTTCAGTCGGAGGCGGACGAGGAGTTGCGAGCTGAGCGAACTCGCGACAGCGGTCAAAGACGTTCTCATCCCAAGGCGGTTCGACACGAACGCAGTGGTATTTCCGAAGGCGGATTGATGGTTCGTAAGAGAGACCGAATTCGGTATACCTGGTCAGCGACTTCTTCGGCATTGCCGTCGGTAAGGGACGGGAGTCGTAATGAGCACTGTCGCAGATCGCACGCCTGATGCGAATTTGTCTGGTCAGAAAACTCGATCCGCCCAACGAGTTATGCAGATTTCGATTTTGTATCAGTTCATAGGAGATCAAAGAATGCGTAAACTGCTAATGGTGGTCGTTGCGGCTACTTTATCGAGTGCTGCTGCGGGCCTCGGATCCGGTTCGGTTATGGCCGAAGGTGTGCAGCCGGTTCACCATTATGAAACCCGGACTGCGAGCAAAAATTGCGATATCATGTATAAGAAATTGATCGATATCTGTGATGAAAAGTACGATAACATCGATGCGAGAAAGCGGTGTTACGATTCGGCTCGGGCCGATTACAGAAAATGTTTGGCAAGTCAATAGATAGCGGCATCGATAGCGTGATCTGCGATCCTTTTGGATCCGATATATTGCGCAACCTGGACGCCACACAATTGACCGAGTCAACTGAGCTGATCCTGCCGGGCGGGTGGGTCGTGCACGCGCGGCTGGCTGCTCGGCGGCGTGGCCCGGCGCATCGTATTTCCTGAGGCCCTCCCGGGTTTCTCCGAAGGACGGTTGAGGCCGGGTCTGTTGCCGAATATCTGGACCAATGACGTTCTCCGCTCGATCCTGCGTACGTCTGCCGCACAATTCGAGCGCCACTCAACTGCTTGAGGTTCGATCATGCTGATCGCACGTTTGATTGTCCCGGCTCTGGCGATCGTCCGCAGCCGGGGCAAACGGTGACACCACGGACCATCGGCTCGCGGGAGTTGGGGAGTGCGGTTGAGTCGAATCGGGTGGCTGGCGGGTGTCGACCGGTAATTGGTTGGCGGGCTGTCGAGTGCGCGAGGCTATCGAGGATGGAGGCATATGCGGCGAGTTCGGTGCTGG
The DNA here is from genome assembly GCF_000308455.1 of Nocardia abscessus NBRC 100374. Taxonomy (GTDB): domain Bacteria; phylum Actinomycetota; class Actinomycetes; order Mycobacteriales; family Mycobacteriaceae; genus Nocardia; species Nocardia abscessus. The sequence continues at coordinate 10,383 of NZ_BAFP01000058.1, read as the reverse complement.
AGGAGGTTTGATGACATGGATGGCTGAGATCGTCCGCCGATTGATCGCGTCACCTCTCATTTCTGGGGCCGACCGGATATCTGCGGTCGGGTTGCGCGGACACTACGCGGGCGGAGGTCGGAAGATCGGCGATGCGCTAGCGCACACGGCGGGTTATGACCGGAACGCGGGCAGGCTCCTCGGCACGACTGCGGACGGAGCGGAGGCATCAGGGACCCACGGCCACGTCTCGTTCGGGTCGGCTTCACACGAATCCACCGGAGTGAGCTTCGATCGACGCAATGGGCAGCAATCCACCGCCGGGGACGAGGCCGTCGCCGAGGGGCACGACAAAGCGCATGCAGCGACCGTCGACCTGCGCGTCGAACATGTAGCACCAGTTGGTGACGACACCATGACCATGAGCGGCGGCACGGACCGCCCCGCCGCCGAACAAGACATCAGGCCGAATGCCCAGACAGCACTGGCCCACTCCGCGAAGAACCGGGAATCCGCCGTGCCCCAGTCGACCTGGGTGCCGCAACTGCCACGCATACCGGATCAATGGGTGGCGTTCCACCACGACAAGAAGGACGGGCAGCCCTGGGGCGCGAACGGGAAAACACCGCGACCGCGGCAGCGGAAAGCCGCCGACAGCCATCTCCCCGACGAGACGAAGTCGCCTGGTGGACACCGAGAAACGCCTGGGCTGTGCTCCCGGAGGCGGAGCATTCGGCATCCCTGCCAACTTCCCACCCGTCCCGTAGGCCGCCCGTCAAACTCGCCACCGGCGCCCCTGGCACCGGGGACGCACGGTGGCCGCATCGAACACCGTCTGATGCGGTTGCAGGGATATGAATTTCATATAGTATTGAAACCGTCTCACAGCGAGACGTTTCGGTGCGAAGCCGCTATGGCGGGCATCGGGTCACGGGATGTTCGCCGACTCGACGCACCACCTGCTCACCTATCGCTGGTCACAGGAGACCGGCCGATGGGCCTGATCTGTCGGAGGACTGACGTGAAGTCACACAGTTATCGCCGCATGACCAACATCTTCAACAAGGTCATTGCGCCGCTGCAGCGGGCCGGCGTCGCCTTCGGGCCTATGCAGCTGCTCACCGTCACGGGACGTCGCAGTGGACAGCCGCGCACCTTCCCCATCGCCGTTATTGAGGTGAACGGCGGGCGCTACATCTTCCAGGCGTTCCCCAACGCGGCATGGGTCGCGAACGCGCGAGGAGCGGAGCAGGCCGGCGACTGCGTGACCCTGCACCGGGGCAGGAGAGCCTCCACTGCACGGTTGGTCGAAGTCCCGATCCGAGAGCGCCCGCCGCTGCTGCGTCAACTGATCCGGACAAGCCCTCGCTCTGTGGCGAACCGCCTCGTCACGACCGGTCTGGCTGATGCGCCGACCCCTGATGCCGTGGCAGGCGCAGCCGACAGAATCGCGGTCTTCCGAGTAGAGCCGGCCTGACGGGCTGGCGCGTAAAGCTGTAGAACGAACGAGCGCTGAACGCTCCCGCAGGTCGAGACGCGTCTGGGGATTGGAAGGCGGTCCGTCGGAACAGTCAGGCTCCGGCCACGGGGCGGCACCGAATGGACGATTCGGACGTGGTGAGCCGGAAGGTCCTCGGACTATTGCCAGCATCTGCGCGGGCACGTCTATCGGTCGACATGGCCTGGCCTCGCTACGCGCGTCCTCTGTGTTTGGAACGGCGCAGCATGACCTCGGATATCACCAACAACCGGACAGGAAATTGCCATGATCTTGATTATCGGAGCCACCGGCACAGTAGGACGACCGCTCGTCGGCATGCTCGAACAAGCAGGCGCCGACGTGCGTGCCATCACACGCGATGCGAAGACCGCGCGCTTGCCCGCTGCCGTCGACGTCGTCGAAGCCGATCCGTCGCAAGCAGCCACGTTGCGCGAAGCCCTGCGCGATGTCACTGCGATATTCCTGAATCCGCGGGCGATCGGTGAGTCGGCCGTCGAGCTGATGACCCTCGCCCGGGACCGGGGAGTGAAACGAGTAGTGACGATGTCGGCACTCAACGTCGAGTTCGATCTCGCACGGCAACCGTCGCGCCTGCGAGGGGAATACAACAAAGAAGTCGAGGCCGCCGCTATCGACTCCGGCCTCGAGTGGGTAGCGTTGCGGTCCGGCGCTTACGCCATCAACCTGATCGCACTGTGGGCCGCGCAGATCCGGGCCGGGAATGTCGTCCGCGGCCCGTACGCGGAATCGGCCTGGGCGCCGATTCACGAACGCGATATCGCAGCGGTCGGCGCGCACGCCCTGCTTACCGACGACCTGGTCGGTCGACGACCGGTGCTTACCGGACCGCAGTCACTGACTCAGCCGCAGATGGTGTCCGAGATCGGAGCAGCGATCGGCCGACGTCTGCAGTTCGACGAGATCACGCGCGAGGGTGCCGCACAAGCAATGATCCGTGCCGGCATGCCGGCGCCGCTCGCCGAGGGCTTCCTCACAATGCAAGCCGAATCCTACGGGCAATCGGGTCTGGTCTCCGGCGAGGTCGAGGCGATACTCGGTCGACCCGGGATCACCTTTGCCGAGTGGGCTGCCGACCACGCTGACACGTTCCGCAGCTGATCGCGCCACTTACCTCGGCCGCGAGGCGACACCGACTACGGCTCACTCATCTCAGCGGCATAGGCCGCCGGTGGCCCGCCCGTCAAGTTTTCCGAGTGTTCTTGCGCAGCAACGGGTTCGACCTCTTTCCGCCTCGGTTTGTGCCACTCGGTTCGGATGACTCTCGTCTACCCGAAGATGCGCTCGATGCCGACGAGGTCGTGCAGCACCGATTCGCTTGAATCGGCGTTGCGCTGAATATCGAGAGGAACCCGGGCCTATCCGGCAGATCACGGGTTGTCACATCGACTGGCCGACCCTTCTGTGGTGTGTCTGAAACATATTGGCTTGAAAAGGAAGTCAAATATTGGACTCGGCCGCGGACGGCGGCCGTTGTGAGAAAGGACAGGACTATGGCTGATAGCAAGGAAGCGACAGGGAACGAATCAAAAGGGGTAGATTTCGACCTTGTCTACGGCGGCGCGGTACCCATCGAGGGTATGGCTTTCGATCGGGTACCGTGGGACATCGGCAGGCCACAACCGTTGCTCGTGGAGTTCGAGAAGTCCGGCAGCATCTCCGGCGAAGTGCTCGATATCGGTTGCGGGCCGGGCGATACCGCCACGTATTTGGCGGGTCTGGGATATCAGGTGACCGGCCTCGACATCGCGGCCACCGCCGTCGAACAGGCCCGCGACCGCGCTGCCGAGCGGGGAGTATCGCTGACCTTCGACACTGCCGATGCAACCGTCCTGCACGGTTACGATGGCCGATTCGACACAGTTGTCAGCAGTCAGCTCTATCATTGCTTGGACCCAGTGCAGCGCGCGGCGCATGTGGCCGCATTGGTCCGGGTACTCAAACCCGGCGGCCGATTGATTCAATTCTCTGCGAACTTCGACGATCGCATCGAGACATCCGGACTATATTCAATTTCGGAGGAGGAATTGCGTGCGACGTTCGCGGCACCGGACTGGTCTATCATCGGGTTGCGGCCCGGTCATATGGAGGGCTTCAAGCCACCCGAGCTGTTGCTGAACCGGTTCGCAGAGCACGACTTCCACCCGGAATTCACTGAGGCGGGCCTGATGCTCATGCCCATCCTGGCACTCGAAGCGCAGCGAATCTGACGAATTGATCGACGCGGCCGATCGATCGTACAGACCGAACAAGACAGCCGCACCGGTATCGGCCGTGCACTGGCCGCTGTTCACCGTAGTCCAGTCTGGCCTGTCGCTTTGACCTACCGCTGCCGGGCGCGGCTGTAGGTCAAAGCCAGGGTCTGGGAACCCGGAAGTTGTTCGGCATGTGGTTCCAAGCACACGCCGGGCACGACTGCGCGCAAGGCTCGTAGGGAGCGACTGCCGTGACTTTCCTCGCCCACGGAGGCAACCTGCGGCGCATACCGGCGGTACGCGAAATCCATTGCCTGGCACAGTATCTACGATGCGCTCCGGGCCAGGTATGTGCGTGTTTGCCGCGCCACGACGCTGCGGACAACGACCGCGACGACTGCACCTCGTCGCGGACCGGCTGGGGCCTTCTTCGCTCCAACGGAGCGGCAAACCCGCAATGGGCCGAATCAGGTCGCGACGCGGGTCCCAGCGCACGATCGTTCAGGCAGCGTCTCCCCGGCGATGTCGGCTATGCACGTTGTTGCGCGAAAAACCCTGTAAGCAGGTTCTACATCGGAACGGCCCGATAACCCGATGCAAAGGGGGTCCCGGCCAACCTATGGTCTGTTGATCCAGGGATAACTGAGGCTATTGTTGAGTGAAACTGAATCGTGCAAACTGTCCTATGATTAGAAATCAGGCAGCTGACCATATCGGAGCACGTAGTATGAATTACCAGCATCCTGACCGACGCGTGGTGTAGCAGCCTGGGTGCATGGATTACCTCACATCCGGCGGGTGGCGCTACCCGCATCAGAAGTCGCGTTGATGATGACGAGAATCCCTTCCAAGAATTGAGGTCCTATGAGGGAAATGCACCCCGACGTGCGCGCCGCACTCGGCATGGCGCGGGAATTACGGCGCCGCGTCGCGGGTATGCGTGAACGGGCCGATGAGATTGTTGCGCGTCGCCCGTCACCAAGTGGGTTGGTTATTCCCGAGATCGACGCGAGGGGGCGGCTGCGGGATCTGTATCTGGCGCCGGGAACCTGCGGCCGATTCGGCAATGGGGAACTGGCCGCCGAAATCTTGGCCGCTATCACGGAAAGCACCGAGGACGCGCGGCGGCAGTACAACATTGCCATGAACGGCACCGGCAATCTGCCGCGACCGCTCGCGGAAGTCATGGGGGAATGGCGGGCGGAGGGCGACCATCAGCTTCCCAATTCGGGGAAGGCGGAACCATAAATCTGAAATAGTCGGCCGAAGGATGAATCGAGCATGTCTGAATACCTGGATGTTGATCCGGACAATCTGCGCAGAATTGCCGAGAAGCACGAGCGGGTCGCCGCGAACATCCGGAAATGGGGTGAAATCCCGCATGCTTGGCTCGCCGAATTCCCATCCAAGCATGGCACGATCGCCGAGCCGGTGCGGGCTGCTCTGATGGACTACTACGACAGACGCCACGCCAAGGCGAAACGTCTCGCCGCTAACCATTTGCGGACGCGAGATGAATTGATCGCTTCGGCACAATCGCTGGAAGATGCCGATCGGTCCGGCGGGAGCCAGATCACCCGGGCGGGTGGTTTCGACGACAAAGACCACCGAGTCGGTCCGGCGCCCGGTGCATCCACGGATCCCGCGCCGCCGGTGAACGGCACACGGTTGGGGGAGCCTCCTGCCGCCGTCCCAGGCCCTCCAGGTATTCCCAGCGAGACCGGCCGCTCCCACCAGATACCCCTGGCGCCGGCCGCATCCACGCCACGGAACTACGATGCCGCATCTGCCGCATATACGCCACGGACCTACGATGCCGCAGCCGCCGCAGCGTCGATCGGGACTGTGCCACCACCGGTTGACAGACCACACTCCGGCCCAGCGGACATACGCGCGACTTCCGCCGCCGATGCGGACAACGTCGCGGGCATGGCCGCCGACCAAAACAGCGTTGCAGGCCCGGTCGGTGGGATAGGTGCGCCCTTGTCGGTGGTCCCGTTCGCGGCGCAGGCCGTTGCCAGTGCTGCGGGCATGGACAGCGGGATGCCAGCACCTCTGGTGACGGGCCCGTTCGTGTCAGCGGTCCATGCGGCCGAGAGCAGGCGGGCGCTGCCTTCGTTGGTGGTGGGTCAGCAGGTCGAGCAGGATTTGGTGCTCGCTCGCACGCTGCTCGCCGCGATCCTTGCCGCCGTAGCGGATTCGGCGTCTGGTCTGGACTTTGCGGTGGCGGTAGGGCGGACCCCCGTCGGACCCATCGTTGTGCTGACCTCGAGCGAGGGCCGCGGCTGGCTGCCTCCGGGACTGTTTCTGCCGTCGGAGGTTGTCCTCCCGTGGAGGTGGGACTCGGTCCTCGGCACCGCGGGGCGCGGGGCGATCGCGGTATTGGAAGGCACCACCGACCCGGCTCGGATACTGGCCGAGTTCGGTTTGATGGTTGGACGTCGCAGAAGAGTCAGGATCAGCGCCCTGGTGTCGTCCGCGGCGGTTCCCGATGGCCTGCGCGCGGCTCTTGGCAGTGATGTCGCCGTCGAGCACGGGGTGTCCGCCGCCGAGGCCTCCGTGGACCTCACCGCGCCCGGGGTCGGACTGGTCGACCGGCTCACGCTGGCCGGCTCGAAGGAGTTGCTGCGCCAGGCGGCGACGGTGGCTGAGTCGGAAATTCGGGTGAAATGTCTCGAGCTGGCGCGAGCCGCGGATGCGCGGGTCCGCACCTCCGTCGCTGTCATCGACGGGGAGATCTCCGCGCGCCGCGTTCGGCGGCAACGAATACTTGATGCACTGCACGCCGGTCTGTCTGTCCCGGCGAGCTGGTGGGACCAGCTGCGCACCGCCGATGACGTGGCGGCGTCGGCAATACGGTCGCGAAGGGCGAATATATCTCACCCTCGCGTCGCTGCCCGCGTGGAGGTATCGGGGGCGGAAGCCCTGCGCGGCATGGTTTTCGAGCGCCGCGCCGACGAACTGCTGCTGTTGCTCGCTGCGGGCGAACCGGGTCGGCAGACTCTGCGCGATGCGTACTACTCCTATGGCCAGATAGTTGAGCACCCGCTGCTCCCAACGGCAGCGCGTGTGGCGGCGGAGCCAGCGACGAAGGCAATCGGCACAACTACGGCGGTCCCGGACGCCCAGGACGCCCACCGTGTTGGACTCCCTTCCTCTGGTGCTGGTCCCGTCGGCGTCAGTTCCATCAGCTTCGGCGGGGCTCCCCGGTCCATCACTGAAATGCGGAACGGTCCCGCGGAGTCTCAGGGCTCCGGCGTGCGGAGGAGAGTTTAGTGAGCAAGGTGGACGACACTGTCGATTTGATCGACGGGCACTACGAGGATTCCTTCTGGGGGGACGATGGGGAGGGATTTCAGGACGACCAAGCCAGAGAATCGTTGGATGCGCTGGCCGACCTGAATGCAACCGAATTCCAGGAGGCATTCGAAAGACTGAGTCACACGCGAAGGGAAACACTCGCTGAGACAGCTCAGGCCCAGGGCCTCGACGATGATGACAAATACCGGCAGATCATCAACTCGCTCGCAGCCGGCGACCCTTCAGCGGTCGTCGAGGCCGAGAGGGAGCCGCAGTTCGCTGGCGATACCGGGCAGTGGTCCGGGCTTGGTCCCGGCGAGGGAGAACACGGGGAAGACGCCACTCTCTGGATACCACGGGGGGCCAGTAAGTCGCTGATATCGCTGATCTTGGATACCCAGTTCACTATGCAGTGGGGATTCGACACACTCGGCATCGGTAATCCGGAGGCCGCACCCGACTTCACCACCCTGCTCGACGGAGAACTGGTCACGGACGTGGACGGTTGGTCACAGATCAGAAGTGATCATGATGCCCTGAATACCCGGCTGACCGACCGGCAGAACGAGCACACCGGTGAGGACGGGGGCGTCCGAATCACCACCATGGACACCGAGATAACGGGCTCCGACGTCTACACGCAGCTCAAGGAAATCAAGGACAATCTCAACGAGAGGCTGAAGTTCGAGTTTCCGGACGCCACCCGGAGGGGCGACGAGATCATGGCAGGGTCGTCTGGAGGGCCTCCCACTTCCGAAACGCAGGTTGCCGTCTACGACATGAGTGCGGACGAGAACAGCAACAACTTCGGCAAGTTCTACCTGACCGCCGACGCGGAACAGAGGTACTTCGTCAGGTACATCGACGAGGCTGCCGAGGATTGGGAGAGGAAGTACGCAGAAGCAACCGAGCAGTTCCAGAAACACGCCGATCAGATCGACAGCGGCGATACCGGCGACGATGGCGGTGACAGCGGCGATGGCGGTGACAGCGGCGATGGCGGTGACAGCGGCGATACCGGCGACGATGGCGGTGACAGCGGCGATGGCGGTGACAGCGGCGATACCGGCGACGATGGCGGTTCTTCTTACCCGGTCCAGGACGGTGGTTTTCCGTTACCGGTTCAGGACGCTTCCACCGCAGAAGCCGGTTTGCTGGATGAGGATTTCAGCTCCATGTACGACGATTTGCTCGGGGGGTCTGTGGACACCGCTGACTCGCTGGACAGTACCTCTCTGGGCGATGTCCAGTCCGGTCTCGACAGCACTGGTAGCGGTACCCCGTCGGGCGCGGATCTCAGTTCTCTGATCTCGGCGGCGCAGGACTCTGGAATCGGCTCGGGGACCGGCATGACAACCAGCAACACCTCGACTCCCGCCAGCTATGACAGTGGCGCCGGCGCACTGAGCCAAATGGCGATGATGTCGGCTCTGGGGCAGATGGCGAACCAAGGTAACCGTCCTGCCCGCGATGACAGTGGCCACGACGATCGGGATTCGCGAGAGGTCCCCCCACGCGAGGACGAGCAGAACAGCACCGCGCCCGCGGCCACTACCGACCCCGGTGTTCAGACGCCTCCTCCGGGCGTGACAGCGCCGACCTACGCAGGTACCCCGCCGCCGGTGACGACACCGGGCGCGATGGTGGATGTGCCGATCGACAATACGACCGTCAAGGCGCCGCAGCCTGTGGCAGAGGCTCTGCAAAAGCAGGTGCAGAACGTCGCGATGGATGCGATATCCGCGTATCGGGGAACTGCCGGTGAGCTGACAGCGGATCATCCGCCCGCGGTGGTCAATGGTCCTGGCGAGCTGAAGACGGGCGATATTCTGCAGTGGGAAAGGCACAGTGCGCTGATCGTGAAGGACCAGAATGGACTGTTTGTCCTGGACAACGGCCATCTCGTTCCCTTGGATCCAAACAACCCCCCGCTGAAGGAAAAGTACGGGAACTTCACCGGCTACATCCACCCGAGCGGTTTGGACGGCGCCGCCGGTGGCGACCCTGCATCCGCGGCGCCACCGCCGCCGACCGGGAGCACAGCACAGCCTGCCGGTCCGCCACCTGTTTCGCCACCCCAGGTCTGAGCGGCTGGAGCATCCGATCCCGTATCACGCGGCACTCCATGTGGGTATGCCGTAGACGTTGAGTCTATCTATCCCGTGGTCGGCGGAGAAGCCCAGTCCCACTGCCGAGTAGCGCCAGCTGGCTCCTACTGATTCTGCTGCCAGGGCAAGGGCATCGACGCCATGGGTCGTGCCGTGGTGCCGGGACGCGAGTTCGCGTGCGAGCCCGGTCAAATCGTCGCGGCGGCGGGCGACCAGGTGAAGTGCGAAGACAGGGGCACCTTGACCGCGTGCACAGCAGACGAAGAAGTCATGCCGGTGAAGCTCGGCTGCGTCGACACCACACCGAGCAAGCTCGGACAGCGCCTCCCATGCCGGGGCGCCGAAGTAGCGGACCAGTTTCATCGGCACCGCAACGTCGTTGTATCGGGCCTTCAGGTAGATCTTGTGGTTCACCTCGCCGTGCGCGTCTACCTCGATCGCAGCACCAACAGGCTTGATGAGCTTCTCATGGTCGGGTACCGACGCCAACCCGGCGAACCCGGGCAATGCACTGCACACCCGGTACAGCCCGCCCGGCCCCGTCGGTGGACCCCCGTACACCTTGAGGCGCGCTACATGACGTGGCGCTGCGGCATGATGAACAGCCCCTATCCAGGTGGGGGAACGATGCCGCCACCGCGGCAGCTCGGAGGTATCGGGATATAGCGTCGTGACAAAGCACTGAAACATGTCGGCCACTGTCTGGACTCCGTTCGGCAGCCATGCGACGAGATCCCGGATCGCGGCGAGTTGAGCGGAGACGCGCGAGCCGAAATCCGCCTCCGGTGTCGCGGTTGCGGTGACATAGCGAATGACCGGGGTGATCTGCCCTCGGCCACCGGACACACTGGCTTCGAACGGAATACCCGAGCTGGTCAGCACGCTGGCTCGGCGCCCATCCGCCCCTAGCGCATCCAGCTGTCCTCCACGGACACGCTCCACCACGGCGCGAATGGACCCTGGATCACAACCGATCGTCAATCGCTCGGCCAAGTCGACCAAGTATTCCCCGGCAACTTCAGCCGCCGTCATTGTCAAGGATTGACCAGCAGGAGGAACTTCCCGGGCAACGGGTGCATTGTCTGACATTCTTTCCCATATCGACGAACTCTCTCCTCCCGACCGGTAGCCGATTATTCCGCATCCCTGCCCATGGGGACAGCGCGCATGGGGGCTGTCCTGAGCTTCTGTCCGCTGTGAACCGTATCGGGTTGGGGCCGTTTTGGGCTGTCCTCGCTTGGTGTCAGCCAGTGGGGTGCCCTAGGTTGCCCAGCGACAGAGG
>NZ_BAFP01000059.1 GCF_000308455.1 Nocardia abscessus NBRC 100374 | reverse complement strand
CGGTCTCCCGGGATTCGAACCACGCCTGCGCGCACTACTGAAACTTCTGGTGATTCAGGTGCTCGGCCCCGGCAATGAAGACGCCCACGACGTGATGGCGTTCGTTCTGATCAACGTCGGTTTCGCGGCGGCAGTCCGCGCCGCGCTACTCGACGCTGACACCCGCGAGCGCCAGGAAGTCATCCGAGCTCTGGATAGCCACGACGCACTATCAGGGGCGTGTCCAAATGGTCGGAATTCGCAATGGCGGTTCACACGGCGTCGACCTGGATATCGGGTCGGCTGCGCTTGCTGAATGTGCGGGCGATGAGCGCCGAACGTAGCTGCCACACACCCGACGTGGTGGTGGGGTCAAGTCCGGTGAGCTGGCTGATGCGCTTGAGTCGATAGTCGACGGTGTTGGTGTGGATGTGCAACGAGCGGGCGGTGCGTTGGCGATTGAGGTTGTTGCTGATATGGCTGCACAAGGTTTGGAGCAGTTCGGGGTGATCGTCGAGTGGGTCGAGCAGTGACCCGAGAGTTTCACGACCCGGACCCGGCCGGGTCAGCTGGTATTCCAGCGCCATATCGGCGAAACGGTACAGGGCGGGGGCACCTTGCAGCCGCCGCACCATATCGAGCAATTCGTGAGCGCGGTCGGCTGCACCCGGCACCCCGGCGACCGACGCTGTGACGACGGCCGCTGTCAGGGGTACGTGCGCGGCCGCCGACAGCTGGGCGAGCAGTTCGTCGAGGCGCTCGCCGCTCAGCGTCGCCGTCGGGATCAGGATTGTCCCACCGTCCACACTCAGCGGCGCGAGTGCGTTCTCGCCGCAGCGGGTAGCGAGTTCGGCTTGCAGGCGGCGCAGTTTGCGGCGGGCGACGACCTTGCCGTCGAGCATTGGATGCTGCTCGTCGGGGTGTTTCGGAATATGCACTGCCAGAACCGAATACTCGTCGGCGATGCCTATTCCGTGTTCGCGGGCCGTTGTTGCGGTGGTGTGTCCCCCCAGCAGCGCGGAGGTCAGAGTGTGGACGGCGGTGTGGTGCTCACTG
>NZ_BAFP01000060.1 GCF_000308455.1 Nocardia abscessus NBRC 100374 | reverse complement strand
CGGTCTCCCGGGATTCGAACCACGCCTGCGCGCACTACTGAAAGTTCTGCTGATCCAGGTACTCGGCCCCGGCAATGAAAATGCCCACGACGCGATAGCGTTCGTTCTGATCAACGTCGGTTTCGCGGCGGCAGTCCGCGCCGCGCTACTCGACGCTGACACCGGCGAGCGCCAGGAAGTCATCCTCATGACCGCCCGCCTGATCGCGGCAGGTGCCGAAGCCGAGATCGAGGCATCGACGAGCTCTGGATAGCCACGACGCACTATCAGTCACCGGAGCGGATAACTCGCGATGTTCGTGCAATCACAGACCTTCGTCACACTCGAATATGAGGCGGGCGTGGCCAAATGGTCGGAATTCGCAATGGCAGTTCACACGGCGTCGACCTGGATATCGGGTCGGCTGCGCTTGCTGAATGTGCGGGCGATGAGCGCCGAACGTAGCTGCCACACACCCGACGTGGTGGTGGGATCGAGTCCGGTGAGCTGGCTGATGCGCCTGAGCCGATAGTCGACGGTGTTGGTGTGGATGTGCAACGAGCGGGCGGTGCGTTGGCGATTGAGGTTGTTGCTGATATAACTCCGCAAGGTTTGGAGCAGTTCGGGGTGATCGTCGAGGGGGTCCAGCAGCGACCCGAGAGTTTCACGACCCGGACCCGGCCGGGTCAGCTGGTACTCCAGCGCCATATCAGCGAAACGGTACAGGGCGGGGGCACCTTGCAGCCGCCGCACCATATCGAGCAATTCGTGAGCGCGGTCGGCTGCACCCGGCACCCCGGCGACCGACGCTGTGACGACGGCCGCTGTCAGGGGTACGCGCGCGGCCGCCGACAGCTGGGCGAGCAGTTCATCGAGGCGCTCGCCGCTCAGCGTCGCCGTCGGGATCAGGATTGTCCCACCGTCCACACTCAGCAGCGCGAGTGCGTTCTCGCCGCAGCGGGTAGCGAGTTCGGCTTGCAGGCGGCGCAGTTTGCGGCGGGCGACGACCTTGCCGTCGAGCATTGGATGCTGCTCGTCGGGGTGTTTCGGAATATGCACTGCCAGAACCGAATACTCGTCGGCGATGCCTATTCCGTGTTCGCGGGCCGTTGTTGCGGTGGTGTGTCCCCCCAGCAGCGCGGAGGTCAGAGTGTGGACGGCGGTGTGGTGCTCACTGCTTGCCGCCTTGTGCTCACGGACATAGGCGCGGGCGACTGTCGCGCTCATGATGTCGAGCATTTCCACCACCAGTTTCACGCCGTCCACGAGATTGGCGTAGTCCTTCACCGTCACGTTCGAGAAGATGAGATCCATACCGAGCTTCAATC
>NZ_BAFP01000061.1 GCF_000308455.1 Nocardia abscessus NBRC 100374 | reverse complement strand
CCCGTGCATCCGTGTGCGGCGCAACCCATCCCCGCACCCATGCCACAACCCGGACAGGCCGGCATCGGGCGCACCCCGCTCGCGCCTGGGCAACCCTTCGGCGCGGCCCCCGGACAACTACCCGACCACGACCCGAACAACCCCGCAGCGCAGGCGAACCCGCACGCCGCCGGGCAATCCGAACTGGGCGAGGCCGGAGCGGCCGATTGCTCGCAACCAGGATCGGACGCCGCCACCGGCCCCGAACCAGGTGCGCCCGAGCAGCCCAACGCACCTGGTGTCCCTGAGCAGGACGCCGCACCTGGTAACCCCGAACCGGCCACCGCCACACCGCCCGCACCGGAACCCGAACCGGCGCCCGCCCCGGAACCGGCTCCCACGCCGCCGCCCGGGATCACCCTCCCCTTCGGCATCGTGATTCCGCTGCCCGCACCGCCGCCGCCCCCGCCGGCAGGCTGACTCGCGAGCTTCCGCCCTGCGCCGCCGGACGACCTCGTGGACGCCCTGATCGTCACGCACTGCCTGCGGGAGCCGACGAGCCCGCGCAGAAGTGTGCGGGACTTCGGCTGACGTTCGTTTCGGAGCGCCGGGCGGATCCGCGGCGGTGCAGGCGGCCCGCTGCGGGGCGTTCCTCCGGTAAGGGATGGTCGGTACTGCCCGTCCACGTCCGGAGCTTCAGGTCATCGAGCTGATTCGCGCGTGCGTGGCCTGTCCGAGCCGACACCTCGTGGCGTCCGATGTGCTGCGGGCCGACCTTCCCCTGGCCTGATCGGCGATCAGGCCAGGGCGCCGCGATGCACAGCGAAACTTTCTCCGGACCGGACGAACACTTTCTGGGCGATGCCCGTTGCCGCTTCCACCAGCGGTATCGAGCAAACATTCAGCGCTCAGCTCGTCGGTACCTGGGACGCCGACAAAAGCGCCACGACGGCGGATGATCGCGGCAGGGGACTGTCGTGCCGCGTGAACTCGTGTTCTTTGATGAAATGCCCTGGTAACGGGTGTAGTGTGCGATGTGTCGCAGACGCCGGACGGGACGTTCCACTGGCTGCGAGAGAATTTCCGTCGCAGTTTTCGCGGGCTGTCATCAGAGGCGCTACGCGACTGTGCATGGTGGGAAAACGAACCTCGGCCAATCGCTGGCGACCGCGGTGACGAACCTCCTTCAAGACCGGTCTCGAGCAGAGGTGATCTCATGAGGGCCACAGTCGGTATTTCAGCGGAACAAACCGTGGTGCGTGGCGTGATGCTGTCGTCCACGGCGCCACAAGGTACCCGGCCCACGGTGCTGCGGGAGGTCGAACAGCCGGTCGAGCACTCGACTGCCGCGTCGGTCGCCGCCGCCCTCGACGCGTTGACCGCCGGCGCCGGATCCGACACCGAACTCGATGACGTCGCGGTGGCGTACCGGACGGTGGCGGAGCGGCGCGCGATCGTGTCACAACTGTCGTCGGCGATGTGGCGATCGTCGTCGCTCGTGTCGACCAAGACAGCGCTGCAGGCACTGGTCGAGAACACTCCGGGCCTGGCGGAGTACGGAACTCTGCTGGTACTCGAGATCGTCGGCTACCACACGTCCTCTCTCGTGGTCGGGCCGAATCGGGAGGAAATCCTCGCCTTCGACTCGTGGTCGTCCGGTGTCGTCGACGCCGAGACCGCGGGCTCGGCGATCGACCGGATACAGTCGGCTTCGGAGGCGGCGGGGCTGGTGCCCGACGCCGTCGTCTTGTGTGGCTCGTCGGCGGGAAATCCGGACATTGTCGCTGCATCGCGGCTGGGCTTCGCCGCCCCCGTGATCGTGGCACCCGACTACGTCCACGCGGCCGCGTACGGCGCCGCTCTGGTCGCCGCCGCTCCGTTCCGAAGCGCACCGACAGCGCCGCCAGTGGCCGATCGCGGACATGTCGGCCGCGCGATTCTGGCCGGGGCGGCCGCGGCCGCGCTGCTGGGCGGAACGGCGATCGCGGTCGTGCAGGCACGCGAGAACCGCCCGGCGAACGCCGAGATCGACGGCCCGGTGCAGGTGCCCATCTCCGCTCCCCAGCTTGCCGAGCCGAATCCCGTCGCCGTGCCCCCGGCCCCCGCGCTCGAACAGATCCCTCCGGCCCCGCCGCCCGACTCGGCGTCCACCCCCGGGCCCTATCCCGGACCGGAGGTGCCACCGCAACCAGCGCCGTACCCCGCGAACGACCAGCCTATGCCCATCGAACCGGTCCCGCCGGGCCCCCCACCGCCGGTACAGCAGCCGCCGACGCCGCACAGGCACCGGCCGACGACGACGACTATCTCCCCGGAACCGCCGGCCCCGCCGCCGGCCACCGCCGCAGCCCCTGAAGAACCCTTGCTCTTCCCGGGAGAGTCCCCCCCGCCACCCTGGAACGCCGACCCCGCAGTGGTACAGGCGTGGTGGGACAACCACTGGCAACTGAAGGAGAGCTGGCTGCAAGGCCGCTGATCCCGGCCCGGCCCAGCCGAAATAACACCGCACGCCGACTCGTGTCCTCCCACACGGGGCGGCTGCCGTTTCGGGTCCCAGCTCGGTCGAGCCCTCGAGGCAACATCAGCTCGCTCCCTCGCTCTTGTGGGCGGTCGCCCCGGCGAGGTGTTCATGGGCTCGGCCGGGTAGGCGACCCGATGGCCGGTATTCTGCTCGGTCAGGGAGGAGGGCGCGTCGTGTCTGTGCAGCCTGGCGATGTCTTCGCTGGTTATCGCATCATTCGCCGGATCGGGGCGGGTGGGATGGGTGCGGTGTATCTGGCCGAGCATCCGCGGCTGCCGCGCCTGGACGCGGTGAAGATTCTCGATCCGGATCTGGGGGCGGACGCGGAATTCCGGGCTCGATTCGAGCGGGAGGCCGAATTGGCGGCCCGGCTCGAGCATCCGAATGTCGTCTCCATCTACGACCGGGGCGCCGAAGGTGACCTGCTGTGGATCGGCATGCGGTACGTCGACGGCGTGGACGCCGCGGAGCTGGTGCGCCGCGGTCCGGCGGTGCTGCCCGCGGCGCGGGCGGTGCGGATCGTCGCCGCGGCGGCGCGCGGGCTGGACGCGGCGCATCGCAGCGGATTGCTGCACCGCGATGTGAAACCGGCGAACATTCTGGTGTCCACGGCCGACGACGGGTCGGACGCGGTACGCATCACCGACTTCGGTATCGCGCGGCCGCTGGAGGCCACCGCGTCGCTGACCACGACGGGATCGGTGCTGGCCAGCTTCGCCTACGCCGCGCCGGAGCAGCTGACCGGCGGACCGCTCGACCATCGGGCCGACATCTACTCCCTCGGCTGCACCCTGTACGAAATGCTCACCGGCGCGGTACCTTTCGGTACCCGTACGCCGGCGGCCAGTCTCCAGGCCCATCTGTACGAGCCGCCGCCGCGCCCGTCGCTGGCGAACCCGGCGTTGCCCACGGCCATCGACGAGGTGGTCGTGCGGGCGATGGCGAAGAACCCGGCGGCCAGATACGCCGGCTGCGGGGAGTTGGCGGCCGCCGCGATCCGTGCGCTCGAGCCTGCGCCGCTCCCGCCCGCCCCTGCGTTCCCGCCGCCACCTCCGCGTGCGGGTGCCGGACGATCCGCGCTGATCGCCGGGGCGGTCGTGCTGGCGGTGATCGCGGGGTTGGCCGTGGTTCTCCTGCGCACCGGTGAACGATCCGGCGGGACGGCGGTCGCCGCCCCGTCGTCGGTCGTTTCGTCGGCCACGACCACCACCGCGGCCACCAGCACTCCGGCCACGTCCGCCTGGGGCCCGGCCGCCTACATCGTCGAGGCGTTCCCGAACCTGCTCCCCGCCGACCCCGAAGGTGTGGGCTATCAGGGGATACGCTGCGCCCTCAACGACGATCGCGGCGCCTGGCTGCACTGCCCGGCCGCCACCGACGACGGGATCAACGTCAACATCCGCTGCGACCCGTCCCGCCGCCCGGTGACCTATACCTCCGACACGCTCGGCCGCGCCGACCTGCACGAACAGCCATGGACGCGTCCGTCCGGCGCGGGCACGGTCCGCTGGGCCACCGACAGCCTGGCCGGCTTCGGCTTGCTGGACGTGGCGTTCACCGATCACCGCAGCTTCTGCACCGTCGGCGCTTCCGGCGGCACCGGCGGCCAGGACGTGTACGACAGATGGTGGAGCGGTGCGCCGATCTGAACCGAGAACGAGAAGAATATGACGCTGCGCCCAGGTTCGGTATTCGCCGGGTATCGCATCGAGCGCACGCTCGGCTCGGGTGGCATGGGGACGGTGTATCTGGCGCGTCATCCACGGCTGCCGCGGTCGGTCGCGCTGAAGATCCTCGACCCGTCGGCGGGCGCCGACCCCGAATTCCGCGCCCGGTTCCAGCGGGAAGCCGAATTGGCCGCGCGCCTGGACCATCCGAACATCGTGGAGATCTACGACCGCGGCAGCGACGACGACCAGCTGTGGATGTCGATGCGGTACGTGGCGGGTTCGGACGTGGCACAGCTGATCGGGCAGCGGTCGCGCGCGCTGCCGCCGAGCCGGGTGATCGAGATCCTCGCCCAGGCGGCCGAGGGACTCGACGCCGCGCACCGGCGCGGTCTGCTGCACCGGGACGTCAAACCGGCCAACCTGCTGGTCGCCACCGGCGACGACGGGAGCGACCACGTCTTCGTCACCGATTTCGGCATCGCGCGCAGCCGCGACGACACCACCGGGCTGACCGCCGCGGGAGCGCTGATCGCGACGCTCGGTTACGTCGCTCCCGAGCAGATCCGGGGCGAGGCGCTCGACCATCGCTGCGACGTCTACGCCCTCGGCGCGACCCTCTACCAAATGCTCACCGGCGCCGTGCCGTTCGCGCGCACGACCCCTGCGGCGGTGCTGCGGGCGCATCTGGCCGAACCGCCGCCCCG
>NZ_BAFP01000062.1 GCF_000308455.1 Nocardia abscessus NBRC 100374 | reverse complement strand
GGGTCTGCAGCAGCGAGAGCAGCTGGAGCAGCCGCTCGGCGGTCCGGGTCACGCGCTCCAGTATGGCCGTGAAAGAGGACAGGAACCGACCTCATCGGCTCCTAGCCTCGCCTCCGTGCATGCTCATCGAGACACCATCAAGATCGTCGGGGCGCGCGAGAACAACCTCCGCGACGTCTCGCTGACGATTCCCAAGGGCAAGATCGTGGTCTTCACCGGCGTTTCCGGTTCGGGTAAGTCGTCGATCGTCTTCGGCACCGTCGCGGTCGAATCGCAGCGGCAGCTCAACGAGACCTTCACCTGGTTCATCCGCAACCGGCTGCCCAAGTACGAGCGCCCGGAGGCGGAGTCGATCGACAACTTGGCGCCCGCCGTGGTCGTCGACCAGAAGCCGATCGGCGGCAATTCCCGATCCACGGTCGGCACCATGACCGACATCCAGTCGATCATCCGCGTGTTGTTCTCCCGGTACAGCGTGCCGAGCGCGGGCGAGGCCACGCGCTACTCGTTCAACGACCCGCTGGGCATGTGCCCCGCGTGCGGCGGTCTGGGCCATGTGGTGCGCCCGGATCTGGAGCGGCTCATCGATGCGGACAAGTCGCTCAACGAGGGCGCCATCACCTTCGGGCCCTTCGCGGTCGGAACCTTCCAGTGGCAGCTCTACGCGGAGTCGGGACTTTTCGACCCGGACAAGCCACTGCGGGAGTTCACGCCCGAGGAATGGCAGTTGTTCCTGTACGGCAAGGGTTTTCGTGTCCCGCGCAAGAACCGGAACGGATCGGCGGGAAACAACGCCTACGAGGGTCTGCTGGAGCGGTTCGACCGTCTGTACATCAAACGTGATCTCAACGCGCTGTCGGACAGGAATCGCGCGGCCGCGCGAGCGGTGGTCACCGAGGAGGTCTGCCCGGACTGCGGTGGTGCCCGGCTCAACGCCGCGGCGCTGGCGAGCCGGATCGAGGGGCTCGGCATCGCGGACTACGGCGCGCTGGAGATCACCGATCTCATCGAGGTGCTCGCGGGCCTGGACGATCCGGTGGCTCGACCGATAGCGCAGGCCGCCATCGCCCGGTTGCGCCGGATCGAGGAGGTCGGGCTCGGCTATCTGTCGCTCGATCGGGAAACGGCGACCCTGTCCGGTGGCGAGGCACAGCGCCTCAAGGTGGTCCGGCATCTCGGCTCCAGCCTCACCGGCATGACCTATATCTTCGACGAGCCCAGCGTCGGCATGCACCCCCGCGACGTGGGACGGTTGAACACCCTGCTCGCCGGCTTGCGGGACAAAGGCAACACCGTCCTGGTGGTCGAGCACTCCCCCGACGTCATCGCCGTCGCCGACCACGTGATCGACATGGGGCCCGGCGCGGGCTCACGCGGCGGGCAGGTGGTGTTCCGAGGCACCGTCGATCAACTGCGGGTCGCGCGGACGCCGACCGGTGCGGGATTGCGCAGAGTGCGGCGGGTCAAGACGGACGTCCGCGAGCCGGCCGGATGGCTTACCGTCACCGACGCAGACTCCTACAACCTGAAGAATCTCACCGCGCGGTTTCCGACGGGGGTGCTCACGGCGGTCACCGGAGTGGCGGGCTCCGGCAAGAGCACGCTGGTATCGGGCGCGTTCGTCGCGGCGCACCCGCAGGTCATCGCGGTGGACCAGTCCGCGATCGCCGCCTCCCGGCGCTCCAGCCCCGCCACGTATCTCGGCATCATGGACCCGCTGCGTCAACTCTTCGCCAAGCAGCACGGTGTACGACCGGGCTTGTTCAGCTTCAACTCGGACGGTGCCTGCGGAGCATGCGATGGCGCGGGAGTGATCTTCACCGACCTGGCATATATGGATCCGGTCACCACGGTCTGTCAGACCTGCCACGGACGCCGATATCGCGAGGAAGCGCTCGCCTACGAGATTCGCGGAGCGTCCATCGCCGACGTGCTGGAGATGCCCGCCGAAGAGGCGCTGAACTTCTGGGCGGACGAGGGCGACCAGCGCATCCGCATGCCGTTGCGCTCGCTGCTCGACGTCGGTCTCGGCTACCTCGCCCTCGGCCGCTCGCTGACTTCGCTGTCCGGCGGGGAGCGCCAGCGCGTCAAACTGGCCGATCATCTCCGGCGTAGTCGCGACGCCGCCGTCTACGTGCTGGACGAGCCGACCACCGGGTTGCACATGGCCGACGTCGACACTCTGGTCGCGCTGCTGGACCGGCTGGTCGACGCCGGGAACACGGTGATCGTCATCGAACACGACCTGGACGTCGTCGCACGGGCCGACTGGGTGATCGATCTCGGCCCGGACGGCGGAAAGCACGGTGGCGAAATCGTTTTCGCCGGCACTCCGGCGGCCTTGCTGGCCGACGGCCGGTCGCTGACCGCGGAATACCTGCGACGTACTGTCGTCGCCTGAGGCCGACCGCCGACGACAGGAAGCAGGATCTCGGCTGCCGGAGAACCGTTCCAGGGGGTTCCCCGGACCGAAATCCGCAGGACGGCACGGCGACGACCATCGCGGCGGCATCATGAATCCATGACGACGCGGGAAGTGGTGCGAGCAGGGCCCTTCGCGCGGATCTACGACCCGAGCGTCGGCGAATCGGAAAATTGGTACATCAACGACCACACGATCGTCCGCGACGACGCGGGGCGGTGGCACCTTTTCGGAATCACCCATCCGGAACCCGCGGAGCCGTTCGACGAGATCGAGTTCGCCCATGCCAGCGCCGACCGGCTGCACGGACCGTGGACCAAGCACGCCGCCGCGCTGCGGGTGGATCGGCAATACGGGGAAACGCACCTGTGGGCGCCCTATGTGGTCCAAGCCGACGGGCAGTACCGCATGTTCTACGCGGCGGGCGGCGCGGACCGCACCGGCGCGGCGATGAATGCGGCGACCTCGCCGGATCTGTTCCGGTGGACCAGATCGCCGGCGGGCCCGCTGTTCCGCGACGGCTACGACGCCCGTGATCCCATGGTGGTGCGCGTGGGTGACCAGTGGGTGCTGTACTACTGCGCGACGAGCGCCCCGACCGGCGGTCATCACGTCGTCGCCTACCGCACCAGCACCGACCTCGTGCACTGGGGCGAGCGGCACATCGCCTACACCGATCCGACCAAAGGCACCGAAGCGGGCAATACCGAATCCCCTTATGTCCTCCGGCAGGACGGGTGGTGGTATCTGTTCATCGGTCCGCGTCCGCATTACGTCGGCACCGATGTCTTCCGCAGCGACAGCCCGTTCCGCTTCCGCATCGGAGACAAGGTGGGCCACATCGCGGCGCACGCCGCCGAAGTCGTCCAGGACGACGGCCGCTGGTGGATTACCAGCGCGGGTTGGGGGCAGGGCGGCGTCCATCTGGCACCGCTCAGCTTCCCGCAGTCGCGGGCCGTCAAAACGGTTCCGCGATAAGCGGTCCGAAGCACCGAGCCGGGCTCTATTTCGGCGAAACCGCCTTCGAGCCCGGCCCCGGCTGGTATCTGTTTATCGAGTCGAACTCTCCGATCACCCCACGTCCTGGAGGGACCGGCATGGCCCGTATCGGCGTTATCAGCATTTCCGATGGCCGCGACTATGTCCATGCGGGCATCGCCGATTTCATCGCCTCCACCGAGGACCGGCTGGTGGCCGCGCTCACCGCCGCGGGACACGATGTGGTCGTCGGCGCGACGCCGATCAGCGACAACGCGCTGGCGAGTTCGGTGGCGCGCTCGGTCACGGCGGCGGGCGTCGACCTGACCGTCCTGCACTACGCGGTCTGGGCGTTCCCGCATTTCACCATGCTCGCCGCGAGCGCGATGCCAGGTCCGCTGCTGCTGCTGTCGAATATCGACCCGGTGCAGCCCGGGATGGTGGGCATGCTCGCGGCCGGCGGCGCACTCGACCAGATCGGCCGCAAGCACAGCAGGCTGTGGGGCGACCCCTCCGACCCCGAGCTCATCGAAGCCATCGGCGTGCGCGCGCGGGCCGCGGCAGCGGTATCCGGCCTGCGCGGCGCGACGTTCGGGCGCTTCGGCGGGCGGCCGATGGGCATGAACACCGCGGTCGCCAATACCGATCAGTGGCAACGGCAATTCGGCATCGACGTCGAGGAAATCGATCAGTGGGAGATCGTGCGGCGCGCCGAACTGGCCGACGCGGGCGAGGCGAGGGCCGCGCGCGAATGGCTGGAGCGGCACACCGCGGGCGTGCACTACGACGGGGCGAAGCTCACCCCGGAACTGCTGGAACGCCAGATCCGCTCCTATCTGGCGGTACGCGAGCTGATCGATGAATGGCGTCTGGATTTCTCGGGGATCAAGGGACAGCCCGAACTCACCCAGTACTTCGCCACCATGGACGTGACCGAGGCGTTCCTCAACGATCCCTACGATTGGAACGGCCCGAAGGAGCCGCACGTCTGCGCTACCGAAGCGGACATGGACGGTGCGCTCACCATGCAGCTGCTCAAGCGGGTGGCGGGCACGCCGGTGCTGTTCGCCGACGTCCGGCACTATCACGCCGATCGGGACATCTGGGACCTTTGCAATTCCGGCCAGCACGCCACCTGGTTCGCCGCACGCAGCGCCGATCCCGCGGAGAACCTGGCGAAGGTGCACCTGTATCCGGAGGTGTTCTTCTTCCCAGCGGGCGGCGCCTCGGTGCATCATCTGGCCGCGCCGGGCCTGATGACCCTCGCGCGGCTCACCCGCCTCGACGGCGACTACCGCATGCAGCTGATGCTCGGTGAGTTCGAGGACTACGACCAGCAGACCAACGAGGCGCTGATGAAGCAGTCGACCTGGGAGTGGCCGCACGCTTTCGCCCGGCTGGACGCGCGCGCCGAGGACTTCCTGAACCGCTTCGGCGCCAACCACATCCACGCGGTACCCGGTGACCACCGCGCCGCCGTACGCGCGACCTGCGAACTGCTGGATGTCACCGTGGACGAGTTCACGCGGTGACGATGTTCCTCGGCATCGACATCGGGACCTCGAGCTCGAAAGGCGTCCTCACCGACGCCGCCGGCACGGTACTCGCCAGAGCCGAACGCGCGCACGAGGTTTCCATGCCACACCCCGGCTGGGTCGAGCACGACGCGGAGGCGGTGTGGTGGGCGGATTTCGTCGCGATCGCCCGCGACCTTGTCGACGCGGCCCGCGGCGCGCCGCTCGCCGGTCTGGCCGTGTCCGGCATCGGCCCGTGCCTGCTGCCCGCCGACGCGGAGGGCAGGCCGCTGCGCCCGGCGATTCTGTACGGCGTGGACACCAGGGCGGGCGCCGAGATCGCGGAACTGAACGCCGAATTCGGCGCGCAGGCCGTGCTCGACCGCGCCGGGTCACCGCTGACCAGCCAGGCTGTCGGGCCGAAGGCCCGGTGGCTGGTCCGGCACGAGCCGGAGGTCGCGGCACGCACCGCGATGCTGCTGATGGCCAGTTCCTTCCTGGTGTACCGGCTCACCGGCCGATACGTGCTCGACCACCAGTCGGCCAGTCAGTGCGTCCCCCTCTACGACCTGCGTGCGCGCGCGTGGGCGACGGATTGGGCCGAGCGGATCGTGCCGGGCTGGTCGTTACCGGAGCTGGCCTGGCCCACCGAGATCGTGGGCCGGGTGAGCGCGGACGGGGCGGCCGCCACCGGACTTCCGGCGGGGCTGCCGGTCACCACCGGAACCATCGATGCCTGGGCCGAGGCGGCCAGTGTCGGGGTCCGCGCTCCGGGCGACGCGATGATCATGTACGGCACCACGATGTTCCTGGTGCAGGTGCTCGCCGATCCGCGGCCGCATCCCGGTCTCTGGGGCACCTGCGGCACCTGGCCGGACACGTACACCCTCGCCGCGGGCATGGCCACCTCCGGCGCGGTCACCGACTGGCTGCGCAAACTCGTCGGCGGCGAGTTCGCCGACCTGGTCGCCGCGGCCGCGGACGTGCCCGCGGGCAGCCGGGGATTGCTCGCGCTGCCGTATTTCGCCGGGGAACGCACTCCCCTCTTCGACCCGGACGCCCGAGGCATCGTCGCCGGTTTGACCCTCGGCCACGGACGGGCCGAGCTCTACCGGGCGGTGCTGGAGGGCATCGCCTACGGAGTGCGCCACAACTTGGAGGCGATGACCGAGGCCGGTGGCCGGGCTGGGCGTCTGGTCGCGGTGGGTGGCGGCACCAAAGGCGGGCTGTGGACCCAGATCGTTTCCGATGTCACCGGCCTGCCCCAGCAGTTGCCCGCCGACACCGTCGGCGCGAGCCTCGGTGACGCTCTGCTCGCCGCCGAAGCCGCCGGAATCGACACCTCCGGGTGGAATCCTGTCGTCGACACCGTGCGGCCTTATCCTGAGCGCACCGCGAAATACGAAGAGTACTACCGGCACTATCGCGATCTGTACGACCGCACCACGACGGTCGCGCATTTCCTGGCGGCCGAACAGCATCGTGCCGGTGCGTCTTCCTGATCGCGGACAGCCATGCGAGGATGCACGGTTACTTCGCGGAACGATTACGAGGAATCCATGCCCACGATCACCCTGACTCAGCACAATTTCGACTCCGTGGTCACGTCCAATCCGATCGTGCTCGTGGATTGGTGGGCCGGCTGGTGTGGGCCGTGTCAGCGTTTCGCCCCGGTGTACGAGGCGTCGGCCGACCGGCACCCGGAGATCGTGCACGGCAAGGTCGACACCGAGGCCGAGCCCGCGTTGAGCGCCACCGCGCGGGTCACCCAGTATCCGACGCTCATGGCGTTCCGGGAGGGCGTGCTGGTGTACTCCGAGGCGGGCGCCCTGGCGGCGGACGCGCTGGAAGACCTCGTGCAGCAGATCCTCTGGCTCGACATGGACCAGGTCCGGCGCGAGCTGGCCCAGCGGTCCGATGCCGGGCAACTCGCCGCGGCGGGCGCCACCGGCGCCGCGTACCGGGCCGGGCTCGCGCCGGGCACACCCCGATACGGCTGGCCGGGACTGTGACCGCGCCGGGCGGCGAGCTGTGGCGGCTGGACGGCCGGCGAACGCGGTCGGTCAGCGCCGAGAACCCGACGGGGGCGCCGGGCGCGGGCGCGCGGGCGACCGAGGGCACCGGCGCGCACGCTGCTCGGCTGCTGGGCGCGGGGTGGAAGGTGTCCCCCTCCATCGCGCTGGCCGACGGCGAAACCGCCACGCTGGCCGACGTTTCCGGACCGGGCGTGTTCCGGCACTTCTGGTTGACCACCGAGCGTTCCGTACTGCGCGGGCTGACGCTACGGATGACCTGGGACGACGCACCGCGGCCCGCGATCGAGCTGCCCCTGGGCGCCTTCTTCTGCAACGGGTGGGGCGAGCTGGCCCTGCTGAGTTCGGAGATGGTGGTCGTCGCGCCCGCCGGCGGGCTGAACAGCTACTGGGCCATGCCGTTCCGGCATCGAGCGCGCATCACGCTGGATAACAGCTGTGGCCGCGAGGTCCCGGTGTACTACCAGGCGACCTACAGCGAAGAGGACGTGCCGGACGGCGCGGGGTATCTGCACACACAGTGGCGGCACACGACCGGCGTGGGCACTCCGGCCGTGCACACGATTCTGGACGCGGCGCCGGGGCCGGGCCGCTACGTCGGCACCTACCTCGCCATCCGCCCGGGTGCACCGGGATGGTGGGGCGAGGGCGAAGTGAAGTTCTTTCTCGACGGGGACGTCGATCATCCCACTATTTGCGGGACCGGCACCGAGGACTATTTCGGCGGCGCCTGGAATTTCGACCTCGACGGGATATACCGGACATATTCCACGCCCTATCTCGGGCTGCACCAAGTGCTGCCGCCGGAACAGATCTATCGACCGGATCAGCGGTTCGGAATGTACCGCTGGCATGTGCGCGACCCGATCTGCTTCGAACGCGAGCTACGGGTCACCGTCCAGGCCCTCGGGTGGCTGGACGCGCAGACCTATCTTCCCCTGGCGGACGCCGACATCGCGACCACCGCCTGGTGGTATCAGGCCTGATCGGGGTCGTCCGCCTCCGGTGCGACCTCCAGCGCCAGCAATTCGTCGGCGCGCGCCAGCGCCGCGTCCATGCCCGCGGTGAGACCGTCCATCAAGGTCAAGCCGTCCAGCAGTCCGGCGAGTTCGTCCTGCACCGCGCGCAGTTCCGCGATTGCCGGGTCGACCGGGAACCACGCGACCGAGTCATGCCACCACGGGTCGTCGGAGAGCCACGCCCACAGCACGTCACGCACCAGCACCGGGTCGGAGGTGTACATCTGGAAGGTCTCCGTCGCCGATCCGGCCCGGTGCTCGAGTTCGTAGACGCCGTCGGGTAGCAGCCTGGCCCGGATGTCGTGCAGGTCGGCACGGCTGAGTTCGAGGATGGGGTGTTCCGGGTCCGCCGGTTCGTCGATCAGGTCGCCGAGCGCGTCCTCGGTCAGGTCGGGCAGCGGCGTCCCGTCTCCGGTGCGGATGCGCACGTCGGTGGGGTCGATGCTCATCGCGCCAGTCTGCCCGATGCGGCTGCCGAATACCCGAAATGCCCCGGCGGGGGCGGCTCGGGTGCAAGGTGGTCGGTATGGGCCTTCTGCGATGTGTTCGCGTCGGATCACGCGGCCGGTTCGTCGCCGGTGTGCGACCGGCCTCGTTCGAGGCCGCCTCGATCCGCCCGTGCCCGCCCCACCACGGCGAGGCGAACCGGAGGCGATCGGGGTGGGCCGGATGACGACGGTCGCGGGAGTCGACAGCTCCACCCAGTCGTGCAAGGTGGTTGTCTGCGACGCCGACAGCGGCGAAGTTCTCGGTCGTGGGCAGGCCCCGCACCCGGAGGGGACCGAGGTCGCCCCGGCGGCGTGGTGGGCCGCGCTGCGGACAGCGGGCGCGGGATTGCTCGACGGCGTCGCCGCGATCGCGGTCGCGGGGCAGCAGCACGGCCTGGTCGCCTTGGATGCCGCGGGTATTCCGGTACGCGACGCGTTGCTGTGGAACGACGTCCGCTCCGCCGGCGCGGCCGAGGAGCTGATCGCCGATCTCGGCGGACCGCAAGCGTGGGCCGACGCGGTCGGCAGCGTGCCGGTGGCTTCGTTCACCGTCGCCAAGCTGCGCTGGCTGGCCGATCACGAGCCGGAGCGCGCCGACCGCGCCGCGCGCGTCCTGCTGCCGCACGACTACCTGACCTGGCGGCTGCGGGGCGGCGAACCCCGGCACATTCCCGAGCCCACCACCGACCGCGGTGACGCTTCCGGCACCGGCTATTGGTCACCCGCCGACAACGCCTATCGGGAAGACCTGCTCGCCCTTGCCTTTCGTGGACGGGCGCCCGCGCTGCCCCGCGTCCTGGGTCCGGACGAGCCGGCCGGGCGGACACCGTCGGGCACACTGGTCGCCGCGGGGACAGGTGACAATGCCGGTGCCGCGCTGGGTCTCGGCATCGACGAGGGCGATGTGGTGGTCTCGCTCGGCACCAGCGGGACGGTCTTCGCCCGCGCCGAGCGCGCCTGCGCCGATTCCAGCGGCGCGATCGCCGGATTCGCGGACGCCACCGGCGCGTTCCTGCCGCTGGTCTGCACGCTCAACGCCGCGCGCGTCCTCACCTCGGCCGCCGACCTGCTCGGCGTGGATCTGCCCACGCTGGAATCGCTTGCCGCGCAGGCGCCGCCGGGCGCGGACGGCCTGGTCCTGCTGCCCTACCTCGCCGGTGAGCGCACACCCAACCTGCCCCACGCGACGGGCAGTCTGCACGGTCTGCGACCGGAGGCCATGCGTCCCGCGACCGTCGCCCGAGCTGCCTTCGAAGGCGTGCTGTGTCATCTCGCCGACGCGCTCGACCATCTCACCGGCACGGGGGTGCGACCGCGGCGGGTGCTGCTCATCGGCGGCGCCGCGCGCTCCCGGCTGGTCGGGGCGATCGCCGCACAGGTCTTCGGCGTCACTGTGACGGTGCCGGAACCGGCCGAGTACGTCGCGCTCGGCGCCGCGCGCCAGGCCGCCTGGGCGCTGAGTGGCGCGGCCCGCCCGCCCGCGTGGCCCGCATGCACGGCCGCGGAGATCCCCGCACCGTCCGACGCGGCGGCCGGGCGAGGGATCCGCGCCGAGTATCGGCGGGCCCGTCGCGCGCTCTACGGCTGACCACGGCGTTCGCCGCGATCCCTGCTCGGCCGGGCCCGCCTGCCCACGCACGAATTGGACCCGCGTCCACCCCTCCGGCCGCCGATTTTCGTCGCCGGGTGGCGCCCGGAGTCCCGGGAAGGTTGGATCACCCTCGTCGAAGAGAGGTGGACAAATGACCGATACCCTGGTGCGAAGGGCGGTGACGGCGGAACGGACGGAACTCGCCGAACTCTTGGCCGGACTGGACGCCGCGAGCTGGGACGCACCGACCCTGTGCGAGGGCTGGCGGGTACGCGAAGTCGTCGCGCACATCACCATGCCGTATCGCCTGTCGAGCGCGGGCTTCGCGCTGGGGATGCTCGCGGCGTTCGGGAACTTCAACCGCATGGCCGACCGCACCGCCCGAGTGGACGCTGCCACGCTCAGCGCGGCGGACCTGCTGAAATCGCTGTGGGACAACGTCGACCATCCCTGGCGGCCCCCGGGCGGCGGGCTCACCAACGCGTTGAGCCACGATGTGATCCACGGCCTGGACATCACCGTTGCGCTCGGCTTGGACCGCCGGGTGCCCGGGGACCGGCTGCGCCTGGTTCTGGACACGATCGACCGGAAGACTGTCAAGCTGTTCGGCGCCGACCTCGGCGGCATCGAGCTGCGCGCCGACGACCTGGACTTCAGCTACGGCTCCGGCACGGTGCTGTCGGGGCACGCCCAGGACCTGCTGCTCGTGCTCTGCGGCCGCAAGCTGCCCGCCGGGCACCTGGAAGGCGAGCCTGCGCAGCGATTCACGAAGCCCTTGTGACCTGTTCAGCGCGTGAGGTCGGCAAGCTCGCGCAGGTAGGCGGCCGTTTCGTCGTCGGCGGGGAAATACGCCTCGACCGCGACCTCGTCGAGCGTGATGTCGAAGGCCGCGCCGACGGTCGTGATCGTGTTGAAGAACGACAGTTCGGCATCGCGGTGGCGCAGCAGGATCGGCAACGCGATGTCCGCGGGGTCGCTGTCGGTGCCGGACTGGGCACCGTAGGAGCGCAGTTCCTCGTGCAAGGCGGCGAGTTCGGGATCCCCGGTCGCCATGACCCGGCGGGCCAGGCGGGGCAGCAGGAACGCCCGGACCTGCTCCAGGTTGCGCAGCCGCGAAGCGAACCCCGCGGGGTGCAGACCGAGCCTCATCATGTTGATCGGCGGTTCGAGCAGCTCCGGATCCACACCGTCGAAGAACACGCCGACACAGTCGTTGGCCTGCACCAGGTTCCAGCGCTGGTCCACCGCCAGCGCCGGATACGGTTCGTGCAGCCGCAGGACCCGCTGCACCGCGTCACGAGCACGCCGCAACGCGGGGTCGGTCCAGTCACGACGCCGGAACTCGGGCGCGTGTCCCGCGGCGATCAGCAGGCGGTTGCGCTCGCGAAGCGGTATGTCCAGCTGTTCGGCCAGGTGCAGCACCATGGATCGGCTGGGGATCGTGCGGCCGGTCTCGACGAAACTGACGTGCCGGGCGGACACATCCGCCTGGATGGCCAGATCCAGCTGGCTCAGCTTCCGCCGGTGCCGCCACTCCCGCAGCAGTTCGCCGACCGGTCGATCACCGTTCATCGGCTCAGTATCGCGAGGGCCGGGTCGCGCCCGCCATTACATGCCATGTAATCGACACCCCGTTCGAGGGCTGTCAGTCTCGGCGGCATGACGAACGACAATGTGGCACTGCGCAACAAGGAACTGCTCCTCGAAGGCTTCACCCGATTCGCGGCGGGCGACATCGAAGTGCTCCGCACGCTGCTGCACGACGACTTCCTGGAGCACAGCCCGGGAAACCCCTCCGGCAAGGACGCTTTCCTCGAGTTCATCGCCCAGGCACCCGTGGCCGGGTCGAAATTGGAGCTGGCGCGGGTGATCGCCGACGAGGAGTACGTGGTCATGCACTACCGCATGGTCCTGCCGGACGACGCGGAGCCCGACCAGGCGGTCGTCGACATCTGGCGGGTCGTCGACGGAAAGATCGTGGAGCACTGGGACGTCGTCCAGCCGGTGCCCGAACCCGCCCAGATCCCGCACGGCATGTTCTGAGCGCGGATAATTCGGGTGCTCGACGGGTCAGGGCGGCAGTAGGTTCGAGCGCGTGACGTGGATCGCGCCCGACTTCGAACGCACCGTGACGCCGCTGGTCGCCGACGAGCGCACCATGCTGCGGGCATGGCTCGACCGGCACCGCGACACCCTGCTGTGGAAGTGCGCGGGGCTCGACGGCGAGCAGCTTCGCACGCGCGCCGCCGAGCCCTCGACCATGTCGCTGCTCGGCCTCGTCCGGCACATGACCGAGGTCGAGCGCGGCTGGTTCCGCTGTGCCGCCACCGGCCAGGATCTCGCCTACGTCTACTGCTCCGAGGACAACCCGGACGGCGATTTCGCCGACATCGCCGACGCCGACCCGGAGGCGACCTTCGCCGCCTTCCGAGCCGAGATCGCCCAGGCCGACGCAGCCGTCGCGGCCTTGCCACTGGACCACACCTTCCGCCACCGCTGGCGCGCCGACGACTACAGCCTGCGCTGGGTGTACCTGCACATGATCGAGGAGTACGCGCGGCACAACGGTCACGCGGATCTGTTGCGCGAGCGGATCGACGGTTTCACCGGCGACTGACGACGCCCAGGCCCGGTCCCACCCGGGTTCTCCGTGTCCGGTCGCGGTCGTCGCTACCGGCCCGATCGAGGTGCCGGACCGGCCGGGCACCCCGATCGCGCGATCAGCGCCGTGTGCAGCCGCACCGTGGCGGGATCACCGCCGCGCCACGCGTCCGGCGGCGCGCACGACCGCAGCCAGCGTGGCCGCGAGTACGGAATCGCTTCGCCCGCAGGACCAACCGGTGTGCCTGCCGCTGCGATATTCCAGATATGTGATCGCGGCGCCGTCGCTGCCCGGCTCGATCGACTGCTGGGTCAGGCCCAGCACCTCGATCGGATATCCCGCTTCGGCCAGTGCCTCGGTCAGCGCCGCGACAGGACCGCCGTGGCGCCGCGTACGGTGGGTGACCCCGTCGACGGTCAGCGTGATCTCGGTACACGCCTGCGCGCCGTCGCCGCTGGTGCGCCAGTCCTTCAAGTCCAGCCACGACGGATCCTCGAAGTAGATCGCCTCGAACAGATCACGCAGTTCGGCGGCGGTGATCTCGACGCCGGTGTCATCGGCGCGCGCCTGGACGTGCGCGGCGAAGTCGATCTGCAGTCGTCGCGGCAGGTCCATGCCGTATTCGCGGTGCAGCAGGTAGGCGATGCCGCCCTTGCCGGACTGGGAATTGACCCGGATCACCGCCTCGTAGCCGCGGCCGAGGTCGCCGGGATCGATCGGCAGATACGGCACGTGCCAGTCGAGTTCCCGTTCGGCGACGCCCGTCGCGGTGGCTCGGGCGCGATGCTCGGCCAATCCCTTCTTGATCGCGTCTTGATGGGTGCCGGAGAACGCGGTGTGCACCAGGTCGCCGACGTACGGGTGCCGTTCGTGGATCGGCATGCCCGTGCAGTATTCGACGGTGCGGCGGATCTCATCGATGTCGGAGAAGCCGATCATCGGATCCACGCCTTGCGCGTGCAGATTCAGGGCCAGCGTGGCGATGTCGACATTGCCGGTGCGCTCGCCGTTGCCGAAGACGCAGCCCTCGACGCGTTGCGCGCCCGCGAGCACCGCCAGCTCGGCACACGCGATGCCGGTGCCGCGATCGTTGTGCGGGTGCACCGACAGGATGACGCTGTCGCGGCGGGCCAGATTGCGGTGCATGTACTCGATCTGGTCGGCATAGACGTTCGGGGTGGCGACCTCGACGGTGGCAGGCAGGTTCAGGAGGACCGGCCGCCGCACGGTGGCGTCCCACAACGTCGTCATCCGGTCGCAGATGTCGAGCACGTAATCGGGCTCGGTCAGGTTGAACACCTCGGGCGAGAATTCGAACCGCACGTTCGGCAGGTCCCCGGCGGCCGCGAGCACGGTGCGGCCGCCGTCGAGGATCAGCTCGCGCAGCGCCGCGCGGTCCTTGCCGAGCACGATGTCACGCCAAGCGGGAGCCGTGGCGGTGTACATGTGGATCACGACGTCGTTGCGGATGCCGCGGATCGATGCGACGGTGCGCTCGATCAAATCTCGCCGCGCGGGGGTGAACACGACGATCGTCACGTCCTCGGGCGCGAGATCGTCCTCGGCGATGAGCCGGACGAAGTCGAAATCGGTCTGGGAGGCCGACGGATAGCCGACCTCGATCTCCTTGTACCCCATAGCGATCAGGAGTTCGAAGAAGCGCCGCTTGCGCGCCGGGTCCATCGGCTCGGCGAGCGCCTGGTTGCCGTCGCGCAGGTCGACCGGCACCCACAGGGGCGCCTGGGTGATCCTGGCCTCGGGCCAATACCGCTGGGTGAGCGGCACTTCCACGCGCTGGTAGACCTCGCGGTAGCGATGCGAGGGCATCTGGGAACGCCGCTGGCGATTCCATGCCGGAGCACGGTCCGGTACGTCGCCCGCGGGAGTGTCGATGGTGGGGAATGCGGTGGTCATGGGTCTGCTTCCTGGCCGAACGGGCCGTCACGACGAAAAGTGACCGGCCACGACGAAGCCCCACGGCGGGAGGCCGGTCGTTCAGGCCCCGCCGTGGCGGCTGAGCAGAAGCATGGTGCGCATGATGGCTAGACTGTACACGACTCCTCAGACAAGTAGAGAGGTTGCGATGCTTTCCCAGGTACGGCGCCATCCACTGGCCGCGCAGACGGCCGAAGTGCTGCTGGCCCGCATCCGCGCGGGCGAATGGCCGCTCGGTCACCGCCTGCCGGGCGAGACCACGCTGGCCGCGCAGCTGGGCGTCGGACGCTCGACGCTGCGGGAGGCGATCCGTGAGCTGGCGGGCAAAGGGGTGCTGGACAGCCGTCAGGGCGCCGGTGTCTTCGTGACCGCCCTCGACGTGACCGAGGAATGGGACGCCGTGCTGCGCCGCGCCACCATCGCCGCGGTGATCGAAGCGCGCATCGCCATCGAGGCCGAGGCCGCGGCACTGGCCGCCCAGCGGCGAAGCCCGGCCGACCTGCGCCTGATTCGTCGTGCGCTGGCCGCGCGCCAGGCACATGGCGAGCCGATCGCCGAGCACGTCGACGCCGATATGGCATTCCACCGCGCAGTCATCGTGGCCGCCCACAACGACGTGCTGACCCAGCTGTTCGACAGCTTCCTCCCTCGGCTGCGCCTGGCGATGATCGACATGCTGAAGATCCGCCCGGTGCCCTCGGAGTCCGCGGATCACGCCGCGCATCAGCGGCTGGCCGACGCGATCGCCGCCCGCGACGCCACCGCCGCGGCGGAATACAGCCGCGCCCACCTGACCACCCTGAAAGGGGCTTTCACGTGACCGATCCGGTGCTCGAGTTGACCGACGTGACATTCCGCCGGGACGGCAAGAAGATCATCAACGGCATCTCGCTGACGGTGCGCGCGGGCGAACGCTGGGCGCTGCTGGGCCCCAACGGCGCGGGCAAGAGCACGCTGCTCGGCTTCTGCGGGGCGGTCACCTTCCCGACCTCGGGGTCGGTGCGGGTGCTCGGCGCCGAACTCGGCCGCGTCGAATTGCAGCAACTGCGCCGTGGCATCGGCCAGATCAACCCGCGCCATCCCCTGCGCTCCGCACTGACCATCCGCGAGGTCGTGCTGACCGGCCTGACCGCGACCATCGACACCCCGATGCGCTGGACACCGACGCCCGGCCAGCTCGACCGGGCCGACGCGATGATCGACACCGTGGGCCTGACCGGAAAGACGAACGAACTCTGGCCCACGCTGAGCCAGGGCGAGCGCGGCCGCACGCTCATCGCCCGCGCGCTGATCGCGGAGCCGCGACTGCTGCTGTTCGACGAACCGTCCACCGGCTTGGACGTCGCCGCCCGCGAACAACTCCTGGACACCCTCGACATGCTGGACCGGACCCACCCCGACGTCGCCTCCATCCTGGTCACCCACCACTTGGAGGAACTGCCCAGCACGACGACGCACGCCTTGCTGATCGCGGACGGCCACGCCGTCGCGGCGGGCCCCGCTCTGGAAACGATCACCACCGAGAACATCACCGCCGCCTTCACACACCCGGTGGAGGTCCGTCACGACGACGGTCGCTGGACCGCGCGGGCGGCGCGCAAACCCTCCGCCTGGCCGCAGTAGACAGCCCACCACCACACCGGATCTGCATCGAGGGTTACTCGAGCAGCTGACTCGGCCGGGCACCCCCTGCGGTGTCCGAACTGCTCTATGTTGCGCCCAGATCGACTTCCCTCCGACTCGACCGCACCACGGTGGTAACGCCGCTGTAATCGCCACACCGCAATCGCGTGTGAGCATGCAACGAAATCCACTATCACCGAAGGGAATACGGCTACGTGTGGCAGCTCTATCGAGCAGTACTCCGCACCGACGACCATCTCGTGCTCGGCTACGTGGACGCGGGCGCGAAGCTCATGGACCACGCCAGGATCGGCCACCACCTCGTGCAAGGGATCGAACGACTGCTCACGACGCCCGCACGGGTCACCTGGGCCGGACGAGACGCGCCGCGTTCAAGGCGCGGCGAAAATCTTTATCGAACAGCGGGTTTCGTGGCAGCACTGGTACCGTCGGAACACGGTGCCGTCGGCCGGTACCTGCTCAACCACGACCTGCGGATCTTCGTGGACAAAGCGACCGTGCTGGAGAACGAGGCTCGTCACCGCATGCATCCGTTGCCCTTGCTCACCGCCGAACCCGCGCCGGACCACGGCCGGATCGCGGGCGACCACACCGTCCTCGGCTCCTGGGCGCACGCCCTGATCTCGGTGCGCGACACCGTGCCGGAGGGATTCGAGCAACGGAAGTTCGACCTGGTGGAGCGCCCACGCTGAGCGTCGTCCGGTCGAACCACCGTCACGCTCGGGTCGAGATCGGCGCCGGGAAGCAGAGGGCCCCTGCGTCGTGCGGCCCTCGGTGAGCGGCCACCGCGCCCACACGGTGCCGATACGGCGCGTCAGCGTTGCGATCGCCCTGGGGCGGCCGCCGAGCCGGTGCGGTGTTCGGCCTCGGCGAGTTCCTTCAGCGTCAGCAGTTGCTTGCGCATCATGAGCACGTCGCCGATCGCCATCGCCACGGCGACGAGTTTCGGTCCGCCGAAGCGTATCCGGACCACGAGCCGGGTTCCCGTGCCGACGGGACGCACCGCGTAGGTGACGCACACGTTGCCCGCGATCAGGGTGATGTGCCTGCCCAGGACGAAGGACACCAGCTCGAACTGGGACATGAACCGTTGCCCCACCTCGAGTTCGGTGAGCTTCGGATCGCGCAGGCGCGGGCTGCGTTTGCCGAAGTTGTCCAGCAGGTCGTAGCTGTAGGGACCGACGCGCAACTGGCACAACCAGGCGTAGACGAGAGCGGGCGGCGCATCGATGCCGATCGCCCGATCAGCCTGGAACCCGCCGGGCTGCCGCTCGTCGCACGGCAGAGGCGCCTCGCGCTCGGCCTCGGTGGCGCCCCACACCGTCCCCGGGATCATGCCGCCGCCGCGATCCGGCGCAGCATCCGGCGCACCACCAAGCGGTGACCGCCGGTCCCGATCACCAGCGCGCGATAGATCCGGCCGTGCGGACCGGGAAAATCACCATAGCTGCGCGCGCGGACCCGAGTCCGGCTCGGGCCATCCTCGTCCAGTTCGAAGATCAGCGCGTACTTCGAGAACCAGTGCTGCCCGCGCAGCGCCAGGCGGTGCGGTTCCGCGACGGATTCGAAAACGAACCCGGCCGGCGCCTTGGGTTCGCGCGGGTCGCGGCACATGACTTTCAGCACCGCCTTCCACGCCCGATCGCGGTTCGCGTCGACAGATCTGGCATGCTCATCAATATAGGACAAACGCTCCATATAGAAGGAACGTACTAGTAGATGGCGCCACCCCGCAAGCACGACACCGACGTGATCCTCGACGCAACGCGCACACTGGTGCTCGCCGAGGGCCCTCGCGCGGCCAGCGTGTCGGCGATCGCCGAGGCCAGCGGCGCTCCGGTAGGCACCCTGTACCACCGGTTCGGCAACCGCAACGGTGTGCTCACCGCGGCTTGGCTGCGCGCGCTGCGCCGCTTCCAGGACGGCACCCTGGCCGCGGCCGAGGAACCGGACGCGATCGAGGCCGGTGTCGCGATGGTGCGGGCCGCCCTCCGGTTCGGGCGCGAACTCCCCGAGGACGCCAAGCTGTTGCTCAACCTGCGTCCCAGCGACCTGCTCGACGGCGGGCCGGACGCCGACTTCCGGGCCACTCTGGCCACCATGAACGCGCCGCTGATCGAGCATCTGCGCCGCATCGCGCGTGCTCTGTTCGACCGGGACGGCGAGCGTGAGATAGATGCGGTCAGCCGCGCGATCGTCGATCTGCCCTACGCGGCGCTGCGCCGCCACGTGTACGCTCCGACGCTGCCCGACTGGCTGGAGGACGACCTGACCGCCGCCGCCCGGGCCCTGCTGACTTCCTACCGTCACTGACCGGGCCGGTATGCGGCCGGCGGCTCAACCGGCGATCAGTGCGGGAATGAGTTCGTCGAGGCCGGAGATGACCTTCGCGGCCAGCGCCAGCGCGTCGGGAGCAGGTGGGTATTCCGGGCGGGGCGCCGCGATCACCCGCATCCCCGCCGCGTGCGCCGAGCGCAGGCCGTTGCTCGAATCCTCCACGGCCACACAGTCCGACGGCTGCTTGCGCAGGAACGTCGCGACCGTCGAGTAGACGTCCGGCGCCGGTTTGCCCCGATCGACCTCTTCGGTGGAGAAGGTGACGGTGAAGTATTCGATCAGGCCTGTCCGCCCCAGCACCGTGTCGATGAGCGCGCGGGGCGACGAGCTGGCCAGCCCGAGCGGCCAGCGCTCGCTGATCCGCTGCACGGCGTCGACGGCGCCCGGCAGCAGCGGCACCGCCTCGTCGTAGCGCGCGGACATCCGCTCGATCACCTCCCGCGCGACGGTCTGCGGCGGCGCGCCCACACCGAGTTCGCCGCTCAGGTAGGCCGACCACTCACCGGTGCTCATGCCCATCAGCCGCTGCTGAGAGTCGGGCAGCCACCGCCCGCCCTGCTCCGCGACGTAGCCGCGCCGCACCGATTCCCAGACCGGCTCGGAGTCGATCAGTACGCCGTCCATGTCGAAGACGACCGCGGTGATACCCATGCGCACAGAGCCTTTCGCCAGCCGAAAGCGGTCAGAGGTCGATCGCGGCCGGGTCGGACATCCGGCCACCGAAACCGTGCCGGCGCCCCCGGTGCAGAGGCGATCTCCGGTCGCGCACCAGCCTATGCTGTGACAGCCCGCGACGGCGCAACGCGGCACCCGCCCGGCGAGCA
Source organism: Nocardia abscessus NBRC 100374 (assembly GCF_000308455.1). Lineage (GTDB taxonomy): Bacteria > Actinomycetota > Actinomycetes > Mycobacteriales > Mycobacteriaceae > Nocardia > Nocardia abscessus. The sequence continues at coordinate 50,594 of NZ_BAFP01000062.1, read as the reverse complement.
TTCAGCAGGCAACCGATAACTTGTTCTCATGAACGAACCGCAGGCCGGCGACTCGCTGCCGAGCAAGGAGCACCACGAGGGCGGGTTCCGGCCGATGACCGAGCTGATCGCCGCGCACGAGGCCGCCAAGGACGACATCTCCCGCGGCGGGCCGCACTACGGGCAGTTCATCGAGCAGGTGCGCGGTCTGATGGACCGGGTCCGGCTGGCCTCGCCCTCCGACGAGCTGGCGGTGGACGCGATCGGCATCCTGAAGGAGCTCAACGACAAGCTCGACGCCGCCGCGGTGGACGAGTGGTCGACGCCCAACTGGACCCGCTTCGACCTGCCCGCCCGCGGCAACATCACCCTGCCGCCGTTCTTCATCGATCATGTCGATCGCAGGCAGGGCGTCGACGCGCGCATCACCTTCCGCACCTTCCACCTCGGCGGCAACAGCGCCGCCCACGGCGGCCAGATCGCCATCGCCTTCGACGACCTGCTCGGCATGGCCGCGGCGGTGCACTCGGGCTCGGTGACCAGGACCGCGTCGCTCACCGTCGACTACCGTTCCATCACGCCGCTGAACACCGAACTGAAGGTGCGGGCGTGGGCGGAACGTCAGGAGGGGCGCAAGGTCTACGTGCGAGCCACCCTGCACGACGGTGACCGGCTGTGCGCGGAGGCGAACGGCTTGTTCATCGTGCTGAAGCCCGGGCAGCCCTGAGGCGGCGCGGCGAGCACGGTCCCGGATGGCATGCTGTGCACGAATGCACGAAATGTCATGCCGTCCAGGCGAATTCGATAAGCGCAGGTAGGCGGGACGCACACTCGCCGGGCGCGGCCGCGCGTGCACTCGATGCAGATCGGCTCGCAATGCCTTCGCGATAGCGGTGTTCCGGTGCTCGCCGCTCGTACTTGCCGACCGGCGAGCACCGATTGATCACCTCCCCGGGAAATGCGCTTCCCGGTATGCGCCGAACCGGGCGTCCACCTGATCGGCGGTCAGACCGAAGTCGGCGAGGGTGTAGCGGTGCGCCGGACGCGCGGCGCCCGAAGTGCTTTCCGCATGCAAGGCGGTCATCGCCGCGCTCGCCTCGCCGGTCAGCGGCAGCCCGAAGTGCCGGTAGATCGACTCGACGGTGCCGATCGGGTCGGCGACGAACTCGTCGTAGTCGACATCGCAGAACTGCGCTGCGTCGTGGCGCTTGCGGTCGGCGAGGAACCGCTCCGCGCCGCGCGCCCACAGATCCAGCTGCGTCGCGCCCACCACCGGCCCGCGGAACTTCTCCGACCAGCCCGCCGACGCCTGCTCGTTCAAGCTGCACACCGACGCGATGATGGTGCGCGGATCGCGGTGCATCTGGATGACCAGCGCGTCCGGATAGACCTCGAAAATGGCGTCCGATGCGAACAAGTGGCTGGGGTTCTTCAGCACCCAGCGTTTACCCACGTCCGGCAGCCCGATCAGCTGGAGATTGCGCCGGTGCCTGCGGTAGGCGGGCGTCCAATCCCGATCGCGCAACCATTCGGAATAGGTGGGCAGATAGGCCAGGCACTCGTAGGACACCGACATGGCCGACTGCCGCAGCAGCTGCCAGCACTCCTCCACCTGATCGGCCGAGATATGGTGCACGCCCATGAATTCCGGGTGCTCCACGTGATGCTTCTCGTAGGCGGCGGCCAGACGCTGGTAGACCGGATTGCTCGCCCAGGTCTCGCGAGGCGGGCGCGGCTGCGGCATCTCGGTCAGCCACATCTCCAGCCCCTGGTGCGCCGGGTCGGCGTTGAGCAGGCGGTGCACCGCCGTCGTGCCCGAGCGCGGCAGACCGGTCACGAAGATCGGCCGTTCGACGGCCACGTCGGCGTGCTGCGGGAACTGCTGCCAGGCGGCCTCGCTGAGCAGCCGGGCGATCAGCGCGCCACGCAGGAAGGCGCGGTTGACCTTGTTGCCGAAGGGCGTGAGTTCGGCATCCTCGGCATAGGACTCGAGCAACACCTCGAGGCCCTCGCGATAGTCGTCGGTCCCGAAATCGTCCAGCCCGACCACCTTCGTCGCCGAGGCGTGCAGATCGTCGATGGTCCCGACGTCGTCCCTACCGATCACGGTCATCTCCTAGTGGTGGTATTCGCCGGCGTTGACGTCCAGGCACGCGCCGGTGATCGCGCGGGCCATCGCGGACGCGAAGAACACGACCGCGTCGGCGATCTCGTCGGGTTCGGGCAGTTTGCGCAGGTCGGTGGTCTTCGCGGTCTCGGCGTAGACCTCCTCGGGGGTGATCCCCCGCTGCTGGGCCAAGTAGTTGAAGTACCACTTCAGGTTGTCGGCCCAGATGTAACCGGGCGCGACCGAATTCACCCGGATGCCCTTCGGTCCGAGTTCGGTGGCCAGGCTCTGCGCCAGCGCGAGCAGGCTGGCCTTGGCCATCTTGTACGGCCCGAAGGTCCGCCGCGAGTGGCGCAGAACGGCCGAGTTGATCATCACCACCGAACCCTTGGTTTCGGCGAGGGCGGGCACGAACAGCCTGGTCAGGCGCAACGCGGCCAGCACGTTCGTCTCGAAGCCCGCGCGCACCTGGTCCAGGTCGACGTCGGCGAGATCGACGATGGGCGGGATGGCGAAGGCGTTGTTCACCAGCGCGTCGACCTTGCCGAACGCGCTGTGCGCGGTCTCCACCAGGTTGGCCGCCGCGGCCTCGTCGTTGATGTCGGTCGGCACGACCACCGCGCGCCTGCCGAGTTCGGTGATCTCCTTGGCCACCTCGGTCAGCCGTGACTCGGTCCGGGAGGCGAGCACCACGTCGGCCCCCGCTTTCGCGCTCTGCACGGCGATCGCACGCCCGAGTCCCGGCCCGACGCCGGAGACGACGACCACTTTGTCCCGCAACAACATCAGCCCAGCATCCTCTCCGCGACGGCGATCTGCCGCGCCGCGATCCGGTCCCGCCACTGCTTCGGCGTGACGCGCGCCTGCTCGTAGTACGGCAAGCGGGCGGGCAGGTCGGCGACCGCCACCAGCTCCACGGTCGGGCCGTCGTCCGGTTTCATCTCCCGCGACAGCCGCTGCCAGCGGAACTGCAGGTATCCCCTGGCGTGCCCGGTGCGCTCGATCCAGTTGGTCAGACCTGGGTCGTGCTCGCTGACCACCAGGCGGATCATCCCGTCCGGGTCCACGTGCGCCTGGTCGGCGGTGAGGCTGGTCTGGTGGTTGATGTAGTCCAGCGACAGGTACCACATGCTGCCGAGCTGGAAGCCCTGATAGGGGGCGTCGGATTTCGGCACCGTGATGATCATGGCCTGGTCGTCGTCCAGCTCGTAGTGACCGACCGAGGAGAACTGCGTGCTCAGCCCGCCCGGCGTCGGCCTTGGCTCGGTCAGCGTGTTCACCGGCAGGTTCAGGTAGAACCACTCGGGGAAGGCGAGGAAGGTCTTCAGCCGCGACACCAGCATCTTCCCCGCTACGTCGTACCGCTTGGTCAGCACGTCCTTGGTCAGCGGCGGCGGCGCGTCACCGATGCGATCCGCCCGATGGATGCGGATCGTGCCCGCCTTGTCGGTCGCCCAATCGCTGTGCACCTCGCGAACCACGAGCATCGCCGCGTCGGCGCCCAGGTGCACGTAACCGGGGCGCGCCTCGCCCGGCCCGAACCGGATCTCGTAGGTACCGTCCGGGCGGATGTCGAGCTCGCGGTCGTCGAAGGCGGTGAGACTGTCGGGCACGTCCACCGGCGAATAGTTGCCGTTGAGCACCTGGAAGCTCAGGTCGCGGGTGGTGCCGCGGGTGCCGGTCACCACGTATTCCGCGTCCGGCCGCAGATAGGAGTGGAAGTAGAGGGTGTCGGGGTTGTCCAGGCCCATCTTGGTGTAGGGACCGGTGGACATCACGAAGAACGGGAAGTCCCGCTCGTAGGCCCAGGCCATCTGCAACGACGCGCGGATGCTGCCCGCCAGATAGTCGTAGCCCTCAACAAGGTCCTGTTCGGTGCGGATGTGCGCGGCTCCGGTGATGATCTGCTCGGCGGCGGCGATGGCGTCCGCGAACGGCTGTGTCAGCAAGAGGCTCTCTCCGGTGTTCCAAATATGTACCACTCTGGTACATTTCTATAGAGAAAAGATTAGAACGTGTTCTAGGAGTGGTCAATGGTCGGCCGTCGGTCCGCACCCACCGCACGAGTGGTTCAGGTCCTGGATTTCTTCGTCGAACAGCGCGGGAAACGCTTCGGACTCTCCGAGCTCGCCCGCGAGCTCGACCTGGCCAAACCGACCTGCCTGGGCATCCTCACCGAGCTGACCTCGAGCGGCTACCTGATCCGCGACGCCGATACCCGCACCTACGGGCTCGGACCGGCGCTGATCGCGGCCGGGCGGGTGGCGCAGGACAGCTTCGCCATCTCCGCGCTCGCCCGCGTCGAGCTGGAGAAACTCTCCACGCGCTACCACACGACCTGCACGGCGTCGGCGGTGGTCGGCGAGCAGATCATGGTGCTGGAAAGCACCGGCCCAGGCCTGGTGAAGGTGGGCGCGGCCTACCACTTCGCGCCGCCGGTCGGCCTGATGTACGTGCTCTGGGACACCGACGCGGCGTTCGACGCCTGGCTCGCCAAGCCGCCCGCCGTGCCGCTACGTCAGGACGAAGCGCGCTTGCGCCAGGTCGTGGCCGAATGCCGGGAGCGCGGATTCCTGGTGGAGAGCATGACCACGGCCGGGCGGCGGCTGTACTCGCTGCTGGCCGGGGTCGCCGACCGTGATCTACCTCCCGAGCTGCGCGAACTGGTCGGCGAGCTGGTGACCAGCCTCGGCGAGCGGGTGTACCTGGGCTCGGACCTGCGGCCGCGCAAAGAACACGCGGTGAGCCTGCTCGCCGCTCCGACCTACGACGGCGACGGCAGGCAGAACATGGTGCTCACGATGTACGTCGGCCGCTCGGTCACCGGTGCCGAGATCGCCCGCCGCGGCAGCGAGCTGATAGCCGCCGCCGACGCGGTGACGGCGAACTCCGGCGGACACAAGCCATTGACCGACAACCGAAACGTGTTCTAGTTTTGCGGTGTGAGCCAGTACGCGAAGTCGACGGCGAGCACCTACGAGCTGCCCCATCTGGACGCACTCGAGGCCGAGTCGGCGCACATATTCCGTGAAGTGGCAGCGACCTTCGAGCGCCCGGTGTTGCTGTTCTCCGGCGGCAAGGACTCGGTGGTGATGCTGCACCTGGCGGCGAAGGCCTTCTGGCCCGCGCCGCTGCCGTTCCCGGTGCTGCACATCGACACCGGGCACAATTTCGACGAGGTGATCGCCTACCGCGACGAGACGGTGACGCGCCTGAGCCTGCGCCTGGTCGTCGGGCGGGTGCAGGACGACATCGATGCGGGACGGGCGGTCGAGGAAACCGGGCCACGCGCCTCCCGCAACCGGTTGCAGACGACGACGCTGCTGCGCTCGATCCAGGAAGGAGCCTTCGACGCGGTCTTCGGCGGCGCGCGGCGTGACGAGGAGAAGGCCCGCGCCAAGGAACGGGTGTTCAGCTTCCGCGACGAGTACGGCCAGTGGGACCCGCGCAGGCAGCGCCCCGAGCTGTGGAACCTCTACAACGGCAGGCACCGGGCCGGCGAGCACATCCGGGTGTTCCCGTTGTCGAACTGGACCGAGCTGGACATCTGGAGCTACATCGCCGCCGAGGGCATCGAACTGCCCCCGCTCTACTACGCGCACCGCAGGCAGGTGGTACAGCGCGACGGAATGCTGTTGGCGCACACCCGTTTTCTCCACCTGCTCGACGGCGAGCAGCCCTACGAGGCCACCGTACGGTTCCGCACGGTCGGCGACGCGACCTGCACCGGCTGCGTCGAATCCACCGCGGCCACACCCGCGGAGGTGGTCGCCGAGGTCGCCGCGGCGCGGGTCACCGAGCGCGGGGCCACCCGCGCCGACGACCGCATCTCCGAGGCAGGCATGGAAGACCGCAAACGCGAAGGCTACTTCTGATGACGACCACACTGTTGCGCCTGGCTACCGCGGGCAGCGTCGACGACGGCAAGTCGACGCTGATCGGCAGGCTGCTGTTCGACTCCAAGACGCTGTTCACCGATCAGCTCGCCGCGGTGGAGCGCACCAGCCGCGACCGCGGCGACGACTATCCCAACCTGGCTCTGCTCACCGACGGCCTGCGCGCCGAACGCGAACAGGGCATCACCATCGACGTGGCACATCGCTATTTCGCCACGCCCAGACGGAAATTCATCATCGCGGACACGCCGGGGCACGTGCAGTACACGCGCAACATGGTGACCGGCGCCTCGACCGCCGACCTGGCGCTGATCCTGGTGGACGCCCGCAAAGGCGTGGTGGAGCAGACCCGTCGGCACGCGTTCCTGGCCGGTCTGCTCGGCATTCCGCACCTGGTGCTGTGCGTGAACAAGATGGACCTGGTGGACTGGTCGCAGGAGCGGTTCGAGGAGATCCGTGCGGAGTTCGCGCGGTGGGCCTCCAAACTGGAGGTCTCCGACCTGACCTTCGTGCCCGTGTCGGCGCTGCACGGCGACAACATCGTGCACCGTGGCGCGAGCATGCCGTGGTACGAGGGCACTCCCCTGCTGCACCATCTGGAAGAGGTGCACATCGCCTCCGACCGCAACCTGATCGACGCACGTTTCCCGGTGCAGTACGTCACCCGCAGCCACGCGCAGGATTTCCGCGGTTACGCGGGCACCGTCGCGGGTGGGGTCTTCAAACCGGGCGACGAAGTGGCGGTGCTGCCGTCGGGTTTCACCACCACGGTGGAGGCGATCTGGGGTCCGGGCGGCGCGCCGGTCGCGGAAGCCTTTCCGCCGCAGGCGGTCACCATCCAGCTCGCCGACGAGCTGGACATCTCCCGCGGTGATCTGATCTGCCGTCCGAACAATCGCCCGAACACCGACCGCGATCTCGACGCGATGGTGTGCTGGTTCGCCGAAGACGCTCAGCTGACCCCGGGCGCTACCTACACCATCCGGCACACCACCCGCGCGGTCACCGCCGAAGTGCGCTCCCTGGACTACCGGCTGGACGTCAACACCCTGCATCGCGACGAACACGCGGCGTCGTTGTCGCTCAACGAGATCGGCCGCGTCCAGCTGCGCACCCGCCAACCCTTGCTGTTCGACCCCTACCGGCGCAACCGCGCCACGGGCAGCTTCATCCTCGTCGACGACACCACCAACAACACCGTCGCCGCGGGCATGATCACCGGCCCGAGCCTGCCGTCCTCCCGGGTGGTCTGGCACTCCACCGCCGTCGAGCGCGACGAGCGCGCCACCCGTGGCCTGACGGTCTGGCTGACCGGCCTGTCCGGCTCCGGCAAGTCCACCGTAGCCGTGGAACTGGAGCGCAGATTGGTGGCCGCGGGCCGCCCGGCATTCCTCCTCGACGGCGACAACCTGCGCCACGGCCTCAACTCGGATCTCGGCTTCAGCCCCGCCGACCGGGAAGAGAACGTCCGCCGCGTCGGCGAAGTGGCGAAACTGTTCGCCGACTCCGGTGTGGTCGCGGTGGTTTCGCTGATCAGTCCCTACCGCGCCGACCGTGACCGCGTCCGCGCCGCACACGAAGCGGCGGGTATCCCGTTCCTGGAAGTGTTCGTCGACACGCCACTGGCGGTCTGCGAAGCCCGCGACCCCAAGGGCATGTACGCCAAGGCCCGCGCGGGCGAGATCCGCGGCTTCACCGGCATCGATCACCCCTACGAAGCGCCGACCGAAGCCGAAATAGTGCTACGCCCCGACCATGGCGACCCGGCATCGATGGCGGCGACGATCATCGCGCGCCTGACCCGGTTGGAGTGATCCGAGGTCACGATCACGCGCTGAGTTGCCTGCGCGGTCGTGCGAAACGTCAACGCCGGCTTCGTGGATCGGCTATCCCCTCCACAGTCGATACACGAAGCCGGCTCTCGGTGACATCTCCGTAATCGGTTCGGATACGAGCGTAGAGCGATAGGATCCGATTGTAAAGCGCTAGATTTCTAGCCGGTGCGCTCGGATCCTTTATTGCCGGTTACCATGCTTGCACGGGGACGGGCCGAACCAGGAGGTTGGTGGCACAGGGCGTGTCTGACGACGGAGATGACATCAGCGGTGAGCCGACGGAGGACGCCGGTCCCATCGCGCGGCAGCTCAATCGGGTGATCGCCGCCGCCCAGCAGCGGGATGCACGGGGCTACTCCAACAAGGACATCGCCGAGCGCTCGACCGCGCTGGGCTATCCACTGAGTCCGGCCCAGGTCTCGCACATCCGGCTCGGACGCGTCCGCAATCCCAGTTTCCGCACCATCGAGGGGATTTCCGTGGCACTGGGCGTCGACGTGCGCGAATTCCTGGACGGCGCCGCCGCACAGCAGGCCGGTATCGAATCGCGGCTGGCCGCGGAGCTGTCCGAGGCGGGCGTGGAGGCGATCGGCTTCCGCCTGTCCGAACTGAGCACTTTGAACGAGCTCGGCAGGTCGACGTTCGGCACCATTGTCGGCAACATCCTGCGCGATCTCCAGCAGCACGAACTCTACCGCCGACCGGCTGCTACGGGGGACGAGGAAGAGCCCGGTCCCCCTGACTGATCCACTATCGCGCGTATCAGAGTTGCAGATCCGCCGCCGAAACTCGCGGCGCAGGTCCCGGGCGATAGGTCGCTTGCGCTATCGGACGACGAACTTCCGTATAGGACTCCAGGGCCGCGGCAATGGAGTCCGCACTGCGCAGCGTCTTCGCCAAGACGATCGCATCCTCGATGGCGGAGGTCGCGCCCCGCCCTGCCGCCGGTGACACCGCGTGCGCCGCATCGCCGATCAGGACGGTATCCGCGTTGTGCCAGCTCCCCTCGGGTTCGAGTTCGTACAGTGCGATCGGTGCGCTCACCACGGAACGCTCCAGCACCTCGACCACCGGGGTGGCCCGCAGTGCCCCGAGGAACACGTCGGCGTCGACCGCCGCGGCCGCCGGCGCGACGGTTCGCCTGCTGAACCAGAACGATCCATCGCGGTCGTCCCCCACATACCCCGCTACCCCCTCCGGGTGCGACCAGAAGTGCAGCACGTTCGTCGGTAGCCCAGGCACCGGAACCGGGCAATGTCCGTATCGGATCAGTTGGCCCGTGTAGGTGGGCTCTCGGGAATCGCCGAGCATGCGCCGAGTGACCGAACGAGCACCGTCCGCGCCGACCAGCAGATCGCCCGTGCGCTCGCCCGGATCCGCCCGAGTTCCGTAGTCGCATGGAATATCCGCTTGTGCCAAACCTTCTCGCAACAAGGCCAGCAGGTCCTTGCGCCACACGTGGGTGCTGGACCAGCGATGACCGGGCTCGGTGCGGGCGAAGGAGCCTGTCCGCCCGGTGAGCATGTCGACCGTGCTGACGCTGACTACCGGGAATCCGGCCGCCCTGACCTTCTCGCCCAGACCGATCTGATCGAGCGCGGTCGACGCCGCGGGGCCGAGGGTGACCCACCCGCCCACCTCGGCGGTGCGCGGCGCGGTCTCATAGACCTGGACGCGGGCACCGACTTTCGCCATCGCCAGAGCCGCGCATGCCCCTCCGATACCGCAACCGATGACCTCCGCTCGAAACATCTGGTCACACCTTCGCCGTGGGCCGAACCCAATTACGACGCACCCGAACCATGTTCTCCCCCAGGTCGGCCGCCAAGGCCACGAGCAGTTTTCGGTCCGCATCGAACGTATCAGCCTTGTCCACGGCCGCGCGGTGCGGCTCGCCGTACAGCACCGGCCGCTCGTGATTGGCCGCGGCGACGCGTTGCAGCTCGCGCGCGTACCCGGAGACCGTTGCGGTCGACCTGGGGTCGATCTGGGGGCTGAGCAGCATCAGGGCATCACGAATGTCGACCATCATCGCCTGACGCCGTTCCATGATGGCCGCCAGAGGCTCCCGGACACGGAAACCGGGCATCCGCCGTTCGGGAAGAAACCGGGTGATCACGCCGACCGCGAAACGCCACAGCCGCCACAGCAACAGAACGTCGCGCAATGCCCCGAGGCCGAGGACCACAGCTCGGATACGCATCACCAAGCCATACCAGGACACACCCAGGAGGAAGATGAGCTGCCCGAGATAGACCTCCCACCGCCCCAGCACGACGAGCGCTCGCGGTGGCCGCGCCGACGCCGCGTAATACCCGAGCTGCACGGTGAAGGTCACGGTGGCGGCGAGCATCAACACCGCGCCTATCGCCGCGAGCATGATTCCGTGCGCCGGCGTCCCCGACAGCAATCGCAGATAGGCGAAGCAGTAGAAAACGATCAGCATCCCGGTCGGCAACGTGATCACTTTCTCCCCGAGATTGAACCCGACCACGGCCGGGTCGGCGAAGCCATAGGGTTTCGCGTCGGGGCCCGCGACGACAGCGCACACGGCCAGGACGACGATCGACGCGACCAGCGGAATACCGAGGGCGAGCAGGATCTTCCTCGTCTGCGCGGTGCGCCGTGAGGCCAGCACGAAGAACGCTACGACGCACACCTTGGACCCGATCAGCAGGACGGTGCCGACGAATTCGTATCCCATCGCGGTCAGCAACCACGGATCGGACCGGTCCTGGACGTACTCGCCGAAGGCATATCCCGATGCGAGGAAGAAGAAGGCCCCCACCACCGCGAGCAGAGCAACGTCCTTGTTCCGGCGGTACTGACTCGCCTTCCAGAGCATGGCCGCGGCGAACGCCGCGATGAGCCAGCCGTGCGGAATGTAGATCACAGCCAGCCCATTCTCTCCTGCAGCGGCAGCGAAAGATCCTCGGCCCGCTGCAAGGGACGGAGCGCACGCTGCCGATCGAGCACCCTGCCCACCTGATACGCCCACCGCGCGAGCAGGTTCGCCGTGTACTCCGCCTCCCACTCCATCTTCGGCGACATCGCCGAATGACGATGCACGCTTTCGGCCTCGTAGTGCCCGGCGATGATGTGGCCGAACTCGTGCCCGATCCCGTGGTCCTGATGCCACGCCGGCGTCGCCTTCTGATACGCGATGACATAGGTGTCGGGCGGCGCCGAGAGCTTCAGCGTGATCGCGAAGAAGCAATCGACCGGCAGCAACTTCTCTTGCAGAAGCACCGTCGCGCCGGTGAATTCGCAATAGCGCTCGATCAGCTGGCGCATGGTCAGCAACTCGCGCACCTGCATGCGTTGCAGCAGCAGCCGGGTGCGATGTTCGATCTCACGCACCATCGCAGGGTTCGGGACGAAGCGAGTTCCTCCCTCTCGCGAGCTTCCCGCGTACTCCGCCGTGTCGTCAACGGCGCGTCTCGCGCGCCCGCGCCATACGGAACCCATCAGACGTCACACTCCGCAACCCGCCCCACCGTCCGACCGTCGGCAACCGGTCTGTCGAACAGCACGAAAACGATGCCGAGCGCCGCGCCTGACCGATCGTTGCGGTCAGAGAACCCCCGTGCCCGGCCGGTTCGGCGTTCAAAGTACCATCACCGCCGCCGAACAGCATCGAATCACAATGGGAGAACGTGGCGTTCGCGTCGACTCGGTCGTCATGCCTGACGTCGCCTCGTCGGACGCGACCCAGCGTCACTCGACCGAGCGAGCCTGCGAGGTTTCGCTCCATCAGCGTTGACGCGGTCGGGCGTTCGCCGGGCACTGGCGTGAGGCGCCGGATCAGCGTTCGGCCGGGTCGGGTGCGGCGCGGAGAGCGGACAGGCCCTCGCGATATGTCGGGTAGGCCGGGGTCCAGCCGAGCTCGCGCTCGGCCTTGCCCGTGTCCAGCCGGATACGGCTGCCCACCAGCAGGGCGTGCAGATAGGGTGTCGCCCGCAGCAGCCATCCCGGGATACGGCGCGGGAGCGGGGCATCGGCCACGGCCGCGAGAGTATCGAGGTAGTCGCCCATATCGACCGGCTCCCGGTCGGCGATGTTGTATGCCTCGCCGGACCGGCCGCGCGCCAAGGCCGCGAGCGTCGCGGAGGCGGCGTCGGCGATGTGGATCGGGTGCAGTGTCCCGGGTTCGCGCGGTACCGGCAGCCTGCGGCGGCGGAGGCTGTCCATCATCCCGAAGGTCGCCGGTTCCGGCCCGTAGAACAGGCCGTAGCGCAGTGCGATACCGCCGTATCCGAGCACCTGTTCCTCGTTGGAGCGCAGCGAGCGCATATGGGTCTCGAATGGGCCGTGACCGAGGGGCGCGAAAGGACGCTCCTCGCTGAGCGGAGCGGGGCCGTGGTCGCACCAGCCGTAGCCGAGGAAGAACGACTGTGTCACGAATTGCCGGGCGCCGACGGTCTCCGCTGCCAGCAGCAGATTGCGAGTGCCCTTGTCGCGCAGCGCATCGGTGGCGTACAGGTCCCGATGCCGGGTCGGTGTCCGGGTGAGCGCGGTGGCCTGGTGGACCACCGCGTCCGCACGCAGACCCGCGACGGCGGTGCGTAGCGCACCGGCATCCAGGATGTCCGCGATCACCGGACGGACACCGGACGCGGCGAGCCGTCGAGCACCTGCGGCGGTTCGGGTGAGGCCGAGCACGGTATGGCCGGCCGACAGCAGCTGCGGGATCAAAGCGGAGCTGATCGTGCCGGTCGCGCCGGCGAGCAGGATTCTCACGGTTTCACCTCGAGACCGTGGCGGATGTCTTCCGCGTACGCAGTTCACGCAGGCGGATGACGAGGCCCACGGCGGCGATTGCCGAGAACAGCAGCAGGAGCCAGGTATCGGAGGCATGCCCGCCGCCCTCGTCGACGGCGTGGTTCACCGCGTGCAGGGAGTTGGTGACAACGAATCCGCCCAACACCACGGACACGACATCGCGCCACGCCAGGGCGGCGATCATCATCAGCCCGATGCCGATCTGGAAGACGCCCGCGTCGTGCAGGAAATGCTCGTGCTCGGGCCAATTGGCCCATTCGGCGAAACCGGCCGGGTCGATGCGGCACCAGATTCCGATACCCAGCATCGATGCCCCTGCCACCAGCGTGACGACGGTGACCGAGCGCTTCATGGTTGCCTCCTTCTCAGGCCGCGAACGCGGTACTGAACTGGAGACGAGGAAGGCTGGCGGGATGTGATGGGTAGTCGCGTGTGATCTGAGCGACATATCGCCGGAGAAAGCTGTTCGGAGGTATAGCGGTGGGCGTCGGCCCGGGGCTGAGCGGGATCCGGCCTGATCAGCTGCGACGCATCCTCATTCGGCCGAGCGCTCAGACCCGCCGGGGCTGTCGACGGACGGCGCGCAGAGTGTGTTCCGGATCGTCTCGCGTAACCAGCGCTGTGCCGGGTCGGCATCCAGCCGCGCGTGCCAGAGCAGTCGCACTTCGAGTTCCGGTAGGGCCGCGGGGATGGGAAACCAGCGAACGCCCAGGGTCCGGCCGTACTGGTCGGCGAGGCGCTGCGGGACGAGTCCGACATAACGGCTGGAGGAGACCAGCAGCGCCGCGACGGCGAAGGTCGGCACGACGGCGGCGACGTGGCGTTGCAGGCCCGCCGCGTCGAGCGCATCGTCGAGTGGTCCGCGCGCGCGGCCACGGCGGGAGGCCGAGACATGCGGATGCCCGCACAGCTGCCGCAACGTCGGGCGGCGGCGCCTGCCCAGCGCGCTATCCGCGCGGACGATGCCGACCATCCGTTCGCGATACAGCACGGCCGTCCGGATATCGGGAGCCGCGACGTCGCCGACGCCGATGTCGAGATCCACCGAACCGTCGCGGAGAGCCTCGGCGCTTTCGCTGCCCTCTGTCACGAAGCGCAGGACCACGCCGGGTGCGGCGGCGGCCGTGGCCTCCACCGCCGCCGTCGCCAGCGTCGCCGCCACGCCGTCGTTGATACGAATCGTGAAGGTGCGCTCGAGTTCGGCGATCGCGACCTCGCGGTCGGCGCTGATCAGTGCCGACGCTTCGTCGAGCAGCGACCGCACGCGCGGCGCGGTGCGCAGCGCGAACGGTGTCGGAGCCATCCCCCGACCGGCACGCACCAGGATCGGGTCGCTCATCGCTCGGCGTAACCGGCCCAGCGCCCGGCTGGTCGCGGGGATCGACAGATGCAGGCGCTCGGACGCCGCCGTCACACTGCCTTCTCGCAGCAGCGCGTCGAACACGCGCAGCAGATTCAGGTCGAGCTGCTCGGGCATAGTTGCATTGTAGGCAAGTACGGATTGTTGAAGTTGCGTGGCACGGAAGGCAACGAGGTACCTACCGTCGGGGCCATGCCATTCAATGTCCTGACACGCGATCGCGATCCGTCGTCACGAGACCTCTCACCCCGTCCCGCCGCACCGAGCGGCCTGCTCGCACTCATGTGTGCCTGCGTCGTGCTCGTCGTGGGGATGGTGGCCGCGATCAACCTCGCCGTCCCGATGCTCGCCGCGAGCGCACTGCACCCGTCCGCGTCGGCGCTGGTCTGGATCGTCGACACCTATGTGATCGTCTTCGCCTGCCTCGTCATCCCGGGCGGAGCCGCCGGTGACCGCTTCGGGCGCAAAGGAGTTCTGCTGGTCGGTCTGGCGCTGTTCGCGGTGGGTGCGCTGATCTCGGCGATCGCGCCGAACGTCGCTCTGCTCCTGGCGGGCCGTGCGATCACGGGTGTCGGCGCTGCCGCCGTGCTACCCAATACCCTTTCCGTCCTGCTGCACGCCGTTCCCGCCGAACGCAAAGGTGCGACGATCGCCACGTGGGCGTCGATGACGGGCATCGGCGGAGTCGTCGGCAACGTCGGCGGTGGGGCGATCCTGTCCGGCGGGTCATGGCGTTGGCTGTTCGCCGCCGCCGCGCCGATCGCGCTGGTTCTCGCCGCGCTCGTAGGACGGGTCGCGCCGGTGTCGCCGCGCCATGACCGCCGACTGGACCCACTCGGCGCGGCGCTGCTCATCGGCGCGTCGGTCGCGCTGCTGCTGGGCATCGTCCAGGGACCGGAAGCGGGCTGGAACAGCGCGGTCGTCATCGCCGGGTTCGTCTGCGCCGCTGCGCTGTTCATCGTCTGGACGGTTGTCGAACTGAAAGTCGAGCATCCGCTGCTCGATCCCCGGTTGTTCCGGCTCCCTGGCCTGCGCAGCGCCTGTCTGGGCATGACGACGGTCTTCTTCGGCATGTTCGCGCTGTTCTATGTCAACGCGTCGTTCCTGCAATACGGCAAAGGATTCGGCGTCCTGCTGACCGGCCTCGGCGTCGTCCCACTTACCGTCCCGATCATCCTCGGCGCACGACACGTCGGACGCCTGTCGCAGCGCATCGGCCTCGACGCGACCATCGGACTGGCGTTCGGGTTCGTCGGCTGCGGACTGCTCGGACTGTCCACGAGCGGCACCCAGACGCCCTACCTCGCATACGCCGCATGGCTTGTCGTGACCGGAATCGGTGTGACGCTGGCGCTACCGACGCTGTCCGGAGCCATCGCCGGTTCGCTGCCGCCCGATCAGGCCGGAGTCGGAGCCGGATTGCAGGCCACCACCCGCGAATTCGGTAGCGCCTTGGGCGTCGCCGTGATCGGCACGGTGCTCACCGCACGGTTCGTCGCCGCGCTACCGCCGGACATCCGCGCGAGCCACGACCCGCACACCGTGGCCCACGCCCTGGCCACCACCGCACCTGACCGCGCCCACGACGTCGTCACCGCGTTCGTCTCGGGCACGGAGGCCGGATTGCGGATGGTCGGCGTGACCGTGCTCGTCCTCGGTGCACTCGTCGTACTGCAGTCACTGCTGTCCCGGCGCGCGAAGGCTTCACCTGATCCAGCCGATCACACCGGGTGACGCGCCGGGTGCGAGCAGCCACGGTTTCCGATGCCCGGCGCGAATGCGAGACCGTGGCCGTCCGATCGCCACGGCACCGCCGTAGGCGTTCGCTGATCAGTGGACGATATCCGCGCTGGGAACGACGTATCGCATGCGATCGGTATTGTGCGCTTCCGTTTTCAGGTCGATGACCGTCCCGTCACCGAGTCGCTCGACGAGGTCCACGCCGATCTCGGCCGGCACGGGATAAACCGAATCCGGACCCAGGTCGTCGGGTACGCCGAAGATCGGCAGCTTGTCGATCAAACTGTGCGTCACACCGTCGACGTCGGTGAACTCGACCTCGATGACGCCCGGCTGATAGTCCGACACCCATCGAACGGCTCTCCCCCAAATAATGGCCATCTCATCAGCATGCCAGCGATCCGGTGCCGCACCCATGATCTGATTCGAAACCTCGGCCACCGCTGCTACTACGACTGATCCGCGAGGTCTCGATGCCGATACCTGCCAACTGTAATTCGAGTGCGGTCCGGGTGGTCCATTCAGCGATGTCCGAGTGGGTGGCCCTATTCACGAGGTCGCGACCGACCCGGCAGACGCGGGTGCTTGCTCGGTCGCATCCGACCGGCGATACGTAAAGCCTCGACCGCTGCACATTTCCATGAGCACTCATCCGCGTCGCACTCTCGATGCACTTGCATGAGCGTGTGTGCGTCGCCGGGGCTGAACTCCGGGCCCTCCATTGGCTCTACCGCAGGCCAGCCCAATGGTGGCCAGCCCAGCAGGCACAGCTGCTCGTGGCCTACTCGTTCGGCGATGTGATAGACGCTCGGGCCGCGCAACGGCTTTCGCCACCATCTGCTCGCCGCGAAGACCGTCAGCAGCACAGCGACCGCCGCCGTCCCCGCCACCAGAGCAGTGTTGAGCTCGGACCAGTCGGACATCAAGCACTCACCCCGCTCTCCGGTGATCCGAACGGCGGCCACCGGTGGCCGCGCTCCCAAACTTGCTCAGGCACAACCACGATCACAGTCACTTCCTCGGTCAATCCGCGCCTGGCAACCCAGATGTGCTCCCGAGTCGGAGCGATCACAACCGAAGCGCCGACCCGGCGGACAGCCTGCACGAGCAGTAGCGTCGGCATCAGCGCGTCGCGATCGACCACCAGCACTTCCGGATCGGGATAACCCTTCCGCTCGGCTAGCGCCCGGACCGCGCGCTCCTCGTCCGCGTGATCACTGCCGGATTGATCCAGCCGGATGTAGCCGAGCGCGATTTCCGCCATGTCCGCCCCTTTTCGGTCGTGTGGTGTGGCACCCGGCGCCGAGGATCCCCCGGACCCTGGCGACGTTGTCGCTCTTGATGGCGTGCCATGCGGAGGGAAGTGCTCACCCAGCGCCGGGGCCGGAACAAACTGTGGCGCAGAGACAACACTGCGAAGCGGCAAAAGTTTTGTCACCCTGGAGATAAGTAAGTCTGTGGAATGGGATCCGTGATGACGATGACCCAGGAATCCGGTGTCGGCGACAAAGTACGTATCGCCAGGAAGCTAGCGGGCTGGAGCCAGGAGAAGCTCGCGCGGGAAGCCAACTTCTCGGCAAGTTTGGTCCGCAAGGTCGAGCGCGGTCGCGCGCCCGCCTCTCCGGCTTTCGTCGCGGCATGCGCCCGCGCTCTTCGAGTGAACCTGGCCGACCTGCTCGAGCAGCCCTACCCGCGACAGAGTCGCGACGAACGACAGGTTCACGCCGGAGTAGCCGAGATCCGACGGGAACTGGCCGCGTACAAGATCGAGCCGGACGACACCATGAACGCACGGCCCGAGCGCGAACTCGCGGCTGACGTCGCAAAGGCTTCCAGATTGCGCCACTCCGTCAACCTTGGCGACTTGGGTACGCTCCTGCCCGGCCTGCTCTCAGAGCTCCGCGTCGCATGGCATTCCGCGACCGGAGCCGAGCGCGAACGCATCTTCGGGCTTCTCGCCGAAGCGTTCGCCGCGACCGGGCAACTCGTGTACAAGCTCGGCTATATCGACCTTTCCTCGCTGTGCGTCGAACGATACGAATGGGCGGCCGCACAGTCCGGCGATCAGCTAGCCGTCCTCGCGGGCGATTATCAGCGCGCGGGCGAGCTGATCTGCACAGCCGACTGGTCGACCGCCCTGCGTTTTCTCGAATCCAGTCGCGCCACTATCGAGTCCGATATCAGCGGCAGCGATCCGGCTGTGCTCAGCATGTGGGGCAATCTCCACTTGAAATCCGGTCTCGCCGCCGCCCGCGCGGGTCGGCGCGACCTCGCTGACGAACACCTCGCCGAAGCGCGGGAGACCGCCCACCGCATCGGCGGGGATCGTGACGATTACCGGCTGTGCTTCGGCGTCACGAATGTCGGCATCTGGTCGGTCGGGCTGGCTGTCGAGATGATGGACGGCACCGAAGCGGTGAAGCGCGCGGCGCGCGTATATTTCCCGACTACGACGCCCCGTGAACGCGCGGGCCACCACTACATCGACTTGGCCCGTGGGTACCTGCTCCACGGCGACCGCACGAAAGCCCTTCACTCCCTGCGCAAAGCGAAGGAGATCGCGGCGACGCAAACCCGCTACCACCCCATGGTTCACGAGACCATCCGCATCCTCGCCCGCGACGACGCGAGGAGCAACGAAAGCGTGCGTGGGTTTGCCGCCTGGTGCGGCATCGATCGCGCTTGATCGGATTCGGCTGTCGTCGGCACGACCCACCCTCGCAATCGAACTGAGTTTTTCGGAGCCGCACCACCCTCCGTCGCGCGCGGGTCAGCGCACGTCGCGAAGTTCCGAGCTGCGATGCTGCGATCGCTGAGCCGAGAGGCTGAGCGCTCGGTAGACCGCGACCACCGTTGCGGCTCCGATAATCTCGCCGCGCTGGATCATCCGTTTCGCTTCCTCGAGCGGGATCCAGCGTATGTCCTCGGCCTCGTTGATATCCGGTTGGGAGTCGGTCAAACGCGCGCCGCGGGCGAGGTAGATCTCCTGCGGTTGATCCAGCGTGCCGATGGCCGGTTGATATGTGACCAGATGCTCCATGTTGTTCGGTCGCCAACCGGTCTCCTCTTCGACCTCCCGCGCCGCCGCGGCCGCTACATCCTCGGCTCCGTCGACGTAACCACCGGGAAGTTCCCACACCCAGCGGTCGATTATGAATCGGTGCCGGTACATGAGCAGCGCCTCGCGCTTGTCATTCAAAACCAACGTCATTGCGCATCGCGGCAGACGCGCAACGTATTGCGTGAACTTGACTCCGTCGGGCAGCTCGACATCCACCGTCGACAATCTGATATGGCGGTTCTCGTCCACGACACGCTCGCCGTGGATAGTCCACTGAGTGGTGCGATTCACCTGCTCGACGGTATCGCAACTCGAGAAAGTGCCCACGACCAGTGGCGGGCCGTGCCATGGCATAGGGAGGCGGTGACCACTTCCCGTACCGGGAGACCGAGCATTCATGCCGCCCTCGCGGCCCAGCGTGTCAGGTCGAGATCTTTCGCAGCGCAGCGCATACCCGGCCCACCAAGCTGGGCGGCGGGGCGCCAGATCGACGGCCCGGTAGCGGCTGGTCAGACGGTTCTTCAGTCCCGCGTACGCGTCAGCGACGGACTGCTTCCGTCTCCGTCAAGCCGGACGCGGTGCCCATCGCTACGGCTGTCGCGGTGGTGGCCAGAGCCATGATCAGCCCTCCTCGCTGAGTGCTTCCACGACGAATGGTGGACCGCCGGTGCCGTTGCCCACCCGGATGCGGGTTCCGGGTGGGGGATTGTGCTGGATGATCCAGCGATTGAGTGGATGGCGAAGCCACTGTTCCAGCAGTGGATTTCGGATCTGTCTGGCTCCCAGGGCTGAACCGGATCGGGCGAGTTCCTCCGTCACCGCCCTTGCGATCGACTCTTGGTCGAAAACCACCTGATAGCCGCGATTAGCGGCGGAGGCGGCGAGTTGGCCGAGGAACTTCGCGACGATCGAACCGATCACTTCGGGTCGCAGGATGTCGAAGACCACTATCCCGCCGCCCAGTCTTCCGAGCAGCTCCGGGCGGCCGAGCTTGGTGGACATGTAGTCGGCTACGGCGTTCTCGAAATGCTCCCGGACCTCGTCATAAGACCGCTGGGACGTCGATGGGCCGCTCGGCCGCGCGGGATTCTCACCGAGAGACTTCTGTGCGAGGGGGCCCTGCCCGTCGGGACTCTGTCCGAGGGAACGCTGTCCCAGGGCGCCCTGTCCGAGCGAACTCTGTCCGAGCAGGCTCTTTCCGATCGGACTTCTGCCGATCGAGGCGGGTCTGTTCAGGGTGTCCGCGCCCAAGTTGGACGTGAAGATCACCACCGATTGGGAGAAGTAGGCCGTTCGCCCCTGGCCGTCTGTGAGCCTGCCGTCATCGATGATCTGCAAGAACTTGTCGAAGATCCGGGGGTTCGCCTTCTCGATCTCGTCGAAGAGCACCACGCTGAACGGTCTTTCGATGATCCAGTTGGTCAGCGCGCCGCCGTTCTCGTGACCGATGTAACCGGGCGGGGCGCCGGTGAGGCGCTCGCTGGCATGGTCCTGGCTGAATTCGCTCATGTCGAATCGCCGCAGTGCGGTCTCGTCGTCGAACACCAATTGCGCGATCGCCTTGGCCAGCTCGGTCTTTCCGACCCCCGTCGGGCCGACGAAGAAGAACACTCCCTTCGGGCGGGAAGCAGGACCGTCCGGATCGGCGACGAAATCGATGCCGATGCGGGCGTCGACCAGCATGTCCGCCACCGCGCGCACGGCGGCGCCCTGCCCCATCACCCGGTCGGACAGAATCTTCTCCGCGTTCAGGATCTTCGCACTGTCGAGTTGCTCCCACGGGTCGTCGCGCACGCCGAAGCGGTGGCGCATCACGAGCCGTCGCGGCGCGGCCGGGGCGATCCGGGCCAGGTGCGATGTCGGGCCCAACGCCGCGATGTCGCGCAGCGTCATGCCGTCGGTGAGGCTGGTCAGTGACTTGACGGCGGCGTCGACTCGCTCGGGTTCCAGGGCTGCGTCACTGTAATAGGTACCGATATTCCGACGCAGGAAGATCTCGCGTTCCGCGGAAGTCGGCGGCGGGATCTCGAAGGTCGCGACGTGAGGATTGCCCAGGTGCACCCAATCCGGCAGTGTGCCGACGCGTTTGGCCAGCAGGACCAGGATGTTACGCAGCTGACCGTCCCTGGCGCCGGGAGCGTAGTGCTCCTCGGTGAGCATTTTCCGCAACCACGCCAAGTTCAGCTGGTAGCCCTCCTCGGCGGCGGCTTCCCGCCCGAAGATGAGGTCGGCCTGGTCGACGATCACCGCGCAGGCGCGGTTGCGCTGCACCACCAGCGATCTGGTCGCGGCGAGCAGATCAGCCGGCGTCCGCACGGCGGGCCCACCGGTCGAATCCGCGCGGGCGCGCAGGCGTTGCTCGGCGGCGCTGATCCGGCGGCCGCGCGCGGAATCCTCGGCCGCGTCCGGAGCCGATGCCTGCGGTGCCGGGACGGCCGGTGTGGTGTCCAGGCGCGAGAGGACGAAACTCCTGCTGGTCTCATCGGCGTAGGACAACCCGTCGACCAGGTCGTAGCGTGTCGTCGCGGTGTAACCCGCCCATCCCAGGAAGCTGGGGAACGCGATATCCACCGGGTGGAATTCGTCGTCCCACAGCACGAGGTCGTCCACGTTTCCGTGCAAGACGAGGTGACGACCACGGCGGACCTCGTGGAAGACTCGGGCGAACCAGGTCGCCACCGGTTGCGTCGGCGCGGTCACGACGACCTTCCCGCCTGCCGCGTGTTCTCCTCGGCCGCTCCTCGCCGCGCGGCGCCCGGCGTCCGAGGCGATCCGCCGTCATCCCAGGACACCACACTGGTATCGAAGCCGTTGTGCCGCAACGACGAATTCAGCGCCTCCGCGAGATCGCGCAAGCTCCCGCAGGAGCGGCCGTCGAGTGCGATCTCTTCGTCGGCTCCCTCCCGGATGTAGTTGACGCGATGTTCCCGCTGCTCGTCGTCTTGCACGACCACGAGCAGCGGATCGCCACGACGAGGCTGGGCACGCAGCGCCACACTGCCGTCCGCACCCGATTCCAGCGACGAGGAATCGACGGCGAAGCCGAGTCCGGGCAGGGCCTCGAGGATCGCGCCGAGCATCTCGCGGCGCTCGGTGAAGCGTTCGATGGCGGCATCGAGGTCGCGCTCGACCGCCACCAGACGCCCCGTCAACCGATCGGCGAGCTCCGCGGCCCGGTCGGGTTCGTCCCGGTCCAGATACGCCCGGACCTCTGCCAGCGCCTCCCCCGCCATGGTGATGTCCTGCGACGGGATTCGCGCTGCGGCCGCCTCACCTGCGAGAGCGCGGATGCGCCCGGCCAACTGGTGCTCGGCGGCACTCGCTGCGCGGACCTGTTCCGCGTGCGCGGCCGCACGCTGGGTGACCGCCGAATGGTGGGCTCGGACTGTGGCGATGGCCGTGCCGGCTACCGCGAGGAACGACGCGAGGTCGTCACGCTGAAGAAATCCACTCAATTCGGCGACGGCCGCCTCGCTGCGCGTCGCACCGTCCGAGTCGAACCGCTGACGCTGCCGAGTATCGTTCTGATTCAGCATCTCCCGCAACGTCTCCAGTTGTTCGGCGCCGGTCCGCCTGCCGCGCTGGAGAATCTCCGCGGATGTGGAGGCACGCAGTACTTCGGCGGCGGTGACCGCTTGATCGGCCTTGTCGAGCTTTTTCATCGTGCTCGCGGCGGCCAGGAGTGACCTAGCACGATCCAGGGCGGCATTCACCGGCGCGACATCCGATGCTTCCGCGCCGGGTTCCTCCCCCAATGCCGCACAGGCGTCGGCCAGCGTCGCCAGTCGCCGCGCCGTCTGGGCCCGTGCCGCGTCCAACGCCTCCTCGGCCCGTCGCGCCTGCTCGGCCTGTCGCGCGCGTTCGCGCTCCTGTCGTTCGCGTTCCAGCCGACGCTGCCGTTCGGCATCGGCCGTGACCGTGCTGTATTTCGGCGACCTGCTCACCGGGCTCTCTCGCTTCCTTCGTGCAACGGCGCCATCTTCAGCGCATGTTCGAATCGGCTGCGGAAGTCCGCTACCGCGGGCACTCCGAGCCACTGGACGGTCCCGTCACCGAGGACCTCGATTTGCAGCCCCGCGCTGCGGTCGGGGCCGTCGAGATCGGCCGCGTGGCGCGCGGTCAGCTGACGGATCCGCTGATTGGCGGACCCGCGCCAGCGCAGATCCCCGTGTTCGGCCGCGACGTACGGCCCGTCGACGAGCAAATCGATCTGACCGAGAAGCTCCTCGACGGCGCTGTCGCCCCTGTTGCGGAGGTGCCGCAGGGTGAAGCCGGTGAAGCACATGACCGACAGGTCGCGTTCCCGGCGCACCGCCCGGATCAGCGCGGCCAGTGCCGCCGCTTGAGCGAACGGCTCGCCACCCGAGAGCGTCAATCCGTCAGCCCCGGAAGCGACGATGTCGGCGGCGAGATCGGCCACGGCCACGCGGCTGCCGCCCTCGAACGGTATCCACTGCGGGCTGACGCACCCCGGACAGGACAGTGGGCAACCCTGTACCCAGACCGCGAATCGCGTCCCCGGTCCCAGCGTTCGGCACGCAGGGTGGGTCTCGGCCACCACGACGAACTCGGCGGTGCTCATCGATACGACGCGATCGCGATAGCGACCAGAAGGACCGCCAGAGCGAAGAGCATCACCTTCGCGGCCAGGCCCAATGCTGTGGAACCGGAACTCGGCGCAGAAGGTACGGTCGGTCGAGGCTTCGGTGTGCTGGTCGGGTCCGGTGCGGGCGGGCGCGGGCGAGGTCGTGGCGGCTTCGCGGTCGGCGCGATCTTGACCGACGGTCGCTGCGTGGTCGGACTGACGATCGGCGCAGTGGGAGGCGGGATGACGACTTTCGGAATCCCCGCTGCCGGATAGTGTTCCCCGAAGCCGGCCCGGCTTATGCCGCACCAGACGCATTCCGACAGCGAGCTGTGGTACACGTGCCGCTCGTTCTCCCGGCACCCCATCAACTGGAAGCCCGCTCGGTCGAGCGCGTCCGCCCACGCCTGCGCGGTCGGCCGCGCCGTTGGGTCTCGGTGGCCGTTGCCGAAGCAGGCCATGGCCAGCTCCCGCACCTCGGGCGGCAGTAGTTCCACCGGTGCGGCGCCGGGTACGGTGACGAACCGCTCCGGGAAGAGGAGGCGGTTGTTCTGCTGCTGAATATTCTCCGCGGCCGCGAAGTCGGGCGTATCCGGGTCGACGGGCACCCCTTCGAAGGGATGGTCGCCTTCCATCAGCAACTGGCACACCAGAACCGCGAGACCGAAGTTGTCGTGGCTCGGTGTGAGCGTCTGCCCGTTCGCCGCCATGGGCGGTGCGTATTCCGGCGTGACCTTCGTGCACCGGAACAATTCACCGCTGCGTGGATCGGTGAATTGCACGGCGTCGCAATCGATCAGCGTCACGTGGCCGGATCGGGACACCAACATGTTCGTCGGGCTCACGTCTCCGACGACGATCCCCACCCCGTGCAGCATCGCCAACAGCCGCGCGGCCCGGGCCGCCACCGCGACCAGTACCCGCCAGGTGGGATCGTCGACGGCCTCGATCCGCTGACCGGGATCGAACAACGTGGTCAGCGACTTACCTTGGACCAGCGGCATCAGGAAGCCCGCGGTAGCGCCCGCGTGGTCGTGGAGCACTTCGCGAGGCCATGCCACGTGCAGGTGCTCGGCGTTGTCACCTTCCCAGGCCGCCGGGATGGTTCGGCGCAGGGCGGCGAGCTTGCGCGCCCTGGTGGGTTCGCCTTGGTCGAGGTAGATCTTGGCGCACAAATCCGAGGTACCGTCGAGCCCGTACACGAGGCCCTCGGCGCCGCCGCCGAAGTTGTTCGGCTGCAGCGTGACCCGGCGTCCGCCGGGAATGAAGAAACTCACTGTCCCACCTGCGCATCGTCGTGCACGTCGACCCGCTGCGAGCAAGCGGACCGCCGCACGGCCAGCACGACTGTCTTGTCGTCGGTGGAGGTCACGGCGAACTGCGCTGACTTCAGATAGCTCTCCAGCTCACCGTCGGCTGCGCCAGGGCGGCCGAAATATTCGAAGTATCGGCGAAAATCCGGAGGGGCCTGGTAGTGCAGACCGCCGGCGATCTCGAGCATCCCCTCCTGCAGCCCGTCGGAGCATACGGCCATCGCGGTGATGCGGTCATCCACGAGCACGTGACTCTGGAGGCGGTCCTCTCGGTTCGCCGAGGTGAGGAAGGTTGTCATACCGGTGTTCTCGCGTTCGCGCTCGGTCACGACGAGCCGCGGGCCGCCCGGCCTGCGGTCGACGACCAGGAAGCAGTCGCCGACGCTGACGTACAGGAAGTACGGCGGCTGCGCGACTACCGCCAGCAAGGTGGTCGCGAAGGACGCGCGGATCTCCGCTTGGGACTCTTCCGGATGCTCGGCGTGAATCCGCTGCGTTGTCTCGGCCACGCTGCGATCGAAACGGTCCAGGCACTCGGCCTGGAAGATCGGCAGCGCCGCGGACCAAGCGCTGAATCCGCTCGGCATCCCGGCGCCGAAGACATACTGCGCCGCGTCCGACGCCGCACCGACGGCGAACTCCGCGCCTTGGTCCGAACGGCGACGCGAACCTGCTCCATCCGCGACCGCGAACACCGAACACCCCGGGTTGATCGAGCGGACCAGGTGCCGATCTTGATTGGGCAGTCCGTCCTTCACGTGGCCCGGCCCGGTCACCGTCGAGGTGACGGCGGTCCATATCGTCCCCGCCCCCCGCATGCATTCACTTCGCATGGTCAGCCCTGATTCTGGATCCAGCTATCGATCCGGGACATCTTGGTCGCCTGCTCGTTGGCGCGGGCGTACACCGTCTCGGCCGGCTCCGACCTGGACGCTCCGGCGGCGGACTCGATGCTGGAGGAGACGAACCGGAGAATCTCGGTGAAACTGACATCCGCGAGGTAGCGCCAGGAGTTGGGCGCGAGGCCGGCCAGCACGTCCTGGTCGGCGCCCGCTACGCCGAGGGCGAAGAAGAGCAGGTGCTTGCCGTTCTCCTGCTGCCGGATCGCGGGCGCGAGATCGCGCCACCGTTCCGTTCGGTGCCCGGCGCTGTCGGTGGGGACGCCATCCGTGATCATGTACACCATGGGCCTGCTGCTCAGCGGATGCCCGCTCAGGCGCAGTTCCTGCCTGCGGGCGGCCATCAGCTGGAACGCGTACTGCAGCCCCTCCACCATCGGCGTGACGCCACCGGCTTTCAGTGGCGCAGGGCTGAATTGCGCCACCGGCACATAAGGTTGGGGCGCCGCACCGGCGGTCCGGCCGCTCGGGTCGACCGCCTGAACCCCTCCGTCGCCGAAGGTGATCAAAGCGATTTCGCCCTGTCTGCGGACGTGATCGTCCTTCAGCAGTTCGGTCCGCCAGGTCGCCAGGGCCTGGTTCAGTTCGCCGATGCGGTTCTCCTCGATCATCGAATACGACGTATCCACGACCAGGGTGATCAGGATCCTGCTCTTCGCAGGCTGCACCGGCAGCGCATCGATTCCGGAGCCAGGGGGTTGGGTCATGACATTAACCTCGGTTTTTCAAGGGATGGGTACTTGCGTCAGCGCCGGAATGCGTTTCGCGCCACCGGAATCACCTGCACGACGTCGCCCGGTACGCCGGTGACGGAATCCGGGCGGGCATTGTCGACCCAGAGGACCAACTCACCGAACTCGGCATAGCCGCCGGCGGCGTCGATATGGGTGCGGGCGGTGCCCCGGTGGCCGCCTTCGGCGAAGAGCTCCGCTATCTCGGGTAGGCCGGAGGCGTCCACATGGACCGGGACAACGGCGCGGGGCGCCTCTCGCGTGGCAGGAAGGTCCGCCGTGCGCGGCGCGTGTGGGGCAGGTAGATCCGCCGTGCGCACGGCGTGCGCGGTCGGCGGCGGATGCACCGCTTGCCTGCCCTTCAGCCATGGTGTCGCTTGCGGTTCGGGGCCGACCTCCGTCGAGCGGCGACCGTTGGGGGCTGCGCCGTGCCCGCCGCCGGACCGTGGCTCGATCCCGCGCTCACCGGCCACCCGCCGGGTACTGGAGTGACCTGCGTGCACTCGCACCCACTCGGCACCGAAATACACGAGCGCCACGACGAGCGGTATCAAGAATGCGGTGCCCAGGGCGGGCCACCAGCCGAAGTCTCGCCGGGTGATCGTCACGTGGTAGAGGCGGTCTCCGTGTGGACCGATCGCCACGGAGCCGTCACCGGCCGCCCACGAGCCGAGCGGCTGATAGTAAGCCGCGGGCGGACAGAGCAGAGGCGGGAAGCACTGCGGCTCAGCCACGACCAGAATCGGCCCCGAGAAGTTCATTTCCTGCCGGAGCTGTTCGTCGAGATCAAGGTGGGCGCCTTCGTCGCGTAGACCGACGACCAGAACCGTGGAGGTGTGCTCGGTCGTGGTTTTCCAGCCGACCAGGAGGGGCGCCGACAGTAGGAGAACGACGGCCGGCCACAGCAGATGGACCCACCGCACCCGCCACCCTCGCGCGGCACGCGATCCTTGAATACGTTGCATCGACAATTCTCGTCACTTTGAATGGCTCGACGCCGAGCATGCGGCGGCGCGAAGCACGAAAATAAACCGGGAAACATCCCGGGCAGTATGTTGAAACTGATCTCCCCGAATGACTGTGCCACCCGCTACCGCGAGAGAAGCACGAAGCAATCGTACCCCAGCCTGACACGACTCCCGCAATTTCACGGAAAACCGATCGGGCAATTAACGACCCATTCTTCCCGGGGGTGGAAACCATCGGACAGTTTGCTTTCCACCTTAGGTGGCACCTTTCCCAACCGACCGGTGTGCATGCAATTTACCCACCCATCAGTGACCTGCCGGCGATCGATCAGCACACAATCGGCGGCAGCGGAAGCAGAACCTGCCTCGATTCATCTCGGCGGTGCTCGATTTCGCGAAAATCTGCGATGCCGGGTCGAATCATGCGGCGATCGCCGGATCGCGTACCAGATCTTGCCGACAGGCCGATGTGCGAGCGATCCACTCGGAAGCGTTCAGCCATAGCACTTTTCATCCGCTTGCGCGTCACGTGACATCGGCTGCGGGAGGTTCTTGTCCACCCAGAACGGGTTTCTCGCCTTCGCGGTGGACGACGCTCTACGCGTCGGCAGCCGCCATGGTCGCGGTAGGACCCCCGCCGACCAGTTGCTCGACGGCTCGAGGTTTCGGCTGTTCAGCGGGCTTGCTGTCCACCGTGGCGATCAGGTACGCGCACGCCCCGGCCCCCGCGATCAGGACAGCGATGAGTGTGTGAATGCGCGCTCTGCGCAACAGATGCCGGACGTGCCAAGCGTGGATCAAAGCCAACAACCTGGTCCGGAGCCCACGGTAGTAGGCGATATTGGCCCTGGCGTCCTGCAACGCGAGTTCCAGCAGGGCACGCTCGTGCGGCCTGTCCTCGACGGCCATCGCACGGGCGACCTCGCCGGCGATGCGTTGATGCAGTTCGGACTGCTGCTGCAGGTCCGCCACGCGCGTTCCGTTCGGGCCGAAGAAATTCTCGGGCGACCGCGCGATGAGCCGGACCAGCCCGGCCAGGTGCGTCATCTCGCGATCGTCCAAGTCCATCAACGTGCTGACCGGCGGCGTCAGCGCGTCGCTGGTCACCCAGATCGCCCAGCACACGGCCATCAGCGCGATGGCGAGCCCCACCACCGCCGCGGTGATATGCCACGTCCCGTGCAGTCTGCCCAGTGCGGCGAGCGGCGCCGTGCCGATCAGCAACGCTCCGATGGCGGCGGCCGCACCCACCGTCCATCGGGCGACCGCGCGCATGTCGGCGATCGCGTCGAGGGGCGAGGGCAATCGGTCAGCAGACGCACCGCCGTCGGTGCCGGTCATCTGGAGGACTCGGTGCCATCGCGGGCGTCGTCCAGCGACTTCGTCACCTCGATCGGGCCGAGATCGGGAACCTGACCGTAGGGAATCCAGTTGGAATCCACCGTCGCGTCGGCCCCGTCGGGCAAGTAATAGACTTGGCCGCGAATAATTCTCACCGATTGGGCCGGACCGTCCATGGGATCATTGGGCACTCGAAGAGTGTGACACGGCGGCGCGGTCCGCGATACATAGTTGCGGCGATGAAACGTTCATCCCGAGCAATGCGATGGAGAACATGGCAGCGCGGCATGACTGTGTGTCGAGCCGTTCGGCCGCAATTGATTCACGGAGGGGGCGGCACGATGTCGGTCGAGTCGAGCAGCCGGGCGAATTCCGTCTCACGGGCAGCGGCTGTCCTGCGGATCGAAGATTCGTTCGTCCAATTGGATACCGGCAATGCGACTTTTCGGCACAGTGTCGGCGGCCTGACCCTCGAGGCGGCTTCGTTGCTGGCCGAACTGACCGAGCAACGCGCCCGGCACTCGGTCCGTCCCAGCCTGATCCATGAGGTCGGCACGGCGCTGGGTGAGTCGTTCCTGGACGGACAGGCCGGGGTGGCGCTGGCGGCGACGCTCGCCGAGGCGGCGACGCTCGGCCACGAGTTCCATTTGTCGATCGAGACGGAATCGGCTCGGCTCAGCCATCTTCCCTGGGAAGCCCTCGTCCTGCCGGACGCCGCCGAGCGCCATACGCCACGCGAGCCGTTGGGGTTGCACCCGGGGGTATTCGTGCACCGTGGTGTGACGCGCACGACGCCCGCGGCGGTGGCGGACGCGGAGACATCGAGCGTGGACCGGCCGACCCGCTTTCGAATCGTGGTGGCGATCGCCTCACCGGAGAACGGGCGGGGATCGTTGCTGAACTACGAAGCCGAGCTGGAGCACGTGCTGGCCGCCTTGTCCCCGGCGATCGACTCCGGTGCGATCGATGTCGAGATTCTCAATTGGGGGACGGCAGACGCGATCCGCGCGGCACTGGCCGAGCGGCCGACAGACATTCTGCATATCTCCTCGCACGGCATCCCGGGGTATCTGTGTCTGGAGACCGCGACCGGCGATGACGACCTGATCGACGCCGACGGTGTCATCGCCCGCATCCTGCCCGAAGGCCGGGCGGTGCCCTTCTTGATGCTGTCGGCCTGTCATACCGGACGCGCGGCGCGCACGGTCGGCGCCGATGCTTCGGACGCGGCGTCCGCGCTGGCGGCCTCGTTGGTCGCGCACGGCGCGCCGGGCGCCGTAGCCATGACCGACGAGGTGTCGGATCGGTTTTCCACCGCGCTGGCGCACCAGTTCTACCGCGCGGTGGCCGCGGATCCCACCGGCGATCCGGTGGACACCTTCTGTCGGACGCGACGAGAACTCGCCCAGCGATTCGCCGACGACCCCGCGAACGCACGGCTGGCCGCGGAGTGGGTCATCCCGACGGTCTTCGCGCCACACGATACGAGTCGTCCACGCCGAAGCTTGTTGCTGGCGAAAGCGACGCAGACCCGTCCCGGTACGGTGGGCGGTCGCCCTGACTTCGTCGGGCGCCGTGCGGAACTCCGTGGACTGGTGGGCATAGTGACGTCGCCCCACCCTTGGGTGGTGGTGTCCGGCTTGAGTGGAATCGGCAAGACGGCACTCGCTCGTGAGACCGTTCGCCTCCTCGGCACCGACGCCGGCCATGTCGCCTGGGTCACCGACCATCACTCCCCCGACCGGATCCTCGACTCCATCTGGGGCCAATTGTGTAGCGGACCGCACCGGGAAGCCTTCATCTCCTGGGCCCGGGACGACGATCCGACGGACGGCTGGCGCAGGAGGCTCGGCGGCATGCAGTCCAAAGTCCTTTCGCGACAGCGGATTACCCTGGTACTCGACGGTGTGGATGCGAACCTGACCGAAGACGCGAGTTCGGACTTCCGCTTGGATGCCGAAACATCGGAATTCATCGAGCATTGGACGAGCTGCGGTAGAAATGCCGGCTTGATCATCACCAGCCGTAAGGCTCTGTCCGCGGCCGCCGGATCGTTCGTGCGGCTGCACCAGCGGTTCCTGGGCCCACTGTCGAACGCCGAGACCGCCAAACTGATCCTCGATCTGCCCGCCATCGCCGAGGCGCTGGCTCGCAACCCGAGAAACCGCGCGTCCATCGACTGGGTCGGTGGACACGCCGGTGCGCTGCGGCGGATCGACGAATTCCTCGCGAGTTCCGAGGTGTCGGTCGACGAAGCGGTGGATCTGGCACTTCGGCAAGTCGGTGTGGACAGCGAGCTCGACCGGGTGGTGGCGCGGTGGACCGCGGACGACCCGGTCGGCCGACTGGTGCACGGCCTCACGGTCTATCGGATGCCGGTGGACCGAGTCGGTCTGAATTGGCAGGCAGCGGAGGATGCCCCGGAGACGGTCGATGACGTCCTCCTCACGGCGGAGCGGCCGCACGCGCATACGGTCACGATGACGCAGCCCGCCGCCGGTAGGCGCACGCCGCTGGAGCAGCAGCGCGAGCGAGCGCTCCGAACAGCGCTCAGCTGGAGTCTGGTCTACAGCGGTTTCGATCCGGACGGCGACAACCAGGTGTATTCGGTGCCGAATGCCGTGAAGGTGTTTCTCACGGAGGCGAGCAACCAGGGCGTCCGGCGCGCGCACCTTCGTGCGGCCAACTATTGGCGGTGGCGGGAAGATCGGCGGATGGACGAGGACGACTTCGAGTTGTCCGACGCGACCTGCGTCGATGAGATTCACTACCATCTCTTGTGCGGTGACAGCCCGGACGCGGCGTCCAAGGTGGTGGACGAACTCGTCCTCGCGTTGTTCAGCGTAGGAACCCCGGATGCCGCGGAGAAGGTGATCCTGCTGACCCGGGACTTGATTCGCCGGGCCGGCACCCCCGCCACGGAACGGTGCGGAGCACTCCTGTCCGCCAGTACCGCGTACAGCATCTTGCGCAGGCCGCAGGAAGCCGTTGCCCAAGGCCGCCGCGCGATCGAGGTAGCGCGAGAAACCGGCGATCCGATTCTCGAAGCGGTCTGCTCCTTGGTCGTCGCCGCCTACCTCCAGCGCGCCGGTGACCACGCGGCGGCGATCGAACTGATCGAGGACAGCCTCGCCCAGAACGAGGGCGAACAAGACCTCGTCCTGCAGGCCTACGGATGTGCGCTGGCGAGCACGGTGGCCGGGGAGGCCGGCGATTTCGACGGAGTCTTGCGGTTGGCCGGTCAGGCATTGGAATTGGCCGGGCGAGCGGACACCTCGCGTCGATCGGCGTCGGGATTGCAACGCGTGCAGTCGCTCGCCCAGACGGTCGCTTACGGGGCCGATTCCAGGTCGAGGGCACTCCCGGAGTCGAGGGGATTCCTCGAGATCGTCGGCGCGGAAGCCGAACTCATGGCGGTGCTTCAGCTCGGCTCCGTGCACCTGATGCGCGGCAACACGGCCGACGCGGAGCGGGCTGCCCGACGCGCGACAGAGCTGTCGAGCGATTTCCCGATGCCGTTCTATGTAGCGGCGGCGACCTTTCTCACCGGTAGCGTCGAGCTGGTAGGCGGGAAGATCGACCTCGCCGAAGAGACGCTGCGCCGGGCACGGCTACAGGCCGCGAGAATCGGTGACGGTATGACGGAAACTCGTAGCTTGCTCCTGCTCGGAGACCTGTCGAAGCAGCGAGGGGACTTTCGCGGAGCAACCGGATGGTATCGCCGCGCATTGGATATGGCCGAGCTGATCGGCAGCGACACCTTGTCCGCGTTTCTCTGCCTTTCCCTGGCCATGCAGTCGTTCGCCGATGCGGACGACGTTCCCGCCGGAGAATGGGTCGCCCGGGCGGAGAGGTACGGAAACAGCGCGGCCCACCCCGCGGTGCAGGCGGTCAAGCTTTTCGTCGCGGGTGTGGAGCTCAACTTCCAGGGCGACACCTTCGAGGCGGCCCGGGTGTTACAGACCGCACTAGACCTGCTCGCCTCGACGGGCGGGAGTGCCCTGTTCGAGGGGGAGATCCTGCGCCTCATGGCGATCAACGCGATCGAGGGTGATGATCACGACGCATTCCTGTCCACTCTCCAAGCGCTGTCGGACATCGTGGACAAGACGGGCAATCTGCCCTCGCGCGGCATGTTGCTGTTCTTCACCGCGCTCCATATGGGCGACGAAGCCGAAACGCCGGAAGATCGCGCGCAGGTGCGAGATCAACTCGACGAGGCTCGCGCGATCTTCGAGAGCATCCAAGCGCACGCGCTCGCGGCCTTGGTGCTGCAATCCACCCTCGCGTTCTCCGAAGAACTCGAGTTGACCAGTTCGGATACCTCGGAACGGGCGCAACGCATGCAGAATCTCGCTCGGGTCATCGGTGAGGGCGATTTCGTCGTCGACGCGGTGGAGCACGAAATCACGCGGGCGCTCGAGGACGACCGGGTGCCCGACGCCCGTGCGCTGCTCGACGATCTGCTCAACCGTCGCCTGCGGAGGCTGGATTCGCCTTACCGGGTCGATGTCTTGATCGGCCGCGTGCTGCACGCGGAAGGCGACCTGTCGAACGCGTGGGACCACTTTCACCGGGCACACGAGGAATCAGTGGAGCGCGAGCACTGGGGCGCGGCCGTGGAAACCGCTGTCGCCCTCGCGGACCTGGCCACCGAGGCGCAGGAACCCCGCCTTGCCATGGAAGCGGGAATCCGAGCATTCGTGATCAACGCACAACGGGACAACTATCCCATGACGCTCAGGTTGGTCGACGCACTCGCGGATCTGTCCGACCGGTACGCACAGGTGGATGAATCCTGGAGCTGGAGTCAAGGATTGGAACTCGCGGCGCGGGAATGCCCGTCGACGTTCGAGAGCGCGATCTGCTACCGCAAGCTCGGCGGCGACGCCCTCGAGCGCGAGGAGGGCGACGCCGCCGAGACTTGGCTGCTCCATTCGCTTTCGCTCAACGAAGGTTCCTCCCCCGCACACGATCTGGAGCGGCACTTTGCCCGGTCCACCCTGGCGGGACTGCTGCTGCAGCAGGAACGGCACCCCGAACTGGTCGAGGTCCTGGCAAGGGATATCGAGGAGTACGACGACGGCGACATGACCGTGATGAGCGGTGTCCGGGCGTTGCTGCCGGACGACCAGTTCCTCGAGATAGTGCGCCGGACCGTTGGCGACGCCACCTACCAACGGATCGCGAACGAGACGGAGACGCCGTGGTGGGAGCGGCGAGACTGATTCAGCAGAGCGTGCGGAAGAACTCGCGGACGTCGCCGACCAGCAGGTCCGGCGCCTCCAGCGCCGGGAAATGCCCGCCGGAGTAGAACTCCGACCAGTGGGTGATGGTGTGTGCCCGCTCGGCGAAGCGGCGGATGGCGTAGTCGCCGTCCTTGAACACCGCCACGCCGGTCGGCACGGTGCCCTTCGGCTTCGGGGCGAACATGGTCGCATCGTGGAAGCGCTCGTAGTAGAGGTTCGCGACGCTGCGGGCGGTATCGGTGAACCAATAGATGCTCACCGTGGTCAGCAGGCGATCGATGTCGACGGCCTGTTCGGGCAGGTCGTGGGATTGATCGGTCCACTCGCGGTACTTCTCCACGATCCAGCCGAGCTGGCCGGCCGGGGAATCGGCGAGCAACTGGGCGATGGTGTTCGGACGTGAGCCCTTCAGATTCATGTAGGCCGAGCCGTCGTCCTGGAACTTCTTCATCGCGCCGAGGCGGGCCTTCTCCGCGTCGGTGAGCGCGGCCATGTCGGCGGGATCCCCGGTCGGGAAGGTGACCAGCGCGTTGACGTGCACACCGAGTACGTGCTCGGTGTCGATCCGCCCCAGGGCCGGGGCGATGAAGGCGCCGTGGTCGCCGCCGTGCACGCCGTAGCGGTCGTAGCCGAGGCGGGCCATGAGCTCGGCGAGCGCTGCGGCGATCCGGCCGTCGTTCCAGCCGGGCTCGGTGAGCGGACCGGAGAAACCGTGGCCGGGCAGCGACGGGATGACCAGGTGGAAGGCGGGGGCGTCCGGGTTGCCGTGGGCGGCCGGGTCGGTGAGCGGACCGATCACATCGCGGAAGTCGGCCACCGAACTGGGCCAACCGTGCAGCAGCAGCAACGGGGTGGCGTCGTCCTGTGCCGAGCGCACATGCAGGAAGTGCACGTTCTGTCCGGCGATGGTGGTGGTGAACTGCGGATAGGCGTTCAGCTCGGCCTCCGCCGCGCGCCAGTCGAACTTCTCGGCCCAGTAGCCGGCCAGACCCTTCAGGTAGGCAGTCGGCACACCACGTTCCCAGCCGGTACCGGCCAGATCGTCGATCCAACGGGTGCGGGCCAGGCGCAGGCGCAGATCGTCCAGGTCAGCCTGCCGGATGTCGATACGGAAGGGTCGAATCTCGGTGTTCGTCATACCCTCGATACTTCGGGTAAAGAGGCGGCCGCCGAATCACGAGAATTCGTTATTCCGCACACGGCTCCACCGGCACCGAACCCGCGAGTGGCACACCACTGCGGCATCGGCCGAGAAGAGCTCTCCGTGGTGTGCCACTCGCGGCTGGCGCCGAGCGCTCGGTACGGGCATGATCGCGCCGTGGTCAGCCTTCCCGTATGCGGCGCCTTCGTGGGGCGGGCCGCCGAACTCGCGGCATTGCAGGACGCCTATCGGGATCCGGCGGTGCATACCGTGCTGGTCGGCGGTGAAGCGGGCATCGGCAAGTCCCGGCTGGTCGCGGAGTTCACGACGCGGCTCGGCGCCCGCACGGCGGTATTGTCCGGACGGTGTCCGGAGTTCGGCGCGAAGGGGCTGCCGTTCACACCGTTCGTGGCGGTCATGCGGGCACTGCTGCGAGAGCAGGGCGTGGAACGACTCGCGGCGCTGCTTCCGGTCTCCGAACCCGCGCTGGCGCGCTGGCTTCCCGAACTGGCCGCACGGGCGGGCGCGGCGGAGCCCGAAACCGACCGGATCCGGTTGTTCGGTGAGATCCTGACCGTGCTGGAACAGTTCTCGATGACAAAACCCCTGGTGGTGGTGCTGGAAGATCTGCATTGGGCCGACGAGGCCGGCCTGGAACTGCTCGCTTTCCTGGTGGCAAACCTCGCCGGAGGAGATTTGTTCTTGGTCGGCACCTACCGGCCTGCCGATTCCGGACCGCTGCGCAAGCTGATCGCGGGCCTGCGCCGCGACCAGGGTGTCCGCCTGCTTACTCCGCCGCCACTGACCAGGCACGAGGTGGGCAGGCAGCTGGCCGCGCTGCGCGGCGGGGAGCCGGAACCAGGGACGATCGCGCGAGTCTTCGAGCGCAGCAAGGGCATTCCGCTGTTCGTCGAGGCACTCGGTCCCGCACCCGAGGCCACGCCCGCCGAGCTGTCGGAGCTTCTGCTCGGGTATCTGTCCGACCTGCCCGATCAGGCCGCGTCGGTGTTGCGGCTCGCGGCGGCGGCAGGGTCACCGGTCCGGCACTCCCTGCTGGCTGCCGCCTCCGATCTCGGCGAGGACGCGCTCACCGCAGCCTTGCACAAGCTGGTCGGCCAGCAGCTACTGGTGCCCACCGACACCGGCTACGAGTTCCGGCACGTCCTCATCCGCGATGCCGTTTACGGCGACCTCCTACCGGCCGAACGAAAAAGACTGCACACCACACTTTCCCGCGCATTGCTCGCGTGCCGGAACCGCGACTCGGACCACTGCCCCTCCGGCGAGCTGGCCTACCACGCGTATGCCGCCGGTGAGCTGCCGCTGGCACTCGAGGCCGCGTGGGATGCGGCGGCGAACGCGGAGAGCGTCGGCGCACAACGCGTGCAGGTGCGGCACCTGGACCAGGTACTCGAACTGTGGGATCGAGTGCCGGAAGCGGCGCGCCGAGTGGACGCCGACCGGATCGATGTCGTAGAAGCAGTCGTGGCGGCGTGCTACCGCGGCGGCGTCGTCGAGCGGGGGATCACGGCGGCGGACGAGGCGCTGTCGGCCCTCGATGCGGCCACCGACCCGGAGCGCGCCGCCCGGCTGCATCACTACCGCGCCGGACTGCGCAATCAGAGCAGCAGCGGTGGCGAAGACGACCTGCTCGCGGCGCTGGCATACCTCCCGCCGGACCGGCCGAGCCTGCTGCGCGGCGAGGTGCTCGCCGAACTCGCCGCGACGCGCGTGTTCAGCGGTGCGGCGGCTGCCGCCGAGAACGATGCGCGCGCCGCCGTCGAGGTGGCCGAACAGCTGGGGGCCGAGCCGCTGGCCGCGCGCGCTTACGCGTATCTCGGGCTGGCCACCGCGGATCGTCGGGAAGTCGCCATGGCGCATTTCGAACGGGCGCACGCCGCCGCGAAGGCCGCGGGAGATCCGGTGACGCTGCTGACCGTGGTGCTGTGGGAGTCGGCGCTGCTGGTGTCGGCAGGCGCCAACGAGGCCGCCATCGCCGCGATCCAGCAGGGGCTGCGGGCCGCGCACGAGACCTATCGATTCGCCGAGGCCGCACCGATCCTGCTGGTCAAATGGGCTCAGGCGCTCACCGCCCTCGGTCGCTGGAACGAGGCACTCGATCTCATCGACGAATCGCTGACCGAGCGGTTGCCGCCGTTGAGCACCGCCGCGCTGCTGCTGTGCCATGCCGAAATCATGCTGGCGCGGGGTGACGCGGACGCCGCGGCGACGAGCGCGGCGACCGCGCAGCCCTTGCTCGGAGATCGCAAGTGGGCCAGGCAATACCAGATCCGGCTGCACACCGTGCAATCCGAGATCGCCCGCGCGGCGGGCAACCCGCAGCGCGCCGCCGAGATCGGCGCGGCGACGTTGGCCGCCGACGATCTGGGCGCGCACCATCACGAGGCGTGGGCGCTGGCCGACGCGGTCGCCCGAACGCGTTGCGCCCCGATGGTTCTCGGTTCCGTCACGGCAAAGCTGCCGGTGACCACCGCGGTCGACGCCGCATACCGAAATTCCTGCCACGCGGTGCGCAGTGGCCGTGCCGCCGACTGGGCCGCGGCGGTCTCTTCCTGGCGCACCCTGCGTCAGCCGTACGAGCTGGCGCGCAGTCTGCTCGAATCCGGGGAAGCGGAACTTGCCGCGGGCGATCGCACGGCAGCGCGCGACGCACTGCGATCCGTTCTCGAGCTGGCGGACGAATTGGCGGCGGCGCCACTCGCCGAGCAAGCCAGGCAGCTTGCCGACCGCGCCGGGATCGTGCTCGCCGACGCCGGGGACCGGCCGGCCACGGCCCAACCCGCGAGCACCGCGGGCCTCACTCCGCGGGAACTCGAGGTGCTACGGCTGGTGTCAACAGGCGCGAGCAACCGTCGGATCGGGGCCGAGCTGTTCATCAGCGCCAACACCGCGGGCGTGCACATCTCGCGCATCCTCACCAAGCTCGGCGCGTCCAGCCGCACCGAGGCGGCGGCGATCGCGCGGGAACGCGGATTGCTGGGGACCGCGGGATGACAGTCGATCGCGGAGCACCGGGCGCCGCGGTCACGCTGGAGTTCGGCCTGTCGGTGGCACGACCGAAGCGGTGTGCGATGCGCTCGGCGGTTCCGGCAAGATCTCGCCGAGTGACCTCGGCCTGCATCAGGCGGGGAATACCGGTCCTACGCCCGGCGTCCGATCCGTAAGATACAGTAAGTCGAACATGTCTCGAAAGGACGGGCTGATGCGGTCGACCTTGCTGTCCCGGCGCGATCTCGATTTCCTGCTCTACGAATGGCTGGACGTCGAGGGGCTCACCAAGCGCGCGCGGTATGCCGAGCACTCGCGGGAAACCTTCGACGCCGTGCTCGACCTCAGCGAGCAGCTCGCCACCAAGTACTTCGCGCCGCACAACAAGCTCAACGACGCCAACGAACCCACCTTCGACGGCGAACGGGTGACCATCATCCCGGAGGTCGGGCAGGCGCTGGCCGCCTTCGCCAAAGCGGGACTGCCCTCGGCTGCAATGGATTACGAGCTCGGCGGCGCACAGCTGCCCGCGACCGTCGCGCAGGCGAGCTACGCCTGGTTCCAGGCGGCCAACCCGGGTACCGCGGGCTACCCGTTCCTCACCGTGGCCAACGCGAATCTGCTCATCGCCCATGGCCCGGAGCATGTCGAGAAGTTCGTCGAGCCCATGCTCGCGGGCCGCTTCTTCGGCACCATGTGCCTGTCGGAGCCCCAGGCCGGTTCGTCGCTGGCCGACATCGTCACCCGCGCCGAACCGCAGGGCGACGGCACGTATCGCCTGTTCGGCACCAAGATGTGGATCTCGGGCGGCGATCACGAACTCGGCGAGAACATCGTGCACCTGGTGCTGGCCAAGATTCCCGGCGGACCGGCGGGCACCAAGGGCATCTCGCTGTTCGTCGTGCCCCGCTTCCTGGTCGGCGACGACGGCGCGATCGGCGAACGCAACGACGTCGCCCTGGCCGGGCTCAACCACAAGATGGGCTTCCGCGGCACGGTCAACACCGTGCTGAATTTCGGCGAGGGCCGCTGGACGCCGGGCGGCGCGCCCGGCGCGGTCGGCTACCTGGTCGGCGAGCCGCATCGCGGGTTGACCTACATGTTCCACATGATGAACGAGGCGCGCATCGGCGTCGGCCTGGTCGCCACCGCGCTCGGCTACACCGGATACCTCGAGTCGCTCGACTACGCCCGCACGCGCACGCAGGGCCGCGCCAAGCTCCCCGCCGACCCGTCCGCACCGCAGCGGCCGATCATCGAGCACGCCGACGTGAAGCGCATGTTGCTGGCGCAGAAGTCCTATGCCGAAGGCGCCCTGGCGCTGGTGCTCTATTGCGCGCGACTGGTCGACGAGCAGCGCACCGCCGACTCCGAGGAGGACCGCCGTGCGATCACCCTGCTGCTGGATATCCTGACCCCGATCGCCAAGAGCTGGCCCTCACAGTGGTGCCTGGAGGCCAACAGCCTCGCGATCCAGGTGCTCGGCGGCTACGGCTACACCCGCGAATACAACGTCGAGCAGCACTACCGGGACAACCGGCTCAACCCGATCCACGAGGGCACGCACGGCATTCAGGGCCTGGACCTGCTGGGACGCAAAGTGACCCAGCAGGGCGGCGCCGGCTTGCTCGCACTCGGTGCCAGGGTCGACGCCACCATCACCGCCGCGCGGGCGGCGGGCGGCGAGGCCGCCGAACTTGCCGCACAACTGGATTCGGCGTGGCGGCGGCTGGTCGAGGTGACCGCGGGGCTGTTCGCCTCCGGCGACATCGAGGCCGCGCTGGCCAACAGCTCGGTGTACCTGGAAGCGTTCGGGCATACCGTCCTGGCCTGGATCTGGCTCGAACAGTTCCGCGCCGCCGCGAACCATACCGGCGACTTCTACGACGGCAAGCGGCACGCGGCCCGATACTTCTACCGTTTCGAATTGCCCAAGACCGCACCGGCACTGGATCTGCTCGCCAGACTGGACACGACTACCCTGCAGATGCAGGACGCCTGGTTCTGAACACAGCCCGTTTCGATACACCGCACCGAAGATGTATCATTCTGCGGTGATCGATTCCAGTCAGCGGACCACCCGCCCTCCCGGCCGACCGGCCTCCGCGACCAGGGAACAGGTCATCGAGCTCGCTCGCCGGGCGTTCCTGTCCGGTGAGCGCGTGGACATCCAGGCGATCGCCGGGCAGCTCGGGCTCAGCCGCGCGTCGGTCTACCGCTGGTTCGGCTCCCGCGACGGGGTGCTCGGTGCGGTCCTGGCCGGGGAGTTCGAGGCGCTGCTCACCCGCGCGGACGCCCGCCGCCGTTCCACCGGCGGGCGCCGCATCCTGGACGTGCTGTACCGGGTGAACCGCTGGATGACCGACAACGAACCGTTCCGGCGCTACTTCGAGAACGAGCCGCTGTCCGGGTTGCGCATCCTGACCGCGAGCGACGGTCCGGTCCAGCCGCTGGTCGTCGGCACGGTCCGGGAGCTGATCGTCCGCGCCACGGAGGAGGACGGCTACGCCCCGCCGCTGGAACCGGCGCTGCTGGCCTACGCACTGGTCCGGCTCGGCGAGGCGTTCCTGTACAACGACAACGTCGCCGGCATCCGCGGCGACGTCGACCGGCTGCACGAGGTCCAGGCGGCGCTGCTGGGCATCCCCGAGGCGATCACGCCGTGACCGGCGCGCTGCTGCACGAGCGTTTTCCCGAGGTAGCCGACGCGCTGCCGTTCGTCCGCCTCGGCACCGCCCCGACGCCCGTACGCCGCTGCGACCTCGGCACCACGGCCGAGCTGTGGTGCAAGGACGAGAGCGGATACGGCGACGGCGGATGGGGCGGCAACAAGGTCCGCAAGCTGGAATGGCTGCTGCCGGAGGCGCGGCGACGCGGTGCGCGCACCATCCTCACGGTCGGTGGCACCGGAACCAACTGGGGACTCGCCACGGCCTTGTACGGCCGCGCCCACGGCATCGAAACCGCGCTCGCCCTGGTCGACCAGCCGGTCGACGACCACGTGCGCGCGCAGCTGCGGC
Source organism: Nocardia abscessus NBRC 100374 (assembly GCF_000308455.1). GTDB lineage: Bacteria > Actinomycetota > Actinomycetes > Mycobacteriales > Mycobacteriaceae > Nocardia > Nocardia abscessus. Next base: position 9,578 of record NZ_BAFP01000062.1, on the reverse strand, counting down.
GGCTGGAGAACTCCGGCGCCACTTTGTATTTCACACACAGCAAACTGCGCACGATCCTCGCGGCACCGTGGCTGTATCTGCGCCGCATCAGTGCGGGCAAGCGCCCGTACCTGCTGCCCGCGGGCGGGTCGTCGCCGGTCGGTGCCCTGGGCTACGTCGAGGCGGCGTGTGAACTCGCGACCCAGGTCGCCGCGGGTGAACTCCCCGAGCCCCGGCACATCGTCACCGCCGTCGGATCCGGCGGCACCGCCGCCGGCCTCGCACTCGGCCTGCGGCTGGCCGGGCTGCGCACGCGCGTCGTCGGCGTCGTCGTCAACGACGCGCTCCCCCTCGACGCACAGCACATCGTCCGCCTCGCCGGACGGACCGAGCGCCTGCTGCGCGCCCGCGGAGCGCGCTTCGCGCCGACCGGGCTGCGGCCCGAGGACGTCACGATGACCACCGACTGGCTCGGCCCCGGCTACGGCCACACCACACCCGCCGCCCGCGAAGCCGAGCAGCGCGCCGCACAGGCCGGACTACACCTGGAGACCGTCTACACCGCCAAAGCGCTCGCCGCGCTGCTCTCGCTGGACCAGGCAGGCGTCTTCGGCGCAGGGCCGGTGCTGTTCCTCAATACTTACGGTCCGCGCCCGTAGATTCGCACCGCGCGGGCCGCGCGACCCCGCTTTCGAATCGCTGTGATCGAAATTCGGCCGCCCGCGTCCTATGTGGCGTATTGGCCGGACCGCCGCGCATATCGCCAGGTCGGGCCGCGAAGCACACGGCGCAATAACATCCCCTGATTTTCGTCGGTGCCGACGCCGGCAAATCCACGGCCGCAATCCCGTTATCGTCGCTATTCGTGCAGGTCAGCGACAGTAAGGCGGAGAAAGTGGCAGCGGAACCCACGCCGGTGCGGCAATTGCGCGCCGATCAGGCGCGGCGGGTGGCCGACATCTTGCGCCACCAACTGCACGCGGGCGCCTTCGACGGAGCGCTGCCGAGTGAACAGGAACTCGCCGCCGAATACGGTGCCTCGCGCAATACCGTCCGCGACGCCTTGGCGCTGTTGAAGGACGAGGGCTTGATCGACCGGGCGCCCAAGGTGGGCACCCGGGTAGCCACCCGCAAGTACGACCACGGCCTGGACGCGCTGCTGGGCTTGCAGGAGACCTTCAAGGGCCACGGCACCGTGCGCAACGAGGTGCGCGCGGCGATGCACGTCGCCGCACCGCCCGCCGTCGCCCGCAGGCTCGGTCTCGCACCGGGCGAGCGCGTGGTCTACCTGGAGCGCCTGCGCTACCTCGCAGATCTGCCGCTGAGCCTCGACCTGACCTACCTCGTGCCCGACATCGGCACCGAGGTACTCGGCCACGACCTCGAGCACACCGACGTCTTCGTCCTGCTGGAACGCATCAGCGGCCATTCGCTCGGCTCGGCCGACCTCGCCTTGGAAGCGGTGCCCGCCGACCCGCACACCGCCTCCACCCTCGACGTCCCCGGCGGCGCGCCGCTGCTGATGCTGGAACGACTGACCCGGCTCGACGACGGCCGCCCGGTCGACCTGGAGTACATCCGCATGCGCGGCGACCGCATCACCATGCGCGGCAGCCTCACCCGCAGCACTCCCGAATGGAAGGTCCTCTAGATGGCACTCGTGAACCAGCGCGCCGACATCCCCGTCACCATCGACGAGTCGCTGTGTATCCAGGGATGCACGCTGTGCGTCGAGATCTGCCCGCTCGACTCGCTGGCCATCAACCCCGACAACGGCAAGGCCTTCATGCACGTGGACGAGTGCTGGTACTGCGGTCCGTGCGCGGCCCGCTGCCCCACCGGCGCCGTCACCGTCAATATGCCCTACTTGCTCCGCTGATCTGGAAGACCGATGAAAGCAAAACTCGTCCCCGTCCTGCTCGCCGCCGCCCTCGCGCTGACCGGGTGCTCGCTGGAGCAGACCGACGCCACCCCCGCCGGCACCGTCAAGGTGGTCGTCGGCTACCAGTCCAAGACCATCAACACCGTCACCGCGGGAACCCTGTTGCGCGCGCAGGGCTACCTCGAGCAGCGCCTACAGAAGATCACCGACAACGGCGGCGCGAAGTACCAGGTCGAGTGGCAGGACTACGACACCGGCGCGCCGATCACCGCGCAAATGGTGGCCGAGAAGATCGACATCGGATCGATGGGCGACTACCCGTTGCTGATCAACGGCTCCCGCACCCAAGCCAACGAGCGCGCGCGCACCGAACTGGTGTCGGTCACCGGGTACAACCCCAAGGGCGCGCTGAACATGGTGGTCGTGCCGAACGATTCGGCCGCCACCGGCATCGGCGACCTGGCCGGGCAGAAGATCTCGGCCAGCGTGGGCTCGGCCGGGCACGGCACGCTGGTGCAGGCGCTGTCGCGGGCCGGGATCGATCCGGCCAAGGGCATGGAGGTGCTGAACCAGCAGCCGCAGGTCGGCGCGACCGCCCTGGAGTCCCGCCAGGTGGGCGCGCTGTCGCAGTTCGTCGCGTGGCCCGGTCTGGTCGTCTTCCAGAACAAGGCCAAGCTGCTCTACGACGGCGCCGAACTCGGCGTGCCGACCTTCCACGGCGTGGTGGCCCGGCGCGCGTACGCCGCCGATCACCCGGAGGTGCTCCAGGCGTTCCTCGGCGCACAACTGGACGCCACCCAGTTCCTGCAGGAGAAGCCGTTCGAGGCCGCGAAGATCGTCGCCGACGGGTCCGGACTGCCCCAGGAGGTGGTGTACCTCTACAACGGTCCCGGCGGAACGAGTTTCGACACCACGCTCAAGACGAGCCTGAGCGCGGCGCTCAAAGGTGATGTGGCGTACCTGAAGTCGATCGGCGACTTCGCGGAGCTGGACATCGACCGGTTCGTCGACGACGCCGCGCTGCGCAAGGCGTTCGCGGAGACCGGCCGCGACTACGACCGCGATCTGGCCTCCACCACCAACCCCACCCGGGTCACCGGCACCGACCCTGTCTGCGGCACCGCGGCGGAGAACCCCGTACTGGCCGGCGAACTCTGGCTGGACGGCGCGCCGAAGCCGCAACCGGCCGCGGACCCGACCTGCCTGCTGCGCGCGATCCAGGCCGCGAAAGCGCAGGGTAAGACGATCCGCGCCGCCTACATCCCGGATACCGAACTCGGCACGCGGTGGTTCGCCGACAAGTCGATCTGGCTGCGTGACGGCGCCGCCTACCTGCCCTTCACCACCGCTGCCGCCGCGCAGCGCTACCGGCAGGCGCATCCGTCCGCCATTCCGGTCACCTACGACCAGGCCGTCACGGAAGTACGCGGATGACCAGCGAACTCACCGCCCCGGCCGTGCGAGCCGCGGCGCAACCCGTCGCGACCCGAGCGGACGCCGCCCCGGCCCCGCGGTCGGCATGGCGCTCGCGCCTGCTGCGGGTCGCCTCGGTCGCCGTCGCGGTCGGTCTGTGGCAGCTGCTCACGGTCAACAACGTGCGGGCGGGCCTGCGGTTCGACACGCTGCCCACCGTCACCGAGATCGTCGCCGAATTCGGCACGCAGTTGCGCGCCGACCAGTACTACCTGGATATCGCGCAGTCGCTGCTGCGGATCGTCACCGGCTTCGGCCTGGCCGCGGTGGTCGGCGTGCTCGCGGGCATCGGCCTGGGCCGGTCGCGGATGCTCGCCGACACCTTCGGCCCGCTGGCCGAACTGGTCCGGCCGATTCCGGCTATCGCCTTGGTTCCGGTCGCGATCCTGCTGTTCCCCAGCGACGAGTCCGGCATCGTGTTCATCACCTTCACCGCGTCGCTGTTCCCGGTGCTGGTCAGCACCCGGCACGCGGTGCGGGCGCTGCCCACGATCTGGGAGGACGCGGTGCGCACGCTGGGCGCGTCCCGGCTGGACGTGCTCGCGCGCGTGGTGGTTCCCGGCATTCTGCCCGGCGTCTTCAGCGGACTGTCGGTCGGCGTCGGCGTGGCGTGGATCTGCCTGATCTCCGCCGAGATGATCTCCGGGCGCCTTGGCGTGGGCTACCGCACCTGGCAGGCGTACACCATCGTGGACTATCCGGCGGTGTTCGTCGGCATGATCACCATCGGCGTCCTCGGTTTCGCGACATCGGGGCTGGTCGAGCTGGCCGGCCGCCGCATCACCCGCTGGCTGCCCAGGGAGGTCGAAGCATGACCACGATGATCGACGCACCGGCATCGACCGGAATGCGTCTGAGCCTCACCGGCGTCCGGATCGCCTTCGGCGGCGAACCGGTGCTCGACGGACTGGACTTGGCGATCGCGCCGGGGGAAATCCTCGTCGTGGTCGGCAAATCCGGGTGCGGCAAGTCGACCTTGCTGCGCGCGATCGCCGGACTGCGCGTCCCGGAAGGGGGCGCCATCCTGGCCGACGGCGATCCCGTCACCGGCCCGGCGGCCGACCGCGCCCTGGTCTTCCAGGACGACGCGTTGCTGCCGTGGCGCACCGTGCGGCAGAACATCGAACTCGCCCTGCGCCTGCGCGGCACACCCCGCGCCCAGCGGCGCTCCACCGCCCTGCACTGGGTGGACGAGGTCGGGCTCACCGGATACGCCGACTACCTGCCCCGCGACCTGTCCGGCGGCATGCGCCAGCGCGTCCAGCTCGCGCGCAGCCTGGCCGCCGCGCCGCGCGCGGTGCTGATGGACGAGCCGTTCGGCGCACTGGACACCCAGACCAGAGAAACCATGCAGCGCCTGCTCATCCAGACCTGGCGCGCCCACCCCACCACCATCGTCTTCGTCACCCACGATCTCGACGAGGCCCTGCTGCTCGGCGACCGCATCGCGGTGCTCGGCGGCGGCACGCTGCGGGCGCTGGTGCCGGTGCCCAGCCCGCGGGACGCGATCGATCGGTCCGCGACGAAGGCCGAGATCTTGGAGAGACTGTGAACATTCCGCCGCTGTCGGAACGGATTCGGCTGGACTGCGACGTCCTCGTCATCGGCGGCGGCACCGCGGGCACGATGGCCGCGCTCACCGCGGCCGAGCAGGGCGCGAACGTGCTGCTGCTGGAGAAGGCGCACGTGCGGCACTCCGGTGCGCTGGCCATGGGCATGGACGGCGTGAACAACGCCGTGATCCCCGGCAAGGCCGAACCGGAGGACTACGTCGCCGAGATCACCAGGGCCAATGACGGCATAGTCGACCAGCGCACGGTGTACCAGACCGCGACGCGTGGTTTCGCCATGGTGCAGCGGCTCGAGCGCTACGGCGTGAAGTTCGAGAAGGACGAGTACGGCGAGTACGCGGTGCGCCGGGTGCACCGCTCCGGCTCGTACGTGCTGCCCATGCCCGAGGGCAAGGACGTCAAGAAGGCGCTGTATCGCGTGCTGCGCCAGCGCAAGATGCGCGAGCGGATCCGCATCGAGAACCGGCTCATGCCGGTGCGCGTGCTCACCGACAACGGACGCGCCGTCGGCGCCGCCGCCCTGCACACTCGCACCGGCGAATTCGTCGCCGTCGGCGCCAAGGCGGTGATCCTGGCGACCGGACCGTGCGGCAGGCTAGGGCTGCCCTCCAGTGGATACCTGTACGGCACCTACGAGAATCCGACGAACGCCGGCGACGGCTACTCGATGGCCTACCACGCGGGCGCCGAACTCAGCGGCATCGAGTGCTTCCAGATCAATCCGCTGATCAAGGACTACAACGGCCCGGCCTGCGCGTACGTCGCCAATCCCTTCGGCGGCTACCAGGTCAACGCCGACGGCGAACGCTTCGTCGACTCCGACTACTGGTCCGGCCAGATGATGGCCGAGGTCAAGCGGGAGATCGAATCCGCCCGAGGGCCCATCTACCTCAAGGTCTCACACCTCCCCGACGAGACGCTGAGCACCCTCGAAGGCATCCTGCACACCACCGAGCGCCCGACCCGCGGCACCTTCCACGCCAACCGCGGCCACGACTACCGCACCCACGACATCGAGATGCACATCTCCGAAATCGGCCTGTGCAGTGGACACTCCGCCTCCGGCGTGTGGGTCGACGAGCACGCGCGCACCACCGTGCCCGGCCTGTACGCGGCGGGCGATCTGGCGTGCGTGCCGCACAACTACATGATCGGCGCGTTCGTCTTCGGAGATCTCGCCGGCGCGCACGCGGCGTCCACGCTGGAGGAGGTCACGGCCCCGGCCGAGCTGCCCGAGGACCAGCTCACCGACGCGCACGAGCTGATCTACCGCCCGCTGCGCCATCCGGACGGGCCGCCGCAGCCGCAGGTCGAATACAAGCTACGCCGTTTCGTGAACGACTATGTGGCGCCGCCCAAGACGGCCACGAAGCTGGCCATCGCGGTGGAGACCTTCGACCGGATGCGGGGAGAGATCGAGGGCATCGGCGCGCGCACCCCGCACGAGCTGATGCGCGCGGTGGAGGTGTCGTTCATCCGCGACTGCGCCGAGATGGCCGCCCGCAGCTCACTGACCAGGACAGAATCCCGTTGGGGCCTCTACCACGAGCGCGCCGACCTACCCGAACGCGACGATGTCGAATGGCGATACCACCTCAACCTGCGCAAGAACCCCGACGGAACCATGGCGTTCCTGAAACGGCCGGTGGCGCCGTACCTGGTTCCGGTGCCCGGGCTCGACGACCTGCCCTCGGCCGATGCCGAAGCGGTGCCGGTGCACCAGCCGCACCACATCGCAGGCCGTGCGCCGCATACCGGCGTCGCCGCTGAGCAGGATCGGGCCGGAGCCGGTGCTGCACAGCCCGCGACTCCCCCATCGCCCAGGATCGTCGCGCTGCTCGCGCTCGACGAGCCCACCGTGGCGCAATTGTCGGCCTATCTGACGGATCCGGACGCCGGCGTACGAGCCGCGGCGATCTCGGTGCTCACCGAGCACACCCCCGAGGGTTTCGCGACCGCCCTCGGCGACGCCTTGGACGACGAGGCGGCCGCGGTCCGGCGCGCGGCCGCGGCGAGCCTGCGGGAACTCGTCGAGGTCTTGCCCTCCGCGATCGGGCTTTCCGACCGGCTCGGTTCGGCCGACCCGATCGTGCGATCCACCGTGCTCGATCTGTTGCGCGCCCTGCGGGCGGGCGACTCGGCGCAGTATCGCGCCGCACTGGCGGACACGGACCATCGCGTGCGCATCGAGGCGGTCCGCGCGCTGGTCTCGCTGAACGACCGCGACGGCGTCGCCACCGTAGCCGCCGACGCCAACCGGGAAGTGCGCATCGCCGTCGCCCAGGGCCTGGCCGCCATCGGCGACGGTGGCGTCGAGGCTCTCCGTCGCCTCGCCGACGACCAGGACCCGCTGGTTCGCGCCGCGGCGCTGACCGCGTTCGCCCAGTTGGGCGCCGGTTCGGCGGATGTCACGGCGCTGGCGGAGGCCTTGCGTCACTCGGCCTGGCAGATCCGGGTGGGTGCGGCGCGCGGGCTCGCAGGCGCCGACCCGGACCTCGCGGTGCCGATCCTGGCTGTGGCGCTGAACGATCCGCATCTCGACGTCCGAAAGGCGGCGGTATTGTCGCTGTCAGCGTGGCCGGAGCTGCCCGCCGCGCACGACGCGCTGCGCACCGCGATCGACGACTCCGATGCCGACGTGCGCGCGTATGCCCGGCGAGCGCTGGCCACCCAGCCCACGGCGTAGAGCAACATGGTTGCCGCAGCTCGAATAGCTGATTAGATTAGCGGCTCGACCGTTGCCGACTCGCTAGCCGGGTTATAGCCGGGCGGCGACGGTACGGCCGACGACGAGTCCGTCGCCGTTCTTCATCAGCAGCGACGGGAGTATGGCGTTGACCTTGCCGAACTGGCTGGATCTCGCCGTGCTCGGCACCCTCGTGGCCGCGGCGGTGCTCGGCTGGCGCCGCGGCGCGATCGTGGGACTGCCCGGTTTCGCGGGCGCCCTGGCAGGTGCGATTCTCGGCGCGGCGCTCTGCGCGACGGCTTTCGGCCACCTTTCCCCGGGCGCCGTAAGGCTACTGCTCGCGCTGACGGTGATCGTCGGATTGGTCGCGTTCGGCGCGATCGCCGGGCACCGGGCCGGACGCGCCGCGAGTGCGGCGGTTTCCGATCCCGTCACGCGACGCGCGGACGCGCTCTGCGGGTCCGTTCTGCATACGCTCGCGGTCCCCCTGGTGGTGTGGTTGTTCGCCGCGCCGATGGAATCCGCCACTCTGGTGCGCGATTCGGCGACCGTGCGGACCGTCGACGAGATCGCGCCGTTCTGGCTGTCCGGCCTGTCCGAGGTGCTCACCGCGCCGATCGTGGACGCCGGGCTCGCCCGGCCGCTCGCGCCACCCGACCCCGGCATCGTCGACGGGCCGCTGCCCGCCGAACTGCGCCCGAGCGTGCTTCGCGTCCAGGACCTGGCACCGACCTGCGGCGTGCGCCAATCCGGCTCCGGATTCGTCATCGCGCCGGAACGAGTGCTGACCAACGCCCACGTCGTCGCCGGATCCAGCAAGGTCTCCGTCGACGCCGCGAACGGGCCGCTCACCGCGATCGTCGTGCAGTTCGATCCGATCATGGACATCGCGGTGCTCGCCGTCCCGGGCCTCGCCGCGCCCGCCCTCACCGTCGCGCCCGAAGCCGCGGGGCCCGGCGCCGACGCGATCGCGCTCGGCTACCCGAGGGGCGGGTCCTACACCGCGTCCGCCACCCGGGTGCGCAGCCGGGCCGCGCGCCAGGTGCGCGACATCTACCGCACCGGTCTCGGTGAACGCGAGATCTACACGCTGGACGGCTCGATCCAGCACGGGAACTCGGGCGGACCGCTCGTCGACCGCGACGGCCGCGTGCTGGGCATCGTGTTCGGCGTCGACGAGAACAACAGCAGCGTCGGATTCGCCACGAGCCTGCCGGAGATTCTCGATCGTCTCGACCACTCGTGGCGATCCGACCGGGCCGTCGACACCGGCCCCTGCGCCTCCTGACCTGCGTCAGGACGCGTCGGCGACGATCACCACACCGCTCGACGCGTCGAGCAGCGGAATCGTCCGCTCCGCGGCATCGTCGACGTGCACACGCGGATGCGGGGGAAGTTCGGTCTGGTAATAGGTTCCCGGCCCGTAGAACTGGCCGTACTTCACCACCACGCCGTCGAAGTCGAGCACGGCCGCTTCGTGCTCCTGGATCACCGCGCCCCGCCCCGCGGGCGGCTCCCAGGCGATGCTCTGCGCCAGGAAGCGCTTGGCGTCGGCCGCCCGCGCGGCGGCGATCAAATTACGGGTGCCCTCGGTGCGGATACGCGCGTTCGCCTCGGCCCGCTCCGGCAGCAGCGCCGCGTCGTCCGGCAAGTCGGTGAGCTGATGCATCACCATTTCGGAGCCCCACCCGACCACCGCGGCGATCAGGGCATCCGCGTCGTAGACGTCGCACACCACCGGCTCCGCGCCCGCCGCCCGCAACTGGTCGACCTTCGCCGCCGACCGGGTCATCCCCGCGACCTCGTGCCCCGCCTCGATCAGCAGCGGAAGCAAGCGGACTCCGATTACGCCGGTCGCACCGGCCAGGAAGATGCGCACTGTATTGATTTTGCCGTGCCTGCGGCACGGCGTGTTCGCGGGGCTGTGTTTGTTTTTCCAGCGCCTGCGGCGCTGGGTGTTCGCGGCCCCCTTATGGCTCGCGTCCGA
>NZ_BAFP01000063.1 GCF_000308455.1 Nocardia abscessus NBRC 100374 | reverse complement strand
GGTCAGCGGCGCGGCGCTGAGGCTGATCCGAATATCCTCGCGGTCCGGCGCGGCGTAGCCGTCGAGCACGGCGAACACCTGTGCCGCGGCATCGGCGACGTCGCCGCCCGCGTCCAGCGTGAGCGGGGCCAATTCGAACAGCAGGCCGTTGAGCGCGCTCGGCAGATCCGCCACCGGCACGCCGCGCTCGCCCACGCCGAGCCAGATCGCGCTGATCCCGTTCTCCAGCCCCGCGAGGATCTCCCGATTGGCCGCGGCGGCGTCGTGCTGCGCGACCTGCGCGCTGACGAACCAGCCCTGGTGCACGTCCCGGGTGGCGTCCCGGCCGCGAACGAAGGGAAAGGTTCCCGGCAGCGGCTGCTCCGGCAACTCGTCGCGCCGGGTATAGAGCGGGGCGACGGTCAGGCCGTCGTAGGTGGTTTCGTCGAGCAGCCGTTCGGGCTCCTCGGGAAGGTCGGTGACATCGACGCGGCGAGCCTTCGCCAGCACCCCGGCAACGCCCTTGCGCCATTGAGCGTAGTCGGGCACCGGATCCGCCCCGGGATCTGAAGCAATCGGCATAGCTTGCTGTTCCTCTTCCTCAACGCGGACGCACCGGCAGTGTGCGCCCGATTCCCTCACATTCGCCCAGCTCAGCGACTACTTCGGTTAACGAGCATTCGTCCCGCTTCCACTGATGCTAGCGGGCGGATTCCCGGCCGGTTGACCCTGCCCGCCACTACCAACCGGTAACCTGTCGCCGGTGACCAGGCTGCTCCGTGACCCGCGTATCGTCGCCCTGATCGTCGGCGCGGTTGCGTTGTTCGGCACGGCGCTGCTCGTCCCGCTGCCGTCGCCGCGCCAGGTGCAGGAGTGGGCGACATCGGTCGGCCCGATCTTTCCCCTGCTGTTCTTCCTGGTCCACGCCCTGGTGACGGTGGCACCGATCCCGCGCACCGTATTCACCGTGAGCGCCGGACTGCTGTTCGGACCGCTGCTGGGCATCACGCTGGCGGTCGGCGCCACGACGGTCAGCGCGGCGCTGGCGATCGCGCTCGTCCGCGCGCTCGATCGCGACCAGGTCGCCGCCCGGCTGACCCACCCGGCGGTGCGGGCGATCGATGAGCGTCTCGCGCGCCGTGGCTGGCTGGCGGTCGGCTCGCTGCGGCTCATCGCGGCGGTGCCGTTCTCGATAATCAACTATTGCTGCGGACTGTCCTCGATCCGGTTCTGGCCGTATCTGATCGCCACGGTGCTCGGTGTGCTGCCCGGCACGATCGGCACCGTCATCCTCGGCGACGCGCTCACCGGCACGACCCACCCCGCGATGCTGGCGCTGTCCGGCGTCTGTCTCGCGATCGGCTTGGCCGGCCTGGTCGTCGACGCCCGGTGGAAGACGGCGCCGACCACTCCGGTGGCTACCGCCGAGCCGGTCGCTGCCGCCGATTAGGTCGCGTTCAGTCCGCGGCCAATTCCACCGGAACCGCGATCACGTCCACCATGGCACCGTTGCGCAGCACGGTCACCGGCAGTTGCACGCCGATCGCCTCGGCGAACAGCTGCCGCTGGATGCCCTGCGCGTCACGCACTTCCGACCGCGCGACGCTCAACACCAGATCACCGCGGCGCAGCCCCGCCCGGTCGGCGGGGCCGCCGCGGACCACCTCCACGATGCGCACCCCGGCGGCCTGCCCGGTGCGCTCGGCGACCGGGTCGGGCAGTGGCGCGGGCACCCCGACCAGGCCGAGATAGGCACGCCGCACGCGCCCCTCGGCATGCAGCGTGCCGATGATCCGGCGCGTCGTCACGTTGATCGGAATGGCCAGGCCGAGCCCGATTCCGGCGACGGCGGTGTTGATGCCGACCACCCGGCCGGCCGAATCCGCCAGCGCGCCGCCGGAATTACCGGGGTTCAGCGCGGCGTCGGTCTGGATCACGTCTTCGATCACCCGTCCGGCGCGGCGCGAGGCGACCGGCACCGCGCGCCCGAGCGCGCTCACCACGCCCGCGGTCACCGAACCCGCCAGGCCGAGCGGGCTGCCCACCGCGACCACGAGCTGGCCGACCACCAACTGGTCGGCGTCGCCGAGGGTCACCGCGTCCGGCGCGCCGCCGTGCGCGCGCAGTACCGCCAGATCCGACAGCGGATCCACCCCGACGACGCCGAACCGTGCTTCCACCCCGTCGGCGAAGACCACCTCGCCCTCGCTCGTCGCGCCGATGACGTGCGCGTTGGTGAGCAGAAACCCGTCATCGGTGAAAACCACCGCCGATCCGCTCCCCCGCCTGGTCCGCACACTGGCCACGTGCGGCGTCACCGACGCCGCCACCGCGATCACCGTGCGCGAGTAGGCATCCATCGCGGCGTCGTCCACGCCGACCACCACCCTGTTTGCCGGAATTGCACTACTCGTCCAGGATGCCCCCGGGGCGGGAACGACGCACCGTGTTCGCCACAGGCGCAACCGGACTGCGGCGCGCCGGGCGTGTCACCGGGCCGCGGACCTGGCCGTGGAGCGTGGGCGAGGCAGCGGACCGCCCCGGTTTCGCCATGCCGGACTCGGCCTCACCGAAGTTCGGCGGCGACCAGGAAAACCGGCTTCCGGCCTCTCGGTCTCGGTGCCGTGGTCAGCGGCACCGATTCCCGCAGCGAAAGAGGCCGAACCACAGCCCACCGGGACAGTGGCGTCAGCGGCCGTCAGGCGGAGGGCACCCGGTCGAGAAAGCCGTGCACATTCGTGATCCGGTCGTCGGCCCCGAGGGTGATCACGTCCGAGCCCGCGACCGGGGCGCTGCCGTCGGCCCGCGAGACCAGTTCCCAGGAGAAGCGGGCGATGTCGTGGTGGCCATCGATCTCGCCGAGCCGACGGAACTCGAAGCCGGGGAACTGCGCCTGCACGCCGCCGATGGCCGCGGCCAGCTCGGCGTGCCCGCTGACCGCCGCGAGCGGATCGGTGTACCCGCCGTCCTCGGCCCACGCGGCCACGACCGCGGCGGTCCTGGCGTCCTCGTCGGTGGCGTTCCACGCGGCGAAGTACCGATCGACCGCTTCCTCGTAACGCGACATGCTGAAGCCTCCTGTGCTGTAACGGTTTTCGTCATCCGATCCGGATCTTCCGATCGGCTGTCTCCAACCTTGCCGCGCCGCGGGCCCCAGGTCGATTACGCGCGAGGTAATGATCGGCGGAAGCCGCGGCCGGGACTCAGCGCAGTCGGCCCTTCTTCCCGAGATAGACCAACGGAAGCACCGCGACCAGCGCCATCAGGACGATGGCCACGAGCCGATACTGCCAGGGTGACTCGGGCATCCAGGTGAAGTTCACGCCGAAGCAGGTGGCGATCAGCGTGGGCGGCAGCAGGACCGCGGTCAGTATGGTGAACGTATCGATGACCTGGTTCCGTTTCACCTCCGGCCGGCCGATGGCCGATTGCTGCAGGTAGCGGACCTTGTCGTGCTCGACCCCGGCGTGCTGTCGCACCCCGTCGATGTCGGCGAGGAGGATGCCGGTCACACCGTCGAGCTCGTGGCCGGGCGGCGTGTCGGCCATCAGGTGGCGCGCGGCGCGGGCCAGTTGCAGCTGGGTCTCCCGGACGCGCGAGACGATCCGTTCGGTCGCGTCCATCCGCGCCATCGTCGCGCGCACGTCGGCGGACGTGGTCGCCCGGTCGTGGCCGTCGACAGCGCTCGCGATCTCGTCGCGCATCTCCTCCAGCGTGTCAGCGGCGTGGTGGAGCACCCGCTCCGATGTCTCGTTCAGCGCCCACAGCAGCGCATACATCACACCGTGCGCGGAGCCGGCGAGCGCCGTGTTGCGCCGCATCTTCGCCACCGCTTTGTCGAACGGGACGAAATGCTCGGACGGCTGCAGCGTCACCAGGAACTCACCGCCCAACGCGAAGACGATCGTCGCGCGTTCGATGGTTTCGCCGCGCTGGTAGGTGGCGACCACCGGAATGTAGAGGAAGTTGTCGGTCTCCCAGACCTGGTTGCGTACGGCGGTGAAGTCGATGCCGAGCCGTTCCCGTAGCACGGCCGCGGTGTCGGCGTCGTCGGCGGCGAGGGGAATCCAATGCTGCTGGAGCACTTCGGTGTCGAAGTGGTCGGCGGTCACGGCGTTGAGAAAGGTCGTCATCGGCTACTGCCGCCCGGAGAGAGTGCGCGCGGGCGAACCTGCCTGCTGCGGAAGACTGCCACAGCGCGTGGCCGCATCGAGTAAACGGTGAGGACCACGGGCGAACAGGATCGCCCGGCCTTCCGGACTCGGTGGGCGAGGCGATGTTTCGGCTTTTTCGGGCAATATGGCCATAGCGGGGGCTCCAATACTTACTATCGTGCGGGCTGGGGCACCCCTCCGGAGACGGGCGCACGGGTGCGGGCAGCGTCGAGCCGCGACGACACCATGTCTGGGTCGCCTGCGGACAAAGGACCACGCACCGGTCGAACCGGGAGGCGCTGTCCTTACGCGTCGAAGAAATGACGAAGGTGGATTCGTGCCGCGTCGGCCGATCGCGGCGCCGTTGCCCGGCCGCCGATCACGCACACAGATCAACGACGCGCCGGCGCAACCCGTTTCGCGAGAGAGGCCCGGCTGTAGACGTCGATACTGTCATCCGGCATCTGCCGCTCACCTCGCTTCGTGGGTCGACCGGCGCGCGAATTGCGCCATCCATCATTAGAAACCCGCCGATCGGGGTACGTCAATCAGTTGCGCAAGTATTCGACCACGCGCCACCCGGTGGAAACCCAACGGCGCGGGCCGACCCGGATGACCGGGCACGACAGAGGTTTTCGCGGTGCGCGGCGCCGGTGCCGGTCACCGGCGGCCGGACGGTTGCACAACCGGACACGGTCGTGCCACCCTACCGACAGCTTTGGAGGCGGACGTGACCGAGCACGGCGAGCCGCCGGGCCCCATCCCGGAGGACCGATTACAGGACACCGCAGCGGTTTTCGGCATGCTCGCGGCCACCGCCCGCCTGCAGATACTGTGGCTGCTGGCTCAGGGCGACCGCGACGTCGGCACCCTCGCCGCCGCCGTCGGCCACTCCGTGCCCGCCGTCAGCCAGCACCTGGCCAAACTCAAACTCGCCGGGCTGGTCCGCGTCCACAAAGTCGGCAGGCGCCATGTCTACACGATCGCCGACCCCGGCATCGCCGACCTCGTCCGCCTGGCCGTCCGCCACCACCGCGGGCACCCCGGCTGACCGGCCGCCACTACGACCGCCCCCCGGCTCGGAGACTCTTGCGCCTCAGTGACTTCGGTAGTAGTCGGCGAGCGCGCCGAAGGCGGCCTTGGGCTCCCACGGAAGGTCGGGGTAGGTGTGGCCGCGGCGGCCTTCGAGGACTTTGACTATGCCGTAGCTCGCCAGGTCCAGGTCGTCGCGTGGGTCACCACCGGGGCGGTGCACGTGGTCGTAGAGCGCGAGGATGAACACGAACGCGCTGTCGACGCTCTCGGCGTCGAAGACGTCCAGTAGTTCCCGCAGATAGGCCGCCTGCCCGGCCTCGTCGCGGACGTACTCGCCGTCCAACCGGATCGGTCCGTGGGTGTCGTATTCGACGATATCGAGGCCTTGGGCGCCCACGTCGCCGGCGCCTTCGAAGGTCGCCGCGCCGAACTCGGTGATCGCGAGCGGCTTTCCCTGCGCGACAAGGGTACGAACGCCGTCACCGAATCGCTCGGCGACCTCGGCCGTCCGGTACAGGTCCACCGACACGATGTCGAACGGTGTCCAGTCGACGCGCTCGAGCGGGATGGAAGCGTAGGTGACGCGCCCGCCGAAACGCTCGCGCACGACGGACACCGCCTTGCCGAGGAAATCGTTCACCCGCGCGCTGGCTTCACCGACCCGCTCGCGCAGATCATCCGGCCGGGCGGTGAGCAACCGGACGCGCTCGTCGAGAGTGTCGCCGGGGAGAAAACCGTGGTGCATCAAGCTCAGTTCGGCGCCGGTCACGAACACGACCTCGGCCCCCCGCCGCCGAATCCGCTCCGCGCGCTCGGCACAGTCCGCGAACAGCGCCAGCATCTCGTCGTTGGTCGATTCGAGAGGGTACGGCGAGAACCATACCTCGAGGCCCAGATCGGCGGCATGGGTAGCGGCGAGTTCCAGCCGTTCGGGATCACCCCCGATGACCCGGACCGCGTTGCAGTGCAGGTCGTCACGGATGATACGCAGCTCGCTGGCCACGGTCTGTGGATCGAAATTTACGCGGGCGGATTGCCCGTCGCGCAGGAAGCCCGTCTCGTAGTTGATGCCTTTGGCGCGCATGGCAGCCGTCCTTTCATTCAACATAAGGTACTTCACGTACCCTAAATGGTCTGCGCGGACCGGGCAAGCCCGTGTTCGGGAAGTACGATCGGCACCGACTGCGGAAAGGGGTCGTCGTGGAGGATGCGGTGCGGCAAGGCGGCGCCGGGCAGACGCGCCGGCGCGGACCCGCCCTCGAAGGGGCGATACTGCGGGCCGCGGCGGACGAACTCGTCGAATCCGGATACGCCGCGCTCACCATGGACAAGGTCGCCGCCCGCGCCGGCACCAACAAGAACGCCATCTACCGGCGGTGGCCGAACCGGCTGGCGCTCGGCGTCGCCGCCTACCGGCAACTGGCCACGACTGCGCAACCGCCCGATACCGGCGATCTGCGCGAAGACGTGCTCGAACTGCTGCGACGGGTCAACCGCCATTGGAGTTCGCCGCTGGGCGCCGTCCTGCGGGAACTCATGGCAGCCGCGGGTGGCGCCTCGGAACTCCTGGCACAGCTGCCGGACCAGTCCGGCGAGGCCACCGCCGCACCGTGGCTCACCTTGCTCGGGCGCGCGGTCGCCCGGGGCGAAGCCGCTCCCGAAGCGCTGCATCCGCGCGTCGCCACAGTGGCCCTCGTTCTGCTCCGCAACGAATTCGTCGTCCGCGCGGCGCCGACCGCCCCTGACGACGTCCTGGTCGAGATCGTGGACGAGGTCTACCTGCCGTTGATCCGCCGCCGGGATCCGACATCGAGCTGACCCCGAAGCCGGCACCGCGCCACTCATCCGTTGCTGAAGTGGCCGGACGTCCAGCCCGAGCGCTCGGCATCGCGAGGCCGGGCGCTCTCGGCAACTCTTCCGCAGGTCGCTTCGAACAGCGCCCGGCCATGTCGTTCGCGCTGGACAGCGAACGCATCCGCATCTCACGGCCGTCCGTGGCGCCGGGCCGCCGAGGCCGCCGGCACCGAACCCGCCAGTAGGGTTGACCACGGCGTTGCCAGGCCGGATGCTCTACCTTGGCCGACCATCTCGAACATTCGAACGATCCGCATCGCGTAGCTTCGAGTCGTGGCGGCGACGACGCCGGTGCGGCTCTGCTCCGGCGTCCGGAACTCGAGGGGAGAATCGCGTGACCTACCGCCTGGACGACATCGACTGCGTGAGTGCACGGGGGCACTCCGCGCTAGGGGGAACCCTGGCGATACAGGCGGTGTGGCGTTACGACCGCCCGGTGGACCTGGCCGCGCTGAAGAACTTCCACGAGGCATTGCGCCACGGCAGGCTCGGTCGAGCGGTCGCGCCCGCGATGATCCCCGCCGCAGGGGATCGCTGGACCACGCGAGCCGAGTTCAGTCCGCTCGAGGTCGCGGACGCCCCCATTCCGCGCGGGCGATTGGAGGCCTGGATCGCCGAGCAGGGGCACGCGGAGTTGCGCACCTACGGCGGGCCCGCGTGGCGGTTGGCGGCGACCCAACTCGACAACGGGGAAAGTGCGGTGTCGCTGCTGGTTTCGCATACCCTCGCCGACGGCCAGGCATTCTGCGCGGCGGTCGCGGACGCGGTCGCGGACAAGCGGCTCGAGCTGACCTACCGGTCCGATGAATTCGGCCGGATGCGCCTGCTGTCCAACGATTTTCGCGATGCCGCGCGGCGCGCCCGGTCGCTGCCCTCGGCCGTCGGCTTGGCGCTGCGGTTGGGTCTGGCCCGCCGCGGCGGCGAGACCGGGCGGCCCGACGCGGACTTCCGCCTGCCGACGGTCACCGCGACCGTCCCGGCGCAGCTGTGGCAAGCGGCGGCGCGGACCCGAGGCGGAACCGGCACCACGTTGGCGGTGGCGATGATGGCGACCATCGCCACCGAGATCGGTCGCACCGACGAAGAAGGCCGGGTCCGCATCATGATGCCGGTCAGCACCCGCACCGCCGACGACCTTCGTGCGAACGCCTTGACCTCCATCGACTTCGAAGTCGACCTGCGCGACGGCCGAGCGGCCGACCTCGCCCCGCTGCGTGCGGTGATGAAGGAGAAGCTCAGCACCGCTGCCGCCAAAGGACAGAACGTCCCACCGCTGATCCCGATAGCCGTCGCGCTACCACGCGGGCGCTACGCCGCGCTCGCGCGGCAAGCCGCCACCGATCCGATTTCCACGGTGTGCTCCAGCCTCGGCAAGCTCGACCCCGAAATTCTCCGCATCGACGGGAGCCCGGCCTCGGCAATGACGATCGGCTTGGTCAACCAGAGCCTCGACTCCCCGACCGTCCTGACCGAACGCGGCGGCACCCTGTACGTCGCGCTGGTGGAGTCCGCCGAGGGAATCACGCTGCGCATCAACGGTTTCCACCCGCCGAAGCTCACCGATACCGAACAGCTCGGCGAACTCGTGCAGCGTGTGCTCGCTCAGTACGAACTCGCGGCAACCTTCTGGTAGCGATCGACCGGAACCCGCGTCGTGCGGGTGATCCACCCGAGGTGCGGAGCCCAGTAGTGCAGGGACCGAGCCCGCTCAGCGGCTACCCGAAGTCCGCAGTGCCCGCTCGGATGCCGAACCCGGCTCCGCGGCGAACAGGTCCAGCCCGCAGCACGACGGCTCGTCGGGCAGCGCGACAAGTTCGCCGTGCAGGGGTCAGCTCGCCCACGATGGGGTGGTGCAGCAGGTACGTCCGGCCGCTGCCTCCGATCGACCCGGCCTCCATTCGGGACAAGCTGCCGCCGGCGGTCACTGAGCGCAGGTGACGAGTAGCCGCCCGGTGGCGGGGCGGTCGGGCGCCGACATGTTGGACACCCGACCGATCGTCCCCACGATGTGGCACCATCTGGTAGATGACCAGCAAACCCGCCGGAGCGCCGCAGCTGCGTGACCTCGCTCGGTTGCGCCGCGTCCGCGACCGCATCGACCGGGAGTACGCGCAGCCGCTGGACGTGGAGGCGCTCGCGCGCGACGCGCACATGTCGGCCGGGCACCTCAGCCGCCAGTTCCGGCTCGCCTACGGCGAGTCGCCGTACTCCTATCTGATGACGCGGCGCATCGAACGGGCGATGGCGCTGCTGCGCCGGGGCGACCTCAGCGTCACCGAGATCTGCTTCGCGGTCGGGTGCTCGTCGCTGGGCACGTTCAGCACCCGCTTCACCGAGCTGGTCGGTATACCGCCGAGCGTCTATCGGCGCGAGGCCGAGCGCGCGACGGCCGGGATGCCGTCGTGCGTCGCGAAACAGGTGACCAGACCGATCAGGAATCGAGAAGCGCCTGCTACCCAGCCGCAATTAGCCTGATCGCCATGGACATCACCATCAACGCGAGCTTCCTGCCGCACGACGACCCGGACGCGGCCCTCGCCTTCTATCGCGACCTCCTCGGCTTCGAACTCCGCAAGGATGTCGGGTACGAAGGGATGCGCTGGCTCACCGTCGGCCCCGCCGATCAGCCCGGCACTTCCATCGTCCTGCACCCGCCGGGGGCCGACCCGGGCATCACCGACGACGAGCGCCGCACCATCGCGGAGATGATGGCCAAGGGCACCTATGCCGGCATCCTGCTGGCAACGAAGGATCTCGACGGCGCCTTCGAACGGCTGGCCGCCGGCGACGCCGAAATCGTCCAGGAGCCCACCGAACAGCCGTACGGCGTTCGCGACTGCGCCGTCCGCGATCCCGCGGGCAACCTGGTCCGTATCCAGGAGCTGCGCTGAGTTCTCCGGCTCTCGCACGCGAATGCGGCAGACGACGGCGGTGACGGCCGCCGTCACACCGGACACCGGCCCACCCAGGACGAAGACGTCCGCGGAGCCGGTGCCTCGGCGGGCGCCACCGGCCTCCGGCCGGGACGACGAGAGGCCCGGGGGGCCACACCCACGAACGAGAGCGGCACGGGCTGACGCGCGCCGCCCATTGCCCCGGCCTCCCCCCGACAGAGGTAAGCAGACCTACCGGGCGAAGCTGGTTAGATCGACCAAGGCGACGCCGACGGAGACCGCGCAGGCGGCCCCGCCCGACACAGATGGAGACACGATGAGCACGGCCACGAGAACGCATACGCAGTCGCCTGCGCTGCACGCCGCCGACAGCCACGATCTGATCCGCGTGCACGGGGCGCGCGAGAACAACCTGAAGGACGTCAGCATCGAGATACCGAAGCGACGGCTGACGGTGTTCACAGGTGTCTCCGGCTCGGGCAAGAGCTCCCTGGTGTTCAGCACGATCGCCGCGGAGTCGCAGCGGCTGATCAACGAGACCTACAGTGCATTCGTCCAGGGCTTCATGCCGACGCTGGCGCGGCCCGAGGTCGACGTGCTCGACGGACTGACCACCGCGATCATCGTCGACCAGCAGCGCATGGGTTCGGACCCGCGCTCCACGGTCGGCACCGCCACCGACGCCAACGCCATGCTGCGCATTCTGTTCAGCCGGCTCGGACAGCCGCACATCGGCTCGCCGCAGGCGTTCTCCTTCAACGTCGCCTCGATCAGCGGCGCGGGCGCGGTCTCGGTGGAGCGCGCCGGGCAGACCGTCAAGGAGCGCCGCAGCTTCACCATCACCGGCGGCATGTGCCCGCGCTGCGAAGGCAGGGGCTCGGTGTCCGATATCGACCTCACCCAGCTCTACGACGACTCGAAGTCGCTCGCCGAGGGCGCGTTCACCATTCCCGGCTGGAAGTCCGACAGCTTCTGGACGGTCCGGGTGTACGCCGAGTCGGGATTCGTCGACCCGAACAAGCCGATCCGCAAGTACACCAAGAGGGAGATGCAGGACTTCCTCTACAAAGCGCCGACCAAGGTCAAGGTCGAGGGTGTCAACCTCACCTACGAGGGCCTGATCCCCAAGATCCAGAAGTCTTTCCTGTCCAAGGACCGGGAGGCGATGCAGCCGCACATCCGGGCGTTCGTGGACCGGGCGGTCACCTTCGCCACCTGTCCCGAGTGCGACGGCAGCCGCCTCAGCGAGGCGGCTCGATCGTCGAAGATCGCGGGGATCAATATCGCCGACGCCTGCGCGATGCAGATCAGCGACCTGGCCGAATGGGTCGGCGGCCTCGACGAGCCGTCGGTGGCGCCGCTGCTGGCCGCGCTGCGGCACACCCTCGACTCGTTCGTGGAGATCGGGCTGGGCTACCTCTCCCTCGATCGGCCCTCTGGCACGCTGTCGGGTGGTGAAGCACAGCGCACCAAGATGATTCGTCACCTCGGCTCCTCTCTCACGGACGTCACCTATGTCTTCGACGAGCCGACCATCGGCCTGCACCCGCACGACATCCAGCGGATGAACGACCTGCTGCTGCGGCTGCGGGACAAGGGCAACACGGTGCTCGTCGTCGAGCACAAACCGGAGACGATCGCGATCGCCGACCATGTCGTCGACCTCGGCCCCGGGGCAGGCACGGCGGGCGGCACCATCTGCTTCGAGGGCAGCATCGAGGGCCTGCGGGCCAGCGGCACCGTCACCGGCCGTCATTTCGACGACCGGGCCGTACTCAAGGAGTCGGTGCGCAAGCCCGAAGGCGCGCTGGCGATCCGCGGCGCGAAGGCGAACAACCTGCGGGACGTCGACGTCGACATTCCGCTGGGGGTGCTGGTCGCCATCACCGGCGTGGCCGGCTCCGGCAAGAGCTCGCTCGTGCACGGGTCGATCCCCACGAGTGAAGGTGTGGTCTCGGTGGACCAGGCGCCCATCCGCGGCTCGCGGCGCAGCAACCCGGCCACCTACACCGGCCTGCTCGAGCCGATCCGCAAGGCGTTCGCGAAGGCCAACGGCGTGAAACCGGCGCTGTTCAGCGCCAACTCCGAGGGTGCGTGCCCCACCTGCAACGGCGCGGGCGTCGTCTACACCGATCTGGCGATGATGGCCGGTGTCGCCAGTACCTGTGAGGAGTGCGAGGGAAAGCGGTTCCAGGCATCGGTGCTGGAATACCACCTCGGCGGCCGCGACATCAGTGAGGTGCTCGCGATGTCGGTGCTCGAGGCCCGGGAGTTCTTCGGCGACGGCGCGGCGCGTACGCCGGCAGCGCACGCCATCCTCGGCAGGCTCGCCGATGTCGGGCTGGGCTACCTCAGCCTCGGCCAGCCGCTCACCACGCTGTCCGGCGGCGAGCGGCAGCGGCTCAAGCTGGCCACCCATATGGCCGACAAGGGCGGCGTCTACATCCTCGACGAGCCGACCACCGGCCTCCATCTCGCCGATGTGGAGCAGCTGCTCGGACTGCTCGATCGACTCGTCGATTCCGGCAAGTCGGTCATCGTCATCGAGCACCACCAAGCGGTGATGGCGCACGCCGACTGGATCATCGATCTCGGCCCAGGGGCGGGCCACGACGGCGGCCGAGTCGTTTTCGAGGGCACACCCGCCGACCTCGTGGCCGCTCGCTCCACCCTCACCGGTGAACACCTCGCGGCTTACATCGGCGCCTGACCGGCACTCTCGCCGACACCGTGTGACGGCGACCGCGCCGCTGAACCGAGTTCGAGGAATCGGGCGGTCGGTGGCGAGGACGCCGTCACGGTGTCGGTGAGTGACCAGACCATCCGCACGGTCAGTTCCAGTTGTCGATCTTGACGTCGTAGGGCTCCGGTGCGCCTTTCCCGGTTTCGATCAGCGACTTCAGGCTCAGCAGAAAGACCGCCCACTTGGTGCTGCAGTGGTACATGGATTCCACCGGCTCCTTCCAGCCTTGGTGCTTGAACAGAACGATGGTGTAGTCGTCGGCCTGACCGAGGTTCCAGTCCAGCTGCGTGCCGACCCAATCGTCAGGTCCGTCGATCACCTCCCACAGCACGCGCTTACCCGGCTCGAGCTCGCGGACCTGCATGTCGAATCCCCCGGCCCCGAACCGGAATTCGAGCACGCCACCGACCTCACCGCCTTTGCCCCGGGTGTCGGTCGTCCACCAGCCGGCCAGCCCTTCGGTGGTGGTCAAGGCGGCGTAGACCTCGGACACCGGCGATTCGATTCCGACTCTGTGCAGAATGTCCACCATTTTCGAATTCCTCTTTCTCTTCGGTTCCCGTCCGGCAGCGTGAATTCACTGCTGGTCTTGCGTGCGCTGAATCGCTTCGGCGATCCGCTTGATCCGACGGAGCCTGGCGTCCCATGCGGCCCCCACCGAGGACAATTGGGCGACCGCACGAGCGAGTTGCGCCTCGTCCACCCGGTACCTCCGCTCCCGCCCGGCAGACGTGCCGTGCACCAGGCCGACGCGGTCGAGCACGAGGAGATGTTTCGCGACCGCCTGCCGCGTGACGGGCAGCCGCTCGCTGAGACCGGTAGCCGTGCCTTCCCCCTCCATCAGGAGCAGATCGAGCATCCGGCGGCGCGTCGGATCCCCGATCGCGGACCACAGCTCGTCGTCGACGACGGCGGTCACGGCGTCGACACCAACCGCACGATGTACTCCCCCAGCCGGGGAACATAGGTGTCCCATCCCACTGTGTGTTCGCGGTACTGCTCCGCCAGCTTCGCGGCCTCCCAGCCCATCTCGCGGAACCCGACCTCGGTGAGCCGAATCCTGGTGCCCGCGCCGGACGGGGTCAGCTCGAAGGTGACCAGCAGCGAGTCGGCGGAGTCGTCGACCGCGCCGTCCGGATAGCACCATCGGAACGAGAACAATCGAGGCGGCTCGGCATGCACCACCATGATCGGGACGACCTGCGCCCGGTCACCCCAGACGAGCTCACCGACCGCACCGGGAGCCACATCGAACTCGGCGTCGTCGCTCCACCATTCCGACATGTGCTCCGGGCTGCTGACCACCTGGTAGACCACCTCGGGTGAGGCGTCGACGTGTATCTCCCGTTCGATGCTGCCGTACTCCATGCTTGCGCGACCTCCATATGCAACGTTTGGTTGCGCATGACGCTAGCCGAACCCCGGCAATCACGCAACCATTGGTTGCTTATCCCTACCCCCGGAGGACGAATCGTCCAACGCGCACCCTCGAGTGTCGACCAGTTCACCGCCGACGTCGAAGACGACCCGCAGGCCACCCAGATCCTCGACGCGGCCCTGGCCGAGTTCCGCGACCGCGGCATCGACCGGGTCCGCATAGAGCACATCGCCCGCCGCGCCTGCCTGCACCGCGCCACCGTCTACCGGGCCTTTCCCAGCAAAGACCTGCTGGTCACCTCCGCGCTGACCAGGTGGCTACAGCACGTCCTGTCCGGCATCACCACTGCCGCCGCCGACCACACCGACGTCCGCGACCGCGCGGCCGAAGGCTTCGCCATCGCCCTGCGCACCCTGCGCAACGACCCGCTCACCAATCGCATCCTGCTCGCCGACGAAGGCGGCCAACCCTTCGTCATCACCTACGGCGCGACGCTTCTCGCCGCCGCACGCGCGTTCTTCGCCGAACAACTGCGCCGGGCCGACGATCTCGGCAACATCGATCCCGACGCCTCCGCGGAGATCGCCGCCCGCCTCTCCCTCGCCCTGCTGCTCATCCCGAACAGTTATTTCTCGCTCGAGACCGACGAGGACGCCCGCCTCTTCGCCCGCCACCTCATTCCCACCGCCATTCGATAGGACCGGCGGGCCGATACGGCCGCGACCAGCCGCTGAGCTATCCGCTGGGGTTACCGACCTGGTCCGGGATCGCCGGATTCGATGTCACAGTGCGGCCGTCGCCGCCGAGAGTGAAGGTGATGACGACCGGGCCGCCGGAGGGGCAGCAGTTCGCGTCGTCGCCCTCGAGCCACCGATACTGCACCTGCACAGCGCGTTCGCTCGAACCGGCCACCTTCGTGTACGACGTCGCCTTGGCCGTCGCCGTGCCGAGATAACCGCCGTGGTTGAAAAACAGCACATGCCACGGTGAACTCGCGGTCCCGCGGGGTGTCGCCGCCAGCACCCACAACAGTTCCGGGCAGGATCCGACGGGTGCGTCGGTGGCACTGTCGACGACGTACGACGCGCCGCCCGGCGCGGATCCGAGCGAGTTCATCGCGTGGGCGACCACGCTGGAATCCGGATCGACGCATCGTCCGTTTCCGCTGGTAGCAGGAAGTTTCACGGAAGGAGCCCGAGTGGTGTCACCGCTCGGCGGCGTTCGAGTGACCTCGACGGTGGACCGGCCGGGTCGGTTCGTTCCGGTCGCCGGCGTATCCGATCCGCTCTGGCAACCCGCGACGGCCAGGCTCACCGTGATCGCCGCCGCCACTGCGCCCATGATCGTCTTCATTCGCCTCCCTTTCGAATTCCCGACAATTGGAAGTCGGCCTCAGGAAGACGTTGTTACACCTCTGTTTTGGGGCATGCGTTCAGACGCCTGCGCGATCACCGACTCGGTCCCGACGCGAGGGCCCGGCCGAGGCCCGGTTCGGCGGCGAAATACCCTGCCCTGCCGTGTTTCGTGTCGTTCGCACACCGATCGGTAGTCTCGAGCGGGTGAGTAGCTGGGTGCGCCGGAAGTTCCACGGCATCGGACGAATCGATCGAGCGATCGGCGGCGCGGTCGCCGAGCTGCCTGCCTCGGCGGTCGACCACGGCTTGTTGCGGATCACCGGCAGTGCCAACTTCAGCGGGCTGTGGCTGGCTCTCGCGGGGCTGCTCGCCACCCGGCAGGGCGCGCCGCGGCGCGCCGCGTTCCGCGGTGTCGTCTCCGTCGCGGGCGCCAGTTTCCTCGTCAACGTCGTTCTCAAGTCGCTTGTCGCCCGGCGCCGCCCCGCAGCCGAACTCTTGCCCGTGCACCGGCGACTCTCCCCCGCCCCCAAATCGTCTTCTTTCCCCTCCGGGCACAGTGCCTGCGCCGCGGCATTCGCCACGGCAGTGGCTCTGGAAAGTCCCCGTACCGCACTGGTCGTCGCCCCGCTTGCGGCCACCGTCGCTTATTCGCGGGTGCACACCGGCGTGCACTGGAGCTCCGATGTGCTCGTCGGAGCGGCCGTGGGTTCCGGCGTCGCCCTCGCCACCCGGCGCTGGTGGCCGGTGCGCGAATCGGATGAGGCGCAGGCCCGCCCGGCCCGCGAGGTCCCCGCGCTGGTGGAGGGCAAAGGGCTGGTGGTCGTGGTGAATCCGATGTCGGGCGATCCGAACTACGATCCCACCGACGACGTCGTCGAGGCTCTGCCCGCGGCCACCGTGCTGCGCACCCGAGCCGATCTGGACTGTGCCGAACAGCTGGAGCAGGCCATCGCCGAACACGGCGAACCGGTTCTGGCCGTCGGCGTCGCGGGCGGTGACGGCACGGTGGCCGCTGTGGCCGCGGTCGCGCTGCGCCACGAGCTGCCCCTGGTCGTCATTCCCACCGGCACGCTCAACCACTTCGCCCGCGACCTCGGTGTCTACGATCTGCGCGAGGTGATCGACGCCACCGGTATCGGGGAGGCGGTCGCGGTCGACATCGCCGGAGTCGAGTGCGAGGACGAAACCGGTTCGCGCACCCGGCACCTGATCAACACCGCCAGTCTCGGCACCTATCCGGATCTGGTGCAGCTGCGCGAGAAGTGGCAGTCACGCTGGGGCAAATGGCCCGCCTTCGCCGCTGCGCTCGTGGTCACCCTACGCCGGACCGAACCGATCGAGATCTGCCTGGACGGGCGCTGGCAGCGGGTGTGGTTCCTGTTCGTCGGCAACGGCCCCTACCATCCGCACGGCGCGGTGCCCGCCTTCCGCGACCGGCTCGACGCCGGACTGCTCGACATCCGCTGGCTGCGCGCCGATCTGCGCTGGTCACGCACCCGCGCGGTGCTGGCGCTGTTGCTGGCGGCGATCGGTCACAGCAAGGTTTACGGCGAGCGCCAGCTACCCGAGCTGTTCGTGCAACTCCCCAAGCCGGAGGCGTTGGCCACCGACGGCGAGGTGGTCGGCAAAGCCAGCCGCCTGCACTTCTCCATCGCGGGCCAGCTCGCGGTCTACCGCCGCGACGAATCCAATCCGCTCTGGGCCGACCGCAGCCGCCCCCATCACCGCCGAGCCCCTTGGCTGCGGGACGCATTCCGGGCCCGCCTCCCGTTTCAGCGTCGAGCAGGCGAGGACTGAGCGAGCCACTCGCCGGCGCGCCTACTTCATCGAGCGCAGCAACCCGAGCTCGGGCTCCAGCGCGCCATCCTGGCCCAGGGACAGGAAATCCGCCTCGACCGCGGCCCGCTCCAGGACCCCGGCCCGCACCGCGTGGTAGCGCACCACCGACCAGACGAAGACATCGAGGTCGTCGAAGCGGGTGCCTTCCTCGACGACTTCCTCCTCGTGGAACCAGATTCCGATCTGCCCGGTGGTGAGCACCACGTACAGGTTGCCGCCGCCGTCCGCGCCGATGGAGTACACGTCGTCGTCGGTGAGTTCGGTCTCGTAGTCGGAGTCCCGGATTCCGCAGCCATTGGCCGCGAAGTCGAAACCGTACGACCACGAGTAGATGTCCAGGAACTGCGGCATTCGCCCCGAGCGCACCCGGCGATCGAAGGCCGCCAATGCCGCCGCGTCCGCAGGGGCCAGCCGTTCGAGGAAAGGCGTTACGGGCCGGGTCTCCTTCGGCACGGTGACCGGAGGCCGACCGGTAAACCACCGTTCCAAGTCGGCGTCGAGGTCGCGCTCGACGTAGCCGGCCAGGTCGTCACGAGTAAGTGTCACAGCCGAATGCTAGACGCCGCCAACGACATTCGCCGATGGTCGGCGAAGACGGAGAGCCCGTCGTCACCCTTTCCGCAACGGAACCGGACAACCGCTGCTGATCCCGGAAGCGCACGTCGATCGTCATCGGACGATTAATCGAGTTGACCTCGACGGTGCGGCAATGTTTAGTGTCGCGGGTCATGACGATCACCGTTCTCGATACCTACTCGGCGATGCAAGAGATCCTCCGGGCTCCTGCCGCGGATCGCGCCGCCTTGCTGCACACGATGCTCGAGCCGATGAAGGGCATGTACCGGTACTTCCCCGGAGACGTCGACCTGGTGGCCATGCATCACCATTCGTCCGGGTTCCCGCTGGACCGAGACGCGGAGCGCTGTCTCGACGCGCTCGAGACGCTGGCGGCGGCCGGGGCCTGGGACCGGATCCGGCGCGCGCTGGACGACGCCGTCGCCGTGCAATTGGCGGCGACCCCGCAGCTGGAGGTACCGGACATCACCGTGCTGTTCGTACTCGGCGACCCCGGCGACGCCCACTTCATGGGTCCCGTCCTCGGCTTGACCGGCAACGGCGGAATCTCCGGTTACATCGTCATCACGCTGTGGCCTTTCCCCGAGAACGTGGCGCGGCTGGAGGCGACCGTCGTGCACGAACTCAACCACAATCTGCGCTACAGCCCGGGTGGGGTCGTCTGGGACCCGGCGACCGTCACCGTCGGCGAGCACGTGGTCTCCGAAGGCCTCGCCGATGCGTTCGCCCGCCAGCTCTACGGCGACGAACTCGGCTACGCCCGCATCGGCGTGCCCCATCTACGCGACGACGCGGTCTTCGCCAAGGTCGTGTCCGGGCTCGGCGTGACCGGCATGCAGAACTTCACGGCGTGGGTGCACGGCGACGCGACCGCGGAACGGTTCGGCGCTGCCCCGGTGGGGTTGCCCACCGGAGCCGGATACGCCGCCGGCAACAGGCTCGTCGACGCCTACCTGGCGGCCACGGGCCAGACCGCCGCACAGGCGCTGCACGCCGACGCCTCGGCGATCATCGCTACCGCGCTGCACCGCGAGGACTGATCACCGGTAGCCCGAGGTGGGGGCTAAGCTCCTGCACCTATGGCACTCAGCGCGACACTGCACAACTTCGCCGTCCACCTGGCCGACGTCGATCGGGGCGTCTACCAGGAGCTGGAGTTGCGGGTAGCGCGGCATCCGTCCGAATCCGCCGAGTTCATGCTGACGCGCGTGCTGGCCTATTGCCTGGAATACGAGGAGGGCATCGCCTTCAGTGACGGCGGGGTTTCCTCCACCGAGGAGCCCGCGGTGCTGGTGCGGGATCTCACCGGACGCCTCACCGCCTGGATCGAAGTCGGCGCTCCCGACGCGGAGCGCGTGCATCGAGGCAGCAAGCTGGCCGAACGTGTCGCTGTCTACACCCACCGCGACCCCGCCAAGGTGCTGGCGCAATTCACCGGCAAGCGCATCCATCGCGCCGAAGCGATTCCGCTCTACAGCTTCGGCCGCGACTTCATCGATGCCGCCGTCACGGCGATCGAACGGCGCAACACCCTCACCCTGTCGATCACCGAACGCCTGCTGTACCTGGATCTCAACGGCACCGGGCTGAGCACATCTGTGGAGGAGCACCGGCTCGGGTGATCTTCCGGTCGGTGCAGCGCCCCCGATCGAGCAACGACGTCTGTTGGCGATCGCAGCGGGCGGAGGGCGTCGGACACCAGCCCGGCAGGGGCACCCGCACCAGGTCCAACCGGCCTTCCGCATCAGCGTCGTACGCCTCCCTGAGTATCAGCGCGATGTGACACAGCGGAATACTCTCGTCGGCACGCCGACGCGATACCGGCTCGTAGCCCAACTCATCGAAGTCGACGTTCGCACTCTTCGAACGCCGCTCCCGTCACGAAGCAGTCGTAAAGCCCGCTCTGCATGTCACCACTGGTAGGAGGCTCGCCGCAGAGAAGTCCGCATCGCTGATAGTTCGGGACGTGTGTGCCGTCGGGCCAACGGCAAGCATCGCCGTCACAGGTGTAACCGCGCGTGTTGGGATCGCGAGGGATGGGATCCCGACTGTAGGACCACACGAGCACGTCGGTGCCCTGCACCTGTGTGCAGTAGACGGTCCGCCCGTCGGCCAGGCGACCGGCCGCGCCGCGCTCCTGGCAGTAATCGTTCAAGACGACCGTGCCCCCCGACGCCTGCGGCTCGGCCGACCCGCTACCCGACGGCACCGGCGCGGCAGCGGAGGTCGCGAACATCGCAGCCAGAAGCGTCACCGCCCCGACAACACCCACGACCATCCGGCGCACCACCCCCCGCTCAGCCGGCCAACCCATACTGCCCTCCATCTACTCCAGAACCGGGCTCCCGGACTATACGCGCGTCACGCGGCCGCCGCCCCGATGTCTACCGCACGAGTGGTACATGAGCGTGAGCCCTTCTCGCGATTCGCCACAGCCATGTGCCACTCGTCGGGTTGGTCTATTCGGTGTAGGGCTCGGCGAATCTCATTCGGTGCGCCTTCGCGCCGCGTATGTGCGGGTCCGTTTCCGTATTGGGGCAGGTGTCGATGGGGGCGAGTAGGCACGCTCCGGCGAGGTGGCGGCGGGTTCAGAAGAGGAAATAGCGTTGGGCCATGGGTAATTCGGTGGCGGGGTCTTCGCGCCAGACCTCGCCGTCGATGCGGACGGTGAAGGTGTCCGGCTCGACTTCGATGCGGGGCATGGCGTCGTTGTGCGGTAGGTCCGTCTTCGTCACGCCCCGGACGTTGCCGACCGGCACCAGCTTGCGCTGGACCCGCAGCCGGTCGGCGAGGCCGTCCTCGATCGCCTGCTCGGAGACGAAGTGCAGCGAGGTCGCGGCCGCGGCCGCCGGGGCGGCGCCGAACATGGGGCGCGGCAGCACCGGCTGCGGCGTCGGGATGGAGGCGTTGGCATCGCCCATCGCGGCCCAGGCGATCGCCCCGCCCTTGAGCACGGCGTGCGGGCGGACGCCGAAGAACGCGGGTTCCCACAGCACCAGGTCGGCGAGCTTGCCGACCTCGACCGAACCGATCTCGTGGTCCAGGCCGTGCGCCACGGCGGGGCAGATGGTGTATTTCGCGACGTAGCGCCGCACCCGGGCATTGTCGGCGGCGCCGTCACCCGGCAGCGCGCCGCGGCGGCGCTTCATCACGTGCGCGGTCTGCCAGGTGCGCAGCACGACCTCGCCGATGCGGCCCATGGCCTGCGAATCGCTGCCGATCATCGAGATGGCGCCGAGATCGTGCAGCAGATCCTCCGCCGCGATGGTGGAGGGGCGGATGCGGCTCTCCGCGAAGGCCAGATCCTCCGGGATCGACGCGCTCAGGTGATGGCACACCATGAGCATGTCCAGGTGCTCGTCGAGGGTGTTGACGGTGTGCGGGCGCGTCGGGTTGGTCGAGCTGGGCAGCACGTTGGGATGGGCGGCGACGGTGATGATGTCGGGCGCGTGCCCGCCGCCTGCCCCCTCGGTGTGGTAGGCGTGGATGCCGCGGCCCGCGATCGCCGCGAGGGTGTCCTCGACGAAACCGGCCTCGTTCAAGGTGTCCGAGTGCAGCGCCACCTGCACCCCCGCCGCGTCGGCCACGGTGAGGCAGGCATCGATCGCGGCGGGCGTGGAGCCCCAGTCCTCGTGCAGCTTGAACCCCGATGCCCCGGCACGCAATTGCTCCCACATGGCCTCGGCGCTGACGGTGTTGCCCTTGCCGAGCAGCACGATGTTCACCGGCCAGGCGTCGGTGGCCTCGAGCATCCGCGCCAGATGCCATGCGCCGGGCGTCACGGTGGTCGCCTTGCTGCCCTCGGCCGGACCGGTGCCCCCGCCGATGAGGGTGGTGATGCCGCCGCCGAGCGCCTCCTCGAGTAGCTGCGGGCAGATGAAGTGCACGTGACAGTCGATCGCGCCCGCGGTGAGGATGCGGCCGTTGCCCGCGATGATCTCGGTGGACGGGCCGACCACCAGGTCCGGATGCACCCCGGCCATGATGTCGGGGTTGCCCGCCTTGCCGATCGCGCTGATCCGCCCGTCGCGAATCCCGATGTCCGCCTTGATGATTCCCCAGTGATCGATGACGACCACGCCCGTGATCACGGTGTCGGGAGCGCCCTCGGCGCGCGTGGCGCGGGACTGTCCCATGGATTCGCGCAGCACCTTGCCGCCGCCGAACACGGCCTCGTCACCCGCGCGCCCCGGCCCACCGCTGCGGTCCTCGGTGATCTCGATCAGCAGATCGGTGTCCGCCAATCTGATCCGGTCGCCCGTCGTCGGCCCGAACAACTCGGCGTACCGCTTCCGGCTCAGCTCACTCATCGCGTCCTGCCTCCTGAGCCCGCGTACGAATTCCCGCATGCCCCGGCCGGGCACCCGGACTAGTCATCGAGACGGCCCGGTGGGGTCAGGGTGATCCCGTGGACTTCGCGAGCGCCGCCCAGCGGCACGAGCCGGACGCGTTGCCCGAGACCGGGTTCGAAGCGCACCGCGGTCCCGGCCGGGATGTCGAGGCGGCGGCCGTGCGCGGCCGCTCGGTCGAAGTCCAGCGCCGCGTTCGCCTGAGGGAAGTGCACATGGCTGCCGACCTGTACCGGCCGGTCACCGGCATTGATCACGTCGAGTTCGAGACGATCCGCGCCGGAGTTCAGTTCGATGACGCCCTCGGCGCAGAAATATTCGCCGGGAATCATGCCGGGCCTCGCCTTGCTCCGCGGAGGACCTCGCTCGGGTGGTGCATACCGGCCACCTAACCGATCGGGTGGTGCACGGTGACGAGTTTGGTGCCGTCCGGGAAGGTCGCCTCGACTTGGACGTCGGGAATCATCTCCGGCACCCCTTCCATCACGTCGGCGCGGGTGAGAACCGTCCGCCCCGAGGACATCAGCTCGGCGACAGTGCGGCCGTCGCGCGCGCCTTCCAGCACGTGGTCGGTGATCAGCGCCACCGCCTCCGGGTGGTTCAGCCTGAGTCCGCGGGCCTGCCTGCGCCTGGCCAGCTCGGCGGCGTAGCTGAGCAGCAGGCGTTCCTGCTCGTGCGGTGACAGTCGCATCCGGGCTCCTCACCGGTTCGCAATGGCAGGTGACGGACATTCTGGCACGCCCGTTCCGCCGTCGCCGGACGAGCGCTCAGGAACGACGCGGCAGATTCTGCAGCCGCACCTGGCCGCGGGCCACGGTGCGACCCTCCTCGTCGGTGATGACGACCTGCCACAGCTGCTGCAGCCTGCCGCGATGCAGCGGAGTCGCCTCGCCCGACAGCGTGCCCTCGCGCACCGCGCGCAGGAAGTCGGTGTTGTTGTTCACGCCGACCACCGTGCCCTGGTCGCCGAACCAGACACCACCGGCGATGCTGGCCAGCGTCTCGATGACGGTGCAGTACACGCCACCGTTCTGGATGCCCGCGGGCTGGTACAGATGCGGTTTGACAACCCACTCACCGCGCACGCGGTCGGGGCTCAGCTCGGTGTAGCGCAGGCCGATCAGGTCGGCGAAGGTGCCTTCGCTGTAGGCGTTCATCTGCTCGGGCGTGACATCCGCCAGCGAGCCGACCTGCTGGGTCTCCTGCTGTGTCATGTAATCACTGTCGCACAGCGCGCACCGCCCGCCGTGGGGGCCTCACCCGCCGGCCAGCGTGACCGTCCGTCCGTTCAACGGCTGCGTCGGGCGATTGCTGTGTGCGAACAGCGTCCGGTACCGATCCGCTTCGGCCGCGGCCACCGCGACCGGGCTGCCGAGCACCGTCCACGAGACGCCCTCGCTGCACGGCGGGGTGGTGAGCGAACCCTGATAGCGGTATTGATCGGCGACACCGGGCAGCATCGAGCGCAGGTCGATCGGGCCCGGCGCGACGGTCGCGGCGTCCACCGCCTGCGGCGCGACCGAGAGGATCGGCGCGAAGGCCGACGGCTCCGGTGCGGCTTGCAAGAGCACGGCGAGCACGGCTACTTCGCCCGCCGCGCTCTTGTGCACGAAGTGCGCTTCCATCGTCGTGCCGACGCCGTCCACGGTGTGCTCGCTCGGCAGATGGAAATGGAACTGCGCGAGTTCGAACGGCACGCCGTCGACCACGACGCGATTGCCGTTGCCCGCCGGGAGATTCGCCTGCACGGTGTGCCCGTTGTTCAGCAGGGTCACCGCGGGCACCGAGTGGTAGTCGATGGTGATGTGTTCGGACAGCTCGAGCCGGGCATGACCCGGGAGATCGACGGGCGACTGCTGATGGCCGCTCTTGCAGGTCAGATAGTCCCGATCCAGGTCGGCCCAATGGTCGGGACCCTCGGCGTCGTAGTCCCAGTGCGGCGCGGCGTGCGCGGGCGGGGGCGCGGGGCTGTACGCCTGCCGCGCGTCGGAGCCGCAGGCGGGCAGCAGGAGTACCGCGGCCAGCACGGCCAGGAGGGACCGGGACGGTCTGATGGTGAGCAAGTGGCAACCCCTCGAGCAACCGGTGAGCCACCGTGAACGCCTGCGCGGCAAGGCGAACGAGCGCATCGACGGCTCAGGACGGCGCGCGACGGTGCGCACCGATGATCGCGACACAGCACCGGCGGATCCGCGGCGCGACGGTGACCCGCCGGGGACAGCCGGACGACGAATACCCTTGGTGTGCAGCGGGTTCAGCGTTCGTGTCGGCGTCAGCGTAGATCCGGGACAGGCGGCGCGCCAGAGCCGGGCGACGTACTTCACACCGGAACAGAGCGGCGGGCCCCACCCGAAGGGGGAGCCCGCCGCGGCAAGGGATCGGGGGTCACCGCAGCCCTCGGGACTCTCACGCGATCCGTACGCCGAGTATGAGTATAGGCCAGGCTTACCTAACTAAGCAATACCCCGAGCGGCGCACCGGAAGTCCACGCCCGGCCATGGCCGCCAGCAGTCCCTGCCCGCGCCGCACCCCGGCAGCGGAATCGGTCCGAGCGAGATCGGGCACGTAAGTCGAAGCGCCCGCCACGGATTCACCGACGAGAGACCAGAACCGGCGGGCGCTCAAACCCGAGCAGCGTGCCATGTTCTGCTGAACGACGGTCAGCGCCGACTCGCAACGATGCGCGAGCCAGACGTACATCGCTTCCGGACAGGGCAGAGCGACCACACCCGCCTCGCCGGCCAGCGAATCACCGTCGAGCACCCGAATCGTGGTGTCCGACAGCCCCGCCCAGTCGATTCCGCCATCGTTGTCGTTATGAATCCAGAGGTTCTCCAATCCCGGATCCCACGCCCGCCCTTCCGCGACGAGCAGTGCGACCACCCGTCCGACGATCGCGTGGATCAGCGCCGTGGCAACCACTTCCGCGGCGATGTCGGCACTGATCATCTCCGCCGCGTGCCGCCGGTACATGAGTTCGACGCGCCCCTCGCGCACTCCGTCCGACAGCTGCCACCAGCGCCGTTTACCCTGCTCCGCCATCGCCGCCACGGCGTATACCCGCGGATGCTCCGGTTGCAGCGCGCGCAGCCGGGTACAGGCGCGGCCGAACGCCGTCATCGATCGATATGGCGTGGTGATGAGCTCGGTCATCGGACCTCCTCAGGAGTCGGCTCCGTCGCGCGGCGCGGCGGACAATCGGCCATGCCCGTTCGTCAGCGAAAGATAGGTTAGGCTTACCATTCTTAGCAACCGTACCGCTGATTTCAGGAGCACCTCGTCGCTGTGACCTTCCTTGCCACCGTGCGGAGGCGACGTCTTTCCGGACTTCTCGTCTCGACCGTCCTGCTCCTGCTCGCCGTGCTCGCCGGCGTGGCGGTCGGCGCGCGCTCGCTCGCGCCCGGAACCGTGTACGACGCCGTGCACCACGCGCTCACCTGCCCCGGCGGGCCCTTCGCCTGCGCGGCCGACTCCACCGAAGAACACATCGTGCGCGCGCTGCGGCTCCCCCGCACCGCGCTGGCGCTGGTCTGCGGATCGGCCCTGGGCATAGCGGGCGCGCTCATCCAGGGCTACACCCGCAACCCGCTCGCCGACGCCGGGCTGCTCGGACTCAACGCCGGCGCAGCGTTTCTCGCGGCGCTGAGCGTGTACCTGTTCGCCTTCAGCGCGCCGGAGGAATACATCTGGTTCGCCTTCGCCGGAGCGCTGCTCGCCGGACTGGTGGTGTTCGGCACCGCCTCCGTGGGCGGCGGCAAGGCGAGCCCCCTGAGCCTGGTGCTCGCCGGCGCAGCCATCACCGCGTTCCTGCAGGCGATGACGAACGCCGTCGTGCTGTTCGACGCGCAGGTGCTGGACACCTACCGATTCTGGGTGATCGGCACGGTCGCGGGCCGCGACGCGGCGGTGTTCTGGCAGGTGCTGCCGTTCCTGGCGGTAGGCGTGCTGCTGGCGGTCCTGGCAGCGCCCGGACTGAATCTGCTCGGCCTGGGCGACGACGTCGCGCGCGGGCTCGGCATGCATATCGGCCGGGCCCGCGCACTCGGGCTCGCGGCCATCGTGCTGCTGACGGGCGCGGCGACAGCGGCCGTTGGACCGATCGCCTTCCTCGGTCTCGTCGTGCCGCATCTCGCGCGGATGTTCACCGGACCGGACTATCGGTGGCTGGTCCCGTATTCCGGCCTCTTCGGCGCATTGCTGCTGCTGATCGCCGATGTGGCCGGACGTCTGGTCGCCCGGCCCGGCGAGCTGGAAGTCGGGGCGATGCTGGCCGTGCTCGGCGTGCCGTTCTTCCTCGCGTTCGTACGCAGGCGAAAGCTGGTGAACCTGTGACGATTTCGCGGCGAGCCACGAATGCACGACCCGCTCTGCGCGTCGGCCCGGTGTCGGCGGTGCTGCGACCGCGAATGGTGCTGATCGTCGCGATTCTGATCGTGCTGGCGCTCGGACTCTTCTGCCTGGACATCGTGGTGGGCGAATCCCACCTGCCCCTCGCGCGCGTGCTGCACGTGCTGACCGGCGGCGGCACCAGGGCGCAGCGGTTCATCGTGCTGGAATCCAGGCTGCCGCGCGCACTGACCGCGCTCGTGGTCGGCCTGGCGCTCGGACTCTCGGGCGCGATCACCCAGTCGATCCTGCACAACCCGCTGGCCGCTCCGGACATGCTCGGCATCACCTCGGGCGCGAGCCTGGGCGCGGTCGCCGTGCTGGTCACCACCGGCGCGAACACCGGGCTGGCCGCTTCGGTCGGCGCGCCACTGGCGGCGCTGGCCGGCGGCCTGCTCACCGCCGCGGCCATCTACCTGCTCGCCTGGGGCCGCACCTCCACCGGCGCTTACGGCGCCACCGGGCTACGACTCGTGCTGATCGGCGTCGGCGTCAACGCGCTGCTGATGGCGGGCATCAACTGGCTGCTCACCCGCGCCAGCCTGACCGACGCCCAGCGCGCGCAACTGTGGCTGAACGGATCGCTCAATGCGGCCGATGCCGACCATCTGGCACCGGCGACGATCGCCACGGGCGTCGCCGCGCTCGTCGCGCTCGGCTCGGCCCGCACCCTCGCCGCGCTGCGCCTCGGTGCGGACACCACGCGCGCGCTCGGGGTGCGGATCCAGACCCAGCAGGTCATCCTGATCGGGGCGGCCGTCGTGGCCGCCTCGGTGGCCACCGCCGCGGTCGGGCCGGTCGGTTTCGTCGCCCTCGCGGCGCCGCAGATCGCGCGACGCCTGCTGCGGACCCCGGGCGAACCGCTCGTCGGCTCCGCCGTGTTCGGCGCCATCCTGGTGGTCGGCGCGGATGTCGCGTCCCGCACGCTGTTCCCGGTCGACCTGCCCGTGGGCGTCGTCACCGCGGCAGTCGGCGGCCCGTTCCTGCTGTACCTGCTCGTGCGTATGAACCGGAAGGCGACGCTGTCATGACGATCGCGGACATCACCACCCCCGAAGCCCCGGGGCAGGCGAGCGCTCCGGGGCACCGGCTCGGCGCCGAGGGCGTCACGCTCGGCTACGGCGACCGGGTGGTCGTCGACGGGTTGAG
This sequence comes from Nocardia abscessus NBRC 100374, assembly GCF_000308455.1. Taxonomy (GTDB): domain Bacteria; phylum Actinomycetota; class Actinomycetes; order Mycobacteriales; family Mycobacteriaceae; genus Nocardia; species Nocardia abscessus. Next base: position 79,182 of record NZ_BAFP01000063.1, on the reverse strand, counting down.
CTTGGCCATCGCCCCCGGCGTGGTCACCACCGTCATCGGACCGAACGGTTGCGGGAAGTCCACCCTGCTGCGCTCACTCGGCCGCCTGCTGCGCCCGCGGGAAGGCCGGGTCCTGTTGGACGGCAAGGCCATTTCGACGATGAGGACCAAGGACGTCGCCCGGATCGTCGGCATGCTGCCGCAGTCGCCGGTCGCTCCGGAAGGACTCACCGTCGCCGATCTGGTCACGCGCGGGCGCCACCCGCACCAGTCCTGGTTCCGGCAGTGGTCGGGTACCGACGAGTCCGAGGTGACGACCGCGCTGGAACAAACCGGGATCGCCGACCTCGCCGACCGCGCGCTCGACGAGTTGTCCGGCGGCCAGCGCCAGCGCGCCTGGATCTCCATGGCGCTGGCCCAGGGCACCGACATCCTGCTGCTCGACGAGCCGACCACCTATCTGGATCTGGCCCACTCGATCGAGGTGCTCGACCTGGTCGACCGGTTGCACGCCGATCTGGGACGCACCGTCGTCATGGTGCTGCACGATCTCAACCTCGCGATCCGCTACAGCGACCAGTTGGTGGTCATGCACGACGGGCGTGTCGTCGCCGCGGGCGCGCCGGAGGAGGTGATGTCGGTCGAGTTGCTGCGCGAGGTGTTCGACCTGGACGCCACGGTGCTCGAAGACCCCGTGTCGGGCCGGCCGATGATCGTGCCGATCGGCGCGAGGCACGTGCGCGGAAAAGTGGGCGGACCGGCTGCCGGAGGGCCGGAATCCGCGCCCTATGAGAAATGACACACCAGCTATTTCATGGTTACGACACCCTGTAGTACGCATCCTCGTCGTTGAGTACCTAAAATTGTGGGATGGCAGGTCTTGGTGAACTCGAGAAAGCGGTCATGGACCAGTTGTGGTCGGCCGACGAACCACAAACGGTCCGGCAGGTGCACGAGGCGCTCGCCGCACGCCGCGAGCTCGCGTACACCACGGTGATGACCGTGCTGCAACGCCTCGCGAAGAAGAACCTCGTGGTGCAGCGGCGCGACGACCGCGCGCACCGCTACGCGCCGGTGCACACCCGCGACGAACTCGTGGCCAGTCTGATGGTCGACGCGCTGCAACAGGCCGACGCAGCGGGCAGCCGCGCCGCCGCGCTGGTGCACTTCGTGGAACAGGTCGGCAAGGACGAGGCTGCCGCATTGCGCGAAGCACTCGCTAAGCTCGAAGCAACCGAGGACTCGCCACCGCCGCCGCAGTAGACTCCTCGGGCGCCCTGGCCCCACAACGCAGTGAGCTGAGTCGATGAACGCAACCGCGCCGGTCTTCGCCGGACTCGCATTGCTTCTCGCAGGGCCCGCCCCGGCCTTGCTCAGCCGGGCGACCTGGACTTATCGGACACCCCGCGCAGCGCTGGTGCTCTGGCAGGCCATCGCGCTCGCCGCCGTGCTCAGCGCGTTCGGATCCGGGCTGGCCATCGCCGCCGAGCTGCTCGTGCCCGGCCCCGACGGCCGCCCGACCACCGCGCCGACCCGGGAGATCGACGCGCTCGGCCTGCCCCTGTGGCTGGCATACGTGTTCGTCTTCGCGCTGACGCTGCTCGTCGGCGCCCGGTTGATCTACGCCGTCGTCCGGGTCGGCGTGCACACCCGCAGGCGGCGGGCGCGCCACCGCATGCTCGTCGACCTGCTGGACCAGAGCGGTCCGCACCGGCGCGCGGCCGACATCCGGGTGCTGGCCGCCACCGAGCCGATCGCCTACTGCCTGCCCGGCCTGCGCCAGCGCGTCGTGCTCAGCGAGGGCACCCTGACCAACCTCGCCGACGCCGAGGTCACCGCCATCGTCAGCCATGAGCGTTCGCACCTGCGGGCCAGGCACGATCTCGTGCTGGAGGCGTTCACGGCGGTGCACGAGGCGTTCCCGCGGGTGGTGCGCAGCAAGGCCGCCCTCGGCTCGGTGAAGCTGCTCATCGAACTGCTCGCCGACGACTCGGCCGTCAAGGTCACCGGGCCGAAGCCGCTCGCCCGCGCCCTCGTCGCGTGCGCGAAATCCACCGCGCCGCAAGGCGCCCTCGCCGCGGGCGGTCCCACCACGCTCATCCGCATCCAGCGGCTCAGCGAGCGGATCGGCGACATCCGCATCGCCGCGGCCGCCTACCTCGGCTCGGCCGCCATTCTGGTGGTGCCCACGCTCGCCGTAGCCGTACCCTGGCTGGTGGAGCTGAGTCGGCTGTTCAACGGCTGACTCCCGAGCACGTATCCTGGACACTCGGTCCACTCCGGTCGGCCACCCCTCTCGTTCCACGCGGCGCGCGTCACGACCCGAGCCGCAGCGCGGTGAACCGCATCGCGCACCGCTCTCCTCCCACCGAACAGCGCGTTCGCTGCCGAACGCGCTGTGCGACGAAAGGCACACCCACCTCGTGACCCCCTCGACCACCGTCGCCGTGGCGCCCACCGCGACCTTCGCGGACCTGGGCCTGCCCGCCGTGCTCGTGCAAGCACTGCGGCGCGAGGGCATCGAGACGCCGTTCCCGATCCAGGCCGCCACGGCGCCGGACGTCCTTGCCGCCAAGGATGTGCTCGGCCGCGGGCCGACCGGTTCCGGGAAGACCCTGGCCTTCGGCCTCCCGATGCTCGCCCGTCTGATGGGCGCCTCGGCCAAGCCGGGCCGACCGCGTGGACTCGTGCTGGTGCCGACCCGCGAGCTGGCCGCGCAGATCGAGCGAGCGCTCGACGAACCGGCGCTCTCGCTGGGCTTGCGGGTGGCCTCGGTGGTCGGCGGCGCCCCGATCAAGCGCCAGGCCGACCGGCTCGCCCGCGGCGTCGACCTGCTCATCGCCACACCCGGGCGACTCGCCGACCTACTCGCACAGGGGGCCGCCGACCTGTCCGAGGTGATGATCACCGCGCTCGACGAGGCCGACCACATGGCCGACATGGGCTTTCTGCCGCAGGTGACCAAGCTGCTGGACCGCACGCCGCGCGACGGTCAACGCCTGCTGTTCTCGGCCACGCTGGACGGCGAGGTCGACAAGCTGGTCAAGCGCTACCTGCGCGCCCCCGTCACGCATTCCACCGCGCCGGCCTCGGCATCGGTCACCACGATGTCGCACCATCTGCTGTACGTCGGCGACAAGGTCGCCAAACGGGCGGTCGCCACCGAGATCGCCGCCCGCGACGGGCTGACCATCATGTTCGTCCGCACCAAGCACGGCGCCGACCGGCTCGCCAAACAGCTGCGCGGCGCGGGCATCCCCGCAGGCGCGCTGCACGGCGGCAAGGCGCAGAACAACCGCACCCGCACCCTCGCCGCGTTCGCCGACGGCTCGGTGCCGGTGCTGGTCACCACCGACGTCGCGGCGCGCGGCATCCACGTGGACGGGATCTCCCTGGTCGTGCACGTCGACCCGCCGCCGGAGCCGAAGGCCTATCTGCACCGGGCCGGGCGCACCGCCCGCGCGGGCGAGGACGGCGTGGTCGTCACGCTGGTGATGAACGAAGAGCGCCGCGAGGTCGAGGCGATGGCCCGCAAGGCCGGCGTCGAGATCGACGGCGTGGAGGTCCGCCCCGGCGACCGCACGCTGATCGAGATCACCGGCGCCCGCCGCCCCTCCGGTATTCCGATCGCGGCGGCGGCCGCGCCCGTGACCGCGGCGGCCACGGCTGCCGCGAAACCCGCACGGCGCAAGCCAGGTAAGCGCGGTGAGCCGACGGCGGCCGTCGGACGCGGCGGCGGTTCGCCGAAGCAGCCCGGTGGCCGGTCGGCCGCCGGATCGGGCCGCGGCGGCGAATCGGCCACCGCGCCCGCCCGCCGCCGGGGCACCGCGAAACCCGCCACGAGCAACACCGTCGGACGCGGCGCGAGCCCGGCCACCGGCGCTCCCACCCGCAGTTCGGGCAGCACGGGCGCGTTCTCCGGTCGCGCCGGTAGCCCCGCCTCCGGCGACACGCCCGGGCGGACACGGCGACGCGCCGCGCGAACCCAGCAGCCACCGAACCGAGGCAATCGGGCAGCAAACTAATCTGGTGTCCACCCATACGGCTGCCGCCGTCGTCTGCGCCCTACTGGCCGCGCTGTTCTTCGCCATCGCCGCCGTCGCGCAGCAGCATGCGGCGGCCGCGGTGCCGGAGGGTGAGTCGCTGATCCGCGCGCTGATGCGCAGTCCCCGCTGGTGGGGCGGCGTCGTCGGCGACGCGGGCGGATACGCCATGCAGGTCGCCGCCCTCGCCCTGGGCGCGGTTCTGCTGGTGCAGCCGATCCTGGTGAGCGCGCTGGTGTTCGCGCTACCGCTGTCCGCCCGGCTCAATCACCGCCGCGTGCCGCCCCGCACCTGGGCGACCGCCCTGGCGCTCACCGCCGCGCTGGCCTGCTTCCTGCTCGTCGGCAACCCGACCGCGGGCAATGCCGATGCGCCGCTGCGCGATTGGCTCATCCCGCTGGGCATCCTGCTCGGCCTGATCGCCGCCGCTATGGTCGGCGGCGTCACCGCGCGCGACCCGGGCCTGCGGGCGCTGCTGCTGGGCGTGGCGAGCGGCGCGCTGTTCGGGCTGGCCGCAGCCGTCACCTCCTACGTCACGGATCTGTTCGATCACGGCCTCGGCCACGTGCTCGGCGCCTGGCAGACCTGGGCGCTGATCGCGGCCGGCGTCGTCGGCGTGTACCTGCAGCAGCGCGCGTACCAAGTCGGCCCGCTCACCGCATCGCTGCCCGCCGTCACCATCGCCGAGCCGCTGGCCGCGGCATTCATCGGCTTCGCCGTGCTGGAAGAGCGGTTGCAAACCGGCGCGGGCGGGCTCGTCGTCGTCGTGGTCGCCGTGCTCGTCATGTGCGCCACCGCCGTCTCGCTGTCCCGCTCCCAGGCGGCCGCCTGAGGCGCTCGCGCAGAAGGGCCCGCGCCGGTCGGCTCCCGGTTATGATCGGTCGAGTGCGCTTTCTCCCCGGTCATCAGCCGCCGTACGACCTGACCTACGACGACCTCTTCCTCGTCCCGAACCGGACGGACGTCGCGTCGCGCTTCGACGTCGATCTGTCGACCACCGACGGGTCCGGCACCACCATCCCGATCGTCGTGGCCAACATGACCGCCGTCGCCGGGCGCAGAATGGCCGAGACCGTGGCCCGTCGCGGCGGCCTCGTCGTGCTGCCGCAGGACCTGCCGATCACCGCGGCCGCCGACACCATCGCCTTCGTCAAGAGCCGCTCGCTCACCGCCGACACCCCCGTGACCCTCGACCCCGACCGCTCGGTCTCCGAGGCAGTAGCCCTCATGCACAAGCGTGCGCACGGCGCGGTGGTGGTGACCGACGGCGGACGCCCGGTCGGCGTGGTGACCGAGGCCGCCTGCGCCGATGTCGACCGCTTCGCCCGGTTGCGTGAGGTCGCGGACACCGATTTCGTGCGGGCCCCCGCCGCCACCACCCCACGCGATCTGTTCGACCTGCTGCACGCCGAGCACGCCGAGTTCGCCGTGCTCACCGCCGAGGACGGCACCCTGGCCGGGGTGCTGACCCGCACCGGCGCCCTACGCGCGGGCATCTACCAGCCCGCCGTCGACGCCACGGGCAAGCTGCGCGTCGCGGCCGCGGTCGGCATCAACGGCGACGTGGCCGCGAAGGCCAAGTCCCTGGTGGATTCGGGCGCCGACCTGCTCGTCATCGACACCGCGCACGGTCACCAGGCCAAGATGCTCGAAACCCTCGCCGCCGTGCGTGATCTCGGGCTCGGCGTGCCGCTGGTCGCGGGCAACGTAGTGTCCGCCGAGGGCACCAGGGATCTCGCCGAGGCGGGCGCGAACATCATCAAGGTCGGTGTCGGGCCCGGCGCCATGTGCACCACCCGGATGATGACCGGCGTCGGCCGTCCGCAGTTCTCCGCGGTGGCCGAATGCGCGGCCGCCGCCGCGGAACTCGGCGTGCACATCTGGGCCGACGGCGGCGTGCGCCATCCCCGCGACGTGGCGCTCGCGCTGGCCGCGGGCGCGTCCAACGTGATGATCGGCTCCTGGTTCGCCGGTACCTACGAGTCCCCCGGCGACCTGCGCGTCGATCGCGACGGCAACGCTTACAAGGAGAGCTTCGGCATGGCGTCCAAGCGGGCCGTCGCCGCCCGCACCGCCTCCGACAGCGAATTCGACCGCGCGCGTAAGGGGCTGTTCGAAGAGGGCATCTCCAGTTCGCGGATGCGGCTGGACCCCGAGCGCCCCGGTGTCGAGGACCTCATCGACCACATCTGCTCGGGTGTACGCAGCGCGTGCACCTACGCCGGGGCACGCACGCTCACCGAATTCCACGACAAGGCCGTGCTCGGTGTGCAGTCCGCGGCCGGATTCGCCGAGGGTCGCCCGCTGCCCAGCGGTTGGTGAGCGCCGACACGCGCATCACACCGGCACCGGCCCACGCTGCTCGGCAGGTGGGCCGGTAGCATGGTGGTTGCCGGACACCGGCACCACGACAAATTTGCGAAAGGATCCAGTTGTCACCCGCGTCCAAGGGCGCCGTACAGGAGGGCTCCTCTACCGAGCCGGGTGACCACCCCGGCGTCCTCCTCCCCGCAGTAGTCCCAATCAGCACAGGCTGTCTCCCGGCACCGCTCAGGTGGTGCTGAGGATGTCCATCGCGCTCACCGCGCTCAGCCTGATCGGGTTCATCGCACTCACCGTCGGCACCGCCCTGTTCGTCGCCGCGGAATTCTCCCTCACCGCGCTGGAGCGCAGCACCGTCGAGGCGCACGCCCGCACCGGTGACGTCCGCGCCCGGATGGTCCGCAAGGCGCATCGCACTCTGTCGTTCCAGCTGTCGGGCGCCCAGCTCGGCATCACCATCACGACGCTGATCACCGGTTACATCGCCGAACCGGTGCTGGCCAGGCTGCTGAATCCGGTGTTCACCGGTCTCGGGCTGAGCGACGCCGCGGCGAGCGGCGTCGCCTTGACGCTGGCCCTGATCCTGGCCACCTCGCTGTCGATGATCTACGGCGAGCTGGTGCCCAAGAACATCGCCATCGCCAAGGCGCTGGCCACCGCCCGCGTCACGGCCGGGCCGATGATCGCGTTCTCGGTGGTGTTCAAATGGATGATCCACTTCCTCAACGGCACCGCCAACTGGGTGGTCCGCAGACTCGGCGTCGAGCCCGCCGAAGAGTTGCGCTCGGCCCGCTCGCCGCAGGAACTCGGCTCCCTGGTGCGCACTTCCGCGCTGCGCGGCGCGCTCGACCAGCCCACCGCTCAGGTGATGGATCGCTCGCTGCAGTTCGGTGAGCGCAGCGCCGAGGAATTGATGACGCCGCGGGTGAAGATCGAAGCGCTGGACAAGGACGGCACCATCGCCGATCTGATCAACGCGGCAGGCCGCACCGGCTTCTCTCGTTTCCCGGTGATCGATGGCGACCTCGACAACACCCTCGGCTTCGTGCACGTCAAGCAGGCGTTCACTCGCCCGGCGCACGCGCGCAGGACGTTCCCCCTGCACCGGCTCGCCCAGCCGGTCCCGATCGTGCCCGCGAGCCTGGACGGCGACGAGGTGCTCGAGCGCGTGCGCGCCGACGGCATGCAGGTCGCTCTCGTGGTGGACGAGTACGGCGGCACCGCGGGCCTGGTCACCATGGAGGACATCATCGAGGAGATCCTCGGCGACGTCCGCGACGAGCACGACGAGGAGGAGCGCGACGTGCGGCGAGTCTCCGACGGCTGGGACTGCTCGGGCCTGCTGCGCATCGACGAGGTCTCCCGGGCGACCGGATACGACGCCCCCGAAGGCGAGTACGAGACGCTGGGCGGCCTGGTACTGACCAGGCTCGGCCGCATCCCGGTGACGGGCGACGAGGTCGTGCTGCCGAATCCACGCTCGCAGCAGTGGACGGTGACCGAGAGCCCCGACGGGGGCGGCTGGGTCGCCCGCGTGGAGCGCATGGACGGACGGCGCATCGACCGGGTCCGGCTGATCCCGGTCGACGCCGACGCCCTCGCGACCAAGGAGCACAGCCATGGGTGACCTGTTCGGCGTCCTGCTCACCGTCGTACTGCTGGCAGGCAACGCCTTCTTCGTCGCCGCCGAGTTCGCACTCATCTCCGCCCGCCGCGACCGGTTGGAAGCGCTTGCCGCACAGGGCAAGCGGAACGCGAACACCGTCATCCGGGCGGGCGAGAACCTCTCGATGATGCTCGCTGCCGCACAGCTGGGCATCACGATCTGCTCGATCCTGCTCGGCCGCGTCGGCGAGCCCGCCGTCGCGCACCTGCTGGAAGGACCGTTCGAGTTGCTCGGCCTGCCCGAGCAGCTGCTGCACCCGGTGGCGTTCGCGATCGCGCTGACCATCGTGGTCATCCTGCACATCCTGTTCGGCGAGATGATCCCGAAGAACATCGCGCTGGCCGGGCCGGAACGCAGCGCGCTGCTGCTGGTACCGGCGCACCTGATGTGGCTGCGGCTGGCCCGCCCGCTCATCGCGTTCTACAACCTGGCCGCCAACCTGTCGCTGCGCCTGTTGCGGATCGAACCGAAGGACGAGCTGGAGGCCACCGTCTCGACGGTCGAGCTGGCCGAGATGATCGGCGAGTCCCGCTCCGAGGGACTGCTCGACGAGGAGGAGCACCGCCGTCTCACGCAGGCTCTCGGCACCAGTGACCGGGTGGTCGCCGACGTGATGGTGCCCCTGGACGCGACCCGATCGATCCCGCTGCGCGGCAACGGGACCACGCTCGGTGACACCGAATCCGCCGTCGCCGAGACCGGGTTCTCCCGCTTCCCGGTGCGGGCGAGCGACGGCTCGCTGGTCGGTTACCTGCACGTCAAGGACGTGCTCGACAAGGTCGCCGACGAGAGCGCAGGTCCCACGACACCGATCCCGCGCACCGATATCCGCCCGCTGCCCACGGTCGGCATGAACACCACGCTCTACGAGGCGCTGGCGCGGCTGCGCCGCACCAACAGCCATCTCGGCCGCGTGGTGGACGAGCGGGGTAACACCACCGGCATCGTCGCCCTGGAAGACCTGGTGGAGGAGTTCGTCGGCACCGTCCGAGACGGCACGCACCGGGTGGGCGAATGACGATCGGGGCGAGCGTCACCGGACCGGCCGGAGTGGGGTGACCATGCGGGTGTTGTCCGGTGCGCAGTGGCGGGCCCGCGCCGCCGCCCACCGGGCCCGGCTGGACGAGTTGGTCGGGCCCTATCTCGAGCGGCGGGCGCAGGGTTCGTCGCACCCGGTGATCGACTTCTTGTTCACCTACTACGGGAACAAACCCGCCCAGTTGCGGCGCTGGCATCCGGGCTACGGCACCGGGCTGGTGGATGCCGCCGAGTATCACGGCGCACGGGGGTATCACCTCGTCGTCCCCGACCGGGCGTCTGATTCGGGTGCCGAGGGCACCGCGGCGGGCAGCTACACAGCCGATCCCGCCTACCTGGCCAAACGTCGCGGCACCGTCGCGTTCGTCGCGAACCTGTTGCGCGCCACGGCGTCCCGGCCCGCCCAGCTGTCCTGCTTCGGTCTACACGAATGGGCGATGGTGTATCGCACCGACGACATCCGGCATCAGAAGGTGCCGCTGCGACTCGGACGAGCGGGCACCGACGCCGTGGTCGACTCGATGGCGCTGCGCTGTACGCATTTCGACGCCTACCGCTTCTTCACTCCGGAGGCCGTCGGCCGCAACGCCGAGCCGCTCACCCGCGCCGACCAGCTCCGCCGCGAACAGCCGGGCTGCTTGCACGCGAACATGGACTTGTACAAGTGGGGCTTCAAGCTGGTCCCGCTGATCTCCTCCGAGTTGCTGCTGGACTGTTTCGAGCTGGCCTGCGCCGCCCGCGAACTCGACATGCGCGCCAGCCCCTATGACCTGTCCGGGTTCGGCTACGAGCCGGTGCGCATCGAGACGGCTGCCGGGCGGGCGGAGTACGTCCGCGCCCAATCCGCGCTGGCGCAGCGCGCCGCCGAACTGCGCCGAACCTTTCTGCGCGTCTGCGACGAACTGCTGGCGGCGGACGCCGACGAGCACACACAGCCGGCCCACCCGCGCTGACGCGCCTCGACGGAAAAATTCGCGAATCCGTGCGGGATTCGATGAAACCGTCCCCCGAAGTTACCGCCAATTACTACCATTCAGTCAGTTCAGCGGTGACTGTCCCAGTCACCCTGGCCAGCCAAGCCCGAAGACGAAGTTGGGGGACGCGACGATGCGCCCAGTGGCCAAACTGTGCCGTGCCAAACCGTTGGCTCTGCTCACCATCGGCATGGTCACGGCCATGCTGCTGCCCGTGAGCGCCTCGGCCGATCCGGAATCGGTTACCCGCAACGCGGTCCAAGAATTCCTCGACGTCGGACGCACCTCGGTCCCCCGGGCCGACTGCGGACCGGGTTCCGCACCCGAGGGCGGTCTGCAAGGCGATGTCACCGCCGCCGACCGCGACAGCGGGCGCAGCACGCAGGGCTACCGGTGCAATATGTCCTTCGTCGGCGGCTTCGCGGGCCGTGGCGCCGGCATCACCTCCACCAGCTTCGAGCACTGCGCCTACCTGGGCTCGTTCTTCCCCGGCGACCTGATCAGCGAGGGACGCGGTGTCCAGGTGCTCGACGTGTCCGATCCGGCGAACCCGCGCCCGACGACGACGCTGACCGAGCCCGCCATGCTCGCGGGCACCTGGGAAAGCCTCAAGGTCAACACCGAGCGGAAATTGCTGGTCGGCACCGGTGTTCCCTTCCTCGAGGGCGTGGGCTACCTGTCGGTCTACGACGTCTCCGACTGCGCACACCCGCGGCTGCTCAATCCCGGCCCCGGCACGAATCTGGCGATGCCGCTGCCGATCACCACGCACGAAGGCGGCTTCTCCCCCGACGGCAACACCTATTGGGCCTCGGGGGTGGCGCCCGGTTTCGTCAGCGCGGTCGACCTGACCGACCCGGCCGACCCGCGCGTGGTGTGGCAGGGACTGACCGGCATCGAAGCGCACGGCTTCGGCATCAGCCCGGACGGCAACCGGATGTACATCTCCGCCCTCGGCGGGTTCACCGTCCTCGACATCAGCGCGGTGCAGCGCCGCGATCCGAACCCGCAGGTGCACCACCTCGGCCGGGTGTTCTGGACGGACGGCTGGGCGACCCAGCACAGTGTCCCGGTCAGCTACGACGGCAAGCCCTACCTATACACCGTCGACGAAGGCGGTTCCGGCGGCGTCAAACTCATCGATGTCTCCGACGACACCGCGCCCACGGTGGCCAACAAGATCAAACTCGAGATCAACCTGCCCCAGCACCTCGACAGCAATATCGGGTCCTCCATGGGCGGTTCCGCCTTCGCCTACGAAGCGCACTACTGCGCCGCCGACCGGCAGGAGAACCCGACCGCGCTGGCCTGCGGGTGGATCTCCTCGGGCATCCGGGTGTTCGACATCCGCGATCCCTACGCCATCCGCGAGATCGCCTACTACAACCCGCCCGCCCGCACCGGACAGAACCTGAGTCTGTGGAACTCGCCGCACGCGCTCGCCTCCCTCATCGGCGTTCCTTTGATGAGCGCGCCCCCCGCCGTGCGCGCCGTGCTGGAGGGACAGTTCAACCCGCTGGATGCCACCACCCCGCGGACCGGTCGCCTCGCCTTCGGCGACGTGTCCACCGACTGGTGTTTCTCGCCGCCGGAATGGCGCGGATCGCAACTCTACGTCGCGTGCTCGGACAACGGATTCATGGTGCTGCAATTGGACAACGACGTGTACTCGCCTCCGGCGAACCAGCAGTCGATCGTCGGGTCTTAGCGATGCGACGCTGGACGCGAATCGCCGCCCTGGCTTCGACGGCCTTCGCGCTGCTCGTGCTGGGCGCCGCGATGCGGCCACTGGCATTCCCGGAGAACCGTTCCGCCGCACCCGTTCTCACCGCGGTGGAGATCGGCTTCGTCCAGGACATGACCACCCATCACCAGCAAGCGCTGCTCATGGTGCAGCGGCTCGATCGCTCGGTCGACCCGGCGATCGCCCGGCTCGCCGAGCAACTCGACCGCACGCAGCGGCTGGAGATCGGCACCATGCTCGGCTGGCTGCGCTTGGCGGACGCGGCCCCGAGCTCCGACCGTCCGATGGCGTGGATGCACGCCGCGGACGCGTCGCCGCATCGGCACCCCGCAGCGGTCACGGAGCCCGCTCCCACTCCCCTCATGCCGGGGATGGCGAGCACCGCGGAGCTGGATGCCTTGGCGACGGCGCGCGGCCGCGACGCGGAAGTCCTGTTCCTACAGTTGATGTTCCGGCATCACCAGGGCGGAATCGCGATGGCCGAGGCCGCCGACGGGCTCCTGCGCTCGGGACCGGTCAAGGAGATCGCCCGTGCCATGATCCACGGGCAGGGCCAGGAAGCGGGGATGATGGGCATGCTGCTCACCCAGCGCGGGGCGGCCCCGCCGCCGTGACCACCAGGTCACGACGCCACATGCAATTCGAATCCGGTCACTCCGCGCGTCTCGCGACCAGGCTCGAGGCGCAGGCTGCGGTCGTAGTCGCCCCCGGCCTGCGGGCGGTACGGAATCGGCGCCAGCTGCGCCAGATCCGACATCCGCCGCCGTAGGTCATCGGCGACCTCGTCGAAGCGCGCCGAGCCGAGCCGGATCGTGTCGTGGACCAGGAACGGCGGCAGCACGTCCATGCCGGTGTAGTACAGGATGCCGTGGTGGATCGGGAACAGCAGATCCTCGACCGGGCCGTTGATCCCGCGGTCGGAATACGACGGCTGCTTGCCCCCGATCGAGACCACGAGCATCGCACGCCGGCCCGCCAGCACGCCCGCCCCGTACCTGGGCAGCGCCGTGCCACCGGCGCCGTAGGCGAAACCGCAGGTGAGGACCCGGTCCACCCACCCCTTCATGATCGCGGGCATGCCGAACCACCAGAGCGGGAAATGCAGGACCACGGCATCCGCCCACAGCAGTTTCTCCTGCTCGGCACGGATGTCGGGACTCAGTGTCCCGTTGCGGTAGGCCACGCCCGAGGCCAGCATGAAGTTGGGTTCCGCGACCGCGCCGAAATCGTCGGTGTCGGCGGCGGCCTTCCAGCCCATCGCGTAGAGGTCGGTGATCCGAACCTCGTGACCCTGCGTCCGCAATTGCCGCACGGCAACGTCTTTCAGCGCGCCGGTGAGTGAGTCCGGCTTCGGGTGGGCGTACACGACCAGTACGTTCGATCCAGCTTTCGTCACGTCTGGGCGCAACAGCCCTGGGCGCGCAGGAATTCCGGCGTGGCGCCGACCTGCACGGACGCGACACCTTCAACCCGGCGTCCTTCCGGCTGCGGAGTCTCGTGGAATGCGATGGGGGCGGTGCCCTCGACGACCGTCGATCCGGCGAGCGAACCCGAGCGGAGAGGAATGCGGAGTGTCCGGATAAGCCGTTCGAGGGCCGGCACGTCGTCGTCACGGGCGGCGGCGGGACAAGGCCTCGCTGCCGCGCTCGCGCTCGCCGAGCAGGGCGCGACGAGCATCGTGATGACCGTGACGGTCGCCCGACGGCGGACCGGCGACACCACGACGGTATCGTCAGCTGGACCGGGTCACGATCGTCGGCCGGGAGAGGTTGGGCAGCGGATGATTCGGACCGATGCGTTCACGGTGCCGAGGCACGTGCGGGGTTATCCGGGGGTGGCTTTCGGCGGGTACGTGGCAGGGCTGCTCGCCGCCGCGAGCGGTTCCGAGCAAGTGCGCGTCGACTTCCGCCGCACAGTTTCGGTGGACACCCCAGTCGTGCTGGCCGCCGACGGCTCGGGCGGCGCGGCACTCACCGATCAGGACGGTGCGGTGCTCGCCGAAGCGTCCGCGTCGACGGTTACGGTCACGCCGCGGCCCGCGCCCACGTGGGCGCAGGCACGAGCGGCGAGTGCGACAGCCGACGTGCTGCGCAAAATGAGCCACTGCTACGGCTGCGGCGCGGCCTGCCCGCCCGGCCGTGGGTTGCGCCTGTCCCCCTGGGCAATGCCCACGCACGACATGGTCATCGCCGCATGGACCCCCGATCTCTCCCTGGGCGGTCCCGATGGCCTTCTTTCCACCGAAAACGTCTGGGCCGCTTTGGACTGCCCCGGCGGGTGGGCCGCGATGGCCCTGCGTGACCTGCGCCCGGGCGCGGTGACCGCCGCCCTCACCGCCACACAGTTCGAACCCGTCCGCGCCGGCGCCCCCTACCTCTCCTACGGCTGGCCGATCTCGGCGAACGGCCGCAAACACAGGTCGGCGTAGCACTGGCCCGCATCGACGGCACGCTCTGCGCCCTCGCCGAAGCACTGTGGATCGAGCCCCGCCAACCACTGCCGTTCGAGTGGTGATCAACCCCACCCGCACCTGTCGGTGGCTATCGGTATCGTGCCCGCCATGCCCTCGTCGGTGCACGAAGTCCTCATCGAATTGGTCCGGCGCAGACCGACTTTGGTCGCGGAACTGCTGACTTCCACCCTCGGACTATCGCTTCCCGAGTTCGATCACGCACGCGTCGACTCGGGCGACCTACCGGACATCGAACCGACCGAGTATCGCGCCGACCTGGTCGTCACGCTCACCGCCGCCGGCGCCCCGGTCCTCGGCATCGTCGTCGAGGTGCAACTGCAGCGCGACGACGACAAGGCGTGGAGCTGGCCGGTATACCTGACAACACTGCGTGCGCGCCTGCGCTGCCTCGTCCTGCTGGTCGTCGTGTGCCCGAACGAGCGCGCCGCTGCCCACTGCCGTCGTCCGATCACCGTAGCGCCCGGGTTCACCCTCTCGCCGATGGTGCTCAGCCCGGCCAACGTGCCGGTCGTCAGCGACCCCCACACCGCGCACGAGCGCCCCGATCTAGCCGCCCTGTCCGCCATCGCCCACCGCAACGATCCCGAACGCGACGCGATCCTCACCGCCCTCGCCGCGACAGCACACGACTCGGCGGACGGTAAAAGGTACATTGACCTGGTACTGGCCGCTCTGCCGAAAGCAGCGGCCCGGCACTTCCTGGAGATGCTGATGACGACCGATACGTCCCCGTACTACAGCCAGTACTTCAAGCAGCTGTACGCCGACGGCAGGACCGACGGAATAGCCGAAGGCAAAGCCGAGGGCAAAGCGGAAGGCAAGGCCGAAGGAGAAGCCAAGGCGCTGCTGACCGTGCTCGCGACTCGCGGATTCCACGTCCCCGAGGCCTTGGCCGCCGAAATCAACGCTTGCACCGACGACGCGCGCCTCACCGAATGGATCACCCGAGCCGTCACCGCCGGCACTCTCGAGGAGGTCTTCGGCGACGGGGCTCAGTGAGTGTCGATGAAGCGGTACCACTGGCCGTCGAAGGCGGAGTATTCGACGCCGTTGGTGGACGGGGGGCCGAGGTGGGGTGGGGTGGCCGGGTCGCGGAAGAAGGCGAAGCCTTCCGAGTCCTGGTCGCCCGCTTGGGTGTAGAACAGGCAGCCGCCGTCACGGGGCGTGATGAAGGTGATGGTGTAGACGCCCAGGCGGGTGCGGTGGCCGGAGTGGGCGCAGTCGACAGCTTGGTCCTCGAGGATCCCGCGGGAGAGCCGCCAGCCGGTGTCCTCCGGGACGTCGTAGAGCGTCAGCGCCACCAGGACGCCGATCAGCACGGGCGAAGCGAGACTGTGGAACAGGGCGCGGTAGCGCAGCAGGCCGAGCAACCCGAACAGGACGGCGATCCCGCCGAGCACGCCGAGAACCACCCACAGCACGACGAGGGTCGGGAACGTGCCCTCCGCGGCGAGTTGCCAGAACAGCGCCGCGCAGCAGAGCACGACCAGGGCGGTCAGGAGCCCCATCCACAGCACGAACCAACGAGGAATACGCGACCGTGTGCGCACGGACCCAGCGGAGTTCACGTGTTCAAGATACGAGGGGCCGCAGCTTCGCGCGCGGTATCGGTGGCGAAATCGCCCAGCTCCATGGGGATCACGTCGATCCGGCCGGCCACCACAAGCGTGACGGATAGCCCGCGAAGCGGTGCGGAGTCGATTTCGAAAGCTCGCATGCTCGCCTCGTGTGGTCGAGAACGGTACCGCGCATCGAATTCCGGCGGTCCGATGATCGCTCGCGGTCCGTGGACAGTCGAGCCCGACAGTGTGAAAACAAACATTCCGGAACGCTTTTGCCGATTCCGGCCCGAACGCGAAATCCCCTGGCCAGAAAACTGACCAGGGGATTGCCTATTGCTCGAAGTAGATCGCGTACCGCACGCTCACAGCGGCGGGAAGCCCGCCGATCCGGTGGCCATCCAATTCCAGAACATCGCCGCGCGATTGGCGAGCAATGCCACGATGTCGAGCACAACGCTTCCCATGAATCTTCCTCACAAATCGAACGATCTCGTGCGGCCCCCAGGGTAACGGACCGATAAACGGGAGTCGAAATTCCGGATCCCGGAAGCACGAATCCCCCGGCCGACGGACCGGGGGATTCGCGTTGGGCGCGGACTAGACGCAGGCCAGCGCCTTCGCCTCACGGCGACGGCGGTGCAGGATCGGCTCGGTGTACCCGTTGGGCTGCTTGGTGCCCTCCAGGATGAGCTCCTTGGCCGCCTGGAAGGCGATGCTGCCCGCGAAGTCGGGGGCCATCGCCCGGTAGTTCGCGTCACCGGCGTTCTGCCGGTCCACGACCGGGGCCATCCGCTCCAGACTGGCCACCACCTCGTCGGCGGTGACGATGCCGTGACGCAGCCAGTTGGCCATCAGCTGGCTGGAGATGCGCAGGGTCGCACGGTCTTCCATGAGCGCGACGTCCTTGATGTCGGGCACCTTGGAGCAGCCGACGCCGTGGTCGATCCAGCGCACCACGTAGCCGAGGATGGACTGCGAGTTGTTGTCCAGCTCCTGGCGCTTCTCCTCGTCGCTCCAGTTCGGCGCGGCGGCCAGCGGGATCTCGAGGATCTCGTCGACGGTGGCGCGGCGGCCGCCCTTGGCGATCTCCTGCTGACGCTTGAACACGTCGACCAGGTGGTAGTGCGTCGCGTGCAGGGTGGCGGCGGTGGGCGAGGGGACCCACGCGGTGTTGGCGCCCGCGCGCGGGTGACCGATCTTCTGGGTGAGCATGTCGGCCATCAGATCCGGCATGGCCCACATGCCCTTGCCGATCTGCGCCTTGCCGGGCAGGCCTGCCGTCAGACCGGTGTCGACGTTCCAGTCCTCGTAGGACAGGATCCACTGCTGGGACTTCATGTCGGCCTTGCGGACCATCGGCCCGGCCTCCATGGAGGTGTGGATCTCGTCGCCGGTGCGGTCCAGGAAGCCGGTGTTGATGAACACCACCCGTTCGGCGGCGGCCTGGATGCAGGCCTTCAGGTTCACCGTGGTCCGGCGCTCCTCGTCCATGATGCCGACCTTGAGCGTGTTGCGCTCCAGTCCGAGCACGTCCTCGATCCGGCCGAACAGCTCGTTGGTGAACGCGACCTCGTCGGGACCGTGCATCTTCGGCTTCACGATGTAGACCGAACCGGTGCGGCTGTTCTTCAGCTTCGCGTCATCGGCCAGGCTGTGCTTGGCGATCAGCGAGGTGATCAGCCCGTCCATGATGCCCTCGGGCACCTCGTTGCCCTCGGCGTCGAGGATCGCGTCGGAAGTCATCAGGTGACCGACGTTGCGCACGAACAGCAGCGAACGGCCGTGCAGCACCAGCTCGCCGCCGTCCAGCGCGGTGTACACGCGGTCGGGGTTCATGGTGCGGGTGAAGGTCTTCTCGCCCTTGGTGACCTTCTCCGCGAGCTCGCCCTTCATCAGGCCGAGCCAGTTGTGGTAGCACAGCACCTTGTCTTCGGCGTCGACCGCGGCGACCGAGTCCTCGAAGTCCATGATCGTGGTGACCGCGGACTCCAGCACGACGTCCTTCACGCCCGCGGTGTCGGTGCTGCCGATCGGGGACTGCGGGTCGATCTGGATCTCGATGTGCAAGCCGTTGTGCTTCAGCAGCACCGAGGTCGGCGATTCGGGATCACCGAGGTAGCCGACCAGCTGGGAGGCGTCGGCCAGACCGATGCTGGTGCCGTCCTCGAGGCCGACCTCCAGCTCGCCGTCGACGATCTTGTAGGACGTCGAGCCGATGTGCGAACCGGTGATCAGGGTGACCGAGTCGTCGAGGAAGTTGCGCGCCCACTCGATGACCTTGTCACCGCGCACCTTGTTGTAGCCGGTGCCCTTCTCCGCGCCGTTGCCCTCGGGGATGGCGTCGGTGCCATAGAGCGCGTCGTACAGCGAGCCCCAGCGCGCGTTGGCCGCGTTGATCGCGAAGCGGGCGTTCATCACCGGCACCACGAGCTGCGGTCCGGCGGTGACGGCGATCTCGTCGTCCACGTTCTGGGTGGTGATCCGGAAATCGGCGGGCTCGGGGCGCAGGTAGCCGATCTCGGTCAGGAAGTTCTTGTAGGCGGCCTTGTCGTAGTTCGCGCCGGGGTGTTCGGCGTGCCAGGCGTCGACCTTGCCCTGGATCTCGTCGCGTTCGGCCAGCAGGGCGCGATTGCGCGGTGCGAGGTCGTTGACGACCTGCTCTGCCCCGGCCCAGAACGCGGCGGAATCCACGCCGGTCCCGGGGAGCGCCTCGTTCTCGACGAACTCGTGGAGAACGCGTGCCACCTGGAGCCCGCCGACCTGAATCCGCTCTGTCATCTACTGCCTCACTTCCGCGAAACCGGGTGGGAAAACAAAGCCATGTTACCCGCGGGTAGTGGTGCCACCGCGCGCCGGGTCGTCCGGCCCTGTGCCCGAATCTGTCCGCCACGCCGATATGAGCGGGTTTTCACCCGGCGGGTCGTCGAGCCGTCGGCGGTCGGCCGGACAGCCCCTTGATCGTAACCCGCGGCCGATTTAATGTACTGATCGGAACATTTCTCGACCCACGCAGGAGTTCAGGTGTCACTCACCGACAAGGTCGCCGTCGTCACCGGGGGCAGCCGCGGTCTGGGCAAACAGATGGTGCTCGCGTTCGCCGAAGCAGGCGCGGACGTGGTGATCGCCAGCCGCAAGCTGGAGGGATGCGCCGCGCTCGCCGAGGAGGTGACGCGGCGGTTCGGTCGCCGCGCCCTGCCGGTGGCCTGCAACGTCAGCGACTGGTCGCAGTGCGACGCTCTGGTCGAGACGGTCTACGGCGCGTTCGGCCGGGTGGACGTGCTGGTCAACAACGCGGGCCTCTCGCCGCTGTACCCGAGCCTGGACCAGGTCACCGAGTCGTTGTTCGACAAGGTCATCGGCGTCAATCTGAAAGGCCCGTTCCGGCTGTCGGCCCTGATCGGCAGCCGCATGGCGGCCGACGGCGGCGGTTCGATCATCAACATCTCCTCGATCGAGGCGGCGCGGCCGGAGCCGTTCGCGGTTCCCTACTCGGCGGCCAAGGCGGGGCTCAACGCCCTCACCGGAGGGCTGGCGCAGACGTTCGCGCCGAACGTGCGGGTCAACACCATCCAGTGCGGCCCCTTCGAGACCGACATCGCCACGGCGTGGCCCGACGAGCTGCGCACGGAACTCACAAAGCACAACGCGTTGCGCCGCGTCGGCGAGCCCGGCGAGGTGGTCGGGGCGGCGCTGTTCTTCGCCACCGACGCCTCCGCGTTCTGCACCGGCGCCACCCTCGCGGTGGACGGAGGCTGGCGATGAAGGCTCTGACTTACGAAGGCCCGCAGCGGATCTCGTACAACGATCGGCCGGACCCGGTCTTGCCGGGCCCCGACGGCGCGATCGTCCGGGTGACCGCCGCCGGCATCTGCGGCAGTGATCTGCACATCTACGCCGGACACGGTTTCGTCGCGGGCGCCGGTTACGGCGTCGGGCACGAAGCGGTGGGCGAGATCGTCGAACTGGGACCGCACTCGCGCGGGTTCTCGGTCGGTGACCGCGTGCTGGTCGCCGCGTCGGCGGGCTGTGACAGCTGCCCGCAGTGCCGTGCCGGAATCGTCACCGCATGCGCGCGCCACCCGCTCCCGGTCGACGCCTGCTACGGGCTCGGCGGCTCGCTGGCGGGATGCCAGGCCCAACTGCTCGCCGTACCGCACGCCGCGGGCAACCTGGCGAAGCTGCCCGACGAGGTGAGCGATACCGCCGCCGTCGTACTCACCGACAACGCGCCCACCGCGTGGTACGGAGCCCGGCGCGCCCGAGTCGCGCCCGGCGACACCGTGGTGGTGATCGGCCTCGGTCCGGTCGGACTCATGGCGGTGCAGTCCGCCTTCGCGATGGGCGCGGCGCGGGTGCTCGGCGTCGACCTGCTCGCCGAACGCCGCAAGCGTGCCGCCGACCTGGGAGCCGAGCCGGTCGCGTCCGACGACCCGAAGCAGGCGATCCGGGAAACGCTGGGCGGCGGGGCGGATGTCGCGATCGAGGCGGTGGGCGCCGACGAAACCATCAAGCTGGCGATCAGCGCGGTCGGGCACGGCGGCCGGGTCAGCGTGATCGGCGTCAGCCACAACCGCGCCTATCCGTTCCACCTGATGGCGGCGCAGGTGAAGGACCTCGAATTCCACATCGGGCTGTGTGCGATCCAGTACGAACTGCCCGCATTGCTGAAGCTCACCGCGGGCGGCAGGTTGCGGCCTGAAGCCGTGGTCACCCATCACCTCCCCATGTCCGAGGGGCCCGCGGCCTATCAAATGTTCGCCGAGCGGGCCGACGGCGTGGGCAAAATCGTTCTGGACCCGTCGAGATGACCGCCCCTTCGCGTCGGCGCGGCCGCCCGCCCGCCGCCGAATCCACGGCGAGCGACACCAGGGAGCGGATCGTGCGGGCGGCGATCGACCTGTTCGCCGAGAAGGGCTTTCACGGCACCGGCGTGGCCGAGATCGGCGAGCGCGCCGACGTGCAGCGTGGTGCGCTGTACTACCACATCGGTTCCAAGGAGGAGCTGCTCTGGCAGATCCTGCGCGACTACATTCAGCGAATGCTGGCCGACGCCGAACAGATCGCCGACGGCCCCGACGATCCGGTCACCAAGCTGCGCAGGCTGATCCACAGTTACGTGCGGCTGATCATCCGGCATCAGCGTGAGGTGGCCATCCAGCTGCGCGACGTCGGCGCGCTCACCGGCGAGCGCGCCGCGCAACTGCAGGACCTGCGCGACCGGGTCCAGCACTGCTGGCAGCGGGTCATCGACGCCGGGCACGCCGAGGGGGCGCTGCGCACCGCCGACCACGTGGTCACCAACAGCCTGCTCGGCATGTTGAACATGGTGTCGGTCTGGTACCGCCCGCACGGCGACCGCTCGCCCGGCGAGATCGCCGACATCCTCACGAGCACTTTGCTCGACGGCGTGGTGACCAGCACCGCGCGGGACACGAAAGGCTGACCATGGCTTGGGATTTCGAGACCGACCCGGAGTACCAGCGGAAGTTGGATTGGGCGGCGGAGTTCGTCCGGACCGAGGTGGAGCCGCTCGATCTGCTCTATCCCAATCCGTACGACCGCACCGACCGCGAGGCGATGGCGCTCATGCGCCCGCTGCAGGAACAGGTCAAGGAGCAGGGCCTGTGGGCCTGCCACCTCGGGCCGGAACTGGGCGGCCCCGGCTACGGGCAGATGAAGCTCGCCCTGCTCAACGAGGTGCTCGGCACGTCGGTGTGGGCGCCGTCGGTATTCGGGTGCCAGGCTCCGGATTCCGGCAACGCGGAAATCCTCGCCCACTACGGCACGCCGGAGCAGAAGAAGACCTACCTCGAGCCGTTGCTGGCCGGGGAGATCGGCTCGTGCTACGTCATGACCGAGCCGACCGGCGGCTCGGACCCGACGCTGTTCCGAACCCGCGCGGTGCGCGACGGCGACCACTGGGTGATCAACGGCGAGAAGTGGTTCAACTCCAACGCGCAGTTCGCCGCCTTCCACATCGTCATGGTGGTGACCGACCCGGACGTGAGCCCGTACCAGGGCATGTCGATGTTCATCGTGCCCGCCGACGCGCCCGGCCTGGAGATCGTGAAGAACTTCCATGTCGCCGGATTCAGCGAGCACGAGGGACACCTGCGGTTCACCGACGTTCGTGTCCCCGCCGACCACCTGCTCGGCGCCGAGGGACAAGGTTTCGTGGTCGCGCAGACCCGATTGGGCGGCGGCCGCGTACACCACGCGATGCGCACGGTCGCCATGGTCCGCAAGGCGTTCGACATGATGGCCGAGCGGGCGGTCTCGCGCCCGATGCGCGGCGGCCCGCTGGCCGGGTTGCAGATGACCCAGGAACGCATCGCCGACAGCTGGATCGAGATGGAGCAGTTCCGGCTGCTGGTGCTGCGCACGGCCTGGCGCATCGACAAGGAGCAGGACTATACGAAGGTCCGCAAGGACATCGCCGCCATCAAGGTCGCCATGCCCAAGGTGATGCACGACATCGCCCAGCGCGCGCTGCACCTGCACGGCGCGATCGGCGTCAGCCAGGACCTGCCGTTCATCGACATGCTCAGCTACGCGGAGGTGATGGCCCTTGCCGACGGCCCCACCGAGGTGCACAAGATCACCCTCGCGAAAGAGGTGCTGAAGGACTACGCCCCCGCCGACCCGGTGTACCCGAGCGGATACCGGCCCGCGCTCCGGGAGAAGGCGCGCGAACTGGTGGCCCGGCGCCTCGAGCACATCGTCGGAAACCTCTGACCGCTCGCACGCGGGGATGCCGTCCGAGTTCAGGACGCGCGCTTGGCGGTGTCCCCGACGTGTGAGGTGTCCGCGTATCCGGCGACGGGACTGAGCCGCAGCACCGACGGCATCCGGCGGGTGAGCGCGGGCGGGCCGATGAATCCCACGCGGCCCATGCGCAGCGCGTGCGTCAGCGGCAGCCGCCCCAGCCACACCTGATACAGCGACGCGACGTCGGAGCTGATCGCGACGTCGACGGGGTATCCGGGATCGGAGTCGCACACCGAGGGCACGCCCGCCTCGATCACGATCCAGAAGCGGCGCAGATCGTCGGTGAACCGCACCAGCAGCACATGGCGCCGACCAGGAAACGACGAGGTGTCCACGCGTTTGTGCATCCACCACACCAGCAGGGCGGGGTCGCGCTCGTCGTCGCGTGGTGCGCCGAAACTCCAGCGCGTGCCCCATTCGCCGAGACCGAACAGGATCGGCTCCAACTCCCGGCCCGCGTCGGTGAGCAGGTATCCGCCGCCCAGCTTCTCCACCAGTCCGGCCCGCTCGAACTGCCGTAGACGTTTGGCGAGCAGGCTGCGCGACAGGCCGGGCAAGCCACGGGCGAGGTCGTTGAACCGGGTGGTGCCCAACAACAGGTCGCGCAGGATCAGCAGTGACCAGCGCTCGCCCACCACGTCGAGCGCCCGGGAAATCGGGCAGTACTGGCCGTAACTCGGCATCGAAGTCGTCATGGCACCTCGCGGACGGGTCTCGTTTCTGGACCGGGGTGGTCCACTTTCTGCACTATCCGGTTATCGCGGCCGTTCCTAACTTCGAAACATGACCACTACAGCTCCCGACATCACCGACATCACCACCATCGACTGGATCGCCCGCGCGCGCCGCGTCGGCGAAGCCCTGCGTCCCGAGGTCGCGGCCGGCGACCGGTCCGGCGATATCTCCCTCGCCGCCTTCGACCTGCTGCGCGAGAGCGGGCTGTCCGCGGCGCTCGTCCCCGCCGATTTCGGCGGCGGCGGGGTCACCCACCGCGAGATGGGCGCGATCCTGCGCGAACTCGGGCGCCACGATCCCTCCACCGCGGTCGCCTTCGCGATGCACACCCACCTCGTCGCCGCCCAGGTGTGGCGGCACAACCACGGCATCGACGCCGCCCCGCTGTTCGCCAAGGTGGTCGCGGGCGCGATCCTGGTCAGTACCGGCGCCTCCGATTGGGTCGGCTCCAACGGCCACGCCGAGCGGGTGGAGGGCGGCTACCGGGTGCACGCGCGCAAAGCGCCTGCCAGCGGATGCGAGGCGGGCACCGTCCTGGTGACCAGCGTGCGCTGGGACGACGCACCGGACGGCCCGCAGGTGCTGCACTGCGCCATCCCGTTCGCCGCCGACGGCGTTCGAATCGAAAAGACCTGGGACACTATGGGTTTACGGGCCAGCGGTTCACACACCGTCGTGCTCGACGACGTGTTCGTTCCCGACGCCGCCGTGTCACTCGCCCGCCCGGCGACCGTATGGCCGCCACTGCTGAACGTCGTGCTCGGCGCGGCGATGCCGCTGGTGATGGCGGCCTACCTCGGCATCGCAGACGGCGCGGTCGGCCTCGCCACCGCGCTGGCCGCGGGCCGGACCGACGCGCCCACCGTTCAACTGGCCGGCGAGATGGCCACCGCGCACACCACCGCGAACGACCTCGTCGACGCCATGTTCAACGGATCGCAGAACCTGCACTTCGCCAACACCGACCAGTACGCGAGCCGGACGCTCAGCCGGAAGACCGCCGCGGCGGACGCGCTCGTGCACACCGTGCGCCTGGCCATCGAAACCGTCGGTGGGCTCGGCTATTCCCGCACCTGTGAACTGGAGATGCGCTACCGGGACGTGCACGGCTGCCTCTTCCACCCGTTGCCACGGGCCAAGCAGACCCACTTCACCGGCCGGGTCCTGCTCGGGCAGTCGCCGATCGGATGAGACCTGCCCGATCCGTTAACGCCGCCGCCGCTCGCCCCCATAATTCGATGGGGGCGAAAAGCTCTGCGCGGTGAGCCGACCCGATCGCCGGGTCACGCGACGACGCCCCGAGGAGAAGCCATGGTGTCCGCACGCAGGATCGCCCGATCGCCGATCACCTGGACCGTCGCGGTGCTGCTGGTGGCGGCACTCGGCGCCGGACTGGCCGTGTTCCAGCCGTGGCGGCTGTTCATCGACACCACCGTGCAGGAGGCGGCGCCCTCGGCCGCCACGGCGCCCGGGCCGGATGATGCGGCGCAGCAGCCGCGCGCCATCGCAAAGGGCACGTTCGTCTCGCACGAGCACGCCACCGCGGGCACCGTCGTCGTCCTGCGACTGCCCGACGGCAACACCGTGCTGCGATTGGAGAACCTCGACACCTCCGACGGCCCCGACCTGCACGTCTGGCTCACCGACGCGCCGGTGCGCGAAGGCCGCGACGGGTGGTTCGTCTTCGACGACGGGGCGCACACCGACCTGGGCGAGCTCAAGGGAAACCAGGGCAACCAGAACTACGCCGTTCCCGCCGACGCCGACCTCACCCAGCTGACCAGCGTCGCGATCTGGTGCGACCGGTTCAACGTCTCCTTCGGCGCCGCCGAACTGCGACCGGTCTGACCCCGGGCAACCCCTTGCCGAGCACCGCCGGAAAATGACCCGACAACGGCGGGTGCGCTGTGCCACCATGTGTTTCGACAACGATCACCGCCTCGAGGTGGTCGCCGAGCAGTGGAGAGGAGGGGCGGCAGTGATTCCGGAGACGACGAAGCGAACGCACGCCGAGACGGCGTGTTCGTCGGTCGCGGGCAATGCGTTCGGCAGGCCGATGCGCGCACCGCACGGCGAACCGGACGACAGCCGCCTCCAGGCCGTCGGCTGATCGCCGTCTTCCTCTCCTCCTTCGCTCGATTCCGCACGAAACATGGTGATCCCCATGACGTTCCGCCCTGCCGCCGACCAGGCAGCGCCGACCGCCGACAACTGGATACACACCGACGTCCTCGTCCTGAACGCCTCCTACGAGGCGCTCGACGAGATCAAGGCCGACCGGGCGGTGGTTCTGCTGGTCGCCGGAGCCGCGGAGTCGGTCGCCGACCGCGAACCACACTTCCCGATCCGGTCGCGGCACGTGGAACTCGCTCTGCCGCAGACGATTCGGCTGTTGCGCTACGTCTACCTGGAGCACGCCGTTCTGGTGCACGACGAGAGCAGGGCCACGCTGGCGGGCGTGCTGCGCCGCGACAGGAACCGATGCGGCTACTGCGCCGGGTGGGCGCGCACCGTGGACCACGTCCGGCCGCGGTCCCGGGGCGGGCCGAACACCTGGAGCAATCTCGTGGCCTGCTGCGCGCCGTGCAACTCGGCCAAGGCCGACCGCACCCCGGAGGAGGCGGGCATGCGCCTGCTCTGGGAGCCGAAGGCCCCCACCCATCAGGTCAGGCAGCAGCGCCGGATCTGGAAGCAACTGGCCGCCACTTGACCACGACCCGGGAAAGGAGAAGATCGCGATGACGCGCACCGAGACCACCGCCGTCGCGGAGTTGACCCTGGCCGACCTGCTCCCACTCTCGGATTCCCGAGGGTGGCACCGGGCGGCCTGCCGCGGCGACCCGAACCACGAGGCCTGGTTCCCGTACCCGTCGCAGGACTTCGACTACGCACGAGAAGTGTGCGCGGGCTGCCCGATTCGGGAGGCGTGTGGCGACTTCGCCATGCGCACCGGGCAGTCCGGCGTCTGGGGCGGGCACGAGTTCGACCGCGGACGAGTGATCCGCCACTGAGGTTCCGCCGCCGTGCCTTCGGGCGCGGCGGCGCAAGACCCCTTCCCCTGGTCAGGAGGAGCCTCGCCGAGTCCGGCCGGAGCCGGTGACCATACACTGGGGCGCGTGGGCACTCATCGCAGCGGAACCAGGTCCCGGGGCGTCAGCAAAGGTCCGGTTATCGCGGTGGTTGCCGTTGTGTTACTGGCCGCGATCGTCGTCGGCTGGTTCCAGCTGCGCGATCGCGCGGCGACTCAGGACAGCGCGGCGGCGGCCGAATGCGTGGAAGGGCCCGCGACGCTCTACGTGACCGCCGATCCGAGCATCGCCGCGCAGGTGCGGACCGCCGCGGACAGCTACAACGCCACCCAGCCGAAAGTGCGCGATCACTGCGCCCGGGTCGCGGTGACCGCGCAGCCCTCCTCGACGATCGTCGCCGCGTTCACCAGCGGCAAGCCGTGGGATCAGGCGCTCGGCCCGCAGCCGGCGCTGTGGATCGCCGATTCGACCCGCTCGATCGAGTCCATGCGAGTGCCCGGACTGATCGAGGGCACGCCGGTGTCCATCGCCGCGAGCCCGATCGTGCTCGCGGTGCCGGAGGAACTGCACCGTGCGCTGGAGCAGGCCGAGGTTTCCTGGGCGGATCTGCCGCGGTTGCAGCAGGGCTCGCTCGGCGAGATCGGGCTGAGCGGCTGGGGCGGGCTGCGGATGGCTCTGCCCGCGGGTGACGCCACGCTGGCCGCGGCCACGGCGGTCGGCTCCGCGGTCTCGGGCGCCGAGCCGCTCACTGAGCAGGCGGCGCAATCCGGTCAGGTGGTCGCCGCGATCTCCGGACTCGCCGCCGACGCCCCGGAGTCGTCCGGCGCCGCGGCCGCGCTGTCGGAGATCACGGCACAGGACGCGCCGATGCACGCCCTCGCGGCTACCGAACAGCAACTGAAAGGGCTGCCCGGCGTCCTCGGGTTCCGGCCCGCAGGCTCGGCGCCGGTGGCCGACTACCCGGCCGCGTTGATGTCCGGCGCTTGGGTGGACAAGACCCAGAACCTCATCGCCGGGCGGTTCACCGACTACCTGCGCAAGCCCGAGCAGGCGCAGGCGTTCGTCACGGCGGGCTTCGGCAGCGCGCCGCAGACCGCGGCCGCCGTCCCTTCGCGTGGCGCGCTCGACAAAGTACGCGACACGCTGGCGCATCCTGTGCTCGGCGTCCGGTCGACCGTCTTGGTCGACGTGTCGTCCTCGATGGGCACCGCCGAGGGCGCGACGACCCGACTGGCGAACGTCCTCGCCGCGCTGAACTCCACGATGACGGTCATGCCGCCCGAGTTCGGTCTCGGTGTCTGGACCTTCGGCAAGAACCTCGACGGCAACACGCCCTACCGGGTGGCGGCCGCGACCGCCCCGCTCACCACCGACCAGCGTACGAAGATCAGTACCGCCCTGAGCTCGGTCCGCCCGGACGAGAGCCGATCCGACCAGGCCTATCCGTCCCTGATCGCGGCGTACAAGAGCGCGGTCACCGGGTACACGCCGGGCCGCACCAACTCGGTCCTGCTGATCACCGACGGACCCGACGACGATTCCACTGTGACCGGCACCCAACTGGCCGCCGACATCACCGCGGCGATCGACCGCACCCGCCCGGTGCGCGTCGACGTGATCGTGCTCGGCGGCAGCGGCACGCAGACACTCCAGGCGCTGGCCCAGCAGACCGGCGGAAGTTACACCCGCCTGGCCACCTCCGACGACATCGGCTTCGGCTCCGCCGTGGTCAAGGCACTCACCACGCCGTAGCCGCGACCACTCGGCATCGACCGGAGTCTCGCGCTTCGCCCCGCCGGGTCGAACTCGTGGTGGACGCACCCATCGACACCGCGACGGACCGAGCCGGGAGTCCACGCACGACGCGGGCGGACGGCCGGACCTGGCGAACAGTTACGCGAAGAGGGCCGCCGCCGAGTGCGACCGGCATTCAGTCCGCGTACGCCTCCAAGGGAGGGCACGCGCACACCAGGTTCCGATCGCCGTAGGCGCCGTCGATCCGGCGCACCGGCGGCCACACCTTCGCCCTGGCGTGCCCGAGCCCACGGGGATAGACGGCGACTTCGCGGCTGTAGGGATGCTCCCAGTCCCCCACCAGCGATGCGGCGGTGTGCGGTGCGCCGCGCAGCGGATTGTCGGTCACCGGCCACACGCCCGCGGCGACCTGGTCGATCTCCGCGCGGATCGCGATCATGGCTTCGATGAAATCGTCCAGCTCGGCGAGGTTTTCGCTCTCGGTGGGCTCCACCATCAATGTGCCCGCCACCGGGAAGCTCATGGTCGGCGCGTGGAATCCGTAGTCCGCCAAGCGTTTTGCCACGTCGTCGACGGTGACGCCGGTCTGCTTGGTGATCTCGCGCAGGTCCAGGATGCACTCGTGCGCCACCATGCCGTGCTCGCCGGTGTAGAGCACGGGGAAGTACTCGTCCAGCCGCCGCGCGATGTAGTTCGCCGAAGCGATCGCCGACAGTGTGGCCCGGCGCAGGCCGTCGGCGCCCATCATGCGGATGTAGGCCCAGGTGATCGGCAGGATCGATGCCGAACCGTACTTCGCGGCCGACACCGCGTGCGAACCTGCTTCCAGCGGATCGCCGGGCAGGTACCGCGCCAGGTGCGCGCGCACCGCGACCGGCCCGACGCCGGGCCCACCACCGCCGTGCGGGATGCAGAACGTCTTGTGCAGGTTCAGGTGGCTCACGTCGCCGCCGAACCGGCCCGGCCGGGCGAGGCCGACCAGGGCGTTCAGATTCGCGCCGTCCACGTAGACCTGGCCGCCCGCGTCGTGCACCAGCGCGCACAACTCGGCGATCTCGTGCTCGTAGACGCCGTGCGTGGACGGGTAGGTGATCATGATGCAGGCCAGGCGATCGGCGTGATCGGCGATCTTGGCGCGCAGGTCGTCCAGGTCGACGTCGCCGTTGGCGCGGCATTTCACCACCTCGACGCGCAGCCCGGCCATCGCGGCCGACGCCGCGTTGGTGCCGTGCGCGCTGGACGGGATGAGGCAGGTGTCGCGGTGGGTGTCACCGCGGTCGAGGTGATACCGGCGGATCGCCAGCAGGCCGGCGTACTCGCCCTGGCTGCCCGCGTTCGGCTGCAGGCTCACCGAGTCGTAGCCGGTGATGTCCGACAGCCAGCGTTCCAGGTCCGCGATCACCTTCAACAGGCCGGGCGCGTCCTCGACCGGCGCGTAGGGATGCACGCGAGCGAAACCGGGCCAGGTGATGGCCTCCATCTCGGCGGTGGCGTTGAGCTTCATGGTGCAGGAGCCGAGCGGGATCATGCTGCGGTCCAGCGCGATGTCCTTGTCGGACAGCGCGCGCAGATACCGCAGCATCGCCGTCTCGGTGCGGTACTTCGTGAACGCGGGATGGTTCAGGAACTGCGAAGTGCGGCTCTCGATCGCCGCGACCGGCGCGGGCGTCCCCGCGTCGGACGACACGGCGGTGCCGAAGGATTCGAGCACGGCCGCGACGTGCGCGCCGGTGGTCGCCTCGTCGCAGGCGATGCCGACATGGTCGGCGTCCACCAGGCGCAGGTTGATGCCGCGCGACTTCGCTTTCGCCACAACGGCTTCCGCGCCGCCGGGCACGTGCGCGAGCACCGTGTCGAAGAAGCTGTCGTGCACCACGGCGCCGTCCAGCCCGGCCGCGATCGCCGCGGCGTGCCCGTGCACCCGGCGGGCGATCGCCCGCAATCCGTCGGCGCCGTGGTAGGAGGCGTACATCGCGGCGACGACGGCCAGCAGCACCTGCGCGGTACAGATGTTGGAGGTCGCCTTCTCGCGACGAATGTGCTGCTCACGGGTCTGCAAGGCGAGCCGGTAGGCGACCGCGCCGTCCGCGTCCACCGAGACGCCGACCAGGCGGCCGGGTAGCTGGCGGGCCTGCGCCTGCCGGACGGCGAGGTACCCCGCGTGCGGGCCACCGAAGCCGAGCGGGACGCCGAAACGCTGGGTGGTGCCGAAGCACACGTCGGCGCCCTGCTCGCCGGGTGGCGTGATCAGCGTCATCGCCAGCAGGTCCGCGCCGACGGCGACCAGTGCCCCCCGCTCGTGCGCCGCGGCGATCAACTCGGTCAGGTCGACGACGCGCCCGGAAGCGCCAGGGGCCTGCGCCAGCACACCGAAGAACTCCCCCTCGGGCAGCTCGCCGGTGGACAGATCCGCCTCCACGATCTCCAAGCCCAGCGGCTCGGCACGGGTGTAGAGCACCGTCTTGGTCTGCGGGAAAAGGTCGCTGTCGATGACCAGCCGGACCGACTCGACCTTGCCCGCGCGCCGCAGCAGCGTCATCGCCTCGGCGGCGGCGGTGGCCTCGTCCAACATGGACGCGTTGGCGACGTCCATGCCGGTCAGTTCCGCCACCATAGTCTGGAAGTTCAGCAGCGCCTCGAGCCTGCCCTGGCTGATCTCGGGCTGATAGGGCGTGTAGGCGGTGTACCAGGCCGGGTTCTCCAGGAGGTTGCGCACCAGCACCGGCGGGGTCAGCGTGTCGTAGTAGCCGAGGCCGATCATCGAGGTGGCCACGGTGTTGGACGCCGCGAGTTCGGCGAGTTCGGCGAGCACCTCGTGCTCGGTGCCCGCCGCGGGCAGCCCGGCCAGGCCGTCGCCGTCGATGATGCTCGCCGGAAGCGCTCGGGCAGCCAGCTCGTCGAGCGACGACACGCCGGCGACGTCCAGGATCCGGGCGAGTTCCTCCCGGTCGGGTCCGATATGGCGGTCGGCGAATGAGCGAGTCACAACAGCTCCCAAGGTCGGGCGGGGTCGACCAGGTGGTCGACGGGTACCGGCCCTCCCCCTCTGTCGTGGCGCCTGAGAGATTCGGGTGCCGCGACCGGTGGCCGAGACCCTTTCCCCATGGGCGGGCGGCTCGAAGCCACCGCTTTCCAGAGGCGCCGAAGCCCGCACGGTCCTGGTTGCCTGAGAGATTGACGGGGAGGTGCTGCTCCTTCGGCGCTCGGACTCTTTTCGAGACCGAGGCTCTCCCGCACGGCGGCGACGCACCGTCAGTTTATGCCGACGCCACGCCGGAGCGCGCCATCGGACCCCGGGTGAGCCCTGTCGTTCTGGTCACTCCGAGGCCGGGTGGGAATCACCGTCAGATGGCCAGCCCGGCGCGCAACCTCGTCGCGGCGAGCACGATCGACTCCGCTTGGATGCCGACCAGACGAGCCAGTGGCACCGCGACACCCGGCGCATTCTGCTCCACGTCGGCGCACCACCGATCGAAGATCGCGGCGAAGCGGTCGCGCTCGGCGGCCAGCACCGGCGCGGCGCCGCGACGGTATTCGTCCTCCAGCAGCCGCAGCAGCATCCCGCCCAGCCGCAGGCGCAACATGGCGGTCCAGTCGTACTGCTCGACGAAGATCTCGCCGCGCGTCGCGATCCGGTTCCGTTCCGGCACAGCCTGTCTGCTCACGGCGAGACCGGGCAGCCCGGCGACCAGCGCACGCACCGACCGCTCGAACGGGCTGCGGCCGCTCAATCGGCCGTCGACGCGAGCGAGCACCTCGGAGGCGACCTCGGCCATGGCGTGATAGTCGGCGGCTGTGGCGTCGAGCAGGTCGCCGAGCACTCGGTCGCCCGCCGAGCCGTCGCCGATGCGCGAGTCGGCCCAGAGCGGCAATTCGCAGACCAGGATCGCCGTACCGTAGCGCGCCGCGTAGTCCCGGCAACCACCCCCGCCAAGCGCCGCGACCGAGTCCAGGCCTTGCGCCGCGAGCAGATCGGCCATCGCCTCGAACAGCGGCAGTTCGAAGACTCCCGGCGCCAAGGTGCGGGCGCCGGGCGCGTCGGGTTCGCCGCGGTGGATCGGCACGTCGGCGGCGGCCAGACGAGCGGTCAGCGCCGACCAGTACTCGGGGTCGCCGCCGGAGGTGTAGAAGAACCCGCCGCCGAACTCCGCGTTGTGCAGCGAGGCGATCAGAGCGGGCCGGGTGCGGTCGATCAGCGACATCATCGCCTTCGTCTCCGGGAGCGGGACGCCGACCTGCCTGCCGCGCCACACGGTCGGAAAGCACCATTCCGGTTGCTCGGCCGCGGGTGGCCGGTAGAAGCCGCGCGCGACGCTCGTCCTCGTATGCGGTCCGGCGAACCACCCTTCGTTCAACCGGGTGCCGTCCGGGTCGACGCACAGCAGGAAATGCCACGTAGCGCCCACGGTCGCCGCATCGTCCGCGGCCATCCGGCCGAGCAGGTGGCGGATCGTGGCCATGCCGATGGGCTCGTTCGGATGCGGATTGCCGAACACCAGGATGTGCCGGTCGCCCGAGCCGACCGTCACCTCGCGAATCGGATCGCCGCCGCGCGACCGCCCGAGTTCGGTGACCGAGACCCGTTCCGGATGTTCGGCCGCCAGCGCGTCGGCGAACGCGTTGAGTTCGTCGACGGTCGGGAACGCGTCGATCCGGCCGATCGGCCCGACCAGGCCGGTGATGTCGCCTGTCTGCACGGCGCCCCCCTTTCGCCGCCGCCGCGGCCCTTCACCCACTGTGGCGGCGTTGTCACACACCACGGCCGGGGAGGCGACACGCCTTACCCGGCCGTGGAAGCGTTTTATTTCATTGTGTGCGGGCCGAACGTGCGATTGCTAGCCCGTCTTGCGGTTCATTCGCGCCTTCCGACGGAACGACAGCTCGTCCTCCGGACGTTCGGTGATCGCCGACGCGCGTTCGGCGGGGAAATTGGCGATGGCGCCGGTCAGTTCGCGCATGGCGCCGCTGACGGCGATCCCGAAGACGCCCTGTCCGCCCTGCAGTAAATCGACGACCTCCTCGGCCGAAGTGCACTCGTAGACCGAGGTGCCGTCGGAGAAGAGGGTGATCCCCGCCAGGTCCTGCACGCCGCGGCTGCGCAGATGATCGACGGCTATCCGGATGTTCTGCAGCGATATGCCCGCGTCGAGCAGCCGCTTGACGATCTTCAGGACCAGGATGTCCTTGAACGAGTACAGCCGCTGACTGCCCGACCCCGCAGCGCTCCGGATGGAGGGCACCACCAGACCCGTGCGCGCCCAGTAGTCGAGCTGCCGATACGTGATTCCGGCCACCTGGCACGCACTGGGAACGCGATAGCCGACCAGATCGTCAGGTACCGAATCGTCGGGGAACAGGCCTGGCTGTACCACATCCTGCGATTGCTCTGCCACTGACCACTCCCTTGCTTCGCCGACGCATTCCCAGCCTCATCGATGACCCGGCTCCGTCACCGACCGAATCGGTGCGGATTCGGCCGAAACGGACGTGGCCCAACTGTCGAGATTACTCCCCACGATTGTCCAGGGAGCGACGTCATCGAGCCAAACGCGACGCGCGGTAAAAGTCTCGACCTCTACTTCAGCTATCGGTCGCCTTGAAGTCGTCCGGGGACACCGACTCGAGAAACTCCTTGAACTTCTCCACCTCGTCCTCGCGCTCGTCCGGCATCACCAGTCCGGCTTCCTCGAGAACGGACTCCTCGGCATGGATCGGGCAACCGACCCGCAAGGCGATCGCAACCGAATCCGACGGCCGCGCGGAGATCCGCAGATCGTTGTCGAACACCAGGTCCGCGTAGAAGGTGCCCTCCTGCAGATCCACGATCCTGACCTCCTTGAGGGTGTGCCCCAGCTCGGTGATCAGGATCTTGATGAGGTCGTGTGTCAGCGGGCGGATCGGAGTCACCCCCTCCTGCTCGAGGACGATCGCAGTCGCCTCGGCTTGCCCGATCCAGATCGGCAGATACCGGTCGCCCGCCACTTCGCGGAGCAACAGCACGGGCTGGTTCTGTGGCTGCTCGACACGGATGCCGATCACGCGCATTTCGCTCATCGCACTGCCTCCCATACTCGCCGCCGGCCCGGCATGACCGCTGCAGAGCTCGCCGTACCACGAGTCTAGGCGAACCCGCACCGGTCCAGCGATCCGTCTGCACAGCCGAAATCACCGTGTTGGCTCCGCGAAACCTCGGGACGCGAGGCCACCGGGGGTCAACCCCCCAGCGAACCCCGGACCGAGGACTTCACCAGACAGGTGTGCAGGGTCAGCGACAGCGCGGCCAGTTCGCGCACCGTCTCCTCGGCACGGGCGCGTGCGTCCGCGTCGCGGCTCTTCGCGATCGGGGCGACGATCTGCGCCACGAGCGCGGCCTCCCGGTCGGCGGCGAGCTTGAACGCACGCAAATGCCGTGCCTCCAAACCGAATTCGGCCATCGCCCGTGCGGTCTTGGCCAGCGTGACCGCGTCGGCGTCGAAATATCCCGCCGGGCCGGGCGTGATCAGGTTGGCCCTGATGAGGTCGGTGAGGAACCTCTCGTCGATCCCGGCCTGTTCGAGCAGATCGGCCCGGGTGACCCGGATTTCGTGATCGAACCGCAGATCATCCGGAGAGACCTCGGTCGGCACGACGCCGAGCCTACGAGGCGCGGCCACCGGGCGCACGCCACGTTCGGAACCCGGAGCGGCCTGCTCGGCGTCCGGCGCACCCGGACCCGACTCCGGTGCCCCGGACCGCACGGAGTGCGCTCGGGCGCGGGCTTCCCGCACGCCGAGCGTCGCCGCACCGCTGTCTATGGCCTCGAGCTGTTCCTTGATCACCTTCAGCGGCAGGTACTGGTCGCGTTGCGCGGTCAGCACGAACCGGAGCCGTTCGACATCCGCCACGGAGAATCTGCGGTAGCCCGAAGGGGTCCGCTCCGGCCGGATCAGGCCCTCCGCTTCCAGGAAGCGGATCTTGGAGATGGTGACGTCGGGAAAGTCGGGGCGCAGCAGGTCGAGCACGGATCCGATCGACATTCCTCCGCGTGCCCACTGCGCCGCACCGGTCACAGCGCCAGGTCCTTCATGACTCAGAGCCTTTCATGAGGGGTACAACCCAGCGCCGACGCTGTCATAGACTCCCCGCGCCCGCCGACGAGTCGGTGACCTGGGCGCGCGGTCCGGTGAGGAACACCAACCGGAACTTGCCGATCTGCACTTCGTCGCCGTTCTGCAGCTCCGAGGAGTCCACCGGCTCCCGGTTCACGTACGTGCCGTTCAGGCTGCCCACATCGACGACCTGGAACGAGTCGTCGTCCTGACGGAACTCGGCGTGCCGACGGCTGACGGTGACGTCGTCGAGAAAGATGTCACTGTCGGGGTGCCGCCCCGCCGAGGTGGTCGGCTGATCCAGCAGGAACCGCGACCCCGCGTTCGGGCCACGCTTGACGACCAGGAGGGCCGCGCCAACGGGCAGACCCTCGACCCCTTGGACCGGCTGCTCGCCGGTCGGCTCTCCGGAGCGCGACGCGTCGACCTCGTTCAGGAAATCCGCGCGGAAGACCGACGTCGTCTCGGCCGCGGTCTCCCCGTAACCCGGGTCTTTGTTCTCGCTCACCGTTTCTCTCCTCCTCGAACCTGATTATCCATGCAAGCAGGTGATGCCTCTGGCACCACGACCTGCCGTCGAGTCTCTAGATTCCCGGCGCAGCCGCCGGGTGCATCTGTTGGCATTGACCGTACCCTGCCGGGCCGCACCCGTGCAGGTAGAACTGGGAAGGCTGCTTCAGCCCCCGATAACTCCTTGATAACCTGCGGCATCCAGCAGTTCACCGAGTGTCACGTCGAGGCTCGCCGCGTCGCTCACCTCCAACTCGAACAGCCACCCGTCACCATAAGGGTCGGTGTTCAACGTCTCCGGCTCCGAGTTCAGCACGTCGTTCACCGCAACGATTTTCGCGCTCAGCGGCGCGTAGATGTCGGACACGCTCTTGGTCGACTCCACCTCCGCGATGCTGTCCGCGGCGGCCACTTCCGCGTCCGTCTCGGGCAGCTGCACGAACACAACGTCACCGAGTTGAGACTGGGCGTAGTCGGTGATGCCCACCCGCACCCGGGTCGGGGCGATCCGGCGTACCCACTCGTGCTCCTCGGTGTAGCGCAGATCCTCGGGGGTCTGGGTCACAGGCCGTCCTTTCTTTTGAACGTTGCACGCAAACTCTATCGGCTAGGCCGTCCGATGCCCCACAGCCGGTATCGCTCTTGCGACCGCGATGGCCTTGCCGGTATAGAGCACGCCGGTCCACACGTACACCGCCGTTCCCCAGATCAGGAGCGCCCCGCCGAAGGCACGCCCGAAACCGGCGGCCGCCCAGTCCATCTGCCCGGCCAGCAGCCAGGGCAGCGCGGACATCAGCGCGAAGGTGGCCGCCTTGCCCAGGTAGATCACCTCCGGCGGGGGCAGGTCGCGGCGTTTGTACACCGACAGCGTCGCGGTGAGCACGAGATCGCGCCCGACCAGGATCGCCGCCACCCACCACGGGAGCAGCCCGCGGATCACGAAGGCCGCCAGCGTCGTGACCAGAAAGAGCCGGTCGACGAACGGGTCGAGCAGCGCCCCCAGTCGCGAGGACTGATCCAGCAGCCGCGCGAGCTTGCCGTCCAGGAAGTCGGTGACGCCGCTGGCGACCAGGAGCGCGAACGCCCAGCCATCGGCCCGCTCGATCAGCAGCAACCACAGGAAGAGCGGAACGCCCAGCAGGCGCAGCACGCTCAGCACGTTGGGCACGGTCAGGACGCGATCGGCGAAGACGCCGCGTACTCCGCCGCCGTTGGCGCGTTCCTCGGGTTGCGCTGTGCCCGATTCGGTTGTCACGACCCGTGCATACCCCACCGACCCCCATCCCCGCCATCTCCGAGCGCCGATTTTCCACATCTCGGCACGGCACGCCCGTGCGAGGATGGTTTCCGCCACAGCGCGGCGGTGACAGAATGATTGAAAATATTTCTCACCGTATGGCCGGTGAGCGAGAGGAAGTCATGTCCGCATACGACTACGACGTGGTGGTGATCGGTTCCGGCTTCGGCGGTAGCGTCAGCGCCCTGCGGCTCACCGAGAAGGGCTACCGGGTCGGTGTCCTCGAGGCGGGCCGCCGGTGGGATCCCGAGGACATCCCGCGCACGAATTGGAATGTGCGCAAATCGATCTGGGCGCCTCGCCTGGGTCTGACCGGACCGCAGCGGATCAGTCTGCTCGGCAAGTGCGCCGTGTTCTCCGGCGCGGGTGTCGGCGGCGGCTCGCTCATCTACGGGAACACGCTCTACGAACCCCTGCCGAACTTCTACACCGACCGCCAGTGGGCGCACATCACCGACTGGCGCGCGGAACTGGCACCGTTCTACGACCAGGCCAAGCGCATGCTCGGTGTCGCGCCCAACCCGCGCACGACGCCGGCCGACGAGGTGATCCGGGAGATCGCCGAGGACCTCGGTGTGGCCGACACCTACCATCCCACCGACGTCGGCGTGTTCTTCAACGAGAGCGATCCGGGCACGGAGGTAGACGATCCCTACTTCGGTGGGGCGGGTCCCCGCCGCACCGGCTGCGTGCACTGCGCGCGCTGCTTCACCGGCTGCCCGCACAACGCCAAGAACACCACGACGACGAACTACCTCTATCTGGCCGAGCAGGCGGGCGCGCAGGTCCACCCGCTGACCACGGCCACCGCCGTGCGGCCGCTGCCCGGCGGCGGGTACGCCGTCGACACCCAGCGGTCCGACCGCTGGATCCGCAAGCAACGCAGGACCTTCACCGCCGAGCAGGTGGTGTTCGCGGGCGCCGCGCTCGGCACGCAGAAGTTGCTGCACAAGATGCGCGACGACGGCGTGCTGCCGCACCTGTCGCCCCGGCTGGGCGAACTGACCCGGAGCAACTCCGAAGCCATCCTCAACGTCGTCAGCCGCGCGCGCCGGGATTTCGCCGAAGGCATCGCGATCACCTCCTCCATCCATCCGGAGGCCGACACCCATGTCGAGGTGTGCCACTACGGCAAGGGTCAGAACGCGCTGTTCCCGATGTCGGTGCCGATCGTGGACGGCGGCGCGTTCCGTTTCGTGCGGTTCCTGCTGGCGATCGTGCTGCACCCGCTGGTGTTCCTGCGCAGTCTCGACGCACGGCACGCGTCGGAGAAGTCGGTGATCCTGCTGATCATGCAGTCGCTGGACAACTCGCTGACCTCGTTCCGCAGCCGCGGGCGCCTGCGCACCAGGCAGGGCACCGGCGAGCCGAACCCCACCTGGATCCCGCTGGCCCACGACATCGGGCGGCGATTCGGGGCGAAGGTCGACGGCGACACTCACGGGCTGATCATGGACGTGTTCGACATCCCGGCCACGGCCCACTACATCGGCGGCTGCGTGATCGGCGACAGCCCGCGGACCGGCGTGGTCGACCCCTATCAGCGGGTCTACGGACATCCCGGCCTGCACGTGGCGGACGGCTCGGCGGTAACCGCCAACCTCGGCGTGAACCCGTCGCTGACGATCACCGCGCAGGCCGAGCGCGCGATGGCGTTCTGGCCCAACCGCGACGACCCCGACACCAGGCCGGAGCTCGGGTCGGCCTACCGGCGCATCGCGCCGGTCGCCCCGGCGCGCCCGGCGGTGCCCGCGGCGGCGCCCGGCGCGCTGCGGCTGCCGATCGAGCCCGCGCCGCCCCGCGTCCCGGTGGACTGAATCCGACGCCACACCGGCACGGGCCACCGGCTAGCGTGAGCCGTTGTGTCAGACAGTGGTATCGACCTGCGCTCCTACGTGCCGGCGGAGCAGGTCCGGGACCGAGGCCGCGCGCTGCGTCAGCGGACCCCGGTCATCGCCAGGGACCGGGAAGCGACCAGCGTGCGGCGTCCGGGCGTGCTCGACTTCGTCGCCGCGAGCAACGCGGGCCGGCTTCCGCATCTGATACCGCTGCGGATCGGGCGGATGATCGCCTCGCCGTTCACGTTCTACCGGGGCGCGGCGGGCTTGATGGCAGCCGACCTGGCGGGTGGCCCGGACAGTGGGCTCACCGCCCAGCTCTGCGGTGACGCGCACCCGGCGAACTTCGGTCTGTACGGCACGGCGCGCGGCGAAATCATCATGGACATCAACGATTTCGACGAGACCGTGCCCGGACCGTGGGAGTGGGATCTGGAGCGCCTCGCGGCCGGCCTCGTCCTGGCCGGACGCGAGGCGGGCGCCGGCGAGGACGAGTGCCGCACCGCGGCGCGGGACGCCGCACGCTCCTACCGCCTGGCCGTCGACGCGCTGGCCGCGATGCCGTTCATGTCGTCCTGGAGCGCGCTGCCGGACGAGTCGGTGATCACCCAGGCCAGGGCCGACGCGCTGCTCGACGACTTCCAGAAGGCGGCCAAGAAAGCGCGCAAGAACACCAGCGCCAAAGTGGTGGCCAAGTGGACCGAGCACCTCGAAGACCACCAGACCGGCATCCGCAGGCACCGATTCGTCAGCGACCCCCCGATCCTCACCGCCGTGGACGAGCAGGCCGCGGAGGCGGTGACCGATGGGCTGGAGCGCTACGCCGACACCCTGCACGGTTCGCGGCGCAACCTGCTGGCCCGATTCGCGGTGTCCGACATCGCGTTCCGGATCGTCGGGACCGGCAGCGTCGGCCTGCACAGCTATCTGGCACTGCTGCACGGCAACGACGGCGAGTCGCTGGTCCTGCAGGTGAAGCAGGCCGCTCCCGCGGCACTGGCCCCGTTCCTGCCGACGCGCGACGTGCGGCACGAGGGTGAGCGCATCGTCGAGGGCGCCAGACTCGTCCAATCCGAAGCGGACATCCTGCTCGGCTGGACCTCCCTCGCCCCGGTCGGCGACGGCGCCGAATTGCCCTTCATCGTCCGGCAATTCCGCAATCTGAAGGGCAGCATCGATCCCGCCGAGCTGCCCGCAGGCGACCTCGACGACTACGGAAGGCTCGCGGGCGCGCTGCTGGCCCGAGCCCATTCCCGCTCCCTGGACCCGCGGCTGCTGTCGGGGTATCTGGACGGCGACGAGCGCTTCGACGAGGCGGTGGCCGCGTTCGCGGTGCGCTACGCCGACCGCACCGAGGCCGACCACGCCGAGCTGCTGGCGGCCGTGCGGGCGGGCCGGATCGACGCCGAGGAACCGGAGTAGCGGGTCCGCGCGCGGCCACGCCGCCGTGGGACCGACACGCCGCCGGTCGGCGTGCGCGCGGCGAATCCGTTGGGGCACCTCGTATCCTGTGCACTGTCGAGTGTCGACGTGAAGGGTGGTCGCCAATGCTCGTGCGAGTCCAGAACGCCGCAGGCACCAATGCCGAGCGGGCGCTGATCGATTGGCTGCGCACCTGGAAGGACCCCGATAGTCCGCATGGTGTCGCGACGATCACCTGCAGCCTGTTCCACAAGGACCGGCTGCACCAGTTCGACGCCGTGATCTGGACACCGACCAGCTGCGTGGTGATCGAGGCCGACGCGCTCGTCGCCCGCCAGGACGGTGTACTGGAGGTCCCGCTGAACGGCGAGTGGACCGTCAACGGCGAGCCGGTCGCGACCGAGAGCCGCGACCGCCGCACACCGCTGGACAAGTCGCGCGAGCACACCTTCGCGTTGCAGGAATGGCTGGCCGCTCGTGGTCTCGGGCAGCGCGTCGTGCACGGCGTCGCATTGGTGGTCCCGCTGCCCGGCGCCCAGCTCCAGCTCGAACAGCGGTGGGCTGATCCGAGTTTCGACGTGATCATCGGCGACGGGCCCGGCCGGCTCCAGCACTATTTCGACTCCCTCGCAGCGGAGGAGAAGTTTCTCTGGACGGCCAACGACGTGGCGGTCGCGTTCCGTGGTCTGGGCATCCTGCCCTATCTTCCCGCTCCGCAGGACCTGCTCAACGAGGGCTTCCTCGGCCCGATCGACATCACGCTCTGGCACGGCGGCCCGAACCAGGCGCAGGCCGAGGCCTACGCGGAGGAACTCGCGCAGGCCGAGCGGGACGCGCAGGCCTCGGCCTTCGCCGTACGGGCGCCGTGGTACAGCCCGTGGAAGCTGTATCCGCGGGAGCGCGGTGACCTCGACTTCGGCCGCGCGGTGATGCGTACCGTCCTGGCGATCGGGATGGTCATCGCCTTCGTCTGGATCCTGTGGTTCGTGGTCACCGCGATCGCGGCGTACGGGCCGGGCTGATCGGCCCCGAACGAGCCCCGCGCCGCTACGACGGCACCGAGATCGGCTGCGCCCGGTCGAACACGCTCGCGTCGTCGAGCATGGCCGCGCGCAGCATCGACTCCGGCACGCCCATGGCCTCCACCAAGGTCAGCGCGTGCGGACGCAGCCGGTCGACCAACTCGTTCACGCCGCGACGGATGGCCTTCGCCCGCTCCACCGACATGAACCGGTGCATGATGTACCAGGCCTGGTTCTCCTCGATCGTGGTGTAGACGAACAGGTCGCACATCCAGTCGGCCAGCTCCCTGGCCTCCGGATCCTCGATGTCGGCGATGCCCTCGATGAACGCCTCGAGGACGAGGCGGTCGATATGCGCCGAGCCCGCGGCCAGGATGTGGTCCTGGGCGTTGTTGAACGCCTCGAACGGCCCGGTGTCCTCGGCCCTGGCGCGCAGCCGGTGCGCCGCGGTCCGGACCAGGTAGTCCTCGCGATCGGCGAACAACTGCAACTGCACCGCCCGGCGCGAGAGGTCGCCCTCCTCGATGGGATCGTCCCCGCGGTCCTTCAGGTTCTGGATCAGCTGACGCACGCCGGACCGCTTGCGTACCACGTCACCGGCCATGGTCGCGGCGAAGCGCACCCAGCCCAGCGCGTCCAGGTCGCGCACCTCGTCGGCGTAGGCGGTGAGCAGTTCCTTGGCCACCAGCTGGGTGAGCACGATGTTGTCGCCCTCGAAGGTGGTGAACACGTCGGTGTCCGCCTTCAACGTGACCAGGCGGTTCTCCGTCAGATAACCCGCACCGCCGCATGCTTCGCGACATTCCTGGATGGCGCTGGTGGCGTGCCTGGTCTGCGCGACCTTCAGGCCCGCGGCGCGCTTCTCCAGCGCGCGCTGCGCGCCCGCCTCCAGGTCCTGGCCGGTCTGCACCAGGTGCATCCGGCGTACCAGGTCGTTCTGCGCGAAGGCGAGGGCGTAGGACTTCGCGACCAAGGGCAGCAACCGGCGCTGATGGCTGCGGTAGTCCAGCAGCACGGTCTCCACACCGGTGTCCGGGTCGGAGAACTGGCGTCGCCGCAGTGCGTAGCGGACCGCGATGCTCAGCGCGACCCGCGCGCCTGCCGCCGCTGCGCCGCCGACGCTGACCCGGCCGCGCACCAGAGTGCCGAGCGTGGTGAAGAACCGACGGCTGGGATTCTCGATCTCCGAGCTGTAGGTGCCGTCCGGCGCGACGTCGGCGTACCGGTTGAGCAGGTTCTCCCTGGGCACGCGCACGTGATCGAAGACGATGCGCCCGTTGTCCACACCGGGCAGACCGCCTTTGAGACCGTCGTCGTAGGTCGTCACGCCGGGCAGGTCGGCGCCGTTCTCGTCGCGGATCGGCACCAGCAGGCAATGCACGCCCCGGTTCTCGCCGCCGGTGATCAGCTGGGCGAAGACCGCGGCCATCCTGGCGTGCTCGGCCGCGCCGCCGATGTAGTCCTTGCGCGCCGATGGTGTCGGGGAGTGCACCACGAATTCCTGGGTCTGCGGATCGTAGGTCGCGGTGGTCTCGAGATTCGCGACGTCGCTGCCGTGCCCGGACTCGGTCATGGCGAAGCAGCCGAGCAGGTCCAGCGAGATCAACCGCTCGATGTACTCCCGGTGCCGCTCGGTGCCGAGGTTCTCCACCGCGCCGCCGAACAGGCCCCACTGCACGCCCGATTTCACCCACAGCGACAGGTCCGCGTACGCCAGCATCTCCAGGCTGACCACCGCCGCCCCCGGCTCGCTGGTCCCGCCGTTCTCCCGGCGGAAGCCGCGCTCGGCGAACCCCATCGTGGCGATCGCCTTCATCTGTTCGAGCACCCGAGCCCGAGCCGCCTTGTAGTCCAGGTGGGGATCGGCGGTGAACTCCTCCCCCGCCAGCAGCGTCCGGGCTTCGTCCCGGACGGCCGCCCAGGGTCCGTCGAGTGCCGCGCGTAGGTGGTCCGCCGTCGTTGCCGTGCCGCTAGTCATGTCTCGACGATAGCCCGGTACACCGGCGGCAAACCGTGACGCACGACAAGTCGGAGACGGGGTCTTGCTAGACCGTTGAACGACTGTTTAA
This sequence comes from Nocardia abscessus NBRC 100374, assembly GCF_000308455.1. Taxonomy (GTDB): domain Bacteria; phylum Actinomycetota; class Actinomycetes; order Mycobacteriales; family Mycobacteriaceae; genus Nocardia; species Nocardia abscessus. The sequence goes on along the minus strand of NZ_BAFP01000063.1, from coordinate 35,848 downwards.
TATACTGAACATGTGTTTAACCAACAGCCCGTTTCGCAAGGATCCCCCGAAGATCTGACCACCGCGGCGCGGATTCGCGATACCGCGATCGAGGTGTTCGGCGAGCACGGATTCCAAGTCGGGGTCCGTAAGATCGCCGCCGCCGCCGGCGTCTCGCCCGGGTTGGTCAACCATCACTTCGGTTCCAAGGACGGCCTGCGCGCCGCCTGCGACGACCGGGTGCTGCAGTTGATCCGCGACGAGAAGGTCAAGGCGATCACCGCGTCATCGGTCAAGGCGGGCATGCTCGACGCCCTCGCCGAGATCGAGTCCTACGCGCCACTGGTCGCCTATATGGTGCGCAGCCTGCAGGCGGGCGGACCGATGGCGGAATCACTGTTCGAGCACATGGCCGCCGACGCCGAGGGATATCTGGAGCAGGCGGTCGAGGCGGGCACGATCAAGCCGAGTCGCGACCCGGCGGCGCGCGCCCGATATCTGATGATGCTGAACGTCGGCGCCACCCTGCTGTACATGCAGATGCGCCAGCACCGCGACGAAAAGATCGACTTTCGCAAGGCGATTCGCGACCTCACCGAAGAACTCACCCCACCAGCCCTGGAGTTCTACACCCAGGGTCTGCTCACCGATTCCACGATCTTGGACACATTCACCAAGGAGAAGTGATGTCCGACATCATCGAAGTCCGCGGCCTCCGCAAGACTTTCGGTCACGTCACCGCGCTGGACGGCCTCGACCTCACGGTCGCCGACGGCGAGATCCACGGCTTCCTCGGCCCCAATGGCGCGGGCAAGTCCACCACCATCCGGGTGCTGCTCGGCATCCTGCGCGCCACGGGAGGACAGACCCGGCTGTTCGGCCGCGACCCGTGGGCCGACGCGATCGCCTTGCACCGCGAATTGGCTTACGTCCCAGGCGATGTCACGCTCTGGCCGTCGCTTTCCGGTGGCGAGACCATCGACCTGCTGGCCCGGATGCGCGGCGGCATCAACGCGCAACGGCGCGACGAGCTGATCGAGCGCTTCGACCTGGATCCGCGCAAGAAGGCACGCACCTACTCCAAGGGCAACCGCCAGAAGGTCGCGCTGGTCGCCGCGCTGGCCTCGGACGTGCGGCTGCTGCTGCTCGACGAGCCGACCTCGGGTCTGGACCCGCTGATGGAGCAGGTCTTCCGGGAGTGCGTGCACGAGGCGCAAGAGCGCGGCGCCACCGTCCTGCTGTCCAGTCACATCCTGTCCGAGGTCGAAGTGCTGTGTGAGCGGGTGACCATCATCCGGGCCGGGCGCACGGTGGAGAGCGGCTCGCTGTCGGATCTGCGCCACCTCTCGCGCACCTCGATCACCGCCGAATTGATCGGCGACGCAGGCGATCTCAGCCGCATCCCGGGCGTGGAGGACATCGAATTCGACGACCACACGCTGCGCTGCCAGGTCGACAACGAGCACCTGGGCGAGCTGATCCGGGTGCTCGGCGATGCCGGCGTGCGCAGCCTGACCAGCACGCCGCCGACGCTCGAGGAGCTGTTCCTGCGGCACTACCACGTCGACGGCCACGACGCCGAGTCCACCGCGGACACCGGGGAGAAGGTGCGAGCATGACCACCGCCACCGCCGGCCGCGCCACAGCGATACCGGCATTCGGCGTATCCGGCGACTTCGCGGGCACCGGGCGACTGCTGCGGCTGTACCTGCGGCGCGACCGGATCGTGCTGCCACTGTGGACGCTACTCATCGGGCTGATGCCCGCGTTCCAGGTCGTCAGCGTGAAGGACCTGTACGACAACCAGGCCTCTCTGGACAGCTTCGCGCGCACCACGGCCGACAGCCCCGCACTGATCGCCATGTACGGTCCGGTGTTCAGCTCCGCGCTCGGATCGATCGGCACCTGGAAAGCCGGCGCCATGTACACCATGATCGCCATCGCCACGGTGCTCACGGTGATCCGGCACACCAGGGTCGAGGAGGAGACCGGACGCGCGGAGCTGGTGGGCGCCACCAGCATCGGACGCTACGCGGGCCTCACCGCCACCCTGATCATGACCTACGCGGGGGCGCTGCTCGCCGGAGTCGTGTGCGCCCTGTCGCTCTACGCCGCCGACCTGCCCGGCGCGGGATCGGTGGCCTTCGGCGCGGCCTTGGCGGCGTCGGGCATCGTCTGGGCCGCCGTCGCCGCGGTCGCCGCCCAGGTGAGCGCCGGTGCGCGACTGGCGCGCGGTGTCGCGTTCAGCGCCCTCGGCGCGGCCTTCGCGCTGCGGGCGGTCGGCGATGCCGGAAACGGCGTGCTGTCCTGGTTCTCGCCGATCGGATGGTCCTTGCAGATCCGCCCGTACGCCGACGAACGCTGGTGGGTGCTGATCCCGTTCGCCGCCGTCGCGGTGCTGGGGACCGCGGGCGCGTACACGTTGCTCGGCAACCGCGACGTCGGTTCGGGGCTCATCGCGGAGCGTCCGGGACCGCGCGCCGCGGCGCCGGGCTTGTCCGGCCCGCTCGGTCTGGCGTGGCGATTGCAGCGCGGCACCCTGCTGGCGTGGACGGTGGGCTTCGCCCTCTACGGGTTGCTGATCGGCGGTGCGGTGAACAGCGTCGGCGACATGCTCGACGGCAGCGCGTCCATCCGTGACATGGTCACCCGGATGGGCGGCTCACAGCAGCTGCAGGATTCCTTCATCACCTACGCGATCACGATGCTGGCCGCGGCCGCGTCCGCCTACTCGATCTCCGCCGCGCTGCGGCTGCACGACGAGGAGTCCAGCGCGCGGGTCGAGGCCACCCTCTCCGGCGCCGTCGGCCGTGTTCGTTACGCGCTCAGCCACATCGGCTTCGCGCTGCTCGGGCCCGCGGCGGCACTGCTGGTCTCCGGTGTGGCGATCGGCGTCGTCTACGGCGCCTCGGACGGCGACCTCGGCACGAAGCTCGCGCAGTCGATCGGCGCCGCGGCCGTGCAGGTGCCCGCGGTCTGGGTCGTCACCGGCATCGCGGTGGCGCTCTACGGGGTCGCACCGCGGTTCGCCCCGATCGCGTGGGGTGTGCTCAGCGCCATGGTGGTGATCTTCTTCGTCGGTTCGCTGGACGGCCTACCGCAATGGATGGTCGATCTGGTGCCCTTCGTCCATCCGCCGAAGGTGCCCGGCGCCGAGTTCCAGGCGCAGCCCGTGCTGTGGCTGCTCGCGAGCGCGGCACTCCTGCTCGTCGTCGGCATCGCCGCGTTCCGCAGGCGCGACCTGCGCTGACGGTGTCTCGGTGGTCCGCGCGAAGCCGATTCGCGCGGGCCACTTCCCGTCCGAGGGCAGTTCGACTCGCGCGGCGGCGCGACCGGCCAATACGGTCACCGGGACCGAATTGCCGTGCCGTGCGACATCGCAGGCGAACCATCGACGAGGATCATGCCGAGATTCACCCAGCTCATCGCCGTGCTCACCGCCTGCCTGATCGGTGCGGCACTCGCCGCGCCCGGCGCGGCGGCACAGCCGGACCGGACCGAGCAGCCACCGCGGTACGCGCCGACCATGCTGATCCTGGACGCCTCCGGATCGATGCAGCGGCCGGACCCGGCGGGCACCATGATGGATGCGGCGAAGAACGCGGTGCGCGCGTTCGTCGCGGCCGCGCCCGCCGAGTCGAAGGTCGGCCTCGTCGCCTACGGCACGGGCACCGGGAACGCCGAGGCGGAGAAGGCCGCCGGATGCCGGGACGTCCACCTGCTGCGGCGTGCCGATCCGCTCGACAAGGCCGCGCTGACCACCGCCGTCGACGGCATCCAGGCGCGCGGCTGGACGCCCATGGGTCCCGCGCTGCGGCAAGCCGCCGATGCCATGCCCGGCCCGGGTCCACGCTCGATCGTGCTGGTCTCCGACGGTGAGGACACCTGCGCTCCACCCGACGCGTGCGACATCGCACGGGAAGTGAAGCAGCGCGGCATCGATCTGGTCGTGCACGCCATCGGGTTCGCGGTGGACCCCGCCGCCCGCAACCAGCTGACCTGCATGGCACAGGCCACCGGCGGCACCTACACCGACGCGGCCGACGGTCGCGCACTGGAGCGGGTGCTGCCGCGCGTGAGCGCCGCCGCTCTGCGCAACTACCGCGCCGCGGGAATACCGATCACCGGCACCGGCTCGCACGACACCGCGCCGGTCGCCGCGCCCGGCCAATATCTCGACACCATCGGCCGGCAGGAGAAGAGGTACTGGTCCGTCGACGTGCCCGCGGGGGCGACCGCCTACTTCAGTGGGACGGTGTCGTTCCCGCGCGTCCGGGACGTCTCCGTGACCGAGGATCTGAACACCTTGCAACTACGCGTATACGGCGCGGACGGTCAGGATTGCCATGCCTTCGAATCCGAGCTGACCACCAAATCCAGTGACGGTGCGGCGCTCACCATCGCCAAGACCTGGGACGGCGCGACCAAAGAGCGCAGCGGCAGCGCGAGCGGGGACAAGTGCCGCGGAGGCGGCCGCTACTCCTTCGCCGTGACCTGGGACAAGGTCTCGGCGGGCGTCCCGGAGCGCCTACCGGTCGAGTTGCTGGTCGGTATCGAGCCCGGGGCGACCGACCCTGGCCCGGCGGCTGCCACCACGCCCACGGCATTCACCGAGCCCACCGGTTCCGGCACGCCTGTGACCGGTGGCGGATCGTTCAACGTGGCCGCACCGCTGCCGGGCAGTGGTCGCTACACCGATACCCTGCGGCAAGGCGAGTTCGTGTTCTACCGTGTCCGGCTCGACTGGGGCCAGGGCCTGGCCTACCGGGTGCACTACGGCGGCAACGGCGGGCGCGGACTGGACAACATCTCCAATATCCGCACCACGCTCTACAGCCCGATCCGCCAGGAGATCGAGTCCGATTTCTCCGCCTACACCGGCACCGACACCGTGCTGCCGACGAAGGACGCGAGGGCGACGGTACCCGTGCGCTACGCCAATCGGACCGCCGACGACATCAAGGCCCGCAGGCAATCGGTGCCGGGCTGGTACTACATCGCGGTGAAAGTCGGCTCGACCTTCGAGCAGGGCGACGCGGCGCCGGTGCCGATCCGGCTGGACCTGACCGTCACCGGCGGTCGGGAACCCGGGCCGACGTACTCCTCCGGCGTCGCCGACGGCGTCTTCGGGGAGAAGGCCGACACTCAGCGGGTCGCGCAGCGCACCGACGCGGTGGCCGCCGCGGACGCGGCAACGGAGTCACGGAGCGAATGGCTGCTCGTCGCGGGTCTCGGCGCCATCGCCGTCGTCGTGGTCGGTGTCATCGCGGGCGTGCTGGTGCTGCGCCGACGCGGCTAGCCGCGTCCGGCCGTCAGCCGGGTGACGGGCAGGTCGGCTCGGGCTCGGGCTCGGGCTCGGGAGGTCCTCCGGGTCACGCGTTCAGCGCGTCACCCGATGTGCTCGATCCCGAGTTTCCCGGCCAACCGGGTGAGGTAGGCCCGCACATCCTCCGCCGGGCGGTCCGGCAGCCCGAAAACGACTTCGGTGACGCCGAATTCGGCCCAGCGAGCCAGCTGCTCGGCGTCGTGCCGACCGGCGAGCGCGACGACCTCGGGGGTGCCCGCGCGCTCGTGCTCGCGCCACACGCGGTGCAGCAGGTCGATCTTCTGGTCCAAGCCGTCCTCGGTCGGCGTGGTGATCCATCCGTCGGCGTGCTTCGCCAGCCAGGTGAAGTTCTTCTCGGTGCCGGCCGCGCCGAGCAGGACCGGGATGCGCTTCTGCACCGGCTTCGGCCAGGACCAGCTCGCCCCGAACTCGACGAACTCGCCGTCGAAGTCGGCCTCCTCCTCGGTCCAGAGCACGCGCATCGCCTCCAGATGCTCGCGCAGCACGGTCCTGCGCTTGCCCGCCGGCACGCCGTGGTGGGCCAATTCGTCGGTGTTCCAGCCGAATCCGACGCCCAGGCTGACCCGGCCGCCGGACAGATGGTCCAGCGAGGCGATGGTCTTGGCCAGCGTGATCGGGTGATGTTCGGCGGGCAGCGCCACCGCGGTGGACAACCCGATGCGCTCGGTCACCGACGCGGCGGTGCCGAGCGCGACCCACGGGTCGAGGGTCCGCAGGTAGCGGTCGTCGGGCAGGCTCGCGTCGCCGGTGCGCGGATGCGCCGCCGCGCGGACCACGGGGATGTGGGTGTGCTCGGGGACATAGAACGTGTCGAAACCGGCACGTTCGGCGGCCACCGCCGCATCCGCGGGGGTGATGCCCCGATCGCTGGTGAACAACACGATTCCGTACCGCACCGTACGCGCTCCCATCGCCGAAATTAGAACAAGTTCTACCACGATTCGCCGGTCCGACCAAGGGGGACGGAGCCGGGACCGGCACGCCCGCGCCCACCCGCACGGATGCCAACGGCACATCGGATGACTAGGTTCGCCTCCATGGGTCCTGACGCATCTTCCGTAGGCGATGTCACCACCGCACGGGTGGATCACCTCGGCTGGCGTCGCGGGCTTCGCCTGCGACGCGCCCGGCCGATCCCCGTCGTCAGCCAGGCCGTCGGCCTGCTGGTCGCGGACCGGCAGGCGACCGCGGACACCATCGTCACGGCGCCGACGCCGTTGCAGCCGATCGATCTCACCGACGACGCCCGGGTCGCCGAAGTCCTCGATCTCGCGGTCCGAGTCGGTGAAGTGGTGCTCGCCTCCGGCACCGGCGTGGTCGACACCACAACGACGGTGCGGTTCATCGCCGCCACCTACGGGCTGTCGCGCTGCAGCATCGACGTCACCTACGACGCCATCCGCATCTGGGCCGACCGCGGGCCGGCACTGCCCCCGGCCAGCACCATGCGGATCGTGCACTATCGCGCCCTCGATTTCACCCGGCTCGCCGCCGTGGACCGGCTCACCCGCCGGATCCGCAACGAAGTGGTCCCCCCGAACCAGGCCCGCGCAGCGCTCGACGCGATCACCTCGGCGCCGCATCCGTACCACCGGTGGACCGCCACCGCCGCGTGGTCGCTGATGGCGGCGGCGATCGCCGCGCTGCTCGGCGCGGGCGCGCTGGTGGCCGCGGTCAGTTTCGCGACCACCGCGGCGATCGACCGCACCAATCGCGTCCTCAACCGCTACGGGCTGCCGTTCTTCTTCCAGCACATGGTGGGCGGGGCCATCGCGGCGATGCCGGCCATCGTGCTGGCGAGCCTGGCCGCGCGTTTGCAGATCGACGTCGACCCGACCCTGATCATCGCCGCCGGAATCACCGTGCTGCTCAGCGGATTACAGCTGGTCGGCTCGGTGCAGGACGCGATAACCGGTGCGCCGATCACCGCGACGGCCCGCATGCTCGAGGTGATGATGATGACCGGCGGCATCATCGCGGGCATCGCGCTCACCCTGCACGTCGCCGATCTCCTCGACGCCACCGTGCCACCGGTCTACCTGTCCTCCGCCCGCGACATCACCGACCTGCCGGTGAAGATCCTGGCCGGTGCGGTCGCCGCCCTGGCGTTCGCGCTCGCCTGCTACGCCGAACGCCGGGCCCTCGCGGCGGCCGCGGGCAGTGGCGCCGCGGGCACCATCTGTTTCCTGCTCATCCAGCAGGCCGGATTCGGCCCCGTGATCTCCTCCGGCGTCGCCGCGACGCTGGTCGGCCTGGCCGGTGGCCTGATGGCCCGCCGCGCGCTGACGCCCCCGCTGGTCGTCGCCGTCGCGGGCATCACCCCGCTGCTACCCGGCCTCAAGGTCTACCGCGGGCTCTACGCCCTGCTCAACGACGAACTGCTGATCGGTGGCAACCAGCTGCTGTCGGCCTTCGGCATCGGCTGCGCGCTGGCGGCGGGGGTCACGCTCGGTGAGTGGTGCGACCGCACTGTGCGCAGGCCGCGGATCCTGCGCCGGTTCGGCTCGCTGCGCCGCCCGATCGTGCGGCGTCGCCGCCGGTCGGCGCCCGCGCGCTGAGGCGCGAGGTGCATGCGCGCCGAACGCCCGCCCGGTACCCTCTTATCGAACTGGTCAGGGCGGCCCGAATCGGCGGCGGCCCCGGTTGAGGTGAGGTGGTTCGGGCATGTCGGAAGCAGTACCGTTCTCGACGCAGATCCGCACCGCCACCGCGCGCCAGCATGCGGAGGCGGAGAACTCCCGCTTCATGAGCGACATGCTCGGCGGCTCGCTCGGCGTGGACTCGTATCACCGCTACACCGGTCAGCTCTGGTTCATCTACCGCGCGCTCGAGGGTCGCTGGAAGACACTCGCCGATGATCCGGTCGCCGGGCCGTTCATCCGGCCCGAGCTCGCCCGCACCGCGGAACTCGAACGCGACCTCGCACATCTCATCGGTCCCGGCTGGCACACCGGTCTGGAGCCGCTGCCCGCGACCGCGGCCTACGCCGAGCGCATCGATGAGTGCGCGCGCGACTGGCCCGCCGGGTACATCGCCCACCACTACACCCGCTACCTCGGCGACCTGTCGGGCGGACAGGTCATCCGCGGCACCGCGGAAAAGCTGTGGAACCTGCCGCATCGCGGCGACGGCGTGCGCTTCTACGTCTTCGACGGCGTCGGCAACCCCGCGGCGTTCAAGCGCGAATACCGCAGCCTGCTCGATCGCCTGCCGCTGGACGATCTGGAACGCCGCCGCGTACTCGACGAGGGTCAGCGCGCCTTCGCGCTGAACAGCGCGGTGTTCGAGGAGCTCGCCGAGGAGTTCCCCGCCGCTCAATAGCGGGCCGGGCCGAGCCCATCGTCGCTGTGGCACGCGGAATTTCGGCCGTCGTGCGCGAACGCCGGAGACATGGGACAGTCGTGGTATGAGAGCGCGCCGTCGCATCGCCGTGGTTCTTGCCGGTCTTGTCGGTGTCGGTCTGGTGGGGGGTTGCGGCACGACGTCCGATCCCGGCGCCGGTCCCGGCTCGTCGACGGCGGCACAGATCGTGCCGTTGATCTCGACGAACGACCTACGTCCCGCGCAGCCGGACGAGGTGCACCTGTTCGGATTCAACGACCTGCACGGACATCTCCAGCCGCCGGGCGGATCCACCGGGAAGATCGCCGGACACGACGCGGGCGGCGCCGCCTACCTCGCCACGCATCTTGCCCGGCTGAAGGCCGCCTATCCGTCCAGCGCCGTGCTGGCGGCGGGAGACAACATCGGAGCGAGCCCGTTGGTGTCGGCGCTGTTCCACGACGAGCCGACGATCACCTTCCTGAACAACACCGGAGTCGCCGCGTCGGCGGTCGGCAACCACGAATTCGACGAGGGCGTCCGGGAATTGGCGCGCCTGCAGCAAGGTGGCTGCGCTCTCGACGGATGCTCGCCCGGCGCCCCGTTCACCGGTGCCGGGTTCCCGTACCTGGCCGCGAACGTGGCCGACGCGCAGGGCAACCTGCCGCCCGCGCTGCGTCCGTGGACCTCGCTGGAGGTGGGCGGGCACCGGATCGGCGTGATCGGGACGGTGACGCCCGATACCGCGAATATCGTGCTGCCCGAGGGCATCCGGGGCTATCACTTCGGCGACGAAGCCGCCGCGATCAACCGCTACGTGCCGGAGATGAAGGCGGCGGGCGCCGAAACCATCGTGGCGCTGGTGCACGACGGAGGCGCCCAGCGACCCGAGCGGGACGCGCCGCTGGACTACAACGGATGCGCGAACGTCACCCCGAACGTGACGGGGCTGGCCGAGCGGATCGACCCCGCGGTCCGGGCGGTGTTCACCGCCCACAGCCATCAGCCCTACGTGTGCACCGTCGGCGGCAAAGTGATCACGCAGGCGGCCTCGTACGGACGGCTCATCACCGATGTCACACTGCGTTTCGGCAGCGACGGCGTGCAGGCCTCGGCGGTGAACCGGGTCGTGACCCGCGAGGTCACACCCGACGCTCCGACGACCGCTCTGATCGATTTCTACACCGAGCAGTCCCGGCCCCGGGCGGGCCGCGTCGTCGGCGCGACCGCGGATGCCCTTCCACACGGCCCCGGCCAGGCCGGCACCTCACCGCTCGGCGAGGTGATCGCCGATTCCATGCTGTCGGTCACCGCGGGCCCCGCCTCCGCGGTCGCGGCCTTCATGAACCCCGGCGGTGTGCGCGCCGACCTGAAGCAGGGGCCGATCACCTACGGCGACATCTTCACCGTCCAGCCGTTCGGCAACCAGGTCGTCACGCTGACGCTGACCGGCAGCCAGATCCTGCGTCTGCTGGAACAACAGTGGAACGACCCCGCGAAGCCGACCATCCTCTCCCCCGCCGGTATCACCTACACATACTCCGCCACCGCCCCCAAGGGCGCGAAGGTGATCGCGGACAGCGTCCGCGTCGGCGGGCAGCCGCTCAACCCCGTCGCCACCTACCGGATCACCACCAACAGCTTCCTCGCTTCCGGGGGTGACGGGTTCACCGTCTTCACCGAAGGCGCCGATACCGCGGCGGGCCCGACCGACCTTGATGCTTTCGAGACATTTCTCCGGGACAAGCCCCCACTGCAGGCGCCGCCCGACCGCGTGGAGAAGAAGTAGCCGTCTGGAAGTAGCCGCACCGGACGCTGCCGGATTGCTGGACACTCGACCAGATTGTGGGTAACTGGAAATCTATGTAACACATACCGTTTGACCTGCACATTCGGGTGACCAGTCCCACAGGCCGAACGGGTCATGATCGCTTGCCGGTGCCACACGCGGTCGATTACTGTTCAGTAATAAGTCAGGACGAAGGTGTTCCTACTTTCGGCCCGACGTTCTGTCGCTGGGGGCCGAGCGACGCTGTCCGGATCCATTGCCGCATGCCGGATGACTTGTGCGACAACATGGTTCGAGTGAACAGCAGGAGAGTGCGATGGCCACTTACATCGTGACGGGCGGAACCGGATTCTTGGGCAGGCGGGTCGTGCAGGACCTCCTGGATCGCGACGCCGAGGCGATTGTCCACGTGCTGGTGCGCGAAACGTCGCTGGCGAAATTCACGGATATCGCGGCGGGTTGGCGCGGCGCGGAACGTGTCTTCGCGCTGATCGGCGATCTCACCGCCGACGGACTCGGCCTGGCGTGCGAGGCACCGCAGGCCGACCACGTCGTCCATCTCGGCGCCGTCTACGACATGACCGCCGACGAGGACACCGCGCACGCCGCGAACGTCACCGGCACGCGCTCGGTGCTGAGCTTGGCGCGCGAGCTGGGCGCGGTGCTGCACCACGTCTCCTCGGTGGCGGTGGCGGGCGACCACAAAGGCAAGTTCTTCGAGGAGGACTTCGACCTCGGACAGCAACTGACCTCGCCGTATCACCGCACCAAGTTCGCCGCCGAGAAGCTGGTGCGCGAATCGCGCGGCGTGCGCTGGCGGGTCTACCGGCCCGCGATCATCGTGGGCGATTCCCGTACCGGCGAGATGGACAAGATCGACGGCCCCTACTACTTCTTCAGCGCGATCGCGAAGCTCGGCACCCTGCCGTCCGATCTGCCGTTGCCGCTGCCCGATCTCGGCGCGACGAATATCGTTCCGGTCGACTATGTCTCGGCCGCGATGGCGGAACTGATCCGCCGCCCCGGCCTGGACGGCCGCACCTTCCACCTGGTCAACCCCGAGCCACAGCCGTTCGGCGAGGTGTACAGCGCCCTCGCCGCCGCGGCGGGCGCGCCCACCGGCGTGGGCACACTGCCGGGCAGCGGGCTGGCGCTCAGCGGTCTGGCACACCTTCCCGGGGTCGCCACCGTGCGCGATTTCCTGCTCGAACAGCTCGGCATCCCGGCCGAAGTCGCTCCGCACACTTCGTTCTCCGCGGAGTTCATCAGCGACTCCACCCGCGCCCAGCTGCGCAGCGCCGGGCCGACCGTGCCGTCGTTCGACAGCTACGCCGAACGCCTGTGGCAGTACTGGCGTGACCACCTCGACCCGCAGCGCGGTCGCGTGACCGTCTCCGGCGACCCGCTGGCCGGCCGGGTCGTGCTGATCACGGGCGCGTCCTCCGGGATCGGGCTGGCCACCGCGCACGCCGTCGCCCGGCGCGGCGCCAAGGTGCTGATGGTCGCCCGCGGTCACGACGACTTGGCGGCCGCGGCCGACGCCGTGCGCGCGGAAGGCGGTGTCGCGCATACCTATCCGTGCGACATCACCGACTCCGAAGCCGTCGAGAAGCTCGTGCAGTGCGTCCTCGACGACCACGGCCACGTCGACTACCTGGTGAACAACGCGGGCCGCTCGATCCGCCGCTCCGTGCTCAACTCCACCGACCGGATGCACGATTTCGAGCGCACCATGGCGGTGAACTACTTCGGCGCGGTCCGGCTCATCCTCGGACTGCTGCCGTCGATGCGGGCGCGCCGCTTCGGGCACGTGGTCAACATCTCCTCGATCGCGGTGCAGACCAAGGTGCCCCGGTTCGCCGCCTATGTGGCGAGCAAGTCGGCGCTGGACAACTTCAGCGAGATCGCGGCGGTGGAGAACCGGGATGCCGGAATCACGTTCACCTCGGTGCGGATGCCGCTGGTGCGGACCCCGATGATCGCGCCGACCGATCTGTACCGGGCACTTCCGGTACCGGATCCGGAGCAGGCCGCCGCTATCGTGGTCCGCGCGCTGGAGGACCGCCCGGATCGCATCGACACACCGGTCGGCACCTTCGCGCAGGCGGTCGAGTTGCTGATGCCGTCGGTCAAACGCCAGATCATGCACCAGGGCTTCCGCCTGTTCGGGGAATCCCGCGCCGCGCGGGGCGACTCGGACCGCCGTCCGGCCGAGGAGTCGACCGCCGAGCAGGCGCCCAGCCGCGGCGCGCTGTCCGTGCTGGCCCCGGTGATCATGCCGCTGATGGCGCTGCCCGCCCCCGCGGCGCGCGTCGCCCGCGTCGTTCCTGGTTTGCACTGGTAGCGGGCACCCCGGACGGTGGGGCCGACCTCGGTCGGCCCCACCGTCCGGATTCCCGTTTCCGGGATGTCACACCCGGTACACCGTGAACTCGACCGCGGGCCACATGGCCCACCGGTAGTCGGTGTGCGCGGCGGGACGGATGCCGCCCTCGCACACCGGATCACCACTCGCGCAGTAGTTTCCGGTTCGCCAGGCGTATCGGTCCGGCACGCCCCAGCCGATCAGCCGGATGGGATCGCCGAACAGCAGCACCGCCGACACCCGGGATTCCAGGTCCGCGGGCAGCGAGTGAATGCCGCCGAGCGCGGTCACGATGCCGGTGCCGAGCACCCCGTGGGTCACGACAGCACCTTGCGAGAAGCCGACCAGGATGAACCGCTGGTCCGGGCACCTGGCCGCTTGCCACATCACATGGGCGGTCATGTCCTGGGTGCCGCGGCTGATCGAGGAGGGATCGAGCAGGTCGGCCGGATAGTCCACCCGGTAGGCCTGCGAGTCGACCGGAAGTGCTTGCCACAGCGCGTCATAGAGCGGGTCGCCCACCACCGAACCCAGATATCCGGGTTCGTGGGTGCCTCTCGCGACGACGACGTCGACCGCCGCACAGGACGTCGCCCATGCCTGCAATCCCGTCGCCGCCCCGAATCCCGCGACGAGCAGTAGCACGGCAAACGCCCTTACCACACGCCACTTCTCGAAATGAATTACCTTCCGATTGGCCATCGTACTCACCTACTCACGCCGTTGTGAGACAGCCGATCGACACTTGTCAGTGACAATTACGGCTATATCCGCGAAGGTAAGAACGGCTCCCAGGGCCGTCAAGGAACTCCATCCGACCGATACGGACTCAGCGCCGAATCGTGTTCTCCGAGCCCCTACGGCACGAGAACCGCTGCGCCGGTGAACCGTCCGTGCGCGAGATCGGTCAGCGCCCGATCCGCCATGTCCAGGGAGTACCCGTGCGTGGTCAGATGTATCCGGTGATCGGCGGCGAAAGCCAGGAATTCGCGGGCGTCCGCGCGGGTATTCGCGGTCACCGAGCGAATCTCCCGCTCCTGGAACAGATGCCGCTGGTAGTTCAGCGCGGGAATGTCACTGAGATGGATACCGGCGACGGCGAGTACGCCGCCCCGATCGAGCGCCGCCATGGCGGGCGGCACCAGGTCACCGACCGGCGCGAACAGGATCGCCGAATCCAGCAGCGCCGGAGGCGGATCCGCCGCGCCCTGCACCGACGCCGCCCCGAGGGCGGACGCGAGCTCGCGCGCGGCCGGATCCCGTGTCATCACGTGCACCTCCGCTCCCTGCGCGGCGGCCACCTGGGCGGCGATGTGCGCGCTGCCGCCGAAGCCGTATATGCCGAGCCGCCCGCCCGGCGGCACGGCGGCCCGCAGCAGCGCCCGGTACCCGATGATGCCGGCGCACAGCAGCGGAGCCGTGTCCGCGTCGGAGTAACCGGGGGGCAGCCGCAGCGCGTATGCCGCAGGAACGCGAGCGAATTCGGCGTACCCGCCGTCGGCATCCCAGCCCGTGTAGGCCGAATGCGCACAGAGGTTCTCCGCCCCGCGCAGGCAGAATTTGCACTCCCCGCACGTGTGCCGCAACCAGGCGATGCCCACTCGATCCCCGACCGCGAAACCCTCCCGCTGCGCACCCTGACCGAACGCGACGACCTCGCCGACCACCTCGTGCCCGGGCACCACTGCGGCGCGGTGTACCGGAAGATCCCCCTCGGCCACATGCAAGTCGGTCCGGCACACGCCGCAGGCGAGAACACGCACCAGCAGATCCCCCGGGCCGGGTTCCGGCACCGGCGTGCGCTCCGCGTGCAACGGGCCGCCATCGATCGGCCCCGGCCTGCGCACCCGCCAGCACCGCATCGAGGTCCTGCCGCCGGGGAGTTCGCTCATCGCCGGATCACCTCGCACCGATAGGACCGACACGGATCGGGCAACCCGGCCCCCCACCGGGGTGCGCCGGATTCACCCTACTCGGCGCATTCGGCCGTGCTCGGCAACGCAGTCTGATACGTTTCTGTATCGAGTACATTTCTGTATCCGATGATCGGTCGAGGCCGAACCGAGGAGGTGCCCGATGGCGTCCGACGCCGCGCAGGCCGCGCCCGCCCGGGTCACCCGCCGCCGCGCCGAAACCAGGAACCGGCTGTTGAAAGCCGCCTACGAGGCGTTCGCCGAGGAGGGCTTCGGACGCGCCACCGTGGAGCGGGTGTGCGAACGCGCCGGGTTCACCCGCGGGGCGTTCTACTCGAATTTCAGTTCGCTGGACGAGCTGTTCCTGGCCATGTGGGAGCAGCGCTCCACGGCGATGCTCACCGAGGCGAGCGCGATTCTCGACGGGATCGCGGCCGGAGGCGCCGATGACGTGCGCACCGCCGTCGAGCGCCTGGAACGAGCGGTTCCCGTCGACGAGGGCTGGTACCGGATCACCGCGGAATTCACCGCGCACGCCCTGCGCACCCCCGCGCTGCGCCGGGTGATGGCCGCCCGCGAGGAGGCCATCGTGGCGGCGCTCATGCCCACCATCGTCGCCGCGCTCGCCCGCGGCGGCCGCACCGTGCCGGATCCCGAGTCGTTCGGCCAAGCGCTCATCGCCGTGCACGACGGCACCAGCGTGCAGGTCCTGATGGAGCCGGACAGCCGCGCCGTGCGCGCGCGGCGCACCGAACTCTTCCACCACGTCGTGCTGGCCTACAGCACCGCAACCGAAGGATGAACATGTCCCACAGCAGCCCCGAGGTGACGCCGGAGGCGGACGTCCTCGTCATCGGCGCCGGGCTGGCCGGCCTGGTCGCCACGCACGAGCTGGTCAAGGCGGGTCGCACGGTGCACGTGCTCGACCAGGAGAACCGCAACAACCTGGGCGGCCAGGCGTTCTGGTCGCTGGGCGGCCTGTTCTTCGTCGACAGCCCGGAACAGCGGCGCCTCGGCATCAAGGACTCCTACGATCTCGCCCTGCAGGACTGGCTCGGCTCGGCCGGGTTCGACCGCGACGACGAGGACAAGTGGGCCAGGCAGTGGGCGCAGGCGTACGTGCGGTTCGCGGCCACCGAGAAGCGCGACTATCTGCGCGATCTCGGCCTGCGCGTGACCCCGCTGGTCGGGTGGGCCGAACGCGGCGGCGACCGCGCCGACGGGCACGGCAATTCGGTGCCGCGCTTCCACCTCACCTGGGGCACCGGCCCCGAGGTGGTGCGGGTCTTCGCCGAGCCGGTCCTCGAGGGCGAGCGGCGCGGTCTGGTTCGCTTCAGCTTCCGCCATCGCGTGGACGAACTGATCGTGGCGGACGACGCGGTCGTCGGCGTGCGCGGCACCGTGCTCGAGGACACCGATCTCGAGCGCGGCCGCGCCTCGTCCCGGACCGCGGTCGGTGAGTTCGAACTCCGCGCCAAGGCCGTGATCGTGACGTCCGGCGGCATCGGTCACAACCACGAGATGATCCGGCGCAACTGGCCCACCGAGCGACTCGGGCCGTGCCCGAAGACGCTGATCTCCGGCGTGCCCGCGCACGTCGACGGCCGGATGCTCGGCATCACCGAGGCGGCGGGCGGCGCGATCGTCAACCGGGACCGCATGTGGCACTACACCGAGGGCATCGTCAACTGGGATCCGATCTGGCCCGACCACGCCATCCGGATCATCCCGGGCCCGTCGTCGCTGTGGTTCGACGCGAACGGAAAACGGTTGCCCGCACCGTGTTTCCCCGGGTTCGACACCAATACGACGATGAAGGCGATCCTGAAGACCGGCTACGACTACTCCTGGTTCGTGCTCACCCAGTCGATCATCGAGAAGGAGTTCGCGCTGTCGGGCTCCGAGCAGAACCCGGATATCACCGGTAAGGATCTCAAGCTCACCCTGAAAAGCCGCGTCGCCAAGGGGGCGCCGGGGCCGGTCGAGGCGTTCAAACAGCACGGCGTCGACTTCGTCGTCGCGGACACGCTGCGTGAACTGGTCGAAGGCATGAACAAGATCGCGCGCGGCCCCCAACTGGACCACGACGACCTGGAACGCCAGATTGTCGCCCGCGACCGGGAACTGGCGAACAAGTACAGCAAGGACAGCCAGCTGATGGCGATCGACAACGCGCGCCGGTACTTCGGCGACAAGGCGGGCCGGGTCGCCAAACCGCACCGGATCCTCGACCCGGCCGCCGGACCGCTGATCGCCGTGCGGCTGAACATTCTCACCCGGAAGACTCTGGGCGGCTTGCAGACCGACCTGGATTCGCAGGTGATCCGGCCGGACGGCACGGCGTTCCCCGGTCTGTACGCCGCGGGCGAGGTGGCCGGGTTCGGCGGCGGTGGCGTGCACGGGTACAACGCGCTGGAGGGCACCTTCCTCGGCGGGTGCATCTTCTCCGGCCGGGCCGCCGGACGTGCGCTGGCCGCGAAACTGGCCTGATCGCTATGGCCTGCACCGGGACGCCGCCGCGGCAGGCCCCGTCGAGGTCGCCAGGGACGGCGCGAGGGACGTGAACCAGGGCGCGCCGGAGTAGAGCCGAATGCCCGCCGAGTATCGCCCCGGCTTCACCGTGACGTCGGTGATCTCGGCCTCGTTGCCGAAGACGTCCGTCACGCGTGCCGTGAACGGGCCCCGTCCGGCGCCGGAGAGGGTCCAATAGTTGTCGGCCCGCCGGGTGAGCTGTTGCCACGGACCGCCACCTGCGGGCCGGACAGCCGCCTCGCGCAAGGGATTTCCGGTGCCGGCGAACAGAATGCCGAACCAGGATGGGGAAGAGTCCTGCTTGACCTCGAAGGTCAGCTCCTGCACCGGTTGCGGGTCGCGGACCAGGCGGTAGCGGATCGGAGCCACCCCGTCGTCGGGATCGGCGATCAGCTCGAACGCGGCCGCGCTCAGATTCAGTTCTTCCCCAGCGCATGCCGGACAGTGGTCCACCACCAGCGCCCGGACCGGACCGCGTGGGCCCTGGATGTCCAGATACGCCCCGCAGAGGTCGGCACGACCGTAGTCGGAGGTGGACAGCCCGGCGTAGTACCCGTCCGGCGGCAGCTCGCGGAAGGAACACGACACCTGCTTGCCGAACCTGTTGTAGCGCGCCTCGGCGGACCTTTCCGGCCCGAGCGGCGCGAAAGTCATGGCGCTCACCGGTAATCGCGAGGGCGAGGACGCCTCGTTCAGTGCGGTCGCGGCACCGCAGCTCGGCGCCGACGGCCGCACCAGCCAGACGACCACCGCGACGGTGGCCAGCACGCCTGCGGCAAACCACAGCCATTCGGAACGGAATGGCCGCTCTTGGATCGGTACCCGGTGCATCGCTTCCCCGACTCCGGCTCACCTGCTCGCGGACTGTCCATCCTGACTTCACCAGGAAAGCAGCCCCGCGCCTCGTGTGCACCGCGAACGAAAATTCTTCATTGTGAAAGAGCACCCTTTCGTAGCGAACTCGCAACCTGGCAAGGGTTCTACACCGCATCTGACATGGGACTGCTGCACGACGAGGTGTCAACCTGTCACCTCGTCGTGCAGCAGTCCCAGGCCCTGTATCCGCCGCAGGCGATGGGATCGCCGCTCGGCGAGTAGGCCAAAACGAACAATCCAGTGGGATCAGCTGTTGACCGCGTGCAGCGCGTCCAGGTCCATGATCGCCGTGGATGTGCGGTGCACGATCGCGCGACATACCTCGTCGGGTTGGAATTCGGGCATGAGGGCACTGCGCCCGATGGTGATCATCCATGCGAAATAGGGATAGAGGCACTGCTGTCGGTAGGCCAGCCATGCGGCCTCGAAAGGCAAGGCAGGCCCGCCTGCCGCGTGCAGGCGGTCGACATAGAACTCGATGAGCTCACGCTCCCACGCCCGGCGATCCTCCACCTCGAGCCCGGAGGTGATCGTGTAGGTCACGTCGAAAGCCCAGCTGCCCCGCAGTACCAACTGCCAGTCGGTGAAACCCATGCTGCCGTCATCGCACACATACGCGTTGCCGATGTGGGGGTCCCCGTGCAGCAGTGTCTGCGCGCTTCGTTCGGCGATCAGTAGGGACTTCTCACACGCGTCATAGAGTTCGTCCTGTACGGGAGGCAGCGTGTCGGGCACGAGCTGGGGAGCGCGCTCGAGCCCGACACTCGCTCGTTTCCTCATTCCGAGGAGCCGGTCGAAGTTGCGGAAGTGCGCGCTCGGCGTCTTCAACCATTTGTGCGACTTCAGTTCGGGCGACTCCCAGTAGTGACCGTGCCAGACTGCCATGTTCGCCAGCAGGTCTTGTATCTGCTCCCGGGTGATGGGCTCCATCGGGGTGCAGAATCGTGCCTGCTTGGTGACGCTGATGTCTTCGAGCAGCGTGAGTGACCGGCCGGTGCGCAAATCCGCGGCGCCGAAATATCCGTGTGGAGCCTCGATATTCAGCTCTGGACGCAAGTACTGGAAGAACCCAGGCTCACCGGGCAGCGCGTGTGCCAAGTATTGCGTCAGACGTTGGGTAAAGGTCGACGTTGTCTTAGCGAACAGATGCTCAGGCAACTGAGCCTTCCGACCGGCCTCGTTGTAGCTGACCGTAGCCTTCCACCGGCTTGTCGTACCAACGCTGGCATCGACGATCTCGAACGATTCCACCTCCGCCCCAGGATGTTCGGCCGCAAGCACCGCGGTCAGCCACTGCGCGTCGACCTCGCGCTTCTTCATCGGAATCTCGACAACTCTGCGCCGAAAGATCCTCTCCGCCAGCACGTGGCCGCCGAGTCTCAGTATCCCGGGCAGCACTCTTTGTGCTGGACCGCTTGTCGATGCCTCGCCCACGCCATCGCCTTCCTCGACTCATCACGCTTCACAGCTACCTGGTGGATGGCAAGTATGCGGCAGCACATTCGCCCCCCGCGTTGCCCGCGCGTCGGGTAACGGGAGTCCGTGGGTGCGGACATTCCGGCGGATCACCACTGCCACCTGCCAATACGCGCGGCTCTCGATCGCGTGGTAGGCGCACAACATGGCGCGGTTCGCAGTGTGGTTGGCGCGCGGTGCCCCTGCTACGCGAGGACATCCGCCATCGTCATGTCCGAGTGGCCCATCTCTGCTGGGCTCGACGGAGCGTGCCGGGATCGGAGTAGCCGAGACGCCTGGCCAACGATGTCAGGGTGTCGTCCGGGCTGGTATGGGAGCGGTGTTCCGCCAGCGCGCTGCGTGCGCGGTCGAGTTCGCGAGTCCAGGTGGTCCCCTCGTCGGCAAGCCGTCGCTGCAGACTGCGCCTGCTTGTCGCCATGTACCGCGCGGCGCGATCGATGGTCACTCGGCCGTCGCCCAGCATCGCGGTCAGTGCATGGTGCACCTGACTGGACCATGTGGTGTCGACGCGGCGCGGTGGCGGCAGAGCTGCCGCGCACCGGCGCAAGATGTCGGCCAGTGCGAGGTCGGCTGTTCGCAGCGGCATCGCCAGATCGACTGTACGGAAGGTGATCTGGTCTGTCGGCGCACCGAAATCGACCCGACGGGTGCCGAACGCCTCGATGAAGCGGTTGTGTCGCCGTGGCGCGCGCTGCCGGAAGCGGATCCGGACCGGATGCAGATCCCGTCCGGTGGCGTATCGCGCCCGGGCCACGACGGCTGCGAGTGCGAACTGCGTGGCCAGTTGACGTCCGCGTCCATGACCGTTGAGCAACCGGACATCCGCATTCGCCTCGTCCTGGGACTCGTCTGACACTGCGAATCCGACATTGGTGGTGACGAGGCTCGCATGCTGCTCGGAGAGTGCCAGTCCTTCGCCGAGGGTCGGCGCCGTGCTGAACAAGTAGTCGTGCAAACCGAAGCACCCCAACGTGTTCATCTGCCCGACGCGCAACGCTACATGCGGATCGTCCAGCTCGTGCTCGACCAGTTCCCACAGATGCAACTGGCTATTGCTGGGCACCATGGTGTCACTGCTCGCCAACACCCACTCCGGCAGATCCGCCGCTCGAGCCAGCTGCCGCCGCGACGATCCAACCAAACCGGCATTGTCCAAGATGAATTTCGAGAACGAAACGTTGTCCACCGTATCCAATTGCGAACACCTAATCAGAACGAACGGGCATGGCCGGCACGCCCCGATCGGCGACGCTCCTCGGAGGATAGTCGAGCACCGCGGCCACAGCATCGAGCACCACTCCTGGTGCAGCGGTCGAACGCGACACCGAGCACATCGGTGGGGAGATATTGGCGCGGTTCGCTTGCCTGCTGGCACGAACAGCACTTTTCGTTCAGCCCGATGTGATGTCACCATCGTCGGGTTGACAACCTCCGTCACCACTGCTGGCGATCGCAGTCGGTCCTCATTCACCCAGCACGAGCGAAGACCCGTCGGAAGCAAGCAGTTAGGACAACGATTGCCGCATCGGAATCTTCCCCCGCTCCCGCCCCATGCCCCATCCTGTCCGATCGTCCATGGCGCGCCGATGGCTTTCGACGGTCCGAGGGTGCCGCTGTACTCGCCGGAGTTCGCCGCCGACCCGCACCACGCCTACCGCGAAATGCGCAACCGGTACGGCTCTTTGGCACCAGTAGAGCTGGCGCCAGGCGTGCCCGCCACGTTGGTGGTCGGGTATGACACCGCGCTGCGGATCCTCAACGATCCCGAACGCTTCCCTGCCGATCCGCGCACCTGGCAGAAGAACATCCCTGCCGACTGCCCTGTCCTGCCGATCATGGAGTGGCGTCCCACCGCGAGTAGAAACTCCGGAGTGGAGTTCCTGCGCTATCGGCAGGCCATCACAGCCAGCATCAGTGAGGTGGATCTGTACGCTCTCCACACCACTGTGGAGGAGATCGCCATCCCGCTGGTGAACACCTTCTGCCAGGCCGGCACGGCCGATTTGATCAGCCAGTACGCGTTCCCACTGACGTTCGAGGTCGTCAATGCCCTGCTCGGCTGCCCGGCGGAGATCGGACAGCGAGTCGCCACCGGTATGGCCGCGCTCGTCGAGGCCGTCGAGGCCGAGAACGGCAACAAGATGATCAGCGAGGCGATGCTGGAACTGGTGGCGCTCAAACAAGCCGAACCCGGTCCCGACATCACCTCGATCCTCCTGCGGCAGCCCGCCGGACTCGATGAACAGGAGATGGTCCATCAAGTGGCGGGCCACTACGGCGCCGGGATCGAATTCCAGCAGAACCTGATCGCCAACACCTTGCTGCTGATCCTCACCGACGACCGCTTCGGCGAAAGTGTCCTGGGCGGGACCCTGTCCACCCGCGACGCCCTGGACGAGGTCTTGTTCAACGACCCGCCGCTGGCGAACTTCCTCACCACCTACCCGCGTCAGCCGATCCTCATCGACGACGTCTGGCTGCCCGCGCATCAACCGATCCTCATCAGCATGGCCGGCTGCAACAACGACCCCGCGATCCGGACCGAAGATCACACGGGCAATCGCTCGCACCTGGCGTGGGGCGTCGGCCCCCACGCCTGCCCCGCGCAATCGCTCGCCTATCTGGTCGCTCAATACGCCATCGATCAGCTTCTCGATGCGCTACCCGAAATGCGGCCGGCCATACCGGCCGGCGCACCGACCTGGCGGCCCGGTCCTTTCCACCGGGCCCTGGCGGCTCTGCCGGTCACCTTTCCCCCCTCCGCTCCGCTGCACCTGTACTGAGAATGGATGTTCACAGAGGGCAAAGATGACCAGCACCGCACTCGATCAGCCAGTCGCCTAGGCTCGATGACATGCCAGGCTGCCCGACGATGCCAGACGGTGGAACAACGTGAAGGCCGTCGTCTACGACCGCTACGGTGGGCCGGAGGTGCTGTCGATCGCCGAGGTCGCAATACCATCACCTGGGCAGAGGCAGGTACTTGTCCGGGTTCACGCCACATCGGTCAACATTTCGGACTGGGAGTGCTTACAGGGGACACCGTTGTATGCACGCATCGGCGGGTTGCGGTCGCCTGCGCGGCAGGTTCTCGGGTCCGATATCGCCGGGCGGGTCGAGGCCGTCGGCTCTGGCGTCACCCGGTTCCGGCCCGGCGACGAGGTCTATGGTGACAATCTCGACCTCAAGGGAGGTTTCGCCGAGTACGCCGTGGCTTCCGAGTCCGCTCTGGCACTCGAGCCGGAGTCGCTGACATTCGCCGAGGCGTCGACGCTGCCGCAGGCCGCCGCGATCGCGCTGCAGGGGACAGCCGGTGCCGGTGCCGGTCCCGGGAAGTCGGTCCTGATCAACGGTGCGGGTGGCGGCTCAGGATCGTTTGCGATCCAACTCGCCAAGAGTGCCGGAGCCCACGTGACCGGGGTGGATAACGTCTCCAAACTGGAGTTCATGCGCTGCCTCGGGGCGGACGAGGTGATCGACTATCGCGCTCAGGACTTCACCCGAGCCGGACCCTACGACCTCGTGCTCGACCTCGTCGCGCACCGTTCGGTATTCGCGTATCGCAGGGCGCTCGTTCGCGGCGGTCGGTACCGCTGTGTCGGAGGGACCACGCGGGCGTTGCTGCGCGTTGTGACGGTCGGTGCACTCATCGGGATGACGACCGGCCGCCGCGTGGGGGTCCTCGCGGTGAAGCTGGGGCCGGCGCATTTCACCCCGCTCGCCGAACGGCATGCCGCCGGGCACGTCGACATCCACATCGACCGCCGTTTTGCACTCGACGAGGTGTCCGAGGCACTGGCACATGTCGGCGAGGGACACGCCCTCGGCAAAGTGGTGGTCGAGATTGCTCGAGAACGCGACACTGCACGTGCAACTAGAAAATCTCCTGTGTGAACGAGAGTTGTTCATTCGCGCGGGAACCGCTGTAGCGGTAGTCGCTGGGAGTTCGCCCGTAGATGCGGTGGAACAAGCGGCTGAAGTGGGCGGCGTCGGAGAATCCCCACCGGCGAGCGATGGTGTGTATCGGATGGGAGGCCAGGCGTGCGTCGGTCAGGTCGCGGTGGCAGCGTTGAAGGCGGCGTCGGCGTATCCAGGCGGCCGGGGTGGTGTCGGCGTCGGCGAACAATTTCTGGAGCGTGCGCAGTGAGATGTGATGTGCCAGGGCTATCTGTCGAGGCGTAAGAGCGGGATCGTCGAGATGGTGGTCGATGAACTCGTGAATCTGGGTGCGTAGCGCGCGGCGACGCGCCTGCGGCGTGAGCTTGTCGTGCGCCTGCAATGGCACCGCGAGGGTGGCGGCGAGCAACTCGAGGGGGACCGAGGCGAGTGTGGGAATCTGCGCGGATGTGAATTCCTCGGCACGGGCGGTCAGTTCGGTCAGCCGTCGAACTGATCTCGTCGTGCCAGGCTTGTTATGTCGAACTCCCGCAACAGCATCGCTACCCCCTCGCGACCGTTTCCTTCTCCCATTGTGCTACAGACGAATTCGGTCGGACAGAACGACGTGCGGCGTTCCGGCCCTGCTCTCGCCGGATCCAGCAGTCCGTCGTGCCGCTGTCCGGGGGTGAACGGCTCGGCGGGATTCGCCGCCGTCTCCGGCGTATCTCCCGGCGAATCGCGGCAACGGTGTTCTGCGCGAATGGACAAGCACGGTGCGCGATTGTCTGAGGACACCTCCCGAATCCTTCCGCATGCTGGACTCGATCCAAGCTCTCGGCGACTAGCCGCCGTGGCCTCCATCGCAGTATCACATCTATTTGCTGACATCGTCGCGCGGTCAGCCGAAGTTGCCTGGGCCGCGTGCCGGTGCGGAACCTCTAGAGAACGGAAAGATTCGATGCGAAAGACGATGCGAAAGAACAGCCTTCGAATTGCCGTCGTGTCCGCCGCTGCCGCATCGGCATCGGTGTATGCCTTCGGCATCGCAGGCCCTGCTGAGGCTGCGACCGCCGATTGCACGTGGTACCTCGGCCATGTGGGCTACAACGTCGGAGAAAGATCCCGCGACGCGTGCACGAAAGCGGCAGGTAACTATCTGGGCGAGGGGTGGGCCTATTGCGACGACGACCTGCGTGCGCTCGGTGTCCATCCGAACCACTCGTCCGAAGCGTGCTGGCGGGGCGGTTGGTAGGGCCCAACGCGCTACGGATTCCGGATGACCCGGCACCGATTTCCCGCGGCGAAAACCTGCGCAGGCAGGTCTTTCGTTACGACTGGTATCGGTGGCAGGAGGTGGCGGCGATTGCGGCCGTGAGTTGGCGCCCATCGTGACCGCCCCTGCGGCGGAACCGGCCATACCCACCGAGCCGCCGGCACCGCGTCTGTGCCCGCATTCAGCCGCCCGGGCTCGGCCCGCACGCTCCGCACCCGGCTCATCGACCTCGGATACCTCGATGCCCAACATATTGTGTTGCCGACCGCAGCATCCAGCTGAACGGCACGAGACAGCCTCGAAGCGGCAGATCATGCCAAGATCTCGCCACCCGAATGATGGGTTGATCTGTAGTTACAGCGCCTGCTGCCGCCAATCGTTACCGAATATTCGCAATAACTTGCCCATTCGATCCGTGCGTGTTCAGTGTGCGCGAAGCCTGTTCAGCGGGAACCGATCCGGGTTCGTGCTGTGGCAGCACGAAAGGCGTCCGGTTCCAGCGAACTGCGGACTCGAACGAGGCTGAGGAGGAGCTGGAGCCCGGCGAGCTCAGCCGCCGGGGAGGCGAACGGGTTCTTCCGCTGAGGTCTCCATGATGGTTCTATCGGGGATCTGTGACGTCACCTGTCGGTGGATGTTGGCGTCGGTGCCGGCCGGGAGTTATCCGTATCGGCAAATTTCGACGTGGTGATCTCGGTCGCGGTGCGCGGATGCTTCCGGTCGGAATCGTCGGCAAGTTCCAGGAGATGTGCCAGCCGGCGGTACGGGTTGTACCAGGGCACACCCCGGTCCCGCACTGCCCGGGCCCGTGCTTCGATCTCCGGCACGGCCTGGAGTTCTCGACGAACTGTGTGGGCGCGACGGATTCTCTGCCACTGCTGGCTCGCGGCGATGAACCGCTGTCTTTCCTGCACGGAGAGGCCGCAGCCATGAACAGTCTGGGCGTGTAGCACCCAATAATCGCCGATGGGATACTCTGCTTCAACCCAACCGTCGAGGAGTGCGCGCGCGAACGCTACCGACGATGCGGGGTCCACCGCGTTGATCACATCCTGTACACCGGCGTAGTCGCGGCCCGGCCTACACATCATGAGCATTGTGATCAGGTCGATGACAGCTTGTGACGGCAGGGCGGAGCGTCTGTGGTGCAGTAGTATCCGCGGCAGCCGATCGAGTACGATCCAACGGCTCGGCTTGGGGATTCGTTTCGGTAAGAGAAGCCTGGGGTCGGTATCCAGGATCGCCGCGACTCCCGCCGGAGCACGCGGATCAAGGCGATCTGCTGCATTAGTCAGGGCATCGCGGTATCCGGCCTCGGCCAAGACTCGAAGGGCGGCTGCGGCGCGGAAATGGTCGCGACCCGTTCGACCGAGCGCGATGGCTATCAGATCGAGTGCGGCGCCGTCGAGGTGGCGGTCGAACCAACGCAGCGCGACCGTGCGTCGCCGGTTCGCTGAATACAGCCAGCGCGCCATGAAGATCGACACCGCGGTGCCGTCGACCGGCTCGAGAACGCTGGCCAGGCTATTCGGGCGACGCGGCACCGCGGCCATTACAAAATCGGCGGCATCGTCTTCGAACAAACCCAACAGCCTGCGATATACCGCTGGTTCACCGTTGGTCGGCCATCGAACAGGTTCACGCACGCGCCGGCGTGCCAAGTCGGGCGGTGCAAGTGCGAGAACGTACGGCGACAGGGGCTGGTACTCGTAGACGGTGACGTTTCTCGCCGCGTTCGCCTGCGTTCCTTCGAGCCAGTCGCGGCTGACGTCCAGCGGGGTCTGTGCCCACTGCTGGCGCTCTCCCGCCCTCCAACGCAATGACAACGCCCGATGACAGACAACAGAGTCGATGACCGTACGAAGCGGTCGGCGATATCGCCACCACGGCGGCTCCGCCAATACCGACGGCAAGTCGGTCGCCGCAGCGTCAGGCACATCGAAATCGCTCATATTCCGACCATCCCATAAGGCTGGAAGAACCCATGCCACGACCGAGAACCCCTTGCGCTCCCTCCATCACCCCTCGGCACGCCGGTCGAACGACATCAATTTTCACCGTCAAAGATCTCCGATCATCCCGACCATCGGTCTCCGAATTCACCGATGAACGAGGTCGGAATTCGGTGGCATAACCACCATGAGCTGGTGGGCGAGCATCGCGAAGTCGACCGCAGTCCGGTCACTGAGTCCGAACGTGATCGACAGGTGCAGGGGTCAGCGTTCGTCGACAAGGCTTCCTGGAGAACACGATCACCCCGGATGCGCTCGAGCTCGACGCCGAGTAGGCCCAGATGCCAAGTCAAGTGGTGATCGGTGACCGGGGAAGTTCCGAAAACGGAGTCGGTAGAGACGATCACGTGCGGGTTCAAGGTGCCCGGCCATCGGTGTTGCCGGTAGGTCAGCCAGTCGGTCAGGACGTCGTGGGTGAACTCGGTGAGCTGGTGAACGGTCCCGCCGATCCGGATCCGCCGGCGCGACAGGTCAACGTCATCGAGCACGAGATTCCGCAGCGGGTTCGCTCGGACAGCATAGACCGCGACCAGACCGACAATGACGCGCTGCATCGGCGTCACGGCCATGGCGGTCACCGCGTCCACCTGATCGTCGGTCATCGGCAAGAGCACGCGCGACGGCGCCGTGCCGACCCGCAGGCGACGGGTGGGGTCAACGAAGATCAAGTGGTGCCGTTCGGCGAACTGGAACAGCGAGCGCAGCGCGACAAACGTTCCGATTCGCTTGTGCCCGGTGAGCCGGTTCAGCACTGCGGACACGTCTGCCTGGGTGATCTCGCGCAGGTGCGATCGGGTGCTCGCCCACTCGGTCAATGGCGGGTGTGCCCGGCTGAAGTAGGCGTGCAACGTCGCCTCCGCCCGAGGTCGCGCCCGTTCCTCGCCTTCGTGAAGCACCAGCAACCAGGCCCGGACGTCGTCACGGAATCCCGCTGGGAGAGTTGCAGTTCGGCGGTCGACCCACTGACGTGTCGGTGACTCGGTGTCATCGACCAGCAGACCACACTGATCGAGCAGCCGGGCCACGATCCGGGACTGCCAGATGTTGCCCAGTTCGGCGCGGACCTGGCTGAGCCGGATCGGCTTTTCTTCACCAGTGGCCGCCAATACGCGCCGCAACTGATCGCCCTTGCGTCTCAGCGTTTCGACGCTCCAGCCGCCGATATGGGCCATATCGAACAGTCGTTCCAGGACTTCTTGCCCGGCTCGGTCGGTTGGTTCGCCGAAGATCTCGGCGAACCGGAGGCCGACGAGCGGACGGGGCCGACGTTGGCGTGTGTGAACCTGGCGGCCATAACAGGCGTCGCAGTAGATGCGGGGCCGCCCCCTCCGCTGGCCGCTGTGGTCGATCGGCGCACCGCATTGGGCGCATTGACGGTCGCGGTATGTCTCCGGGGCGGCGGCCTGGGCGGCTCGATCGCCGCAAGGGTCGGTGGGCCGGACCTCGTCGCGCTGGCGAGATCGGGGTGTTCGGAACCGGCGGCCGCGGCAGCCGTCGCAGTAGATGCGGGGTCGTCCGGCCTTCCGTGCGCTGCGTTCGAGTGGTGTGCCGCACTGGGCACACGAGTCGTCGCGGTGGCCGTTGGGGCCTTCGGTTCTGCGTTCGGCTGTCTTCGACGGTCGGCAGGTCAGGCAGTATTGGCGCGGGCGACCGCCGCGTGGGGAGGTGCTGGGCTCGATTGGGCCGCCGCATTCCCCGCAGCCGGGTGCGGTCATCGAGGCGGCAGGGATCGGCCTGTTCGGGTCTTCGGGTTGAAAAGGTTGCGGCGCTGCACGACAACGCTGTTCGAGCGGACCGACGCATCGTTGAACAAGACGGTTATCTAACTCATAGCAACGGCCGCTGGCGCGAATTGCGGGACATCGGCCAGACGAATGGGCCGACGCGGTGGACTTCGATCGCCGCATTCGCCACGGAGTTCCCTCTGCCATCGCCTCCGGCTCCCCGCTGAATGGCCAAGCATTTCTGCATCGTTCGCGAGTTCCGCTGGATGAGGCTCCGATCGACCACGTCACATCCAGCGAGTGGCGCTCGCGCCAGACCGACATCTTCGACCAGATCGCCGATGTCGAGGTCGGAAGTCTGGCGAGACCGACACGGTAGGCAGGCACCGGCCGATCGGAAATGATCCGGCGCGGCTGCGGCCCGACCGGATCGTGCGGCCCGTCAATGTCTGCGCGCGTGCCGAGGGAAAAGGTTCCGGCCCGCCTCCTGCGCCACCTCGGCCAGCGCGCGGGCCAGCCGCGCGGTGTCCAGCACCGCTCGGTCGGCACCGACCCGGCCCGACAGCGACACGGCGGCCACCGCGGCACCGCGACCCCGAATCGGCACAGCCACACACGCGATGCCCGTCACCGACTCCTCGTTGTCGACGGCGACACCCTGGCGGTTACGGATGCGACTCAGTTCGCGATGCAGTTCGGCACGGTCGGCAAGGGTCCGTGCGGTCAGCTGCGGCAGGCGATCCCGGAAGGACGCTTCCACGATGCTCGGCTCCAGCGTGGCCAGCAGCGCCTTGCCCAGTGCCGTGCTGTGGGCGGGCATCCGGCCGCCGAGCCGGGTGGGTACGGTCGCGGCGCACCGGCCTCCGACTTTGTCCAGGTACAGCACGTCGTGCCCGTCCAGAACACCGAGGTGACCGACCATGCCGGTCTGCTGGTGCAGGTCGTGCAGCAGCGGACTCACCGCGTCCCGAATCTCGTTGTGCTCGGCCGCGAGTCCGCCCAGCTCCAGCGTGCGCAGTCCGAGCCGGTAGCCGCCCGGCGCGTGGGCGAGCCAGCGCAGCCGGATCAGCTGATCAAGGATACGGTGCACGGTGGACCGCGGCAATCCGGTGCGCTCGGCGAGTTCGACGAGCGTCAACGTCGGCGTCGCGCCGTCGAAAGCTTCCAGTATCAGCGTCATCCGCTCGATCATCGACACCGGCGGCTGGCCCGGCCGTGCCGCCGATCCTGAGCCGGTCCACCACTCCCCGGGCTCGAAATCGGTCATCACCTCGACCGTCATTGCCAACCTCCACGCATGCTCGCGTAGAGCTTAGGAGCAATCCTCTCGTACAGGGGTAATTCACTGATCATTTCGACGCGCCGCCGCCGAGCGCGCGGGCCTGCGAGCGGCTCACGCGCCGACGGCGCCTGTGTTCGCAGATGACGGCCCGATCCAGCCGCTAGGCGGATCCGGACGCGGAATCCGCGACGGTGAACAGCCACTCGCGGGTGTACCGCTCGGCCAGCAGCGGCAAGTAGTTCACGATGGTGGCGTGGTCGGCGAAATGGTCGTACGACGAGTGCAGGTGATCCTCGATCGCGGCCTCGCTGACGACGCCGTCGAATTCGTCCTCCAAGCGCTGCGCGGCCGCTTTCAGGGCGAGTTCCTGGTCGAGGGGGGTCTGCTGGTTCGGGTCATGGGTGGCAGGACGGTCGGTCATCGCAAGGTTCCCTTGGTCGTGACGAGATCGGTACCTCGGGCGCTGTCGTAGCCGCACGATAACGCCCGACGGTGGGGTACCCGGTCGGGCCGGTTCGACACCCCGGACTGAAATAGAACACGTTCTTGTCCTGGAAGGCGGCGCGTGCCAGGCTCGACAGATGGATCTCGACGCCATCGAAGCCGTCCGCCGGCTGAAGTACCGCTACTTCCGGAGCCTCGATCTCAAAGACTGGGACGCGTTCGCCGACACCCTCGCCGTCGACGCGGAAGGACGCTACGGCACCCACGCGATGGGCGAGCCGCTGCACCTGGACGGCCGCGACGCCATCACCGCGTTCATGCGGGAGAACCTCGGCCCCTCGATCGTCTCGGTGCACATCGCCAACCATCCGGAGATCGATGTCGACGGCCGAACGGCCACGGGATCTTGGGCATTCGAGGACACCGTGATCGCCACCGAATACGGCGTGCTGATCCGGGGGGCCGGTTACTACACCGACACCTACCGCCGCGACGCCGACGGCAAATGGCGCATCACCTCCACCGGCTATCGCCGCATCTACGAATCCATGCAGTCGCTGGCGGACACGCCCAGCTTCCAATTGCTGTCCAATATGTGGGCGCCGGAGAAATGACCGCCCAGCGCCCGACGCGAAATCGGTCCACTATCGGCCCGGTGGCGCTGGACTGCCCGGCGCCGCCCGGTGGATGCTGCGAACATGCCCTCCCTAGCGCCTGATGAATTCACTCCCGAAACCACCTACCTGAACACCGCCTCCTTCGGGCTGCCGTCCGCCCGTGCCCTGGCCGCGGTGCGCGACGCGAGTGCGAGCTGGGCGTCCGGCCGCGGTGCGCCGACATCCGAGGTCGATCGCCTGGTACCCGACCTGCGTGCCGGGTTCGCCCGGCTGCTCGATGGCGCGACCGCCGACGACATCGCGCTCGGCAGTGGTGTCGCCGGCCTCATCGGCCCCGTGGCCACCGCACTGCCGCCCGGCGCGGAGGTCCTGCTGCCGGAAGGCGAATTCTCTTCCGTCTCCATGCCTTTCGTGTACCGTGGCGACCTCGTCGTGCGCTTCGTGCCCTTGCACGAGCTGGCCGCGCACGTGCGACCGGAGACCGCGCTGGTCGCTGTGAGCGTGGTCCAATCCGCGGACGGCCGCGTCACCGATCTGGCCGAGTTGCGCGCGGTCACCCGGGCCAACGATGCGCGCCTGCTCGTGGACGCCACCCAGGCCGCGGGCTGGCTGCCACTGCGCTTCGCCGAGGCGGACTACTGGGTCTGCGCCACCTTCAAATGGCTGATCGGCGCGCGCAGCGTCGCGTTCCTCGCCACTGCGCGCGACCTCGTCCCGCAGCTGCGCCCGGTCGGCTCCAGCTGGTACGCCGCCGAAGACCGCTGGGCCGAGCTCTACCGCCCGGTCGCGCTGCCCGCGACGGCACGGCGGTTCGACACGACACCCGATTGGCTCGGCGTCGTGGCGGCCTCGGCCGGACTGTCGCTGATCGAGGAACTCACCGTCGACAAGATCGGCGCGCACGACCTCGAACTCGCCGACCGCTTCCGCGACGGCCTGCGCGACCTCGGCTTCGAGCCCGTCGAAGCGCGCTCGCCCATCGTCTCCGTGCCCGGCGCGGCGGACTTGGCCGCCCGGCTCGCGGAGGCCGAAGTGGTCGCCTCGGCACGTGGCGGCGGGTTGCGGTTCGCGTTCCACCTCTACAACAGCGCCGACGACGTCGAGCGGGCACTGTCGGTGCTGCGCGCCGGTTAGCCCGTGGCGGCCGCGTGCCGCCCGGCCGCACCGGGCTCCAGCGGGCCTGATGCGCGGCACGCCACGGGCTAGTTGACCGCACTGCCGGTCAAGGGCTCAGGGCCGGAGCGCCGACCCCACCGAACATCGAGCGGGCGCTGCCCTGGCCGCATGCCGGACAGTGCCCGAGCGGCATCCGAGTGCGCCCCGGCCCGTCAAGGAACAGACGGGCCCGATGACGCCGCACGCCTGCGGAGCCGCGCGACCTCACCGCCGGTCAAGGACCCAGGGCCGCAGTGCGGGACGAGCACCACCGAGTTGAATATTCCCCGAACGGCGGCCGCGTGCGACCCCGCCCGTCAAAGACCAGACGGGCCCCATGACGCGGCACGCCTGCGGAGCCGCGCGGCCGCAGTGCCGGTCGAGGGCTCAGAGTCGCACCGCAGTGCGAAGCCCGCCGAAGCCTCGAGCAGTGCTGTCCCCGCCGCATGCCGAATAGCCCCCCGCGCGTAACCGCATGGCCGCATGATCGGTCGGCAACCAGGGAAGCCCGGATACCCGCGATCACCGACCAGGGCGGTGTGCGGGAGCGGTGATCAGTGGGAGATCCAGCGCGGTGAGAATTCCGGCGGGGGCGGCGACCACAGCGGGGACGGCGTTGACGATGCGCAGGCCGGTCGCCAGGACCGTCGCGTAGTTGTGATCCCCATTGCGGCTCGAGGTCACCAGATCCAGCGCGTAATCGGGCTCGCCGGTGATCTCGACCCGGTAGGAGCCCTCGGGGTGCGCCGGCTGCGGCCAGTCCGGGCACAGGTCGGGGCGCAGCCGGGTCACGTGCTCGAGCACCGTGACCGGCACGTCCCCGACCATGCCCCGAACTTCGAACCGCAATGCCGCCGCGGTTCCCTCGGCGATGTGGCCGGTCGCGATGTCGAACGACTCCGGCGCGGGGATGCGCTCGTAGGACTGCGTGACGGCATCGAGGGTGACACCGATCCCGGCCGCGAGCTGACGGACCGTGCCACCCCAGGCCAGCGACAGCACGCCGGGCTGCAACAGCATGGGGATCTCGTCGACGGGCTTGCCGAAGCCCATGATGTCGAACATGACCGCACGGTTGTCGTAGCTGGCGTAGTCCACGATCTCCAGACAGCGCACCTGGTCGACCCGCAGACAGGTCCCGGCGAGCGCGAGCGGGAGCAGGTCGTTGGCGAAACCGGGGTCGATGCCGTTCACCCACAGCGACGAATTGCCTTGCGCGGCCGCCTCCTGCACCGGCTTCAGCAGCTCGTCGGGCAGCACGCCGTAGGGGTACTGGAAGAACACCGGTGCGCAAGCGACGACATTGATCCCGGCGGCCAGGATGCGCTGCAGATCCTGCACGGCTTCGAACAGCCGGTTGTCGGTCATCGAGCAGTAGACGACGCAGTCCGGGCGCGACGCGAGCAGTGCGTCGGCGTCGGTCGTGGCGGTGACGCCGACCGGATGATCGAGCCCCGCGAGGGTTCCGGCGTCCGTGCCGCTCTTGGCGGGACCGGACACCCACACGCCGGTCAGTTCCAGTTCGGGATGGGCGATGACGCCGGCCAGGGCATGCCTGCCCACGTTGCCGGTGCCCCACTGCACTACGCGATATGTCATGTCACAGATCCGGGATCGGGAGGTCGAGGTTCGGGATGATCAAGCCGCCGTCGGGCTCGAGAATCTTGCCGGTGAGGTACTTTCCCGCGGGCGACACCAGATAGAGCGCGGCGGCGGCGATGTCTTCGGGTTCGCCGATGCGATGCAGCGGTGTCTTGGTCTCCAATTCCGTGCGCATGGCGTCATTGCTCGCGACGATCTCCAGCGCGGAGGTCAGGATCGAGCCGGGCGCGATCGCGTTCACCCGGATGCGCGGATTCAAGTCGAGGGCGGCGAGCTTGGTGTAGTGAGCGAGAGCAGCCTTGGCGGTGCCGTATGCCGCGAACGCACGGCCGGGCAGCCGCCCCATCGTGGAGGTGATGTTCAGAATCGAACCGCCTCCTGCGGTTTCGAGCATGTGCGGAACCGCGGCCCTGACCAGGGCGTGCGCATTGACGACGTTGAAGTCGAATGCCTGCGCCAGCGCTTGCGGCGTCGTGTCCAGCAGCGGGCACGGCAGTGCGCCGCCTACGTTGTTCACCACGATGTCCAGCCGCCCGAAGCGTTCGACCGCCGACGCGGCGAGGGCCGCCGTGGCAGCGGCGTCGCTCAGGTCTGCCGGCACCACGTGGGCCTGTCGCCCGGCGGCGGCGACCCGCTCGGCGACCTCCTCGAGCTGGCTCTCCGTCCGTGCGGCGATGACGACGTCCGCGCCCGCCTCCGCGAACGCGACCGCGATGGCCGCGCCCAGGCCGCGGCCCGCGCCGGTGACTATGGCGACCTGATCATCGATTCGGAACCGGTCCAGAATCATTCGCGCTCCCTACGCTGATGACGAATATTCGACAGGGCTGTGATCTAATATTCGTCATCGTAAGTCGCTCACCCGAGCCGGGACAAGGGGTTGCCGCCATGCCGGACCGATCCGCGTCGCCACCGACGCGTCGCGTCATCGATATCGTCTCGCTGCTGGCGACCTCCGGTGAGCCGATCAGCGTCGCGGGCATCGCCGAACGTCTCGGTATCGCCCGCGCGACCGCGACCGCGATCCTGGCCGAGCTGGATGCGGCCGGTTGGGTGGCCCGCGACCCGGCCCGCGGCTACGTCATCGGGCCCGCGCTGGCCGGGCTGCACGGTGCCGCCCTCCCGCACGGCGTCGGCGACCTCCTCGCCGGCCTGGCTGCCCGGACCGGCTACGGTGCCACGTTCAGCCGCATCGAACCCGACCGGCTCACGGTGCTCGACGTGCGGCACGGCGGCGACCGCGTCGTTCCCGGAATCCCGGTGGGGCATCGCATTCCCCTCCAGTTCCCAGCCGGTGCCAGCGTCATGCCGTGGCGTCCGGCGAGCGAGCAGAACACCTGGCTGCGCACCGCCACCGAAGACGACCAACGGATGGCCGGTGCGCTACTCGCGCTGGTACGCGATCGCGGGGTGGCTGTCTTCCGGCCACGCGCCGACGACGCGGGGATGGTCGACCTGCTCGCCGATCTGCTCGGCGCGGTGGGATCCGAACTGCTGCAACCTCGTCTGCGCACGCGCGCGCTTCGCCAGCTCGCCGCGCTCACGTCACGGCCCTTCACCCGGACAGAGCTGGATTCGGAGGAGATATTGCCGCTGAGTTATCTGGCGGCGCCGGTTTTCGACGCGAGCGGCACCGCGGCTTACGAAGTGCAGCTGGGACCGTTGCGTTCCGCGACGACGCGAGCCGAACGCGAGGATTTCGTGGACGCGACGCGCAACGCGGCACATGAATTGACGAACGCGCTCGCCATTGATCGGTAAGGAATGTAATTTCCGGATAAACGACGAAAGGCCCCCGACGGTCGTCGGGGGCCTTTCGGAGCCTGTGGGGTGCTCAAACGCGGATAGGGGACCCAGAATCTGGGTCCCCTATCGCAAAGAATGTTCCGGCGGTGTCCTACTCTCCCACACCCTGTCGAGTGCAGTACCATCGGCGCTGGCAGGCTTAGCTTCCGGGTTCGGAATGGGACCGGGCGTTTCCCTACCGCTATGGCCGCCGTAACTCTATGAAACTATCCACACCCCCCACACCCACCCCACCGAATCCCTATCTCAACGATAGGAACCCCGTGGGAGGGGGTGGGCGGTCTGTGTGTTGTTTCAGATACCGCACAGTGGACGCGTAGCAACCTTTGTTGGTAAGTCCTCGGCCGATTAGTACCGGTCACCTCCACACGTTACCGTGCTTCCAGTTCCGACCTATCAACCCCATGGTCTGTGGGGGGCCTTAACCACTCAAGGTGGTGAGAAACCTCATCTTAG
>NZ_BAFP01000064.1 GCF_000308455.1 Nocardia abscessus NBRC 100374 | reverse complement strand
GAATTCGACGGCCAGGTGCCATCGGTGTTGGTGGATGAATCGGGCGGGCAGGCTCGCCGGGAACTGGACGGTCAGCAGGGCTTCCATTGTTCCGTGGCGGTCGTGGAATTGGTGCCGTACGCCACCGATCACAAGATCGTCGTCGAGGAGGGCTTGGCCCGCGATCTGCTGGGGGTAGCGGGGGTCGACGGGGATGGTGAGTGCTTCGGTTCTGTCGTAATCGATGAGGAAGCGGGTGGCCAGGGGTGATCCTCCTGTGGTTTCGACGACTTCTTGTCGGCCGTCGGGGAGTGCGCGTAGCAGGTAGTGGTCGGGGCAGGCGTCGACCATGTCGGTCTCGGCGTTGGTGGCGGTGAGGTCGGTGAACCAGGCGGCGAATCGTTCGGCGCTGTAGCCGGGGACCTCGAGGCGGGTGACGGCGTGTTTGGTGCGACCCCTGCTGAGTGCGACCCCGGTGCGCGTCATCCGCTCGGAGATCGCCAGGTCGCGCTCGAGTACGGCGTAGACGCCCGCGTGACCCAGGCGGGTCTTCATCGAGGTCAACGCGGATCGTTGTGCGTCGAGCGGAGCGCTGAGCAGGTCGTCGAGGTGCATTTCCGGCGCAAGTTCGGCGAAGGCTCGCGATCCCAGACGGCCTGCGAGCTTGGTCAGCACCACTTCGGCCCGGCGTGCTTCCCATGCACGTACTTGTTCCCCCGAGACTTGTTCGCCGCCTACGAACGTCCGAATCGCGATGGACTCGCCCATGAGTTCCTCGCCTTCCTCTCCGTTTTCGTCTCGACCACTCCCTTCGACGGGGTGGTGAACTTCTGCCCCTCCGCTCGAGCTCGCGGCCGGTTAACGCCGGGCAGGCCAGCGTTAAGGTAACCACAGATCCTTCTAAACGCAATACCGCCTAGCGTTAATAGGAACTCCCCGTTGACAGAGTGACTCGAGTCACCCATGCTGCCTTAACGCAAGGCTACCTTGCATTAACATTTGATCCTTCTTCGGCACGTCGCTGGCGTCGCGCGAACAGGGAGGCAGGCGAGAGGAACCGCCGCACTCGCCGACGGCACGGTCATCGGCGGCGTGCGACACCAGTTCCGCGACGAACCCGGCGGCGGATTCCGCAGCCGTCTCGCGGTGGCCTTCCCGGCGGCGGTTCCGGGCCTGTACATCGCCGAGCATCAGTGGCATCTGGCCTGCGAATTCGGCAACTGGATCACCGCGTACCTGCGCTGATCCACCGCGCTTGCGGCACGGTCCCGCCCGTCACGGTCGGCGCATCGAGTAGAACAGGGGCATGGATCAGCGTGGCCCTGACGCAGGCGTCGAGCAACTGTCACCGCCCCCGGTCCCGCGCAAGCGAACCGGGGGACGGTCGGCGCGCGTCCGCGATGCCGTACTAACCGCGACTCTGGACCAGGTAGCCGAACACGGGATCGAGGGGTTGACCATCGGCGATGTCGCAGCCAGGGCGGGTGTCGCGGAGACGACGATCTACCGACGCTGGGGCACGCGCACAGCCCTGATCGCCGAGACCGTCACCGAGTTGGCGGCGGCCGGCAACCCCGCACCCGACACGGGCACGTTGCGCGGTGATCTCCATCAACTCGCCGAACAGATCTCCCACTTGATCTCGCGCCCAGGCATCGCGCGGCTGCTCGGCACGACCATCGCCCTGTCCGCCGATCCCGAGGTCGCCGAGGCGCGCCGCCGCTTCTGGGACGACCGCTTCGAACGGACAGCGCACGTCATCGGCAGGGCCGTCGACCGCGGCGAGCTGCCACCGGAGGTCGATGCCCGTGAGGTACTCGAAACCCTCTCCGCTCCGCTTTATTTCCGTCTTCTGGTGGTCGATGGTCCGCTCGACGGCGAGTTCATCGCGCGCTGCATCGAGCACACGCTCATCCTGCACGGGACACGGCGCTGACCGAACGGCGTTCGGCGCCGCCTCTTTCAGTGGAGCGCGGATCGCTCGGAGCACCGTGATGGTCCCCTTGCCCGCGTTGATGAGTTCGGGGTCGACTTCAGCGATGCCCGAGCCTCGCGTCCACCCTGATGTATTTTCCCGGAGGCCTACCGGAAAGACGGCCGCCTTCGGGCGCGGTGCGCGGACGGCCCCTTGCCTGACACTCCTGGTCCGGTTCCGCTGCGCCCATTTGACCGGATGCTACCTCCGCTTTATGCTCGAACCCATACGGAGGCGGAATCCGTTTTGATGTGGCCGCAGGAACGCCGGAGATCGGGAGGGCGCATGAACGCCAGTGAACAGCGGGGGCGAAAGCCCCGATCGGATGTCCAGCGCAACCGCGCGGCCCTTCTGGAGACCGCGCAGCGCCACTTCTTGCGGCACGGGGTCGGCACCTCGCTCGAGGCCGTGGCCAAGGAGGCCGGCGTCGGGCCCGGCACCCTGTACCGGCACTTCCCCACCCGGGAGGCGCTGCTGGCGGCCGTGCTGCAGACGCGCTCCGAGGAGCTGGGGGCCCGCCAGGCGGACATCGAGCAGTTGGGCGATGCCGGCGAGGCGTTGGAGCAGTGGCTGCGGGCGATGGAGGAGTACTTCAGCGCCTTCAACGGGCTGCCGGACCCGCTCATGGCCGCAGCCCGGGCGCAGGAGCCGGACAATCCGCTCACGATTCCCTGCGACATCTTCATCACCGCCACCGACAAGTACGTGGAAGCCGCGCAGCTCGCGGGGCACGTACGTGCGTCGGTGCGGGGGTACGACCTGTTCCTCGCGGCCTGTTCCATTGCCTGGATCAAGGGCAACGGCGCCGAGGAGGAGTCGCTCGCCCGGCTCCGCATGCTCATCGCGAGCGGCTACCGCGAGCGGGACGAGAAGGCGTAAACCACTGGGCTCACTCAGTTCTGATTCGCCAGCGTCCGGTACCGCAGTTTTATCAAGGAAGATATATGAGTCGTTCGCCAAGGGTGCTGCCCGCTGATGCTCGCCGTCTTGTGGCGGAGGGTGGTCTCGGCTATCTCGAGGGCGCCCGGTGGCACCGCGGGGCGCTGTGGTTCTCGGACATGACCCGGTGCAAGATCTGTCGTCTTTCCCCTGGCGGGCGAGTCGAGGATGTCGCGGATGTGCCCGGGCGACCCTCGGGTCTCGGTTTCGGCCCTGATGGGGCACCGATGGTTGTTTCCATAGACGATGGACGGCTGCTGCGCGTGGGAAGTAGCGGTCTGGAGGAACTCGCCGACCTCGCGCCGGTCGCGTTTCATCCCAACGATATGGCCGTGGACGGAGAGGGCCGCGCATATATCGGTCCGCAGGGCTACGTTTTCGGAACCGATCCCGTCGGCGTGGGTCTGGTCATCCGCCATCCCGATGGCCGGATCGACACGGGCGGCGAGGACCTCATATTTCCCAACGGCATCGCCATCACAGGCGACGGGCGCACCCTGGTCGTTGCGGAATCGTTCCGGGCGCCACGGACGAGGCTCACCGCGTTCACCGTGACAGACGACGGAGCGCTGGTAGACCAGCGCGTGTTTGCGAAGTTCGGGCCACCGGACACAGAGGCCATCGATGGTATCGGCATCGACAGTGAGGGTGCGGTATGGGCGGCCTTCCCGTGGATCGGTGAATTTCGCCGTGTCCGCGATGGCGGCGAGGTTACCGACATCATTCGGATCGACCCGGACACCGCAACATATCCCGACGGCGGCACGTTCGCCGTGGATGCGGTACTC
Organism: Nocardia abscessus NBRC 100374; assembly: GCF_000308455.1. Taxonomy (GTDB): domain Bacteria; phylum Actinomycetota; class Actinomycetes; order Mycobacteriales; family Mycobacteriaceae; genus Nocardia; species Nocardia abscessus. The sequence continues at coordinate 131,415 of NZ_BAFP01000064.1, read as the reverse complement.
GGCGGACCGGAAATGCGAACCCTCTACCTGCTCATTTCGGATACAAGTCCCGAGCGCATCGGTAATTCCTTCGATGCGACGGGTCGGATCGAAGCCATCGAGGTCGAGGTGGCAGGAATCCGGGACTGACGGCGGGCTCCCGCGTCGACGCAAACGTATCCGCGACAGCCTCCCGGAGCGTTTTGCGCCCTCCCGGCGACGGCCATCCTGGAGGACGTCGTGGAGATGAATCGCGCCGTCCACCGCTGACCGCCCCCGCGCAAAGTCGCGTACACCCAACACGTCACACACACCGAAGACGAACACGAAGAGCGCGCACTCCCCCACTTCGGCCGGGCGGCCTTGCCGTGCCGCCGTCTGCAAGCAGCCTGCCGGTACCCGCAAAGTGCGTCCAGCACCCGGCCCTTACGACGGTTGCCTCCTTTGGGCAGACCGCACTGTGCCCGGCCGCCATGGCGGTGACTGCGCCCGGCCGCGCAATCCCTACGGGCTGCAACACGTGCGGGCACCGGTATGACACTTTGCTCCACCGTGACGGTCGGGCCGGCCGGAGGCTCAGCGGCGGAAAACCGGGAGGACCAGCCGACAGGGGTGGCCGGGACCGAGGGGACGACGCAGCGTCGGCGAGCTTCCACCTTCGGCGCAGCCCGTAGCCATCCACTCCGGCGGGTTGACCGGATGCGGCCTCCGCTTTATGCTGTGGAGGTATCCGGAGGTGGTATCCGTTTTGCCGTGGATCTGGGAGCAGACAGGAGGACGTATGGGTGCCGGAGAGCAGCCGGGCCGCCGGCCACGCACGGATGTCCAGCGCAACCGAGCTGCTCTGCTGGAGGCGGCTCAGCGTCCCGCCAGGCGCTTTTGGCCGCGGTGTTGCAGTCCCGTTCGGAAAGAACTGGAGGCACGTCGAGCCGATACCGCGCGGCTCGAGCGACGCGTTGGGAAAGCTGCGGCGATGGCTGCACGCGATGAAGGAAATCGATACCAACTAAAGGAGTTTCTGGATGAAGATAGGCATTCTCGGTGTCGGCCATATCGGTAAGACGCTCAGTCGAAAGTTGAGCGCGGCCGGACACGACGTAAAGGTGGCCAACTCGCGCGGGCCCGAAACGATCGACGCCACAGCCCTGTCCACGGGAGCAGTTGCGGTGCCCGCCGCCGAGGCCGTGAAAGACGTAGACGTCGTCATCATCTCCATCCCACTGAACCGCGTTCCCGAGATCGCGCCGCTGCTAGCCGGTGTACCCGCCGAGACGGTCGTCATCGACACCTCGAACTACTTTCCGGGGCGTGATTCCGAGATCGCGGCCATCGAAGCCGGCCAGGTCGAAAGTCTTTGGATCGCCGAACAACTCGGCCGCTCGATCGTCAAGGCATGGAATTCCATCGGCGCCGCCTCCTTCGCCCTGAAAGGCACACCCTCGGGGACTCGGGGCCGTATCGCGATCCCGGTCGCGGCCGATGACGACAGCGAACGCGCGGTCGCCATAGCGCTGGTCGAGGACACCGGATTCGATGGATTCGATGCCGGACCGCTGGCGCAATCGTGGCGCCAGCAGCCGGGGGCACCCGCTTACTGCACGGATCTCACCCGCGACGAGATGCCGGCCGCCCTGGCGCGCGCCGAGGCCGCAAGATTGCCGAAGCGGCGCGACCTGTCGGGCGCCGTAATCGCCGAAAGGGTTGGCGTTGCGACGAACCCCGACTCCGAGTACCTCGTCCGCCTCAGCCGCGCGTTGTTCATGTAGCGATCTGGACACGATAGAAGGGAAGGAACACGATATGAGGATTTCCGTTATCGGCGCCGGAGCCATCGGCGGCAATATCGCACGCCGGCTCAGCGAGGCCGGACATGAGGTACTGGTCGCGGACGCCCGCGGACCGGAGGCCGTCGCCCCCGGCGTCCGGGAGGCAGGCGCTCGCGCAGTCGACCTGGACGCCGCGACCCACGACAGGGAGGTCCTCGTCCTGTCGATCCCGTTCGCGAAGCAGCCCGAACTCGCCGACCTCCTCGCCGGGGTTTCCGGCGATACGGTGATCGTCGACACGTCGAACTACTACCCCAGCATGAACGGCCACATCGAAGCGGTGGACAACGGACAGGTCGAGAGTGTGTGGAGCGCCGAGCAGCTCGGCAAGCCGATTGTGAAGGCGTGGAACGCCGCGCTGGCGGGGACACAGCAGACCAAGGGAGTACCCGCCGGAACGCCCGGCCGCATCGCCATCCCCGTCGCCGCCGATTCGGAACGAGCACGCCGGACCGTCATGCAACTTGTGGACGACACGGGCTTCGATCCCGTCGATGCCGGTACTCTGGCCGAATCGTGGCGGCAGCAGCCGGGGACGCCTGCCTACTGCACCGAACTGGATGCCGCGGAGTTGCAGCGGGCCCTGGCAGCGGCCGACAAGGACGAAGCGCCCCGTACTCGCGACCGGCTCGGGGAGCAGTTCGCGAGCCTCACCGAGGCGCCCTCGCTGGACGAGACCGTCGCGATCAACCGCGCCGCACACCACTGACCCAGCGCCTACGGGCCGCCGACGACCTCTCTCCGGGTGGGAGAGGTCGTCGGCCCGTGGCGGATCGGTCGACGGTGTGTCCGCGAGGACCTGTACGACGACGTGGTCCGCACCGGCGTCGAGATGTGCGGTGAGCGCACCGGCCGCGTCGTCGGCAGAACCCGCGCCGACCAGTGCGCGGGCCAACCGGTCCGACCCACCGGTGACCAGGTCGTACTCGCCGAAACCTTGGCGCAGTCACGAGTTCCGGTAGTTCGGCAGCGTCGAACCCATCGTGAGGTGGGCGTGCGCACGCCGAAGTTGATCGTGCGTACCGCCACCGAGCGCCACGGCTTGTTCGGTGTCGATCCAGCGATGCTCAGCGGAGGCGATGACATGGAAGCCGATGTGCGCGCATCGGTTTCGAAGAATCCGAGCGCGGCTTTGCCATAGGGGACGCGGCGGGCCATCTCCGCCAGGGACAGGTCGGCAGCTTCGCGTGCGGCTCGCGGGCCACACCGGCCACCGCGGGTATCGGTGCCTGGCGAGGTTCGCTGTGCGGGGATAGCTGTAGCCGGGAACGGGCTGGGCCTGGGTGGAGGCTTGCCGCGATCGGTCGAGCCAGGAGGCGGTGCCCGGGCCAGCTGCACCTCCCGGGGGGTGTGGCTTCGGCTTCTGGCCACCGATGCGTCCACGGGCGCGAGCGACGGCCAGTCCGCCGAGGGTGGATTCGGAGAAGCTTGGCGATTCCACGAACAGCTCACCGCTGACCCTGGATGAACCGACAACGCGCCGCATGCGGTCGGTCAAGGGAACTCGCTCTCAGGTTATGCGGGCGGCTCGACCAGTACGCCCATTGCCTGGTCGAGGAGTTCAGACAACGGTGTGGCTCCGCCGCTGGCCGTCCAGGCGTCGGTTGCGGCGTCCAGGCAGGAAATCGCCGAGCCTACGAGGGCGTGGGCGTGCAGGTCGGCCGTGGATTCCCGGTCACCGCCGAGCCGGTGGATGATCTCGGGCACCAGGAGGCTGTGCCAGCCCTGTGTCTTCTCCCACTGGCGGGTCATCAAGGCGCAGGCGTCGTTGAGCAGCCGCATCAGGTTGAGGAATGGCTGGGGCTCGTCGGCCGTCGGCTGGGTGAGCACGTCGAAGGAGCGGCGTAGCGCTTCCCAGAGCCCCTCGTCAGCGGGGCGGGCGGCGAGCGCCGCGGCGATCCGGGGACCGAACTCGCTCATTTTGCCGAGGACGAGCTCCTCCTTGGTGCCGAAGTACCGAAAGAAGGTGGTGCGCGACAAGCCCGCCTCCGCGGCGATCTGTTCGACCGTCGTCTTGTCGAAGCCCTGCTCGGAGAAGAGCCGGAACGCGATTTCACTCACCTCATCACGCATCGCGGCTCGCGTCCGCTCCCGCAGCGTCGAGGGCGCGGTCCTGGATGTCTCGGCCATGCCGTGAGTGTAGTACACAGACCCTAAGTGGTACTCAATCCCATATTGGTATAACGTCTCTTTTGTTGTCTTCGTATCTGAATTGAGGAGTACTTCCATGAGCAAGATCTGGTTCATCACCGGTTCGTCCCGCGGCTTGGGCCGCCGGTTCACCGAGGCCGCGCTGTCGCGCGGCGACAAGGTCGCGGCGACCGCCCGCAACACCGACGCACGGGCCGACCTGGTCGCCGCCCATGGCGCGGCGATCCTTCCGCTGGCCCTGGACGTCACGGACAAAACGGCCGTGACCGAGTCCATCCGGCGTGCCCACGCGCACTTCGGACGCCTCGACGTGGTCGTCAACAACGCCGGCTACGGCCTGTTCGGCATGGTCGAAGAGCTGACCGAACACGACATCCGCGCCCAGTTCGAGACGAACCTGTTCGGCACCCTCTGGGTCGTCCAGGCGGCACTGCCCTACCTCCGCGCTCAGGGCAGCGGCCACATCATCAACGTGTCCAGCCTGCTCGGCCTCGCCGCGTACCCCACCACGGGCGGCTACAGCGCCACCAAGGCAGCGGTCGAGGGACTGTCGGACTCCCTGGCCCAGGAAGTCGCCCCCTTCGGCATCAAGGTCACAGTCGTCGAGCCCGGCCCCTTCGGCACCGAATTCAACAGCTCCTCCGCCTACTCCGCACCACTGACCGCCTACGACGACTTCAGGGAGGCGGTCAACGCCAGCTTCGCCACCCTCCCCAATCCCGACCCGGCCGGCGTCGGCCCCGCACTGCTGAAGGTCGTCGACGCCGACACCCCACCGTCCCGGATCTTCTTCGGCACCTTCCCCCTCCAGGTCGTCCCGCAGGTCTACGCCGACCGGGTCAAGGGCTGGCAGGAGTGGGCCGAGTTGTCCGCCGCGGCCGAGGCCGGCCCGGCGTGACCGCCCCGCCCGGCGCTTCCGGCGTCGGGCGGGCCGTCCACCTCACGCACTTCCCGCCAGACCGGCAACTCGACCCGCGACAAGGACAAGGATGCTGAAACTCTCTCGTCCGGAGAAAGGTGCTCGGTGAGCGGATCGGTCCTTCCAGTACAACAAGTTCCTCCTCGTGGAGATGGCGACTGAACTCGACGTGACCCAGGCCTTCCTGGATTCGGCTGTCGCCGCGCACGCCCAGGGTTCGTTGACCGATATCGACGCCGCCGAAGCGAAATGGTGGACCGCCGACGTGAATGATCGGTCGCAGCCTCGGCTTCTGGTCCGAAGCCGGGGATAAGACCTACCGCGTGGTCGCGCGCCAGGACCTGCTCGCGGCGGGTTGATCGTCTGATCTCTCGACTCGAGCCACGACGCGAACGCCGCGGCGCGTCGGACGACCTTCCTCGCTGAATTGCGCCGGATCCATCGACTGATCGATCGGGACGTAGCCAGCGCCGCCGAGAACGGCGGAGGGCTGCTGTGGTGTTCAGTAGAGGTGGATGGTGAGCAGAGTTGCCCAGAGGGTGATCAGCCAGGCGTCGGTGGTGAGCTGGAGCCAGCGTGGGGCGTGCCTGGTTTCCATGAAGTGGCGGATGATGAGCCGGCATTTTACGAGCCCGAGGACGACTATGCCGGCGACGAGCTGTTCGTCGTGGCCGGTGGTGGTGCCGGAGTGTCCGGGGGCGAGCTGCCAGGCGAGCAGGGTGATGGCGGTGAGTGCGGCCCAGACGATGACGACGAGGCGCTTGTCTCGTGTGCGTCCGGCCGTGTCGGGGGCGGTGGTGGCTGAGGTCATGGTGTCGCTCACATGAGGTAGAGGACGGCGAAGATGACGACCCAGAGGAGGTCGATCATGTGCCAGAACAGGGCGCCCTGTTCGACGATGCTCACACGTTGCTTGCCGGATGCGCGCAGTTCGCGGGCGACGATGCCGAGGATGAGCAAGCCGAGCAGCAGGTGTGCAAGGTGGATTCCGGTGAAGACGTAGTAGAAGCTGAAGAATTCGGTGGAGACGGTGAAACCGTTGCTGATCTCGTGGTGCCATTCGTATGCCTTCAGCACCGTGAACAGCAGCCCGCACGCGGCGGCGGCGAGCACCAGCCGACGCGCCGACGCGATGGCTCCGTGCCGGGCCTCGATTACGCCGAGGGCGATGAACATCGAGCTGGTGAGCAGCACGATGGTGTTGGTGACGCCGATGCCGATGTTCAGGTGCTGCTGGGCCTGAGCGAATGCTTGCGGGGCGCGAGCGCGGAACCCCATGTAGACGACGAAGTAGCAGCCGAAGAAGAACAGGTCGCCCAGGACCATGACCCACATGTCGATGTCGCCGGGAAGATGTGGTGACCGCGTGCGTCGCCGGGTGTTCCGGGGTTCGGTGGTGGTGTCGTGGCCGGAGATTGTCATCGGGTGACCTCGGCGGTGTAGAGGGGCGGGGTCTGCGCGGTTTCGCGGCGGGCGGCGATGCGCATTATCGGCAGCAGGCAGGCGACCCAGAGCCCGAACACGACCAAAGCCACGTAGAGGGTGATCATCCCGTTCCAGGCGAACGCCCCGGAGTGGAACACCCACATCTGGGTCGCGAGGACCTCGGTGACGATCTGCCAGATGGAGATGTAGGCGAACCATTTGGGGAAGATGTGGTTACGGTCGTAGAGGATGGCGATGGCCAGCACGGCGTAGGCGGCGGTGAAGCAGCCGAGGGATCCGTTATAGGACAGCATGCCCAGGTCATAGAAGAAGTGCTGGATCGCGGGGTCGCGGTCGGGCCGGAAGGTGGCGGTGAGCCAGCAGACGAGCAGCAGCTGGAATCCGGGGATCGCGCCGACGCCCATGGCGGCGATGTAGGCGTATGCCAGTAGCGGGCCCGAGGACATCCGCTTCATGAAGTAGCCGATGATGCCGTTGGAGATCGCGGCTCCACCCGCGATCACCAGCAGGGCGAAGAAGCCGACCTGGATGCCGAGCTGGTGTTTATCGAACCATTGCGCCACCTGCAAGTCGGTCACGTCGGGCCGTGGGGGCGGTGTGGCGCGGCCGAGGAACACCACCCCGACCGACAGCGCGGTGTAGAAGGCGGCGAAGAGCCAGTAGGTGATCCAGACATCGAGTCCGGCCCGGCGCGGCGGCGCGGCCGTGGTGACGTCGCGGCGGCCCGGCTCGGTGGTGGTGGCGTTCATGCGGAGAGGCACTCCTTCTCGGCCTGCTGCCGTAGTGCCGCGTGCACCAGGAAGAACATCACCACGACGAACGCTGAGAAGGCACCGTTGCGCAGCCAGAACGAGACGAACCCGTCCCAAGCCAGCGGGCCATCGCGGAACACCGCCGCCCCCGCCGATGGGGCCATGGCCAGCGCGGTCACCAGCGAGTACGGTGCCACCCATTTCGGGAACACCGGTCGGTGTTCGTCATCGAAATACACTGCGAGGGCGAGCAATACGAACTGGCCGACGAGCATCCCGATCGGGGCGATGAAGATGATCCAGGCCAGATCGTTGAGTGCCTGCACCAGTTCTGGCCCCCGGTCGGGCCGGAACGCGGCGACGGCGAAGAAGATGTTCGACAGCGCGAACAACGTCACCCCGGCGACGATCGCGGTGAGGTAGGAGAAGGCGAAGATGCGGCTCTGTCCCCGCATCCGCAGCATCTGCCCCATGATCAGCACGAAGAACGGCACGATCATGACCCCGCACAGATTGAGCCCCACCATGCTGAACCGGATCAGCGGGGTGTTGTCCGCATAGAACCGTGCCACCTCTTCCGCGCTCATATTCGGTGACATCGGGGGAAAGAAGCCGGGGAACGCCGCGAACAAGCTCAGCAGGACAACCGCGACCACCGGCGTGGACCACAGGATCACTTGCTGCACCTTCAGATTCGTCGCTTCCGGATGCTCTTCGGAATCGGGGAGCACTTGCATGGCCTTCTCATTCCTCGGCGCCGCGCCGTGTCGAGACGTGCCGGACAGCCCGGCCGGACCCGGATCCGCGGGCAGGGCCCTCGGCCCCACGCTCCGCGTCCACACCCGGAGCATCCCAAGTTTTCTGACGGTAGTCAATAATCTGTTCGCGGTAAGGTCGTAGCTATGGCGACAACTTCCTCGGCCTCGAAGGCTGACCAGCGTCAGAAGCGTGCTACGCCCGTGCGTGCCCGCTCGCACGCCAGCCGACAGGCGATCATGCAGGCCGCCATGGCACTGTGGCGCACCAAGGGATTCGCCGACACCACCGTCACCGACATCTGCAAGGCCGCCGGAGTGTCGAAAGCGCTGTTCTACGTGTACTTCTCACGTCGAGAGGAGGTGCTGCTCGAGGTCGAGGTCTTCACGATGCGCGACGCCCACCGCGCCGCCGAAGCCCTCGTGTCCGGCCCCCACGAACTGCTCGACGTCATCAGCGTCGTCATCGATACCCTCGAGCAGCGCGCCCGCCGCTTCCCGCCGGAACTGATCTTCGAAGCCGTGCTCGAGACCTACCGGCTCGAGCAACGCGCCCTGGCCGGCGGCGCCACCGACGCCGACATCGCCTACCTGTTCCTCGAACCCTTCCAGCGAGCCCAGCGCGACGGCAAACTCGATACCGGCACCGACGTCGTGCGCGCCGCCCGCCTGGCCCAGATGCTCGTCGCCGACGGCATCCGCTGCTGGGCTGCCGCAGGCCTCACCCCCGACCCGCTGAGCCCGGCCCTCGCCGACGAGATCAACACAATCGTCACCGCGCTCCATTGACCGCCGGCACCCTGCGCCGTTCGCTCAGATCGGTGCCTTTCGGGGACCACTCCAGAGGGCCGTTGGTGTTTTCGTTGGTGCCTCGCTGCCAGGGACTGACCGGGTCGCAGAAGTAGACGGCCATGTCGGTGGCCATCGAGACTTCGACAGCCTCTCGATGATCTATCAGGGCTGACACGCGCTGGACACGCCGGTAGATGTCTCGACCTCGAGCAACCGCCGCCCTCATCACCGCCGTGCGACCTACGATCGGCCTCGACCGGTGAGGCTAAGGGGTGAGGCGGAGCTTGGATTCTCTCTTCGACGAAGCACGACAGCTGCTTTGGCCACGCCATCCACCGAGCCTCAGTGATCGTGTCATCCGAGCTGGACTCACCGGTACCGAGCTGGAACTGACAGAGGGTCGCCCGGCTGCGCCGTCGGACGCCAATCGGATACCGGGCGGACTGATTCACGACGTGTTAGCCGGCAAGCATGGCACCCTGCACCACCGTGGACTGCGACTCAAAGGGATTTACATAGATGGAAGCATTGATCTTTCATTTTTGCATTGGCACGGCGCCCTCGCTCTAGAGGCATGCACAATTTCTGGAGACCTCGTTCTCGACCATTGCCGGCCAACGACGGTGATAACCCTCGATGGCAGCCATGCACGGTGGATAAGCGCGCGGAATGCCGCCATCGACGGGACGATATTTCTGCGTGACGGATTCAGATCGGATCGCGGATTCTACGGCCTAGGAATGTCCGTATCCGGCTCGCTGTGCATGCAGAACAGCATATTCCACGGACCGGAGGACAACGTAGCTCAGCTTGCGATCAACCTCTTCAGAGCTCACATCGGCGATCTTCATCTCTACGGCTCCAGGGTCTACGGCGGCCTGTACGCCACCGGAATAAAGGTAGACCGGAATGTGCGCCTCCAGGGAGGAATATTCTTGTCGAGGCGAGAAATGGGCTGGGAGCACAAGAGTGCAGAGTACAAAGGGTCTGTAAGCCTCGCTTTCAGCGAAATAGAAGGCTCCGTCTATATATGGACAACCTACTTCAGGAGGTTCTACGCCGGAGGTGGATTCACACTTCGCGGAGCATCGTGCGGCAGACTGTTCATACGTAAAGAGATCTTCGATAGGTACCAGTTCAATGTCGATGGATTCGAATACTCCAGCCTCCGCTCGATTACCACGAAGGAATGGCTCGAAACCATCGGTCAGTCGAATGAGTTCGCACCCCAGGCGCATAGCCACCTTATTCAATATTGCGCGAAGGTCGGCGACCTCTCAACTCGGCGCAAAACACTGTTACAACTGGAGAGAAATCTGACCAGCCAGCAGTCCATCTGGTCTCCGAGGCGGTACACGCGATGGCTGCACGGTGCCCTGATCGGATATGGATACAATGCTTGGCTTGCCATTGTCTGGTTGGCGTGCGTGACAGCCGCAGCTGCATGGATACTGCACCATGGCGCTGTGTTCGCCCCGAAGTCCGCAGTCGGACAACCTGCCGATCCGGCGGAAGCATTGAGTTGGTCCGACTCCTTCCGAATCGTAATCGACAGTTTCCTACCTTTTGCGCCACTGGGCATGAAGGACCCCTGGGTGGCCGCACCCTCGGACGGAGGCCAGTGGGCGTGGATGGCCGGCTTTCTGGCTCTGCGTTTTATCGCTTGGGGACTCGCAGCTCTCGCGCTGTTGTCGTTCACCAATGTCGTGAGGAATCCGCGAGCCTGAGATTGCGTGTCGACGGTGAAGACGTTGGGGGCGCTTATGTCGTGCCGCCGGGCTCGCGGCGGCGCCCGCGCCGTCGCGGCGGACCGGTCGATCATGGATGTCGGTGGTGGCTGTTAGCTTGCGCGCCATGACAGGAGAGGCGCAGCACGGGGTCGCGTTGACACGGCGGGTCATCGAGTCGGTGCAAAGGAACCCCGGCCGGTCGATGTTCGAGCCCGTCGCGTGGGTCGGCCACACCCCGTGGGTGGAGGGTGAGCCCCGGCCGATGCCGCAGGATGCGTTGGCGGGAGCGGTGTTTCCGTCGGGTCGCCCGCTGTCGCCGAGTCTGCGGGAGTGGCTGGCGTTCGACGCGAGCCTGTTCGAGCGCTACGGGTGGTTCGCCCCGGACGGCGGCTTCGCGCCCCGGACGCTGGACCGGCTGGTGGACGATGAGCTGGGGCAGCCGTGGGGCGGGACGTACGAGCCGCTGGCCGAGCGGTTCCCGGAGTGCTTCCTGCTGCCGGGCGGGTCGGACTCCCGGCGGGTGCTGGCGGTGGGGCAGCCGGACTCGGAGGGCGAGTATCCGGTGCTGGCCCTCGACGTGGACGACATGCCGTACGCGGGACTGATGTTTCCGGGCTTCGACGTCTACGCGGCTGCGGCGGCGGGATTGGTCCACTGCGAGTTCGAGACCTATACCGACCTGGCCGGGGATCCGGTGTACGGGCGCCGCATGCGGGAGCACGCCGTGCGCAGTTTCGCGGGCCAGTTGTGCGCCGAGTACCCCTTCTGACCCGTGCCGTGTTCGTCTGCGCCACAACCGGTGTCATACGATCACACCGCCACGCCGTTGGCGACATGGCTCTCGCTTTCAGCCGCTATCGTTGTCCTCACTGTTGCCGATCGGAATAGATGAGGAGAACCGATATGGGACGACTTCTCCTCCGCGCGTTGACCGCAGCGGTGTGTGCGGGATGGGGCGGGATCTGTGTGGCCGGCCTCGCGCCGACTGCGGCGGCCGCGCCCTCGATCTACGAACCGAGCATCACCCCGTGCAGTCACCTGTTCACGACGCCGCTCGAACCCGGCCGCCCAGGTGCGAGCACCTATTGGAGCCCGTTCGGCACCGCCGGCATCGTTTGCTACGACGTCGGTTCGCTGCCGGTGAGCTACTACCAGCGCGACCCGGCGGGACAGTGGCACGCGATGAACCAACTGATCCCGGGCAACTACTTCATCAACATTTTCGGCTACGGCCACCTGCCCGCATAACGGTGAACGTGTCGCGGACCGAGGACGACAGCATGCGTGTCGAGATGCGCGATATACAACGTGATTGGGCACACGACAGGGACGGACGATCCGATTTCACCGTCCCGGGCGCGATCGGACTGCCGATTTGTCACCGAGAGTCCCCGTGCAGGCGCCGCTGACCTCGCCGGCGGTTAGCCACCGCGGCAGGTGGCACCCGCCGCCGCGCAGCACCACAGGTGTCCGACCTGTCCGCCCGGCATCGGCTCAGCCGACAGATGTGGCTTCTTCCGCGCGCAGCGCGGTGATCGTGGCACGCAAGGACTCCACGGTCGGTGTCGGCTCGATACCGAAGGCCGCGGTCGCGGCCGACGAGTCGAGCACGAACGGACGATCGAACTGGTAGCGCATCTCGCGCATCTCGCGGGCGTTGGCGTCGAAAAGTCCTGCGGCCCAGAGCATTGCGGCAGGCATCCGGCTCACGCGCGCGGGGGCGCGTGCGCGACCGTCCGGCGTGTGCCATGCCCGGCCCCACGCGTTTTCGTCGTCGGCGACCGCGACCAGGGTGCGGGCGATGTCGGTGACGTCGGTCCAGCTGTGCGCGGCGTCCGGATCGGCGGCGGCCCGAGAGCACGGCAGGCAGTGCCACCATGGTGAACGCCGATTTCGCTCCCGCGCCGAGGTAGTCCGATCCGCGCACTTCGGCGACGCGGACGCGGCCCGCTCGGTGCGCGGCCAGCGCCTCGGCCCACAATTCCGCCCGCACCCGCCCCTTCACGCTGTTGGGCCGCAGCGGGTGCCCCTCGCTGATCGGTCCGTCGACCTGCCCGTAGCCGTAGAGGTTTCCGACACTGAGCAGCGCGGCGCCGGTCGCCTCCGCCGCTTGCAGCGCGGCGGCGGCCAGGGGCGGAAAGTCGGTCGCCCAGCGGTGATACGGCGGCTGAGCGCACTGGAAAACGACGTCCGCGCCCTTGCAATGCTGAGTCAGCACGGTGGCGTCGGTGGCGTCGGCGGCGATGCGCTCGATCAGCGGGTGATCGGGGCCGATACCGCGCCGAGTGATCACGCGCACCTGGGCGCCACGCGCGGCGAGCAATTCAGCGGTCGCCGATCCTACGGGGCCTGCTCCGATGACGACGTACAGGGACATGACAATCCATCCTGTCAGGTGTTCTAGTTCGAGAACAGTGTTCTTGCTTGCACTTACTGTAGAGCGGAACGACGATCCGTGTCAAGAACAGTGTTCACGAAAGGGTCTTCCGTTCTCCGAAGCATCACTTGTTCTCTACACTGGCGATATGTCCGCTCATTCCCTCCGGGCCCGCGTCCGCTCCGAGATGATCGAGGAGATCAAGGCAACCGCCCGCAAACGATTGGCGGTGGACGGCGCGAACCTGTCCCTGCGTGGCGTCGCGCGCGATATGGGCATCGTCGCGTCCGCGCTGTACCGGTACTTCCCGAGCCGGGACGACCTGCTGACCGCCTTGATCCTGGAGGCGTACCGGGCGCTGGCCACCACCGCCGAAGCCGCCGACGCGAAGCCGCCCGCCACCGATCTGCGCGGTCGGTGGATGGCGGTGTGCTCGTCCGTGCGGGACTGGGCCCTGGCCCATCCGGCCGAATACAGCCTGCTCTACGGCAGTCCCGTGCCCGGATACTCCGCACCCGAGCACACCGTGGCCCCCGCCGCGGCCGTGGTCTTCCGGCTCGTCGCCATCGCGCAGGCGGGTGCGGAAGAGCTGACCCCGCCACCGCTTTCGACCCCGCTGCCCGCACCCGTCCACGCCGACCTGCGCCGCCTCATCGAACAGCAGCAGTCCTCCGACCTGTCCGAGGACGTGCTCTCCCGCGTCTTCGTGGGCTGGACCCAGCTGTTCGGCCTGATCAACTTCGAGCTCTTCGGCCGTCTGAACGGAACCATCGACGCCAGTGCCGACTACTTCCGCCACCACATGAACGTGATGGCCGACCTCGTGGGTCTGCCCTAGCACGCTCGGGTCAGTTCGTGCCGTATCGCGGGCCACGCCCGCCGTCGGTGTGATCGCTCGACCAGCTCATATAGTGACGGCGTGTCCACGCCGGACGCCCGCGACCGCGCGCCCGACGGCGCTACGGTGACACCACCCGAGATTCTCCGCGTTCCATTCGACCGACGAACATCACTCATTCGTGGAGGAACATTGCCGAGCTCGTTCACTCGCAGGGGCTTTCTGACCAGTGCGGCCACCTCGGCGACGGCCGCGGCCGCCGTTTCGGCCGGCGCCACCCCGGGCAAAGCGCGGGCGGACACCGATCCGGACAAGCCGAACATCCTGGTGATCATCGTGGACGAGATGCGGACACCGGTCTGGTTTCCCGATCAGCAGACGCTGGACACCGTCTTGCCGAACATCGCGCGGATCCGCCACGGCAGTGTGTCGTTCGAGAATCACTACACCGCGGCCAACGACTGCACACCGGCGCGCGGTTGCTTACTGACCGGCCTCTACTCCCAGCAGACCGGCGTCATGGTCGTATCGGAGTCGACGTTGACACCGCTGTTCCCGACGTGGGGATCGATGTTGCGAAACCACGGCTACGACACCACATACTGGGGCAAATGGCATCTCGGCAGCTATCCGGATCGCACTCCCGGCGCGCTCGAGGCCTACGGCTTCCACGGCGGCACCTATCCGTCCCCCAACGGTGCACCCGGTCAAGGGCTGCAAGCGGATCCGAAGATCGTCGACCAATTCGCCGACTGGTTCCACAACGATTCCGGCGACGCTCCCTGGTGCACGACGGTGTCGCTGGTCAATCCGCACGACATCCAATGGTGGCCACGCTGGACCCGCCGCGACCAATTCAACGCCGACATCCCGCGGTGGATGAACGAGCTGCCACCCAACTTCGAATCACTCGAACAGCTGTCGAAGAAGCCCCGTTTGCAAATGGCGCTGGTGGAGGTCTCCGCGGTGGCGTTCGGGGCCGCGCCCTACGGCACACCCGAAGCGATGCATGCCTGGATCGATATGCGCAATCTGTACCTGTGGGCGCAGCAGCAGGTCGACATCCAGATCGGTCGCGTGCTCGACACTCTGTATTCCCGTCCCGACGTCGCGGCCAACACCGTCATCGTCTTCACCTCCGATCACGGCGATTACGCGGGTTCGCACGGCCTGCACGGAAAGGGCGGCGCCGCCTACGACGAGGCGCTGCGGGTTCCGCTCTACGTGCACGATCCACGCGGCTACCTCAGCCCCGTCGAGGGCACGAGCACCCGAGACCAGCTCACCTCCAGCGTCGACTTCACCCCGCTGCTGCTCACCATCGGCACCGGCGGCAATGGCTGGCGCAGCGACGGGCGCTACGAACACCTCACCGGGCGACTCGATATCGCCTCGCTCTGCCGCAACGCGGGCGCCGCTGGCAGGCCGTGGGTCGCGCACACCACCGACGAGTCCTCGATCGAGGAGGCCGCGATCCTGTTCAACCAGAACGCCCCCGGCCACGTCGCGATGGTGCGCACCGCGGACGCGAAGTTCGCCTCCTACTCCCAGTGGGTGCACGGCGCGATCCAGATCGATCCGGCGCGCGAGCAAGAGTTCGAACTCTACGACTACAGCACCGACGGTGGCCGCCTGGAACTCGACAACCAAGCTGCGACCGGAAACCCGTTGCGCGGTGAGATGGAAGCACTGCTCGACAACGTCATCCGCACCGAGATCCAGCAGCCGCTGCCGCCGTATCTGCGGGCCGCCCAAGAGGAAGGCATCGGCGACTACATCTCGGCGCAGACGAACATCCTGATCCAAGCCGAACGGATCGGCCACGCCCTGCTCGACGCCGTGCCGAAGCCGTCCTAGCTCCTACAGCAGGCGGCGCAGCTTCATGTCACTGGACACAGCGCCGGAAATGTATGCCCCGGTATACCGTTGTCGCGGGGCTCAGGCTGGTGCTGCCGGTACCAGTGTCAGCGGGCTCCTGTTACCGGTACCCGCCGCACCGCAAGCTCGGAGCATGACACAGACCATATCGCCGGGCGCCGCGTCGGCAACGACGTCCGCCGCCGCTCCGGCCGCGCCACCCGCCGCGCTGGGAGCGCGGCGTTCACTCGCCCTGCTCGCGGTCATCCTCACCGGCCAGTTCATGGCGGTACTCGACTCCTCCATCGTCAACGTGGCGATTCCCTCGATCCGCGGCTCGCTGCACACCACCGGCGCGGCCCTGCAACTGATCGTCGCCGGTTACGTCATCGCCTACGCCGTCCTGCTGGTCACCGGCGCCCGGCTCGGCGACCGGTTCACCCAGCGCCATGCGTTCATCGCCGGACTGGCGCTGTTCACCCTCGCCTCGCTGGCCTGCGGGCTGGCCTGGAACGAGATCTCGCTGATCGTCTTCCGGTTCGCCCAGGGCGTCGGCGCGGCGGCGATGGTGCCGCAGATCATGACGCTCATCCAGCGCACCTTCACCGGCGCGGCCCGCGCGCGGGCGCTGAGCGTCTACTCGGCCATCATCTCCGGTGGCATGGTCGCCGGACAGGTGCTCGGCGGCCTGATCGTCAACGCCGACCTGTTCGGCAGCGGCTGGCGGGGAGTGTTCCTGGTGAACGTGCCGATCGGCATCGCACTGCTGGTCGCGGCACCGCGCATTCTGCCGTCCTCGACCCAGCGTCTCGAGCGCAAGCTCGACCTGCCCGGGCTCGCCACGCTCACCGCCTCGGTGCTGCTGCTGGTGTTGCCCTTGGTGCTCGGGCGTGAGCTGGATTGGCCACTGTGGTCGTGGATCGCGTTGACCGCGAGCGTGTTCGGCTTCGTACTGTTCGTCGCCATCGAACGGATCGTCGCGCGCCGAGGCGGCGAACCGCTCTTCGCTCGGCAGGTACTGACCGCACCGGGCCTGGTGCCGGCCGCGGTCGCGCTGTTCGTGATCATGGCGACCTTCGGTGGCTGGATGTTCGTCATGGCGATCCATTTGCAGAGCACGCTCGGCTACAGCGCCCTGCACGCGGGTCTGCTGTTCGTCCCGCTCGGCGTGACCTTCGCCGTGGCCAGCCTGAACTGGGAGCGCATCCCGGATCGCTTCCACGCGATGATGATCCCGCTCGGGCTGGTCCTCGGCGCGGTGAGCATGGTCGCCCTCGGCGTACTGCTGCGCGACGGCGCCGAGGTCGGACCGCTCGCCCTGACCCTGCTCGGCCTGTGCGGCGTGGGCAACGGCATCGCGTTCAGTCCGCTCATGACCCGCACGCTGGCCAAGGTGCCGATGACCCTTGCCGCGGACGCGAGCGGCATCCTGGTGACCAACGTGCAACTGGGCATCGTGGTCGGCATCGCCACCTTCGGATCGCTGTTCCTCGGCCTCGCGGGCGGCACGGTGACCAGCGCGGCGAATGCCCTCGGCGGCACGGCGATCGCCGAGGGCGTCACGGTCCTGCTCGCCGCGGCTGTCGCGGCCCGCGCAGCGCGGTAGCGGCGGCCTTCGAATCAGCCCGACCCAAACCATGTGCCCACCTGCCGCCGCCACGCATGCTCGGAGAGGGTGCGCTGTCGGTGGCCCGAGCCGGATCGTGCCCGGCTCGGGCCACCGCTTACGGCGGCGGCGCCATGGTTTGTATGATCGCCTCCACCGAACGGCAGGTCGAATTGTCCCTTCCACCGACAAGCCCCGGTGATCAGCTTTGCGGCCCCTCCGCCCGTCCCAGCGTGTTCGGCACATCCACATCGAATCTGGCGCGCTCAGCCTGGACTACCGAGCCAGTGCCGAGCAAGCGCAGAACGTTGCCGACGAACTGACGCGATGCTTCCCGGAACTGGTGGTCACCGTCGATGACGACGTCCGTGCCGATCTGCCGCCGCTGCCCTGCGCCGGGCTGTGGGACTGAGCCCACTCAGCTCGCCATCAGGACCCGAGACCGAAAGGACACCCTATCCATGCCGTCTGTTTCTCAGCGGCCGAAGCATTTCGTTTTCGAGATCACCCCGAATGTGCCGCTGGCCTTACGGTTCCGGCTGCCGAGCCGCGACCCGACCAGCCGCTGCTGGATGCGGGACCGTTCCTGCAGGTGGCCTACGTGCTATTGATCGAGGACTGCGACTGAGTTGACGGCGTCGGTCGGTTGGGCTCTGTGGCACCGGGCAGAGCACTTCTCGAGGCTTCCGAACGGACTGGTGGCGTAGGAGTACCGCGCGAACGGCGGCAGGAACACGAACGGAGCCGCCGTTCCAAGTGGACGACGGCTCCGGTCTTTCGTAAAGAATTCAGAGTACGGCTTCGATCGCCGCGACCAATTCCGGCGCCTCGGGCGTGGTCCGCGGGCGGAAGCGGCCCGCGACTTTTCCATCTCGGTCGATCAGGAACTTCTCGAAGTTCCACTGGATGTCACCGGCGGTGCCCTCGGCGTCGGGGGTCTCCGCCAGGGTCTGGTAGAGGGCGTGGCGCTGGTCGCCGTTGACGTCGGTCTTCTCCAGCAAGGGGAAATCGACGCCGTAGGTGGTGGAACAGAACTGCTCGATCTCTTCCGCGGTGCCCGGCTCCTGGCCCATGAACTGGTTGCACGGCACGCCGACCACGCTGAAACCGCGCGGCCCGAAGGACTTGTGCAGTTCGACCAGACCGGAGTACTGCGGCGTCAGTCCGCATTTCGAGGCCACGTTGACCAGCAGGACGGCGCGGTCGCCGACCAGGTCGGCCAGCGTCGTCGGTTCGCCGGACAGCGTGCGTAGCGGAACTTCTCGAAGGCTCATACCTATGGACCTGCCCATTCTTGATACCGTGGATCCACCCCGACGGCCACGCTACCGGATCGACCGGGCCGGTGACCGTCGCAGGCGCCGCGAGGGAACCGCGCTCAGCGCAACCTGGTTCGGCGCATCAGCCGCAGTGAGGTCAGGGTCATCTTCAGCTGCTTGTCGTAGGGCTGCCCCGCCCGGGCGGCGAGCACCTGTTTCTTGAGCACGCCGACGTTCACCGTGTCGGTGTACTTCAGCAGGCCCTGGTCGCCGTGGCGGGTACCGACTCCGGACTGCTTCACCCCACCCGACGGCGTGCCTTTGGCGGCGTAGGTGGCGACGAAACCGTCGTTGATGTTGATATTGCCCGCTTGCAGCTGGGCGGCGATCCGCTCGGCGTGCGCGAAGTCCCGGGTCCACACACTCGCGTTCAAGCCGTAGTCGGTGGCGTTGGCCAGGCGCACCGCCTCCTGCTCGTCGTCGAACGTATACACGGTGACGACCGGGCCGAAGGTCTCCAGCGTCGCGTGGGTCATCTCGGGTGTCACGCCGGTCAGCACGGTGGCCTCGTAGAACGCGGGACCTACGTCGGGGCGCGCCTGCCCGCCGACGTGCACCGTGGCGCCTTTGGCCCGCGCGTCCTCGACGTGGGCGGCGACCCGTTCCAGATGCTGCGGCGACACGAGGGAGCCGAATTCCGGCGTGTAGTCGTAGGCGGCGCCGATCTTCCCGTTCAATTCGGCCGCGGCGGCGACCAACCGGCGCAGGAACTCGTCGTGGACGGAGCGGTGCACGTAGATCCGTTCGATGTGCATGCACGCCTGCCCCGAGTTGGCGAACGCCGCGAACACCGCGCCGGGGATCACCTCGTCCAGGTTCGCGTCGGCGAGCACGATCATCGGATTCTTGCCGCCCAGTTCCAGGCTGCACCCGATGAGGTTGCGGCCGGCCTGCTCGCCGACGATCCGGCCGGTGGCGGTGGAGCCGGTGAACATGACGAAGTCGACATTGTCGATCAGGGTCGGTCCGATGTCGGGTCCTTCCCCGCACACCACTTGGACCAGACCGCGGGGCAGCCCGGCGCGGTGCAGCAGCTCGACGCCGAAGAGCACGCACAGCGCGGTCTTGTTGTCCGGCTTCAGCACGACGCCGTTGCCCGCGATCAGCGCGGGCATGGCGTCGGACAGGGCGATGGCGAAGGGGAAGTTCCAGGGCGCGATCACCGCGACGAGCCCCTTGGGACGGTGCTGCTCGGTGGAGGTGGTCAGCAGCGGCATCGGGCCGCCGCGGCGCTTCGGCCGCAGCACCCGGCGTGCGGTCTTGAGGTAGTGGCTGATCACCATGGGCACGTCGCAGGATTCCTCGACGGCCATGCGACGAGTCTTGCCGCACCCGATCTGGATGAGGTCGGCGGTGGTCTCCACTTCGCCGAGCATCAGCTCGTGCAGCCGCTCGAACACGCGCAGCCGCTGCCGCAGCGGCAGCGCGGCCCACTCCGTCTGCGCGGCCCGGGCGGCGGCGCACGCGGTCCGGACGTCCTGCGGGGACGACTGCGGCAGCTCCCCGACCGGCGCGCCGCTGTAGACCTCGGTCATCTCGAACGGCGCCGCGCTACCGTCGGCGGCGACCAGGCCGGTCAGCCGGGCGATCAGCTCCCCGGTGATCCTGGCGGGCAGGGTGCCCTTCGCCTTGTCGGTGTGTGCTGTGCTCATCGGATCTTCTCCATGACGTCGGGCATCGCCGCAGGTGCCGGGCCGGACAGTGCGACTGAATTAGAACACGTTCCGGTTTTGGATTCATCGTATTCGCCCCGGCACGCCCTGCCTACCCGCCGCGCGCGGGGAATTCCGCTCACTCGTCCGCGGCGATCGACAACGCCTGGGTGGGGCAGTAGCGCACGGCGCGCTGCACGTCGGCCTGCGATCGCGGGTCCCCGGCGGCGTCGCGGATCTCCACTTTGCCGTGCTTGGGCACATGGAACGCCTCGGGCGCCTCGTCCTGGCACACGGCATGTCCCTGACACAGATCCAGATCGACCAGCACGCGCATCGTCGCACTTCCTTACTGGTCGCTCGGCGCCGCGTCGTCCGCGAGCGGACGCACCGGCGCCTCGGGTTGCACCTCGACCAGAACCAAGTGCGAGCCGCGCGGCGTGGACACCACCGCGACCACCGCGGCGGCCAGGTCGCTCGCGCGCAGCATGAACGGGTGCCTGGCGAACCCCCAGGCCTTCCAGTCCTCCAGCACCGGGCCGACGATCTCGGGCGTAGTGTCCATGCCCATGCCGGTCAGAGTAGGGCCCGGCCGGACCAGCGACAGGCGGATGCCGCTGCCCTCGAGCTCCATTCGCATCTGCGCTGCCATCGCTTCCAAGCCCGCCTTGGCGGCACTGTAGGCGCCGGTGCGCGGACGCGGTTCGGGCGCACAGTCCGAGCTGATCAGCACCACGTCGCCGCGTTGCCTGCGCAGCATGCCCGGCAGCACCCGGTGCACGAGACGCTGCGCGCCGACGAGATGGACCTGCACCTGGTGCACGAACCGTTCCGGATCCATCGCGTGCGCTTGACCGAACTCGATGTCTCCCGCACTGGACACCAGGATCTCGGTGGGGCCGAGCGCTTCTTCGGCGGCGCGCACGAACTCGTCGACCGAATCCGGCTCGGTGACGTCGAGGCGGTGGGCGAAGGCCGCACCGCCGTTGGCGCGAATCTTGTCCGCCAGCTCGGCGCACTGATCGACGCGGCGCGCGCCGAGCGCGACGGGGTGGCCGAGTTCGGCCAGGGCCACGGCGGTGGCTGCGCCGATTCCGGAGGAAGCGCCGGAGACGAGCGCCGGCCTGCGCTCGGGATGAGGGGCGAATCTTGGCATTATCGAGTCTCCACGGTGATGGGTAGGTGTGCGAAGTTACGCACATCGGACGAGTGAATACGTGCGATCCCGGATTCCAGGACGTCGTAGGACCGCACTCGCGACCTGAACTCGTACAGGGCGGCGGGCGCTTCCGGGCCTGCGAGGTGCGCACCGAGGCAGACGTGCGCTCGCGGATCGAATACCAGCGGCGCCACCGCAGTCGTCATCGCCCACACTCCGAAACCGATAACACGTTCCGCCTTGCGACATGGTGCTGCGGCGCAGGCAAAGACAGATAGCTGGACATGTGTCTGGACAGTACCACCGCACTTCGGTCCCGAACAATACTTCCGGACCACCAACCATTTCACCCGCCTGAGCCGAATGCAGGAGGGTGTCAAACGGGCCGCCCCGCCGCAGGACACAACCTCGGTGAAAGTGGCAGAGTTAGAACCTGTTATTGCCACAGATCACATTCCGAGACTATATTCCGTACACGTGTCCAGACAGTATCGGAGTAATCCATGAGCAGCCTTCTGCCCGCCGACGGGTCCCGCCTGCTGATCGGCGGCAAGCAGGTCGAGGGCGCCGACGGTGTCTTCGCGACGGTGAATCCCGCGACCGAGGAGGTCCTCGGCCTCGCCGCCGACGCGAACGCGGCCGATCTCGACGCGGCCGTCGACGCCGCGCGCACCGCGTTCGACGAGACGACCTGGTCGCGCGATCACGCCTTCCGCGCCCGCTGCCTCGAGCAGTTGCGCACCGCGCTGCAATCGCACGTCGAGGAGCTGCGCGAGATCACCATCGCCGAGGTCGGCGCCCCGCGGATGCTCACCGGCGGCCCGCAGCTGGAAGGCCCCGTGGCCGACCTCGGCTACTCGGCCGGGCTGGCCGAAACCTACGACTGGGAAACCGATCTGGGCGTGGCCGAGCCGATGGGCATCAAGACGCGCCGCGTGCTGCGGCGCGAGCCGATCGGCGTGGTCGGGGCGATCACGCCCTGGAACTTCCCGCATCAGATCAACTTCGCCAAGCTCGGCCCGGCGCTCGCCGCGGGGAACACCGTCGTGCTCAAACCGGCTCCCGACACCCCGTGGTGCGCGGCGGCAGTCGGCGCCATCATCGCCGAGGAGACCGATATCCCGGCCGGCGTCGTGAACATCGTGACCTCCGCCGACCACACGCTCGGCGCCCGGCTCACCGCGGACCCGCGCGTCGACATGATCAGTTTCACCGGGTCCACCGCCACCGGCCGCGCCGTCATGACGGGCGCGGCGGCGACGCTGAAGAAGGCATTTCTCGAACTGGGCGGGAAATCGGCGTTCATCATGCTCGATGACGCCGACATCGCCGCGGCCTGCTCGGTGGCGGCGTTCTCGGTGTGCGTGCACGCCGGACAAGGATGCGCTCTGTCCACCCGACTGCTGGTCCCCCGGGCCGCCTACGACCGAGCGGTGCAGGCGGCCGCCGCCACGCTGGGCGGGATCAGGCCGGGCGATCCCGCCGACCCGCGCACCATCTGCGGGCCGCTGATCTCCGAACGGCAGCGCGCCAGGGTCGAACGTTATCTCGACATCGCGCGCACCGAAGGCGGGCGGATCGTGGTCGGCGGCGGCAGGCCGGCCCAGCACGAGCGCGGGTTCTTCATCGAACCGACCCTGATCGCGGACGTCCCCAACAGCGCGACGGTCGCCCGCGAGGAGATCTTCGGCCCGGTGCTGGTGATCATCCCGCACGACGGTGACGCGGACGCCGTCCGCATCGCCAACGACTCCCCCTACGGCCTCTCCGGTTCGGTGTGGGGAACCGACCCCGAACGCATCCGGCGCGTCACCGAAGGCGTGCGCACCGGGACGCTGAGCGTCAACGGCGGCGTCTGGTACTCCGCCGACGTCCCGTTCGGCGGCTACAAGCAATCCGGCCTCGGCCGCGAAATGGGCGTCGCCGGATTCGAGGAGTACCTCGAGACCAAAGTCATCGCCTCCCCGGCCTGATTCCGCCGCGGGACAACGACAACACAGAGGAGCTGAACCTCATGGCCCGTTTCACGGGAAGATCCGCCATCGTCACCGGTGCCGCCCAGGGCATCGGCGCGGCCTACGCGCAGGCGCTGGCCGCCGAGGGCGCGAACGTCGTCGTCGCCGACAAGAACGCCGAGGGCGGCGCGGCGGTCGTCGAGAAGATCGTCGCCGACGGCGGCACCGCGGTGTTCGGTCAGGTCGACGTGTCCGATCCCGAATCCGCCACCGAGCTGGCCGATTTCACCGTCGCCGAGTTCGGCGGCATCGACCACCTGGTGAACAATGCCGCCATCTACGGCGAGATGAAGCTGAACCTGCTGCTGACCGTGCCGTGGGATTACTACAAGAAGTTCATGAGCGTGAACATGGACGGCGCGCTCACGATGACCCGCGCCGTCTGGCCGCACATGTCCAAGCGCGGCAGCGGATCGATCGTCAACCAGTCCTCCACGGCCGCGTGGCTGTATTCCAGCTTCTACGGCCTGGCGAAGGTCGGCATCAACGGGCTCACCCAGCAACTGGCCTTCGAACTCGGCGGGTCGAACATCCGCGTCAACGCCATCGCGCCCGGTCCGATCGACACCGACGCCACCAAAGCGGTCACCCCCGACGTGATCGTCGACGACATCGTCAAACGCCTGCCGCTCAAGCGGATGGGCACCCCGCAGGACTTGGTCGGCGCCTGCCTGTTCCTGCTGTCGGATGAGGCGAGCTGGGTCACCGGGCAGATCTTCAACGTCGACGGCGGACAGATCGTGCGGTCATGAGCCCCCGCATCGGATTCCTCGGCCTCGGCAATATGGGCGCGCCGATGGCCAAGCGCCTGCTGGAATGGCCGGGCGGGCTGGCGGTGTGTGACATGCGGGCCGAAGCGGTCGAGCCGTTTTTGGCGGCCGGGGCCGACGCGGTCACCTCGGCCGCCGAACTGGCCAGGCAGGCCGCGGTCATCTCGATCACCGTGGTGAACGACGCCCAGGTCCGCGAGGTGATCACGGGTCCGGAAGGCGTCTTGCGGACCGCCGCGCCGGGCACCGTGATCGCCGTGCACTCCACGATCGGTGATCGCACAGCCGAAGAACTCGGCGCTGTCTGCGCGGACCGTGGCGTCGAACTGGTGGACGCGCCCATCAGCGGCGGCGCGGCCGGTGCGACACGCGGTGCGCTCGCGGTCATGGTCGGCGGCAGCGAGGCGGCCTTCGAGCAGGTGCGCGAACCGTTCGGCTGCTTCGCCGATCTGATCGTGCACGCCGGGCCGATCGGCGCGGGCACGCGCATGAAACTGGCACGCAACCTGCTGCACTTCGTCTCTTTCACCGCGGCCACCGAGGCGCAGCGCCTGGCCGAGGCGGCCGGTCTCGACCTCACCGCGCTCGGCAAGGTGGTGCGGCACTCCGACGCGGTCACCGGCGGGCCCGGCGCCATCATGCTGCGCGACACCACCGCCCCGATCCAGGACGGCGACTTCTGGCTGCCGATCCTGCGGCACGTGCGCGACCTCGGCGAGAAAGACCTGAGTCTCGCCCTGGAACTGGGTGAACGGCTCGGCACCGCGCTGCCACTGGCCCAATCGGCCCTCGACCGGCTCGGCCCCGGACTCGGCGTCGGGACGGGCACCTC
Organism: Nocardia abscessus NBRC 100374; assembly: GCF_000308455.1. Lineage (GTDB taxonomy): Bacteria > Actinomycetota > Actinomycetes > Mycobacteriales > Mycobacteriaceae > Nocardia > Nocardia abscessus. Next base: position 106,640 of record NZ_BAFP01000064.1, on the reverse strand, counting down.
CGCATCGGAAAGGCAATCATCATGAGCGACAACGGTTCCGGCGAGACCGTGCGGCAGCGCGGTCTGGCCAAGATGGCCGAGGTGTACGGCACGGAGTTCCAGGACTACCCCGGCCCCCACTTCGCGCTGACCTCCGACCATCTCTTCGCCGAGATCTGGTCGCGGCCCGGCCTCACCATCCGAGACCGCAGGCTGCTGCTGCTCGGGGCGTTGGCGGCGCAGGGCGCCATCGACACCGCGGGCATCCAGATCGGGGCCGCACTGCGCAACGGCGAACTCACCGAAGAACAGCTGCACGAGATCGCGGTGTTCCTGTGCTACTACGTGGGTTGGCCGAACGGCACCAAACTCGACCTGCTGGTGGGCACGATTGTCGCGCAGCAGAAGAAGGCCGCCCGCGCGCAGTCCGCGCCCGCCGAACAGTGAAGGATCCGTTGACCATGTCTGACGCCACCACCATTCGCCCCTTGCGCGCGAGCCGAGTCGAGACCTGGGACCACCGTGCCGACGTGGTCGTCGCCGGATACGGCATCGCCGGGGTCTGCGCCGCCATCGAAGCCGCCCGCGCGGGCGCGGACGTGCTGGTTCTCGAGCGCACCGGCGGCTGGGGTGGCGCCGCCGCCCTGGCGGGCGGATTCATCTACCTCGGCGGCGGCACACCGCTGCAGCAGGCCCTCGGCTTCGAGGACACACCGGAGAACATGGAGACCTTCCTGCTCGCGGCGCTCGGTCCCGGCGTGGACAAGGCGAAGATCGCCGACTACTGCCGCGGCAGCGTCGAGCACTTCAACTGGCTGATGTCCTGCGGTGTGCCGTTCCGCGAGGCGTTCTGGGGCGAGCCCGGCTGGGAACCGCCGCACGACGAGGGACTGATGTACTCCGGCGGCGAGAACGCCGCGCCCTTCAACACGATCGCCGAACCCGCTCCGCGCGGCCATGTTCCGCAGATGGCCGACAAGCGCACCGGGGAGAAGGGCGGCGGCTACATGCTGATGAAGCCGCTGGCCGACACCGCGGAAGCGCTGGGCGTCCGCGCCGAATACGACATCCGGATCGCGCGGCTGATCGTGGACGACGACGATCGCGTCGTCGGCGTGCTGGCCCGCCGCTACGGCAAGCAGATCGCCATCCGCGCCGAGCGCGGCGTCGTGCTGGCCACCGGCAGCTTCGCCTATCACAAGGAGATGATCGAAGCCTACGCGCCGCGGCTGATCGGCAGGCCCGGCGCCGCGATCGAGGAGCACGACGGCATCGGCATCCGGCTGGCGCAGGCGCTCGGCGCGGAGCTGGCCCACATGGACGCGACCGAGGTGGCGTTCTTCGGAGACCCGCAGCTGCTGGCGCGCGGCATCCTGGTCAACGGGCGCGGCCAGCGCTACATCCCCGAGGACACCTACCCCGGCCGGATCGGGCAGGCCACGCTGATCCAGCAGGACAACCAGGCGTACCTGGTGATCGATGAGGCGGCGTACGAGGAGGCGCTGACGACCGAGACCTCCACCCCGTTCTTCCGCCAGCCCCCGACCTGGGTGGCGGAGACGATCGCCGAACTGGAAGCCGAGATGGGCCTGCCCGGCCAGGCGTTGCAGGCCACCGTGGAGTGCTACAACCTGCACGCCGCCGACGGCGCGGACCCGTTGCTGGGCAAGAAGCCGGAATGGGTGCGCCCGTTGCGCGGACCGGTGGCGGCGTTCGACATGCGCGGCTTCACCGCGGGTTTCACCCTCGGCGGACTGCGCACCGACCTCGATTCCCGGGTGCTGCACGTCTCCGGCGAGCCGATCCCCGGGCTGTTCGCGGCCGGACGGTGCACCTCCGGTCTGTGCGCGGGCGGCTACGTCAGCGGCGCGTCGCTGGGCGACGGCAGCTTCTACGGGCGCCGGGCCGGCATCGCGGCGGCCAAGAACTGAACCGCTCCGACCCACCTAGTAGGATCCAGACACATGTCCGAACCCGATTCCGTCATTCTCGAGGCGACCCGCCGCAGGCTCTCCGGTAAACAGGCCGACACGGTCGACAAGCTGACCCGCTCGGCGGTGGAAGTGCTTGCGCGGGAAGGTTTCGCGGGCATGACCATCCGGATGGTCGCCGCGGCGGCCGGCGTCGGGACGGCCACGGCGTACACGTACTTCTCCTCCAAGGAGCACTTGGTCGCGGAGATCTTCTGGCGGCGGTTGGTCGCGTCGCCGTCGCCGGTCAGCGAGGACGAGGACCCGACGGTCCGGGTCCTCGCCGAACTGCGGAACATCGCGATGCTGGTGGCCGACGAGCAGGAGCTCTCCGGCGCGGTCACCAGCGCCCTGCTCGGCCGCGACCCCGACGTGGAGCATCTGCGCAGCCGGATCGGGGCCGAGATCCGCAAGCGCATCATCCGTGCCCTCGCCCCGGAGCCCGACCCGGACGTGGTCGAATCGCTGGAATTGCTGTACGCGGGCGCGCTGGTGCGCGCGGGCATGGGCTACGGGTCCTACTCCGAGATCGCCGATCGCATCGAGACCTCCGCGCTGCTGATCCTGCGGTAGCTCGGACGACGCCGGACGACTTCGTGCCGGTTAACCGAAACCGGGCCACGCGGCGCGCGCTTGCTCGTATCTTTGCCGTAGTCGGTGCAGATCGGAGTGGGAAAAGTGCAACCTGGTGAGCTTTCCGTGGACTACGTCGTCGTCGGCTCGGGATCGGCGGGCGCGGTGGTGGCCGAGCGGCTCAGCGCCGATCCGGGCACCACGGTGGCGCTGCTGGAAGCGGGCCCGCCGGACAAGAACAAGTTCGCGCACATTCCCGCCGGGTTCGCGAAACTCTTCCGCTCCGAGGTGGACTGGGATTACCTCACCCAGCCGCAGCCGGAACTGAAGAACCGCGAGATCTACTGGCCGCGCGGCAAGATGTTCGGCGGCTCGTCCTCGATGAACGCCATGATGTGGGTACGCGGATTCCGGGCGGACTACGACGAGTGGGCGCTGCTGGCGGGTGCGGAGTGGGGCTTCGCCGCGGCCGTCGAGCAGTTCCGCCGCATCGAGCGCGTGGAGAACGCCCAGTACCCCGACGAAGGCACCGAGGGTCCGCTGCACGTTTCCCGGCAGCGCAGCCCGCGCGGCCTCACCGCCGCCTATCTGGCCGCGGTCGAGGAGGCGGGATACCAGGTCGAGCCGCCGAACCGGCCGCAGCCGGACGGGTTCAGCGAGACCATGGTGACCCAGCGCGCGGGTCGCCGCTGGAGCACCGCCGACGCCTACCTGCGGCCCGCCCTGCGCAGGCCGAACCTCACGGTGCGCAGCGAGGCGCTGGCCACCCGGGTGCTGTTCGAGGGCACGCGTGCCGTCGGCGTGGAATACCGCCGAGGCGGTGGCACGCACACGGTGACCGCGCGGCGCGAGGTCGTGCTGTGCGGCGGTGCGATCAACAGCCCGCAACTGCTGATGCTCTCGGGCATCGGCGACCGGGACGAACTGGCCCGCCACGGCATCGAGGTGCGCCACCACGCGCCGGAGGTGGGAGCGAATCTGCAGGACCATCTGGTCGCGGGCCTGGGCTACGGCGTCGCGGGCGACTCGCTGTTCGGCGCCGAGAAGCCGCGCCAGCTGCTGGCCTACCTGCTCCGCCATCGCGGCATGCTCACCTCGAACGTCGGTGAGGCCTACGGGTTCGTGCGCAGCAGGCCGGACCTGGAGTTCCCCGATCTGGAGCTGGTCTTCGCGCCCGCGCCGTTCTACTACGAGGGACTCCAGGACCCGACCGAACACGGCGTCATCCTGGCAACGGTGCTGCTGCGGCCGCAGAGCCGGGGACGGATCGCCCTGTCCGGCCCGGACCCGTCCGCCAAGCCGGTCATCGATCCTCGCTACCTGTCCGACAGCGCGGGTGCCGACCGCGCCGCGATCATGGCCGGACTGCGCGTATGCGCCGCCATCGCCGCCAAGCCCTCGATGAAGGCGGTGCTCGGCCCGCTGATCTACCCGCCGCAGGCGCCCGCGGAACCGGAAGCCGTGCTGGAACTGACGCTCAACTCCTACGCGCACACGCTCTACCACCCGGTCGGCACCTGCCGCATGGGCACCGACGCCACCAGTGTCGTGACGCCCCGGCTGGAAGTACGTGGCGTGCAGGGACTCCGAGTGGCCGACGCCTCGGTGATGCCGCTCATCATCCGCGGCCACACGCACGCGCCCGCGGTGTTCATCGGCGAGCAGGCGGCCAAGTTCATCCTTGCGGGCTAGGAGTCCGCCCTCCGATGCGGCCGGGGGTTCGCTTGAACCCCGCGACCGGCGTCGTAGCCCGCACGAGTGCCTGCTTTCGTCCGGGCTCACCGACACCTGCCTCGGATCCGCCCGGCTCCGCGCCGTCCGGAGCGGAGGTCCGTACGCCGATTCATGCTCTACGCGCAGCGGTGAAGCCAGCTCGCACCGTTACGACGCGAGGGCAAATCCCAGCGAGGCGGCGGCCAGCGCGAGGAATGGCAGCGGGTAACCGAGATGCGCGTACTGCCGCGCCCGCAGCAGGGTCAGCTCCGCACCGACGAAGTAGACGACCAGCCCGGCCGCCGCGGCCACTGCGATCGGCGCAACCGCCAGCCCCACCAGCAGCCCGGCCCCGCCGACCGCCTTGACGACCGCCAGTGGCGTCAGCCATGACTCCGGAATCCCGGAGCCCCGCATGTTCGTCCGCACCCACTCGGCGCGAACCACATCGATGCCTGCCGCGAGCAACGCGGCCGCGGCCGCGAGCACTGTGGCGACAACGTAAGCGACGTCCATACGAATACCCTTCTGTCAGATGTCGCGCCCGGCCCACACCTCGGTCACCTGGGCGCTGTCGAATCCGTCATCTCGATGACGGACCACGAAGCGGAAAGGTGACCGATGCACACCGACGACGAGTTGGCGCGGGAATTCGAGTCCCTGCGCGGCCATCTGCACGCGGTCGCCTACCGCATGCTCGGCTCACCGACCGAGGCCGACGACGCGGTGCAGGAGACTTGGCTGCGGCTGACTCGCCACGACATCGAGGACGTACGGAACCTGCCGGGCTGGCTGACCACCGTCGTGTCCCGGATCTGCCTGGACATGCTGCGCACGAGGGCGGCGCGGCGCGAGGACCCGCTCGATGACCCGTCCCGGCTCGACGGCGGCGCCGAGGAGAACGAACCGGAACGCGAGGCGGTGCTCATCGAATCGGTCGGCCGGGCGCTGCTGGTGGTGCTGGACCGGCTCGGCCCCGACGAACGAGTCGCGTTCGTCCTGCACGACTTGTTCGCGGTGCCGTTCGACCGGATCGGGCCGATCGTCGGGCGCACAACGCCGACCACCAAGAAACTGGCCAGCCGCGCCCGGCAACGCGTCCGCGGCGACCACACCGCCGGTACCGCGGAACTCGCCGCACAGCGACATGTCGTCGACGCGTTCCTGGGCGCGGCCCGCACCGGCGACCTCGACCGGCTCCTGGCCGTGCTCGCCCCCGACGTGGTCCGGACCGCCGATGCGGCCGCACTCCCGCCGGGGCTGGCCACGACGGTGCGCGGCGCGTCGACGGTGGCCGCGGAAACCGTGCTGCTGCGCAGGCGTTCGCAGGTGGCGACGCTCGCGCTGGTGGATGGTCACCCAGGCATCGTGGTCGCGCCGCACGGCAGGCTGCTGCTCGCGCTCACGGTCACGGTGCGCGGCGACCGAGTGGCCGGATACCGGGTGATCGCCGATCCGGCCAGGCTGCGCGAACTCTCGATCGCCCTGCTGCCCAGTTGATTTCGATCAGCCTCGACTCAGGACGTCGGCACCCGCTGCGGCACACCGCCCGGCTCGGCGCGTTCCGCCGACCTGCGCCGCCGGAATTCGCGCGGCGTCTCGCCGAAACGCGCCTTGAACGCCGCGGAGAACCACGCCGGGGTGAATCCGGCGCGGACCGCCAACTCCCGGATGGGATCCTCCGCCCGCGCGGGATCCTCGAGCAGATCGCGTGCGGCGCGCAGCGCTTCGTCGCGCCGCACGTCGCGGTAGGTGGTGCCGGACTGTTGCAGGACCACGCGCAACTGCCGGGGCGACCAGCCCAGCGCGTGCGCCACCGCGGGCAGCCGCACGTCGCCCCGGCCGACGTTGGCTCGCACGTACTGCCGGATCTGAGCGACGATCTGGGCGTGGTGGGACCGCTGCGGATGGGTGTCGCCGAGGGAGATCATGCTCAGCAACTCCGCGATCCGGTCGCAGACCGCGTTGAACTCGTGATCGGAGAGGTTCGACTGCTCGGCGTGGGTGCTGCGGATCATGGCCCGGGCGATCCGGCCGAGGCCGGAGTTCAGGTCGATCGTCATGCCGCGCTCGGCCAGTGGTCCCGCGCGGTGGTCGAGTTCCGCGCGAGGCAGCTGGATCGCGTAGGCCGACAACAGCGGGATGTGTATCTGGCACAGATCGTCCAGGGCGGTCACCGCGGCCTGATCGGGCTGCGCCGAGGTCTCCTCGTCGCGATACCGCACCGAGTACACGCCCCGCTCGGGGACGACCACCCAGTAGAAGTCGTCGCACGAGACGCGGCGAATGTTCGTCCGCGTGCGGTATGAGGTGCTGGTTCCGCGCTGCTCCCAGCGCAACAAGCGGTAGACGGCCGATTCCTGGACCGTCAGTCCCGAATACCACCGGTCGGGATCGCCGTACCGGTAGTCCATCGGAACGAAGCTGTTGGCGATCGTGGTCCACGACGTGGAATCGCTCGCGGTCACGCCATAGCACTGCATGCTGACAACCTATCGCCGCCCGATTTCTCCGATATCGTATCGTCCACCGAAACGATATGGCTCGCCCCGCGATCTCTGCGCGGCTGGGAAGCCTCGGTCCGCTTCCTGCGCGGCCGCTGGATTCCCCGGCCCGGAGCGGGTTGCGCGCGGGAATACCGCGGGTTTCAGCGCGCGGGCACCCTGGCGAAACCGAGCGGCGGCGTGGGCGCGGGCCCGGTTCGCACCACGGGGCGGAAATCAGGCAGTACCGGCAGCACGTCGGCATTGCGGGCGGCGTAACAGCGCACGACGGGCAGCGCGCGCGCCACTTCGGCGCGTTCCACCGGCTCGTGATCGATGAAACCGATGGCGTCGAGGCCGAGACCGAGCGTGCGCCCGATCCGCGTGATCGCCGAAGACTTGGGGCCCCAGCCGATCTCGACGGCCGAGAACATCTCGTAGACGCCGTACCGGTACAGCTTGTCCAGCGTCCACTCCCGCTCACCGCGGCTGGCGACGGCATGCCAGATCCCGCGCTCGCTGAGCACGCGCAGAGTGCGCAGCGCGGCGGGCCGCAACGCGCCCACAGTCGCGTCGCACACGGCACCGTCCCACAAAGTGTTGTCCAGTTCCCAGACAAGACATCTCAGAGCCGGTCTCATCGCCCTGCCCCTATCGTTGCGTCATCACTGCCTTTCCGCCGTGACGTGCGCGGCGGATGGGCACTGCACACCATCCAGGACACGACACGTGCCGGACAAGACCCGCATTACATGGCCACGCCCGGCGCGGGTGATCCTACCGGCATGCCGGCCGCGCCTCGCGGCAACGACAGAACCGGCACCGGCGCCGCCCGGCACGTCGGTAGCACCGAGGCCGGAGTGTGACAACTGTCATCAAAAACCGGTCACATGTCCAACTGCTGTGACCGCTCACAACTCGTTCCGACCGGTCTCGCACGCTCTCACAGAACCCGTGGATCGGGTCCGCAAAAGACATCGACCGATTAGTGTGAATGCGCTGCACACCAATCGTGGGCGGAAGGGAGTCGCCAATGTCCGTCGACAGTTCGGCCCGGCAGAGCCTGACCCTGTCAGGCAAGCCGATGTCGTCCCCGCTGAAGGACGTTCGCGGGCTATCGCGTCAGATGGTCGGGCATTTCGTCGAGAACGTCATCCCGTGCGGCACCCTACCGGGTGACGCCATCGCAGGCGACGTCACCACCATCACCCGCGTCTGCCTGGAGCTGGCGGTGAGCATGCTCGACGGACAGGACCTGCCGGAGAAACTCCAGCGGCTCGGTGACGCCGCCGCGGGGTGGGCACGCGAAGGAGTGCCGATCGACACCATCCACCACTCGATCCACGAGGGCTTCAAGATGGGCCTGGACCTGGTGGTGTCCGGCGCGACGATGAAGGACTACGACGACCTCGTCGACGGCGCCAAGATGGTCGTCGAGATGCTCGACATGATCAACTCGGCGGTCTCCATGGCCTACGTCCGCGAGCTGCGCGCGGTGGTCAGCGAGCACCACACCGCCGTGCACACGCTGACCTCGGCGCTGCTGGGCGGCCACAGCACCTCCACCATGGCTCGGGAATGCGGCATCGCCATCGCTGCCTCGTATGCCGTTCTGGCGGTGGCGATTCCGCCGCACCGCGAGGAACGCAATCCGATGGTGGACGGCAAGGTCGTCGCGCGCCGGAAACTGCGCCGGGTCCAGGCCGAGCTGGCCACCCGGTGTGGCGAGGCCGCGCTGTCGCTGCTGAGCGTCGACGGCGGCACGGTGCTCATCCCCTCCGGCCATCTGGACAACGACCAGCTGGACACCCTGGTCACCCAGCTGTCGCACGCCGCGCAGGTGGGCGTCACCGCGACCATGGTCGAGGCCATCCCCGAGAAGATCCCCACCGCCGCCGACCAGGCGCACGAACTGCTCGACATGGTGCAGCGCTTGGAGGCGGTGGCCGGACTCTACCGCTTCGACGAACTGGCGCTGGAATACCAGCTGACCAGGCCGGGGCCCGGCCGCGAATACCTGGGCTCGCTGCTGGACCCGCTGGACGCGCATCCGGAACTGCTGGAGACGCTGCAACGGCACATCGCCAACAACCTCAACCGGCAGCGCACCGCACGCGTGCTACACGTGCACACCAACACGGTGGACTACCGGCTCAAACGGATCGGACAGCTCACCGGCTTCGACCCGTCCCAGCCCTCGGGCCTGTGGTACCTGCGCTCGGCGCTGGTGGCCCGCACGTATCGCACCACCTGAGCATCGAATGCCGAGCCCCGCGGGAGAGTCCGCGGGGGCTATCGCTCACCGGCTCCGGTCAGTACCGACGCATCGATGAAGGACGGATCGCGCGGAGTGTCCGTGCAGTAGGGCTGCGTGGACTCGGAGGCGCACAACTCCTCTTCCTCGACCAGTCGCTCGATCATCGAAGAACCGGTCCTCGACGGGGCGCAGCGCTTCGATCGGGGCAACCAGACATTCTCAGGGACAACGCAATCCGACCAATCGTGTCGGGTACGCGCCACGTTCCACCGCGGCAGGGGGGCATTCGGGCATCTCCCCGTACATGTGTCGTTAATGTCGTGTTTACGATGTCTCGGTGCTAGTGAACGATGTTCAAGGGAGCTTGACCCCACCGGGCGAGCGTGTGGGTATCGAAGAGCTCCGCGAGCGTCGGTTGCGGCCGGTGGTGGTGTGGTGCGGTATCGCCGTCATCGTGCTCGCGCTGATCGGCGGCGAGTTCATGGCCGCGCACATCGGGGCGCTCGGACCGCTGACCAGTCTGTTGCGGGACTATGCGGGCACGCCGAAGTCGGCGACCACACCGTGGGCGGGCTTTCTGCTGGCTCTGGTCGGGATCACGATGCGCGCACGCGTCGGCGCCGTCACCGCGGCGATCGCCATCGACCTGCTGTTCGTGGTGATCCGGGCGGCGGAAGGACGGCCGTTCACCGTCGGCAACGGCCCGACCATCGTGCTCACCGCACTGGCGGTGATCGCGTTCGCGCGGTGGGACGGACAGCGACGGCGTACCGCGTTGCGCGCCATCGCCTTCGGCGCACTGCTGATCTCGGCGACCAAGGTCAGCGAGATCTGGTTGGACATCACCGCGTGGGCCTGCCCGCTGGTCCTCGACCCGTACGTGCAAGTCGCCGACCGTGCCCTCGGCAGCCCGTCGTGGCTGGTCGGGCGCGCGCTCGACGCGGCGGGACCGATCGCGTCGGGCGTGGTGCGCTGGGTGTACTTCGAGCTTCCCCTGGCGGCGGTGCTGGTGGCCGCCTGGCAGCTGCGCGGCGTGACCGCCGGTGCGTGGCCGCGGCACTACCTGGTGCGGACGTTCCTGACGCTCGGCGTCGTCGGGCCGATCTGGTATGTGGTCTTCCCGGTCGTGGGGCCGGTACTCGCGTACGGCCCGCAAGGGCTGGGCTTCGAGATCGCCGACGTGTGGCCGAATGTCGTTCCGGCGGTGCCGTCCTCGATCGAGGCGTTGCGCTTCGACGGCATCACCCCGCGCAACTGCATGCCGTCCCTGCACACCGCCTGGGCGCTGGCGTTGTTCATCCACTCTCGCCGCGGTCCCGTGTGGTTACGCTGGGGCGGCGCGTTCTGGCTGGTGTGCACGCTCACCGCGACACTCGGCCTCGGCGCCCACTACGGCATCGACCTGGTCGTGGGCGCGGCGTTGTGCCTGACGGTCGAATCCGCGCTGCGCGACCCCGACCGGGGGTGGGATCCCCAGCGCGTCCGGATCGTGGCCGTGGGGGTCGCGGTCTGCGCAGGAGTACTGCTGTGCATTCGCTTCTTCGCCGTGCAGATGGCGACGTACCCGTTGCCGTTCGCGATTGCGATCCTCGGTGCGCTGGGTGCGCTGGCGATCATGTTCTACACCATGTGGTTCGGCGCGGCATCGGTCGAAGCGACCAACGCGGCCGGCCGGTCGTGAGCCATCACACCGACCACCGGCTCGGCGGAGGGATGGCCACGCCCCGGCAGCGTCGCTGACGGGGCGGGTGTCCGGTCTGCGGCGAACCACCGGCCTTCCGCGCTCAGCGACCGGTCTCGACAGCGCGAGTGCTCGGGCGATGAGCGGCCAGCGTCGAGGCCAGCGCTGCCCGATCCAGCTTGCCCCGCGGCGTGCGCGGCAGGCTGTCCACGACCAGAACCTGCACCGGCATACTCGGGCTCGGCAACCTCGCGCGCAGCTGCCGCCAGATCTCGTCGGCGCTCGGTGCGGCCTCGCCCACCACGATCGCGGCCGCGGGCGCCTCCCCCATGCGTGCGTCGGGCACGCCGATGCAGGCGGCCTCGGCGATACCCGGTATCGCGGTCAGCGCGGCTTCGACCGACGCGGGTTCCACGTTGAGACCGGCCCGGATCACCATGTCGCTCTCCCGGCCGAACAGCCGCAGGCGGTCGCCGATCACCTCGCCCCGGTCGCCGACGGTCATCCAGCCGTCGACGGGCCCGCCGGTCACGCCGTCCGCGGTGAGGTAGCCGTCGAACAGCATGTCGCTGCGCACGTACACCAGGCCGTCGCGAACCCGTGCCTGCACGCCGTAGAACAGTTCACCGGCCGACTTCTCGTCGTCTTCCCCGAGTCCGCGATCGAAGGAGACGAAGCTCAGTTCGGACGCACCGTAGAAGTGCACGAGTGCGGCGTTCGGCAAGACCTCTTGCAACGCTTGCCGTCCCGTGCGTGGCCACCGGGCAGCGGAGGACAGCACTTCCCGAACGCCGCGCACGGGGCCGATCCCCGCGCGCACCACGTCCCACGCGATCGTCGGCACCGAATACAGTTGCGTCGCACCGTCTTGCAGCGAGTCGGCCGCCGACCGCAGATCGACGGTCGCGCCCCTGGTCAAAGCGTGCAACGCGCCGTAGAGGAAATGCGTGTGGTCCAGCACACCGGGCACCGACACCTGGTCTCCGGCACCGATGTCGAAGGTGCGGTCGGAGCGATCCAGCGTGGTGGCCCAGGACCGCTGGTCGCGTACGAACAGTTTCGGCTCGCCCGTGGTGCCGGAGGTGATGCCGGCCAACAGTTCGGCACCCGGATCCACCCGGCCCACCGACCCCTCGGATGCCAAAGTGGCGGCGGTTCGCACAGTTCCCTCGAATCCCAGCCGCCGCAAACGCCGATGCTGGTGCGGCGCGGCCACCACGGCTCCCGGCTCGGCGAGCGCGAGCACCCGGCTCAGCTGGGCGGGCAGCAAATGGCGGTGCAGCAGGACGACACTCACTCCCGCGTGCATCGCCGCCGTCACCGTCACCAGCGATTCGACGTCGGAGGTGGGCAGCACGGCCACCCGGTGCATCCCATCGAGCCCGGCGGCGGTACTGACGACCTTCGACCAGAATTGTTCGTAACCGACCCGCTCGCGTCCCGAGATCACCGCGGTCGCCCGCGGATTCGCCGCGACCTGCCGAGCGATTCGCGCGGCGAGCAGTTCAGTCATCGTCCACTCCCCTCGCCGCGAGGGCGTCGCCCATCGCGTCGGCCGTCCGCAATGCGCGCACCAGCACCGGCGTCACCAGCGCCGTCATCGACCATTCCAGCCCACGCGCACGCCGCGCTTCGGCGACGTCGTGCACGATCCCGGCCAGCAACGGGACACAGCGGATGGCCAGAGCCAGCAGCAGGCCGATTCGCTCGGGATCGACACCGACCCTGCGCAGCGGACCGAGCCACCGGGTCACGGCATCGAGCATGTCGGTCACCCGCGTGGTCAGGGTGAACAGCGCCGCGAGCGCCACCGAGAGCACCAGCACGCCGCACACTACCGCCGCCCGCGCGGGCGAGGTGATCAACACCTGGAACGCGGCGATGAGCAGCACCATCCACACCAGCGGACGCAATTGGGCCAGCGCGACGCGCCACGGGGTTCCGGCTGCCGCGAACAGTCCGGCCACCGCCGTGGCGGCGACCAGCACCTGCACCGGGGTGCGCACGAAAACCGTGCCGGCCACGATCGACACCAGCAGCAGCACCAGCTTCGCCCCGGCGGGTATCCGGTGCAGCAGCGAATTCCCCGGACGATACAGGCCGATCATTCGACCGCTGCCCGGTATGCCGCGACGGCGTCGCCGGGTGGTCCGTCGAACGCCACCGCCCCGTCGTCGATCACGATGACGCGTTCGAAGCTCTCCAGCAACGACAGCTGATGCGTCACGACGATCACCTGCTGGTCCACGCCGTCCAGCGCCTCGGCGACGACCCTCGCATTGCGCAGGTCCAGCAGGGTGGTCGGCTCGTCGGCCACGATCACCTCCGGTCGGCGGATCAGCACGGCACCGAGAGCGAGCAACTGTTTCTGCCCGCCGGAAAGCAGGTGCGAGGGATGCTCGGCGTGGCCCGCGAGACCGAATCGTTCCAGGATCTCCCCGACGCGGGCGGCGACCTCCGGTTTGCTCAGCCCCGTGCGCCGCAGCGAGAAAGCGAGATCCTCGGCCACCGTGGGCATCACGATCTGGGTGTCGGGATCGGTGAAGACGAAACCCACCTTTCGCCGCACCTGCGCGCCCTTGCGGGAAACGTCCACGCCGTCCACCGTGACCGTGCCGGAGGTCGGTGTCAGCAGGCCGTTGATCATGCGCGCGAGGGTCGATTTGCCGGATCCGTTGGACCCGATGATGCCGACGCGGCGCTCGCTGATCCGCAAGGTGATGTCGCGCAGCACCTTGCGTTCGCCGAAGCGGTGGCCGACCGAGTCGAAGACGATCTCGCTCACGACACTCGCTCCACGAGCACGGCGATCCCCTGCCCACCGCCGATGGCGCAGGCCGCAAGACCGAGCGCCGGGCCGCCCTCGGCCAGCATCTGACTCGCCAGGCGCACCAGCAAGATCGCTCCGGACGCTCCCCACGGATGACCCATCGCGATGGCGCCGCCCTGCGGGCAGATCGTGGACTCGTCGAGGCCCAATTCGTCCGCCACCGCCAGCACCACCGAAGCGAACGCCTCGGTGATCTCGATGACGCCGAGATCCTCAACGCGAAAACCGGTCCGGCGCAGCAATTTCCGGATCGCGGGCACCGGACCGAGGCCGGGCAGAGCCGGGTCGGATCCGGCGACCGCGCAGCCGAGGATCCGCAGCGCGGGCAGCCCGGCGGCCATCGACTCGGTGGTGACCGCCATGACCGCCGCGCCGTCGGAGATGCCACAGGAATTGCCCGCGGTGGCCGTGCCCTCGACGCCGAAGCTGGGGCGCAGCCGCGCGAGCCGGGTCGCGGTCATTCCCGCCCGGATGCGCTCGTCCCGGCGCACGTCGCCGATCGGCACGATCTCCGCGGAGAAGTCGGCGGCCGCGGCGAGCGTGTGCGAGCGAGCCGCGTAGGCGTCCTGCCGCTCCCGGCTGATGCCGCGCGCCCGCGCGAGATCGTCGGCGGCAACGCCCATGTCCGGATCCGGAAAGCCTTGTGGCGCAAGGGGAGCCCGGGTGTACCGCGCAGGCTCGGCAGTACCGGTCGGCGGCCAGAAGCGCCACGGGGCGGTGCTGGCCGATTCCACCCCTCCGGCGAGGACGAGTTCGTCCGCGCCGCTGCGCACCCGCAACGCCGCCTGCATCACCGCGTCGAGGCCGGAGCCGCACTGCCGGTCGACGGTGACTCCCGGGACGTGCACGCCCATCCCCGCGCGCAACGCCGCCACGCGGGCGGGGTCACCTCCGGGGCCCAGACAGTTTCCGAGGACCACGTCGTCCACTTCGGCGTCGATGCCCGCGCCGCGCACCGACGCCAGCACCGACTGCAGTACGGGAGCGGCCAGGTCGATGATGGTGACGTCCGCCAATCCGTGCCCCGCGTTGCCGATCGGCGTGCGGCGCGGCGCGACCAGAACGGGAACGGGGCTCATATCAGCAAGTCTCTCAGCCGGCCCCGGGCGACCTTTCCGGCGGCGGTCCGCGGCAGCGCGGGCAGCGGCACCCACCGGCGCGGCATCGCCTCCTTGGCCAGCAAGCCACGTGCCCGCGACCGGATCTCGTCGAGTCCGGCGCCGCCGTCCAACTGCACCGCGGCCGTGATGATTTCACCCAGCACGGCATGCGGCGAGCCGATCACGGCCACCGCGGCGATGCCGTCGAGCGATTCCAGGACGCGCTCCACGTCCTCGGCGACCACCGTGGTGCCGCCGACGTTGATCGCGCAATCGCCCCTGCCCAGCACCGTCAGCTCGCGGTCGTCGCCGAGGACGGCGAGGTCGCCGACCGCGAACCATTCGGGCGCGCCCAGCACGTGGTAGGGCGATCGAACGGAGAGCAGTCCGTCGCGTACTTCGGCCTCGACTCCGTCGAGCAGCCGCATCGGCTCGGGAACGCGGCGCGCCGCCACCAACGAGACCTCGGAGGATCCGTAGTACTCGACGACCTCGACGGAGCCCGCCGCGGCCAGCGCGCCATCGTCCAGCGCGATGCCCGCCACGATCGCGGTACGCAGGCGTGGGCAAGTGCGCACCACCTCACGCAGTACCGCGGGGACCGCGTGCACCACGGTGGCCCGCGCCGGATCGTCGGTGACGCACGCGCCGCGCCACAGCGCGTGCAGGGCACCGAACAGATGCATCGTCGCGTGCAGCGGGCCGGTGATCAGGACGCGATCGGCCGGTGCCACGCCGGTGATCGCGGTGAACGCGGGAAAACTGTCGTACCAGGAAGCGGCCGTCCTGGCCAGCGGCCGGGGACGACCGGTCGAGCCGGAGGTCGCCACCAGCAGAAACGCCCCGGGCGGGATCTCCGCGCGCTGCGGCCGCGCGGCGGGATTCTCGACGCGTACCGGGATACCACGCCGTGCCGCGGCGCAGACGCAGATCAGCGCGTCCGGCACGGGCAGGGCCGACGCGTCGTAGCCGGTCGCGTCCGGGTTCCGGGCGATCCACTGCTCGATCGCGCGGTCGAGTTCGCGGTAGGTATAGGCGCGGCCGCCGAAGTCGACGGCGGGGTCGTCGCCCGTGCCGCCGAGTTCGGGACTAAGCACGGATCAGACCCGGATACGCGCGGTGCACGCCCTTGGCCACCACGCTCGCGACCACGACCTTCAGCAGGTCGCCGGGAATGAACGCCCAGTTCGTGGTGATCGCTGCCCTGACCCCGAGATCGGTGCGCAGCAGCAGGCCCACGGTGCCGAAGAGGTAGATGATCAGCAGGCCACCGATGGCGTTGATCAGCAGGCCGAGCGCGAGCGGGTATTTCGGCAGGATGCGGGCGGTGCACAATCCGATGAACAGCGCCGCGGGAATCCAGCCGACGAGATATCCGGCACTGGGCCCCGCCAGCGCCGTCAACCCGGTACGGCCACCGGACAGCAGCGGCAGGCCGATCAGCGTGAGCGCCAGGAAGACCAGCACCGCGGCTGTCCCCTTGCGCGCCCCGAGCACCGCACCGGCCAGGATCACACCGAGGGTCTGCACCGTGATGGGGACACCACTGAACCCGACCGTGATGGCGCCCGGCAGGCCGAGCGCCGCGATCAATGCCGCGAAGACGGCGATCTGCGCCATGTCCCGCGCGGAAATCCCGGCTCTGGACTCCCGAGAGTTCTCGACACCCTCCACGACGACCCTCCGCATAGAACTTGAACGACGTTCAAGGTAGCAGGACGAGTGCGATGCCGCGCGGATCGGGCCGCTTGGGGACCAGTCCCCGCGCGGGAGTCCGTCGACCGTGCCTAGCGGTGGGTCCAATCGGGTTGGGTGAAGTGAGCCACTCTCGCCGCGGCAGCGTCTGTGCCGAGCAGGACGACTTCGCGGAACTGCCAGAGCATCGCACCGGTGGGTGCGTGGATGGTCATCTCCGGGCCGAGCCGCATCTGCAGCAGGCCCGCCGCACCGGCCGGCGCGGCATCGTCGCGAAGCTCCGCTTGCCGCACCGCGTCTTCGGCCCGAACCCAGCGCGGGGTGTCCTCGGCGGCGAGCCGGGCGAGGTCGACCAGGTGGACCGAGTAGACCTCGTCCGGATTGGGCCGCAGCTGCGCGGCGTCGGCCAGCGCCAGGACCAGAGGGGTGATCGTGAATCCGGACGCGGCGGGGAAGTCGTCGAGCGCGCCGAGCAAGTCGTCCGGACGCGCGCACAAGCCCAGTTCTTCGTGTAGTTCACGTAAGGCGGCTTGTTCGGCGGTCTCGCTTTCGTCCAGCCGCCCGCCGGGCAGCCCCCACTGTCCGGCGTTGCGGCCGCGATAGGCGCGCTTGATGACGATCACCGACAGCGGTCCACCAGGCTCCTCGACCACGCACAGAACTACCGCCGCGCGACGTACACCGGGCGCATCCGAGACCTCGATACGCGGGAACCCGGCCAGGCGAGAGTGCGCGAGCACGCGGAAGTCATCGATGCTCCTGGGCAGAGGCACACTCGGGGTCGGCTCCATGGCTTCGATCTTGCCCGAGCGCCGTGTACAGCACACGTCAGAAATTTGATAGTTGAATGCGCATATCTACGTAAAGTCATATTTGTCACTTGGTTGATCGAGAGGAGTAATCACTCAACCGCAGTCGGACGCTTCGACGGGAAGCCATCGCCGTCACACGTACCTATCCGTCGATCACCGACCGCCCCGTGCCGCGGCTTCGCCGACACATTCCCCTACCCACGCCAGAAAGTCGCGAACATCATTGCCAGGCAGCGCGAATGCGTCCGAGCGTGGGCGCTGGAAGCTGAGCAGCGCCGATTCGATGAGGGACCGGAATTCCCACTCGGACTTCGAGATCGTCTGCGCCGCTGACCGTTTGGGCATCCAGCGACCCGTGCGGCAAAATGCCACCGACCGGCAGCCGTTCAACACCTGATTGTCGGCGAGGTGCCCCTCTCCCCCAGCATGCTCATGGACGGAGGCCAGAATCGCGGCGAGCAGGTCGCGTCGCGAGGGCGCCGCGATGACCTGCCGCACCGGGGCCCCGTACAGCACACGCCCCGCTTGGCGGGCGATGGAACGATCGATGACATACCAGAAAGACGATGATTCCGCCGGATCGAAACTCACGCGGTTCGGCAGCATCGGACCGGTATTGAGGTCCATGAGGTAACCGGCCTCGCCGGACGGAACGGCGACGAAGTCCGCACCGTAGACCACCAACTCCAGCCCGGCCGCCGGGCAGAACAGCGCGGGGTGAGCGAGTGACTCGGCCAGCTCACCCAGAACCTGCGCAGGGAGTGACGGGGCGGCGACGATCACCACGTCGACGTCGCTGCGCCCGTGTCGATAGTCGTCGAGTGCGACCGACCCCACCGCGATGACGCTGATCAGCTGACTGCCACAGAGGGTGCAGGCGCGTCGCACGAGATCTTCCAGGTAGGCACGCAACTCGATCGGCAGGGATCGCGGATCCATCCGGGCGTGGGGCATGCGGCCAGTATCCGGCACGTCCACCTTGTGGCCGATTACACGCCTACTTCCCGCAGCTCGATCGCGACATTCACCAGAAGCCGGCGAGCCGGCCCCCAGTACGTATCGGAGTGGCGATCGCTCCAGCGCCGACGGACACGATCCTGTCGCGAGGCGCGCGTATCACACTGCGTAGGAACGCGTCCCATCTGAGCCCACGGCGGCCGCGCCGGGGCCGCGATGCGCCCGGATCAGTAGCGCCGCCCTCAGATAGCACAGGCCGGTGACGTCGTTCGGGCCGAATCCGGTGATCTGTTCGATCCGTTTCAACCGGTAGTCCACCGTATTCGTGTGCACGTACAGTCTGCGAGCGGTCCGCGCGCGTTGCATGTTCATCGCCATATGCACTTCGAGCGTTTGCAGCAACTCCGGGTGCTCTTCGAGGGAATCGAGGACAGCACTCAGGTAGTCGCGGGCTGGGCCGGGCCGGGTCAACTGGTACTCGAATGCCAATTCGTGCGGGCGATACACCTTGCTCTCGCCACCGAGCCGGTGAACGATGTCGACGAGTTCATGAACTTGCTCGGCAGCGCGCGGGATCTCCGCGGGCGCCGCTGCCATGACAACCGCTTTGACCGGTACCTGAGCCGCGGCGGACAAATGAACGATCAACTGGTCCAGATCCGGATCGGCGAATTCCGAGACGGGTAACAGCAGCGTACCGCCGTCGACGCTCAACAATGACAACACTTTGCCGCCGCACCGGTTGGCCAGTTCCGCCTGAACCCGCCGTAACTTCCGGCGCGCGACCACTTTCGCATCGAGCGAGGAATCGCGTTCCTCGGGATGCGGTGGCAGTTCCAATGCCATTACGTGATAGCGGTCGGCTACCTCGATGCCACACTCCCGTGCCATGGTCGAGGGGTTCTGTCCGCCCAGTAGCGCCGAGGTCAATGTGTGGACGGCGGTGTGATGCTCGCTGACCGCCGAACGTAGTTCGCGAACGTAGGCCACCGACACTGCTGAGGTGATCATGCCCAGGGCATCCATCAGACGTCGGGCGATCCCGGCGACCGTGGCGTAGTCATGGGTGGTGGCATCGGCCAGAAGGAGGTCGAATCCGAGTTTGAAGCCTTCGTGGATAGCGTGAAGGATGGTGTCGATAGGGATCCCCTCCCGTGCCCAGTCGCCGGCGGCATCCCGCACTCGCTCGGTCCGCCCCGGAAGGTCCCGCCCGTCGAGCATGCTCTTCGTCAATTCCAAGCACACCCGAGTGACGGTGGTGATATCGCCATCGAGAGCTTCGCCGGGCAACGTCGCGCACGGCACGACGTTCTCGATGAAATGACCCACCATCTGGCGGGAGATGTTCCGCACATCCTTCAGCGGAGTCGAAACCGGCTGGCCCGACGAGGTCAGAAACGGCTCAGCAGAGGTAGCGACAGACATTGTGACTCCTTACCACCCATAGGCCACTGGGCAGGGACTTACGCTACCTCGAACGCCGAACTTGCCGTTCCACCTCCGCTTGTGAGAAAGAGGAACGGATATCCGGATCGTTTAGGGATTCCGACAACCAACGCCAGGACGAGAATCAGGTAGTCAGCAGAGCAACTGTCCGGGCTCAGAGCCGTTGGCGCTGCGTGCACCCGAATCCTCCTGAGCCCGGCCAGGTCCGAGCCGCCGACCTGAAGTGCGATCTTGCGCCGGAAGACCACATCGCCGACGGCCTGGGCGCCGTTGGGCTGCCGCCGATCGACCTTGCTGCGCGGCGGTGACGATTCCGGAACGGCCTCGCCACCGCCGTGTACAACTGAGCAGGCCGATTACAGGCAGAAGCTGATCTCGACCGGGCCGACCGGGATGCCGGTGCACACTTCCACCGAGCCCGACACGGGTGTGGCCGTGGTGGCAGCCGCGGAGGCGGTGCCGAGGGCGACGGCGGACAGCGTGAACGCGGCGACGGCGAACGGACGAATAATCTTGCGGTTCATACGTATTCCTCGGTGCTGTGTGATGCGTCCCGGGTTCGGGACGAGGCCGATCAGATCACGGCCCGTGGGCTCCAGCTGACTATTCACGCCGATTTTGGAGGCTTTCAGATCAATGTTTGCGAACTTGTCGTGGATATTCACAAAAATATGAACTTGAATACGCACAGTTATTCTGTCGATTGATTGCGCCTTCCGTTTCGGCATTCGATACCACGAGGGCGTACTGCGTCGCCCTGCCGACGAGACATTCTCGGTGACAAGACATCGAACGGGATCCGACGGCCGTTATCGGATCGGATGCACCATGGAGCGGCACACAGTGAAGACCGACCGCGACGCAAGGTCATCTGTTCTTCACCGGCACCGTGATCTCGAATCGGCTGGCAGGATGGGTTGTTCAGCACCCACACCGGAGAGGGACAGATGACCATCCTGGTAACCGGAGCCACCGCGAACATCGGCCGCAAGGTCGTCGACCACCTGCTCGCGCAGGGAGTCGACGATATCCGCGCACTGACCAACAACCCACGGAAGGCAGCGCTGCCCGCTGGGGTCGAGGTCGTTGAGGGCCACCTGCGTCGGCCGGACACCCTGCCCGCGGCGTTCGCGGGTGTGGAGCGGATGTACCTGGCGCCGACACCGGACAGTGTCACCGAGGTGCTCGCGCTGGCCCGCGCGGCCGGTGTCCGGCATGTCGTCGATCTGTCCGGCGAACCGGAGAGCTGGTGGGGCGGCGTCTGCATGGCTGTCGAGGACAGCGGCCTGGCCTGGACCCACCTGTGGCCTGGCGATTTCATGGAGAACACCCTCAGCTGGTCGCACCAGATCCGCTCAGGCGCCGTGCGGGATCCGCGGCCCGAAGCCGCGAGCGCGCCCATCGCCATGAACGACATCGCCGCCGTCGCCGCCACCGCCCTGCTGAGCGACAACCATCTCGGCCGCGCCTTCCCGTTGGCGGGGCCGGAGATCCTCACTCGCACAGACCTGGTCCGGCACCTCGCCGACGCACTCGGCCGCGACATCAGCTTGCACCGGTCCTCGCGCGAGGACACCATCACCGCGCTGACCCCCACCATGGGCGACACCGCGACCTGGTATGTCGACAATGTTCTCTGCGGTTTCGACCCGGACCCCGCGACCCTGCCCATCACCAGCGTCCAGGACGTCACCGGCCGACCCGCGACTACCTTCGCCCGGTGGGCCGCAGCCAACGCCGCACGCTTCGCCGCCGACTGAAACCACGCTCACCAGCGTTCACCGACCGCCTCGCACCGCTCCCGCAATGCCTCCGGGGTTCGGCCGGTCGACGACTATCACCATGCCGAGTCCAGACGATGCACTGCCACCGCGACATTCCGCTCACGGCCAGCGCTCATCCTGCACTCATCGCTCAAAGCGGCAGCCCGAGGCCCTCCGCCAAGACCGGCCACGAATTCTTCAGCGCTTCTTGCCAATACCCCCAGGAATGGGTACCGGTGGGCTGAAAGTCATAGGTGGCGGGGATACCGAGAGCGTTGAGCCGGTCGCGCATGTTGTGGGTGCACCAGTTCACCGCAGCCTCGATCACGCCGCCCAGCACGAGCTGGTTCAGATAGCCACGCGGCCCCGGCTGGGCATACGCGCCGTTGTAGGTGTCATACATGCCCGGAATGCCGGTCCCGGTGGACAGGAACAGGCGGATGCCGCGGAGTTGGTCGGCGTGCAGGTAGGGATCGTTGGCCGCCCACATCGGGTCGTCGGGTGGGCCGTACATGTTCTCGGTGTCGCCGCCGCCCCAGCTTTCGACAGCGAGTTCGATGAACTCACGGCCGATCGGGTCACTGGTCTGCGCGCAACCACTGTAGGCCGCGACTGCCTGGTACAGCCCGGGTTTGGCGATCGGCAGCTGCAGCACCGAGGTTCCGGAGGTGGACAGGCCCGCGATGGCGTTTACGCCGGTGGTGCCGAACTCGGCGTCGATCAGCGGCGGCAGCTCTTCGGTGAGAAACGTCTTCCATTTGTACACACCCAGTTTCGGGTCCGGCGCACGCCAATCGGTGTAATAGCTCCAGCGCCCACCCACCGGTTGCACGACATTCACGTCCTTGTCGGCAAGGAAGCGCAACACGTCGGTGTTCTTCTGCCAGGTCGCGCTGTCCTGTCCACCACCGCCACCGTTCAACAGATACAACGTCGGCCTCGGCACCGAACGGTCGGCCGGACGCAGCACCTTCACCATGATGTCCTGCCCCATCGCCGCGGAATGCACCCGCAACTGCACGGTCCGGTCGTCCTCGGCCCACGAGCCGGTGATCGACGCGGTATCGGCGCTGCCAGGCGGTGACGCCGTGACCAGTCCTGCGATCACGGCGAACGTCACCGCCAGCACGACGAGCGCGTGAGCCGCGGAGCGCCGAGCTGTTCGGATTCTCACCCGCACGCTGCCCGAATCGGCAACAGACGCGGCCGCACGTCCGGCGCCGACGTCGGAACTAGGTTTCATCGCTAGCTTTCCTCCAACCGTCACGTTCGTCTACCCGCCACCGATTCAGCTCTCGACGACGCACAAGCTCCGCCAACGCTAAGCCGAAGAAGGCAGCGCATTCTCCCGGTTCGGATTGGGTCTGGACACCTCACGAATCGGCCCGATTGCCCTGATGGCGCAACACAAGTAGAGGCAAGACCGCGCAGTGCGTCTGATGGTGGCGCGTAGGTAGGTGCGGCGGTCGGCGATACTGCGCGTATACGAGATGCTGGAGCGGCTGCCGAAGCTGACACCGAACACGAATCAGGAGAACTGCATTGGCGAAGCTACACCGGCCCGGGCGCCCTGCCGATCTGCCGGATGCGCGGCTGCTGTGGGCGCGGTGGGCGGCCGTAGCGGTCGCTACCTACGATCGCGACGAAGAGCTCGAGCCGCAGCAGCATCGTTCGGGATACTGGATCGATGACGACGGCCTGCACTGGGACGACTGCGGTTGTACCTGGTGGGTGCTGAAGTGGTTCGGCGACGGCCGTGCAGTGCTCGTCGGAGAAGACGAATCGAGCAAGGTCAAGGGGTACGAGCCCGCGATCGACCTGCTGGCCGGAGCGCCGGAATGGTTGCCGCGACGCTACCTGCAGGATCTGATCAATGCCTACATGGTCGGCTGTATCTACTGGTTCGATGAGGGGGCCTGGCACCGGGCGCCCTACCCCAACGATCTGGCCGACGACGGACTCGACTGTGGCATCTCGGCTTTGACGACACGGGTGGACGCGGTCGGCGAGATCGCCGAACGGCTGGAGTTCGACGCCACCGACACCGGTATGCCGGAGCTGTGTGAACAACTGCTCGACGACGCCGAGCGTGGCGCTCTCACCGAGACCGTACTTCGATCCTTCGCCGAGACGATGGTGCGGTTGAAGGCACAGCACTACCCCGAGGACGATTCCCAACCACGCACCGACAACGACCTCGCCGCCATGTTCGCACTGGCCGCGCGGGCCGGTCTCGACACGCCCACCTGGACCGGCACGCTCGGCATCCGAAGCTGAACCGGACGGCCCTTTGCCCGGTCAGGCGGCGTATATGCCCGACCCACCCTGCCCCACTACGACATCATGAAGACGGCGAAGAACCCTGACCTCGCACGACGCACATCCGAAAGATCATCCTGACATCGGCATGACCGGCTCACGTTGCTCGCGAAAGCAATCCGCGTTCCGCGCGCTCGTCGAAAAGGGCCGAGTAGTGCTGGATCTGCGCGCCGATCCGTACCTGCGTCCCGAGCGAGCCGCGTGCACCGCCTCCGGCCGGCCCCGCCCGCGCTGCCGAAGGGGCGGCGGCGTGTCGGGCAGCCGGCTCACCGCACAGCGTGTCGTCGCGATGCCGTCAGTCGCCGGACACCGAAAGCCAGTGCGACCATCGCTGTGATCGCCGCGGCCACAGGTCCATATGTTCGCAATGCAGCGATCCGCTCGCGTGCTGCCTGCGATTGGCTGATCATTTCGTCGATGGTCTGTTCATCGAAGCGCAGGTTGCCGTCGAAGACGGTGACAGGTGCGGGATCGGCTATGGCGGTGGCCAGATACCGACGTTGATGCTCGCTCACCACGATGATCGCGCCGGTGACGGGATCGACCCAGAGGTCGCGGGTAGCGGAGTAGTACAGCGACATCGTGACCGATTCCTCGTCACCGGTTCGCCCCGTCATCCGCGCGGGGAGAGTCAGCGGCCCCCGCGTCGGCAGTAGACCGGACAACTCGACCGGGTTGATGTCGGCGCGGAAATGCAGGAGTCGCAGTCCCGCTCGCACAGTGGCCTCATCGATGTACCGCAGGCGAATCTCCTGTTGGGAGATGACGTCGAAGTACGGGTAATCGCGCCTGCCGGTGTCGAAAGGAAACTTGTACTGCAACCCGTTGCGTACTGTCTCGAGCGGACGTTGACCGGGCTCGAAAACCGTCAGTGCTGGACTTCGCCGCGCCGCGGGGGTGGTCCGGTTCATGCTCACCTGGTCGACCAGCGCATCGAGAAGACTGTCCCGGCCCGAGCGGTCCAGCCTCGTCGACTGCTGCGTGACACGCAGTGTGACAGTCTCGGAATCTGTGGGCCCGACAGTGGTCACCAAGGTCGAAAGTTCGATCGGGACGTCGCGTTCGACGTGGAGTCTGCCCTGTAACTGCAGATCGAGATCCGCCATCGTGCCTGTGCCGGACGCGATCACCTGCCGAACCTGAGCAGGGAATTTGATCAGCCTGTCGGCGACGTAGCTCGGCAGGATTATCGCGATCATAGCGAGTAGGGCGGCGGTCGCGAGCGCGGAATTTCCGAGATATCCAGTGCGCGACCGCCTCTCGACGCTCGGTTGGTCACCCCGCTCGACTTCGAGATGCACAGGAAAGTAATCGATCTTGGTCATGAGGATTCGCCTTTGAATTTCGACCCGGCCTTGGAGCTACCGCGGTGGGCGCTGTGTCGGCAGAGTGCTCCTGCCGGAATTCGGCGAGGGCCGAGGGCCGACGACTCCCTCCGAAGACTGATGATATCGTCATATGCGACGCAAAGTCTCAGTCAAGTTGTTCTGACGAATTCGTCACAATACGCGTGCGAGCACCGATCGATCGGCGGCGAATTCTCGACGTCCAAGACTCGACATCCCCGTTGTGTCATGGTCATCGACCCTTCATCGGTTGGGGTCGAACGGTTCGGTACCCAGAACGAACCGGAGTCCGGAGATGCCGGAATGTGTTCGGGCGTAGTCCAGTTCCTGGTCGATGTCGCCGACATGGTTGACGATGGGAAGGGCGATGCCGAGGGTCGACAGGGTGCCGAGGGCGCGACCATCGCGATCGAGGAAGGCGCTGCCGCTGTCGCCGGGAATACCGGGCGTGGGCGCGGTTGAGCGTGTGGGTCCAGCCGCCGACGGCAGGGTCATCGTTCACGCTCTCGCCGACCTGGGGGGACAGACCGGAGACGCCGCCACGCAGGCTGGAGTTGCCGTAGCTGTAGACGCGATCGCCCGCCGCGGCTCCGGTGGTATTGATTCCGGTCGGCCCGCCCCAGTGCGGCAGGCTCGGGTTCACCTTGCCCAGATCCGCCGCCGCGATCTTCACCAGTGCGAAATCGTTGTAGGCGCAGGCCTTCCGGTCCTTCTCGCCGTTCTGCTGCATGGTGAGCCAGCTGCTGTAGACGAGTCGGCCGCTGCCGATGGTCCTGCCGTGCGAGATCAAGGATCCGTCCCGGTTGAAGGCGACGGTGGTGCCGACCAAGCTTTGTGACGAAAGCGTCATACATGCTGGAGGCCACCGTGGCGGGCGCGCCTACCTCTGGAGACAGTCTCTACACCTGGTGAGTACGCAGTTGATACCGGCGCTCGGCGTACGCCATGTCGTCACGCCACAGCCGCGTCGCGGCGCGAGTCATCAGCGGGCGCAACACCGGCAGAGCCCGACGCGCGTACCGGAACCCCGGCCGCTCCGAGTTCGCGATCACGGCCTCGATCACCGCGGTGCGCGGGCGGCCGTCGGGTCCGGGACCCATCGGGGTCGCGTGGGTTTCGACCACGCTTCCCGCTCCCTCACCGGAGACGACTCGCATGACGACGGTGCGCGGATCCGGACAGGTGAACTCGGCCTCGACGGGCACGCCGAGCCGACGGGTCACTCGGAAAGTCACGGTGAGCAAGAACCGATGATTCTCCTCGGTGATATCGCGCCGCGGCGGCGCCTGCGCCACCTCCAAGTGGGTGAACGAGTACGGATGCAGCCATGAGCCGTGCCAGGGATCGAGTCGATTCGCGATGATGTCGCGGGGCTCACATACGCCGGTCAAACGCGTCACCGCGTGCACGGTGGTGTCGGCGGGGCGGGCGCCGATGATCGGTGTGTCGGCGGGTGATTGCTTTCCGATCGCGTCCAGCCGTACCCAGGCCAGCACGCCGTCGTCGTAACTGGGGTACGGACACCATCGGGCGGATCCGGTTGCTTCTACCCGCAGACCGTGCCATCGGCAGATCAGTGCGGCGTCGTCGACCTGCGCCTGGGTGAGTGGTGCTCCCAGGTGCGGACACGCGCCCGGACCGACGTGCAGGATGTTCCGCTCGTCTCGCCAGGCAACGAGTTCGACCCCGCAGATGGTCGTGCCGAACGGACGGTCGCGGCCGACACTGCGACTGGCGGCGAAGGTGTACCAGTTACCCGATGGCCGCTGTTGTGACCATCGCAGTGCGGCCGCGATGAGGCCGGGGTCCGCATCCGCGTGTGTCGGCCGCTGCCGGGACCATTTTTCGGGCGAGAATCGCTGCAGCGGAATGTCTTTCGGCCATCTGCCGAACTCGGCGCGTTTGCTCACGGCGTCCTCTGGCGGGTGGCGAGCGTGCGCAGGATCGCCGATCGGCCATGGCTGGGGACCGTCTGCAGGGAGTGCCCCGCGCCCGCCCACTGACGCACGAGCGTGTTGGCCGCGATCCAGCCGGTGGTCGCGGCCCGTTCCATCAAAGCTACCGGCAGGTCGACCCGTATGCCGTCGCCGGCCAGGACCAACCGGGGGTGCGGAGTCGATACGCCGGGCCGTCGAGCGAAGTCTCCAGGCGCATACCGTGGGCAATCCTGCCGCCACAACATGTTCTCCCCCACGATGCGGGCCTCGGCAGTCTCGGGGTAGATCTCGTACAGCCGGGCCAGCAACCGGTCGCGCACCTCGTGACGTGCCGCGTCGCACGGTATCTCGTCCGCGACGGCGTAGGCGTGCAATTCGACGACGCTTCCACCGTTTCCGCCCGCCCAGTCCGCTGCTTGCTTCTCGTACCTGTTCACCACGCTGATGTTGTCGAGCGGATCCAGATTTCCGGTGCCCAGGAAGCTCGGACGGTCGGCGCGCACCGGCTGGTTCAGCCACAGACGATGCACGGCGAAGGACGGTGCGACAGCCATGTGGGCTACCTGTGAACGCCATGGGGCATCGCCGAGTGTCGGTGACGCGGCGACGATCCGGCGCAGCCCGGTGACATCGACGGCCAAGACCACCGTGTCGGCTTTCATCTCGGCGCCGGTGTCGTCTGCCACGCGGAACCCGGTCGTGTCATCGGTATCGATTCGGTCGACGCACACGCCCGTGTGGAAGCGGACCGTGCCTGGCCGCCCGGGCACTCGCGGCGCGGTGAGGTAGTCCGCGAGCGGTGTCCACAGGCTGACATCGAAATTGTCTTCTGCCACATCGAAGAGCAGGCCTTCACTGGAGCCCAGGAAGTAGATGTGGAACATCGTCGCCAGCTCGGCGGCGGACATGTGCTGGGGAGCGACGAAGAAGCTGCGCGAGAAGACCTCGAATGCGAGGTGGCGGGCTGCGTCGGGAAAGTTGACGCGACGCAGGAACGTTTCCGCATCCAGGTGGTCGATCCGGTGGTAGATGTCCGGGACCGAGACCGCGGCCAGCGGCGCGGCAGCGCGTGGGTCCATACGAATCAGATCGCGAAGGCGAAAGGTCGGGCTGCGCAGTGCGAAGGCGAGCGCATTCCAAGGCGGGGTGCTCGGAAGATGACGGAAGGTGTCGCGACGGCCCTCGGCATCGATGAGCGGGTAGTCATCGAGCCGCCGCAGCCTGTCTAACTGCGGATCGGTGCGAGCCAGCAGTTTCCGGAGGTTGTAGTACTGCGCGAAGAACGCGTGGAAGCCACGGTTCATCCCGACCGCGCTGCGGTCGGGCAGGTGTTCGGCCCAGCCGCCGACGCGTCCACCCAGGTACCGCTCGCGTTCGATGACCTCGACGTGGAAGCCTCGTTCGGCCAACCCCGTCGCGGCCGCCAGGCCCGCGATCCCCGCACCGACCACAACGGCGCACGGGCGCCGACCGCCACGGCCGACGTCCATGTGCCCCGCGGCTGCCGGATAGCGCACCCGCCGGGGATCCCCGCCGCGCCGAGCAGCCGATGCACCGAACCTCATTGCCGCGCACCCCTCTGCCGCTGCCGTGTCCGCTCCCAGCCCAGTAGCGCGGATGTCACCAAGACAAAACCGAACAAGAAGTCCTCCACCGGGATATCCCAGGGAAATCGAAGTCCGAGAATGTGTTTCGGGTTGTACCGCACGATCGGCGCGTCGAGCCTGGTCAACCACCCGTCGACGGGAATCTGAAACCCCAGGACGATCAGTATCGTCAGCCAGTAGCCGGGCCGCCGGAACAGCCCGGTCCGCAACAGCGCGCACTCGACCAGACACACCACGACGACCGCCGCAACGGCGGGCAGCGTGTACCCCGAACCCACAAAGCTCGTCATCGCTGCCCTTTCGTCGCGCTCCTGGCGCTGCGGCGGCCCATGTCGAGCAGTGTTTCGACCGCGCCGTAGGTCAGCAGCCCGCACAGCGGGACAACGAGGAAGAACAGCAGCTCCTCCAGCGGAATCGCGCCGGGCAGGAATACCCCGAGGAGATAGCGGGGATTGAAATCCCACACGCCGCCGGCAATCGCCACCAGGTCCCAGACCACGAACAACACGACGGTGGGCAGCAGGGCGCCGAGCAGAAGTCGCGGCCGGCGGTAGACACCAGGACCGAGGAACTCCAGCGGAGCGGTCAGTACCAGGCAGGCGACGAGAACGAGGAGATAACGCCAATGGTCCATACCAACACCTCACGTATGTTCGCGCGGATCGGCGGAATCGAGCGGTAATGCGGAATCGTCCGGTGTGGCGCGCGAAGTGTTCGGCCGAGCCGGTCCGGCGGGTCGCCGTACCCACCACGCTCGCAGCTGGCCCGCCGCGCCGACCTGTAGTCGCCGACCGATTCCGACTCTGGCACGTCGGCCGAACACCTCGAAATCCGCGGCTTCGATGCGGTCGAGTATCTCTGCGTACAGGGTTGCCGCGGTCGTTACGCATGGCCGCGAGCGGGGCGCGAGAAACTCGATCCCACCGAGCGCGTAATCATAGATCTTTCTGGTGATCGCGTGTTGCGCCGCCAACGCGCGACGCACTCGCGGCTCGCCTCGGCGATGTCGGCGGCACCAGAACAGCAACTCTCGGTCCACGCCGTACGCGGCCAGCTCGTCAGCGGGCAGATAGATGCGGTTACGAGCCAGGTCCTCATCGACGTCGCGCAGGAAGTTGGTCAGCTGAAATGCCTTGCCGAGGGCGGCCGCGTACGGCGCTGCCGCCGCCGAGTCCGTGGTGCCGAGCACCGGCAGCAGCTGTAGCCCGATCACCTCCGCCGAACCGTAGACGTAGCGGTCCAGCGCGGCGCGGTCCGGAAAGTCGGTGACGGAGAGATCCAGACGCATCGAGGCCAAGAACGCACTGAACAGATGGCTCGGTATCCGATAGGCCTCGGCGGTGTGCAGCACCGCGGCCAGCACCGGATCGCCACCGGTGTCCCCGGCCTCGAACTGTCGTGCCAGCCTGTCCAATCGGGCAGCGCGTTCGGCCGTCGACAAAAACGGGTCGAATTCGTCCAGGATATCGTCGGCGCGCCGGGCGAATCCGTACAGCGCGTGCACGGCGGGCCGTTGATCGGGTGCGAGCAACCGAGTGGCGAGAAAGAAGGTTTTCCCATGCCGAGCGTTGAGCTCGCGACAGATCCGATACGACCGCCGCAGTCCCTGTTCCGTGATGCCGGCGGCATCGAGTTCCGTGCGGATCAATTCCATCTCCTCTCGGCAGCGAGAACGGCAGGCATCGGCCGGACCCCGGTGGCGGCGCGAACGGCGCGGCACCGCGTTCTCGAGCCCGTTTACCCCCGCGCTGGTGGCTGTGACCGAACGCGTCGAGCGGCAGTGAGCCGAGGGATCCCGCACGCGCGGTCATCCTCGGTTCCTCGGACTCGAATGCCGTTCGCGGATGGCGGACGCGGAACGCTGCGGGCCTGAGGACACCTCCGTCAGTACCGCAGCGATCACCTCGAAGGGCGACCGCTTCGCCATCTCCGCCGCCAACCGGCTTGCCGCGTGACGGAAGCTGCCGGAATCGAGCACCCTGTCGACCGCCGTCGCGATAGCTGCGGACCGCGGCCATGCGGTACCGAGATCGACGCCTGCTCCGGCGTATGCCACGCGGGCCGCGGTCTCCGGTTTGTCCGCGGTATCGCCCGCGACGATCAATGGCACGCCGTAGCTCAGTGCCTGGTTCACGCCACCGTAGCCACCATTGGTGATCATCACGTCGACGCGGGGCAAAAGCTGTGCGTAGGGGATGAAATCGGTGGCGTACGCGTTGGCAGGCAGGGGCCCGATCGGTGTGGGCGAGCCACCGGTGCACGCCACAACCCGCACGTCGGAGCGTTGGCTCAGCACGGACAGGGTGGGGCGGAGCAACTGATCGAAACACCGGTTGTCCCATGTGCCCTGTGTGACGTGAACGATCCTCTTTGCCTCCCCCAGGGCGGGCCACCAACTCGGCAAGTCGGCATCCCCGGACATCGGGTTCGAAATCGGTCCGGTGAAGACCACCGACGGCGGCAGATCTCCTCGCGGATATTCGAATCCGGGCACAGTGAACTGCAGAATCCGATCGGCCAGGAGAGGCCAGTCCAGCAGGAAAACAGGCGCGGGCCCCATGTCGAGCGCACGCAGAATCGCGTTCATCCTGGCCTGGTCACCACGAAACAAGACCTGCTGCACGAAGCGGTTCATAGCCGTGTAATCACGACCAGCTTGCGGCTGCCAGCCGATCCCGAACGGCGGACAATCCGCGCTGGACAACATCAACGGAACGACGCCGCAGACAATTACCGGCGGCCGCTTCCGCTGCGACAACAGCAGCGGAATGGCCCCGGTGAACATCACATCGACGAGAACGGCATCGAATTCCGTTCGCTCCAGCTCACCGGCCAGCGCACGGCACTGTGCGGCCATCGGGGCGAGGAAAGCAGACCGCAGCTCCGCCCGGCCGGTTCGCCACCGCCGTATCAAATCCGAAGCTCGACCTCGTGGCAGCGCAGCGCGTGTCATTTCGGCGTCTCGCGGCAGCGCCGAGAATTCGACACCCTGCGCCCGGCTGGATGCGCGATACGCAGTTCCGGTGACCAAGCGCACCTGATCACCACGCCGCCGCAGGTCAGCCGCGACGGCTTGCATGGGTGCCACATGCCCGGGTATCGGACTCGCTGCCAACAGGTATCGAGCCATGCCGAGAGTCCTTCGCTGATCTCGTGACACATCGCAATGGATTCGAATGTGCTTGCCGTACCGAGTCGTCGGCTCGATATCGCCGACTCCCGCATCGTGAATGCTCACGGCGGAACAGTTGGAGGGGTCTGAGCGCGCAGAAACCTGTGCGTACCGAGTACGCGTCCACCTTGATTATCTCAAATACCGGCAGTTCATCGGACTGAAACGCGCAGAAGACACGCGGTCCGGCTCGAGCACTGCAGTCGATGCCGACCAGTGCGAACTCATATGCATGTCGTCCAATGCTTCTGCGACTGATGGGCACCTACGACTCGACTGCGCGCTCTCCGCGTGAAAACCACCCCGGTGGGTAGCCCATGAGCGTGACCGAACCCGGAAACCAGAACGCACCCGAACTGGGCGACCAGACCGACACCTCCCACCCCGACGACCTGGATCTCGAGACCCGCGTAACCCCGGAGAATCAGGACGTGAACGAGGACGCGGGCGCCGTCGAACCGCCCGACTGAGCACGGTTTCGCCGACCGTGGCCGGGGAATTCCGGCCGTATGGGCATCACCGTCGCCGTCACCGGGCCGACCGGCGAGATCGGCATCTCCGCGGTCACCGCACTTCAGCACGACCCGGCAGTGGACCGGATCGTCGGGATGGCCCGCCGACCGTTCGACCCTGCCGCGCACGGCTGGACCAAGACCGAGTACCGGCGCGGCGACATCCTCGACCGAGCGGCCGTGGACGCCCTGGTCGCGGACGCCGACGTGGTGATCCACCTGGCGTTCGTGATCATGGGTTCGCGAGCGGAAAGCGCGCGAGTGAATCTCGCGGGCACCCGCAACGTCTTCGAGGCGACGGCCGCCTCCGAGCGGGCCCGCCGCCTCGTCTACACGTCTTCGGTCGCCGCCTACGGCTACCACCCGGAAAATCCCTCCCCCATTACCGAGGACGTACCGCCCGAGGGTTCGCCCGAGCACTACTACTCCGAGCAGAAGGCCGAATGCGAGGCGGCGCTCGCCGAGATCACCACCGGCTCCGGCCTCGAGGTCTTCGTGCTGCGGCCGTGCATCGTGGCCGGCCCGAAAGCACCGGCCCTGCACGATCTGCCGTGGGAGAAACTTCCCCGTCCGCTGCGTACGCTGGCTCGGTCGAATCCGCTGTTCAAGCCGGTGATCCCCGACCCAGGACACCCGCTGCAACTCGTCCACCACGACGACGTGGCCGCCGCCATCGCACTGGCCGCCACCGCGGACGCGCCGCCCGGCGCCTACAACATCGCCGGCGACGGCACCCTCAGCCTGTCCGACGTGGTAGCCGCGCTGGGCGGCAGGCCGGTGCGCGTCCCCGCGGTCGCCGCCACCGCCGCATCCGCGGCTCTCGCCCGTCTCCCCTTCGTGCCCGCCACTCTCGAGTGGCTGCACATCGTCCGCACTCCCGTGGTCATGGACACCACCCGCGCGAAGCGGCACCTCGGCTGGGAACCGGCGCACACCTCCGCCGAGACCCTCGCAGCGCTCGCCGCCGCCCGCTGAACCGCCGAGGGGCGCGACCGGTCGTAGTGGGCGGGCCGCCTACATGGTGATGACGATATTGCCTCTGGCGTGATGCGCCAGCATGTGGGCGACCGCGTGAGCGGCTTCGGTGAGTGGGTAGGACTTCTCGATGATCACCTTGACGTCGCCGGACACCAGCAGAGCGGCGAGATCGTCGAGGTTCTCGCGGGTGGGGAGACAGGTGGCGGTGCGGACGTCGGTCGGGCCCCAGCGCATCGTCATCGCTCGCGCGATTCGCGGCAGGCTGCCGAACAGCCCGTGGGCGGGCCCGACGCTGTTGGGGATGAAGGTTCCCCCGGCTGTCAGCAGTTCGGCAGTCGAGGCGGGCGGGTGGTTCAACACGTTGTCGAGGATCAGGTCGTAGCGTTGGGTGCCTCGGGTGTAGTCCGTGCGCGTGTAGTCGATGATCTCGTCGGCGCCGAGCGACTGGACGAACTCGGCGTTGCGGGTGCTGCACACGCCGGTGACATGCGCGCCCAGCGTCTTGGCGATCTGTACCGCGAATGTCCCCACACCGCCGGACGCGCCGTTGATCAGCACGCGCTTGCCGGGCCCGGCCCGGCCCACGTCTCGTATCGCGAGCAGCGCCGTGATGCCCGACATGACCGCTGCCGCTGCCTCTTCGAAGGACAGCGACGTGGGTTTGGTGATCAGCTGGGACGCCGGCGCCACGGTGTATTCGGCGAACGTGCCCACCGACGACTTGACGCTGTTGTCCCACAGCGAACCGAACACCTCGTCGCCCGGCCGGAAGTCGGTCACGTTCTTGCCGACGGTCTGCACGATTCCGGCGACGTCGCTTCCCCGCACCGGCGTCGACGGTCTCGCGATCCCGAATTGCAGCCGCAGGAGGTAGGGGACTCCGGTCACCGCCAGCCAGTCCGGGGTGTTCACGCTGGTGGCCCGCATCCGAATCAGGACGTCATCGTCACCGGGGGTGGGTCGGGCGATGTCGTCGAGTGCGAGTACCTGTTCGGGCGGGCCGTAGCCGCGTTGGACGATCGCCCGCATCGTGGGGCTCCGATCGCCGCCGGATGCGTCGGGGGTGATCGCGTTCGCCCATGTCGACATGGTGTCCTCCTCGGATGCCGGAGCCGGGCCGCCAGTGCTGACGGTATGACGCAATCCTCGCGATCCGCCCGGCGCACCACATCGGACGAGCGGTTCGATCCGCGCCGTCCGTTAGGCCGGTCGCCGCTAGGACTTTCGGCCGATGCGCTCCACCGGTCAGCGCTTGACGCGATGGGTCTCGTAGGCCCAGATGACGATCTCGACGCGGTTGCGCGCGCCGAGTTTGGCCATCAGGCTCGCGATGTGGGTCTTGACCGTGCTGAGGCTGATGTGCAGTTCCGCGGCGATCTCGTGGTTGGTGCGCCCGCGGGCCACGACGGCCAGGATCTGCTCCTCGCGTTCGGTGAGCGCGCTGGCCGGCTGGACCGGCGACGCGGCGGGCCCGGCGCCGGCGAAGGCGGTGAGCAGACGCGCGGTGACAGTCGGGGCGATCAGCGCGTCGCCGCGCGCGGCGGCGTGGACGGCCTGCGTGAGCATCGCGGTCCCGGCCTCCTTCAACAGGAATCCGCGGGCGCCGGCCCGCAGCGCCGCGTAGACGTACTCGTCGAGGTCGAAGGTGGTGATGACGACGACGGCGAGGGGGTCATCGACGGTCGGCCCGGCCAGCCGGCGAGTGGCTTCGATACCGTCGACGCGCGGCATGCGGATATCGAACAAGCACACGTCGGGGCGGAGGTCGAGGGCCAGCTCGACGGCCTGTTCCCCGTCGGCCGCCGCGCCGACGACCTCGATGCCCGGTTGAGCGTCGAGGATCATCACCAGTCCGGTGCGGACGATCTCCTGGTCGTCGGCGACGACCACGCGCAGGTTCGTGTCCACCGGCTCGCCTGCCCTCATGTCGCCGCGCCTTCGCGGGGCAGCACGGCCGTCACGGTCCATCCGCGGCCGGGGTTCGGGCCCGCCGCACAGGTGCCGCCGAGCAGGTCGGCGCGCTCGCTCATACCGACCAGCCCGTAGCCCGGCGTGACGATCGAGCGGGCTGGACCGCCGTCGCCGTCGTCGCGCACGAGCAGCCGCACCGCTGCGTCGTCGGCGGTGACCCGGACTTCGATGCGGGTGGCGTTTCGCGCGTGCCGCACGGCATTGGTGACCGACTCCTGGGCCAAGCGGTAGATCGCGGCGCCGAGGGTCGCGGGCAGATCGGTGACATCGCCGCTGATCTCGACGTCGACGGACGGACCGGTAGCGGTGGTCTCGGCCAGTCGTTCCAGATCGGTGATGCCGCGGGTGGGGGTGCGGTCCTCTTCCGCGAGCGGCTGGTCTCGCCGGAGCACGCGCACGATGGCGCGCATCTCGGCGAGTGTGCTCGCGGCCTCGGCCTCGATCAGGCGCAGGGCGTCGACGGCGGCGCCCGGTGCGGACTGCGCGGTCGCCAGGCCGGCCTGGGCACGAATCGCTATGGCCGACACATGATGCGCGACGGTGTCGTGCAGATCGCGTGCCAGTCGTTCGCGTTCGATCAGCTTGACCTGCTCGAGTTCACGCGCCTTCGCCCGAGCCCGGTACCGGAACGCCAAGCCCAGCGCGACAGCCGAGGACAGAACGACGAACGCCCCGGCGGCATCGGGGACCGGCAGACCGCCTGCGAGCAGCGCGATGCCCGCCGTCGCGAAGACAATCACCGATCCCGCCACGATGGCACGTCCGGATCCCCACCGGAACAACGTGTACGGCAGCAGCAGCAGCACCGCCATCGCGTCGATGCCCGACTGTTCGCCACCCAGCAGCACGGTCGTCGCGGCCGAACCTACGAACGCGATACCGGTCATCAGCAGCGGTCTGCTCCGCCGCCACAACAGCGTGGGCATGATCGCGACCGCGACGAGCACCCAGACGACCCGATGCGGAACATCGTGCCGCACAGCGCCTTCGAGCACCGCGAGCCCTACGAACACCCCCACCAGCGCCCAGTCCCGCCACGACCGCCGCGGTGGGTCAGGCGCGTGGGGTTCGTCCCATACCGAGCGGAGGAGGTGGCGCACGCCTCAATGATCGCATCGCAGGTGGTGCCGCACGCGCGCCGCTTCGCGGGTGAGGTGGTCGCGTTCGGCCGAGCTGGTGGCGGCGCGCGCAGCTTCGGCGTACAGGTCGGCGGCGTGGCTGAGATCGCCTGCGCGTTCGCGCAGGTATGCCGTCACCGCGATGTACCGCGGCAGGGCGGGGTCGACGTCACCGAGCGCGGCGAGGCCGGCCTGTGGCCCATCGGCTTCGCCCACCGCCACGGCGCGATTGAGCCGCACGATCGGGCTGCCGGTGAGGAGCAGCAGTTCGTCGTACCACTCCACGATCTGCACCCAGTCCGTCTCGGACGCGGTGCGGGCGTCGGCGTGCAGGGCGGCGATCGCGGCCTGGGCTTGGTACTCGCCGAGCCGGTCGCGGGCCAACGCGGTCTGCAGGATCGTCACTCCTTCGGCGATCAGCTCGGCGTCCCAGAGCGAGCGGTCCTGCTCTGCCAGCGGCACCAGGCGACCGCCGGGCCCGGTGCGCGAATCCCGGCGCGCGTGATGCAGCAGCATGAGCGCGAGCAATCCGGCCGCTTCGGGCTCGTCGGAGAGGGCAGCGAGCTGGCGGGCGAGCCGGATCGCCTCGGCCGCCAGGTCGACATCCCCGCTGTATCCCTCGTTGAACACCAGGTAGAGCACTCGCAACACGGTCGCCAGGTCGCCGGGCTGCTCGAACCGGACCCCGGCGATGCGCCGTTTGGCCCGGCTGATCCGCTGTGCCATCGTCGCTTCCGGAATCAGGTAGGCCGTCGCGATCTGTCTGGTCGTCAAGCCACCGACCGCGCGCAGGGTCAGCGCGACTGCCGAACTCGGAGGCAGGGTGGGATGCGCGCACAGGAAGTAAAGGCGCAGTGTGTCGTCCATGGCAGGCACCGGGCCGCCGGCGGGTTCGGCCTCCACCGCGATCTCGCGCTCGCGCCGGGCCGTCTCCGCCCGGGCGGCGTCGAGGAATTTGCGCCACGCGACCGAGATCAGCCACGCCTTCGGATTGTGTGGTTGTTCCTCCGGCCAGGCTTCCAGTGCCCGGATCACGGCCTCCTGAACGGCGTCCTCGGCCGAGGCGAAGTCAGCTCCGCGACGGACGAGGACACCGATCACCGCAGGTACCAGCTCCCGCAGCAGCGGCTCGTTCAATCCGTCACCGCGGGCGACTCGGTGAGGAACGGCCGCACCTCCAGCCATTCGTGAATCGGCTCGCCACCGGCTCCGGGAGCCGCGGACAGCTCCCCGGCCAGCTCGACCGCTCGATCCCAGGAGTCCACGTCGATGATCATCCAGCCCGCGATGAGGTCCTTTGTCTCGGCGAACGGGCCATCGGTCACCGGTGGGCGTCCCGCACCGTCGGATCGTACGAAGGTGCCCTCTGGAGCCAGGGCCCGCGCGTCCACGAACTCGCCGGTCTCTTGCAGGCGGGCGGCGAAATCGTTCATGTACTGGATGTGGGCGTCGACCTCGTCAGGAGTCCATTGATCCATCGGCGGCTGGTCCATTGTCGGGGCCGGGCCACCGCGATAGTGCTTGAGCAGCAGATACTTCACCATGAGCTCCTTCTCGGTTGTACGGCCGGTTGGGCCGCTCGTGCACCAGGGACGGAGCCGGGGCGCTGTTCTCGACACCGTCGCCGGAAATTCGCGCAGTTTTTGGAGTGACGCCGATCACAGAAGCCGCAAGGGTGCACCCGCACGACAGCGTACGGTCCCGCCTGTGCGGCATCCCAGCAGTTCATCGCCGACCATTCGCCGAACACCCAGTGCACGGGTCACCGGAGGAGAAGTCCCTGCGGCTCGGTCGGCGGCCTGCTCACGAAGCGGCGCGTGCCCGTCGTCCGCAGCGACCTGAGCTACCTGCCGATCGCGGGCGCACTATCGAACTGCGGGAATCGGTACTACCGAGTGCGTGGTGGGCAGCAGCGGACGCAAGCGTCGCCTACGGCAGGCCGACTGATCGGCAGATCATCATGGCGTGCAGCGGTCCGCTGGGAAGCGAGATGATCAACCCCTTGTACCCGCCGCAGGCCGGCTCACGCGCGAGTGCCGGGGGTTACCTGATCTCAGCCGATTCGTGGTCGTGCACGCTGCCCAGTTCCGGCCGCCGCTCGGTCGTTCTTCACTGGTGCACGATGCTCTTGGCGCCCACCATGCGCACCAAGCTGAAGATCGGGAGACCGATCACCAAGTGTTCGATCCCGGTGGAGAGACCCACCCAGAGGTCGCTGGACAGTGCCAGTGGGATGATCACCGCCGCGGCGGTGAGGATTCCCACGATCCAACTGAAGAACAGCTCCGGCGAGGGGGTGCCGAGGCGCAGCAGGTACCAGAGCACTCCGGCCAGCAGCGCGCAGATGAAGGCCACGACCGCGAACCAATACGCGTCCTGGGCCATCGGGTTCCACACCCCGAAGCTGCCACTCTCGGTCACCCGGTGGGCGATGATCTCGATGATCCAGGCGCACAGCCAGGCCGCCAGCGCGGTGACCACCGCCGTCGCGATCACACCGCCTGCGAACATGCCGATGTTGACGTCCGGCCCCTGCTGCGGCCGAGACTGCCGGTCCGGATATTCGGACTGCTGATACGCGCCGGGTTCTTGACCGTACCCGGAACCTTGGCCGTATCCGTGATCTTGGCGGTACCCGTGATCTTGGCCGTACCCGGGATCACGGTAATTCCCCGGCTGGTAACCGGATTCATAACGTGCGGTGTGCTGGTCGCGCGGATCCATGGGGTTCAACCGCCGATCACCTCCGTCGAAAGCGTGCGTGTGCGTCGAGTGTAGGGCCAGACCGAGCGACCCGCTGCCCGCCTACCCAACTCCGCTCGGCCCGCGACCCCGCCACTGACCCACGCCGCTCCCTCGGAACGAAACCGCTGCCTCGCAACACGCTTACACCTGCGACAGCTGGACAACCAGACAGCTCCTCATGCCGACTCAGGCGGAGGCGGCCTCCCATGCGAACCCGTCCGGGTCGGCGAAGGACCCGATATCCCCGCCGATGACGATCCGATGCGACCCGCTGCCTTCCGGGGCGACACCGGCGTCCTTGGCGGCGGCCCGGCGGCCGTAGAGCGCCAGCTTGACCGCCGACGACGGGGCGTCGAACTCGACGTACTTGCTGCCGAAGCTCTTCGCCACGCTCAGGCCACGGTCGAGATAGAACTGCTTGGTCGCCTTGACGTTGTCGACGCCGAGGAGCACCACGAAATCATCGATCTCCCGGGTGGCCGGGCCGGTGTCCTTCTTCGCCGACGTCGCGATCTTCCAGATCGCGCCGTCCGGAGCCTGCACCACGCCGCCGTAGCCCCAGAAGCTCTTCTTGGCCGGCTTGAGCGTCGTCGCGCCTGCGTCGACGGCGGTGCCGATGAGGCTGTCGACGGTGCTCGGCTGAGACACCACGAGCGAGAGGATGAAGCCGCGGAACCCGCTCGTCGGCGCCTCGGAGGCGCGCACGCGCACTTTGTCGCCGAGACCGAACGCGGCGGCGTAGAAGGCCTCGGCGGCAGAGGGATCGGCCACCTCGAGCATGACGGACTCGATAGTGGGCTGGTCAGTGGTGATGTTCATGGCAGTAACGCTATGCGCTGCTCGGTACGCGGCGCTTCTCGATTCCTGATCAGTGTGGCGAGCCACCTCGATGCACTCGCCGCAGCAGGCCGCCCATACCGTTGTTGGGCGCCACCTGCCGGACGCGAGCCGACGACCGCCTGGCATCGATCTTCCGTCCGTTCACGATTCCGGCGGGAGAAGGGGTGCGGCGAACACTTCCTCGAGCGGGGTCGGGCCGGTGTAACGACGGCAGTTGCAGCCGACCCACTCTCGTAGGCCGTGGGTGCCTTTACGGGAGACCTCGGCGTGACACTTGCCTGTCGCACGGTCGTGCAGCGCCAAGTCGTGACCGCAACCGCAGCTCGCGGGAAGTTTCTTCTCCCCCGACCGAACTCGCCGCCGATGCCCGAAGCGGCCACATATCCAGCCGACGCCGAGCAGGCCGGCGCCGACTGCAAGACTCAGGGGGTCCAACATGATTGCAGTATACGTATACGCATAGCCGCAGTCACCGGATCGCGGCCTCGAACAGTCACCTGATCGCTTCCCACCTACGCGGCCACTCCCCTCCTCAGTCCCGATTCGAACTGAATTGCCGCGCTTGGCCGTTCGCTTTCGGTCCAGCAAGCGATCGAGAGATGGTCGACGAGTTCGACTGCCCGGTGACCCAGCCGGTGAGCATGCCGCGAGCGAGTCCACCGATGCCCGCTCCGATATGGCTCGCATCGAGGCCACGGATCACCCTGGAACCAGTCGGGGTGTACGAGCAGGATGGCGAGCTGCGGCTGTTCGTGGCGATTCAGGCAGAGGTGATCGGGTCCGAATCGGCGGACGCTCGAGGCGAGCGCGAGTCGGTCTCGGGGTGGCGCTGCTCGGCCTGCGCCGCGATGCGCCGGTCGATGACGGAGAGGGCGAACGCGCTCCAGCGAATGTTCTCCTGCTCGAACGAGATTCCGCGCAGCAGGGTGAGATACGGGCCGATCCGTTCGACCTCGGCCAGGTACGCCTGTTCACTGCGCCCGTCCAGCAACCGCGACCGCAGGCGTTCGTAGCGCGCCAGTTTCGTCTTGGACCATTCCATTCGCTCCGCGACGGCGGCGCGGACGGTGGACGCGTCCTCGCCGTCCATGCCCTGCACCTTGACCATCATCTCGTCACGAATGGCGGTGGGCTTGGCGGGCTCGGCGATGAATTCGTGCAGCGCATCCCGGCCTGCGGCGGTGATGGCGTGCAGACGCTTGTTGGGGCGGCGTTCCTGCTGGACGACACGGGTCTCGATGAGTCCGTCGGTCGCCATCCGGTCGAGCTCCTTGTACAGCTGCTGCGGCGTGGCCATCCAGAAGTTCGCGACCGAGGCGTCGAAGCTTTTGGCCAGGTCGTATCCGGACGCCTCGCCCTCCAGGAGCGCGGCGAGCACCGCGTTGCGTAGCGCCATCGCCCCAGGTTAACACAGGAGATGACTATACAATTCCTTGTTTACTCTGCTCTAGACGAGTAGCGTTCACGTCGCTAATGTTCCACAAACATACTCATAGAATTGACTATGAAAGGTGCGGACATGCATCCCTTTCGTGAAGCGGTCGAAGCACGTGACGAAGCGGCCATCGAGGCGCTGCTCGCCGACG
Source organism: Nocardia abscessus NBRC 100374 (assembly GCF_000308455.1). GTDB lineage: Bacteria > Actinomycetota > Actinomycetes > Mycobacteriales > Mycobacteriaceae > Nocardia > Nocardia abscessus. The sequence continues at coordinate 65,250 of NZ_BAFP01000064.1, read as the reverse complement.
ATGTGGTGTTCACCAGCCCGGTGGCGTTCAAGCCGTACCCGGGCAAGGCGATCACCGCGGCCATCCTGCGCGCGGTGATCCGGGTGTTCGAAGACTTCCGGTACGTGCGTGAGATCGCGGATGCGCGCGGTCGCGATCACGCTCTCGTCTTCGAGGCCACCGTCGACGGCAAGCAGCTGACGGGATGCGATTTCCTGCACTTCGACGAGCACGGCAAGATCGACGACTTCATGGTGATGGTGCGCCCGCTGTCGGCCGCGCAAGCGCTGGCCACCCGTATGGGCGAGCAGTTCGCACGCATCGAGTCCGAAGCTTCTACGTAGTGGAGCCACACACCCCCGAATACGCCGAGGCCCACCGAGCGGCGGGTGCGAGGGTCCGCTCGGTGGGCACACCGCCACGCGCCGGGGACGTGCGCGCCGGGACGGAGGCGGGTTGAGGGATTCCGTCCGGCGGGCAGGAACGCGTGGCGGGCGGTGCTTCCGTCGAGCGAGCGTGCGAAGTAAGGGCACATGCCACGCCGCTCGACGGAAGCAGGTCTATCCGGAGATCACAGCGAGCCTCCGCCGCCGAGCAACCACGGGTTGAAGGTGCATTCCAGATTCGGATGACCGGCGGGGTCGAGCGCACGCAACGCGATGGACAGCGCCCGTGGCGAGTACATCATCGTGAGGTGGTCGGACACGTCCTGCTCGCATCCGTCCTGCAGGGTGATGTTCTGCACCGTCACGCCGGGCGCGGGCTTCAGGAAGGTCAGATCGTAAGGATTGGTGATCTCGTCGTAGCGGGTGCCGACGACGGTGTAGTCGACGCCGGAAACGGTGTCGCCGTTCTCGTTGAGCTTGTTGACGAAGTCCGAGCCGATGGTCTGCTGGATACCGGCGTGCCCGACGAAGATTTCGATGAAACCGAGGATGTCGATACCGAAGTTGTTGATCGCCCTGCCCAGCGCACCGATGCCGATCAGGCTGGTGCCGTGATGCGTCGCGCCGTAGGTGACCAGGTTCTTCACCTTGGCCGCGCCGCCCTCGAACTTGGTGTACCAGTTCGACATCGACCCGCCCTGTGAATGCGCGACGATGTCCACCTCCGGCGCCCCCGTCGCGGCCAGCACCCGATCGATGAAAGTCGCCAGCTGCTCGGCCGAGTCCTGAATGTAACCGGTGCCCATCACGCCGGGCAGTACCGAGCCGAGTCCGCCGCCTTCGAGCAGGTTCGACCGGCCGTAGTTGAAGGTGTAGGTGCAAAAGCCGGCGTCTTTGATCGGCTGGCCCATGTAGGCGAAGCCGTTGTAGGCGTTCATCCAGGTGCCGTGCACCAGAACCACCGGGCGCGGATGCTCGGCGGTCGGCTTGCAGTTCCAGTCGTTGGTGCCGGGCGGCGCGACGTCGGGATGGGTCAACCCGTAACCGAACGCGGCCAGCCACGAGGTCATCGGCGGGCCGTATCCCACGGTGTCGCTGGCGTAGCCGCCGGCCGAGCCCGAGCTGCTGCCCGACCCGCCGTAGCAGTCACCGGAACCGTTGCCCGACCCCGCGCCGCTGCCCGAGGTGCACGCCGAGCCGGTGCCCGCACTGCCCGAATCCGCCACGGGTGCCACCTTGCGGCCCGCCGCGATGTAATCGGCCAACTGCTGCTCGCTCGGCTGCGCCTCCGGCGCCGCGTTCGCGCCGGTCGCGCCGACGGCGAGCACCGACACGCTCAGCAGCACCGCCGCCAGGGACGAGCGCCCGTAGGTACTTCGTTTCATCAGTTGCCTTCCTGCAGAACCACAGTGTTCGACCAACGGCGCCGTTCTCGCTGGTAGACGGCACCGAAGCTGCGCCAACGCTAGAACCGGAAAACCAGGCCGCCTACGCGGAACGGCTGGATCTGGAGACCTCACGAATGCGTTTGTCGCGGCTAGGGATACGACACAAAGGGTGCGGAAAAGACAATTCACACAATTCGGCGCAAAGGTTCGACAGCACAAGTCGACGGCACGGAAACGGTGAATTATCCAGATCACCAAGCAGTTACGGTTTCGCAACGGCCTGCGGCCGCATCATGGAGGGACGCTTCACCCCAGCCATCGGTGGCCATCCGGTGGCTAACCGCTTGGAGATCTCGTGTCCGCCACCCTGGTTCCCCTCGCCCGCACCTTGCTGGGCACGCTCGCGGTCGCCGCCGCGCTGACCCACCTCCCACACGCGTCGGCGGAAGGCCCGGGCTCCGCCGGCGCAGGCCCCGCGACCGCCGTCCTTCCCGCGCTCGTCCCGGCGCCATCGCCGCCACCGACGGTGCACGGCCCCGTGACCGCCATCGTCGTACTCGGTTACGGCCTGCTGCCCGACGGCGGCATGCGCCCGGAACTGATCGACCGTCTGCACGCCGGATACCTGCAAGCCCTGCTGGCGCCCCTCTCGCCGATCATCGTGACCGGCGGCAACGCCCGCAACGGCGTCACCGAGGCGCGGGCCATGGCCGACTGGCTGATCGGCCGCGGCATGCCCGCCGCCCGGATCCATCTCGAACCGGAGGCCGACACGACCGCCCAGAATGCCGCGCGCTCGGCCACGATCATGCGCGCGATCGGCGCACGCGACGCCGTGGTGATCACCTCGGCCGACCACATCGACCGCGCGGTGGGCACCTTTCACGACGCCGGGGTGGACGTCGTCGGCGCCGTGACGCCCGAGCAGGTGCCCGCGCAGATCTGGCGGTTCGGCCCGCTCGCCTGACGAGAGCCGCCATCATCCACCGTTTCGCAATACAGGAGCAATCATGAACGAGACCGCGCTGAATCCGGCCGATCAGGCGAGGTCGCTGGTCGACCACCGTTACCGTTCCACTTTTCGATACGAGGTGGAACGAGAAAAGATCCGCGAATTCGCCCGCGCCGTCCAAGATGCCCATCCGGCGCATCGAAGCGAGTCCGCTGCCGCCGAACTCGGTTTTCCCGGGCTCGTCGCGCCCGCCACGTTCAGCTCGATCATCCTCACCCGGGTGCACCGCGAAATTCTGGACACGCTGATCACCGGCTACGATCCGACCCGAATTCTGCACGCGGACCAGGTTTTCGACTTCGGCAGGCCGTTGGTGGCCGGCGACCGCGTCACCTGTGACATCTATTTCGAATCGTTCCGGCACTTCGGCGACTACGACGTGCTCGCGATCAAAAGCGTGCTCATCGACCAGCACGGCACCGTGGTGCAGACCGGTTCCAGCGCGCTGCTCGCCCGCGTCGGCGGGCGCGATCCCGGATTGGCCGACGCCGTGCGCAAAGTCGCCATGGACGATCGAGCCCCCGCCGCCCCGCGACGAGCCCGGGGCAGCGCCGTCGTCCCGGCTGCCGCCGACTATCTCTCCCCGACGCCCACCCGCCGCTCTCCGCGACCGGTCGTCGACTTCGCCGATCTCTCCGTAGGCACCGAGCTGCCCGTTCGCACCATGCGGCTGTCCCGCGGCGACCTGGTCAACTACGCGGGTGTGACCGGCGAATCCAATCCGGTGCTGTTCGACGAGCGGGTCGCGCTCGCCAGCGGCCTGCCGACCGTGGTCGCGCCCGGCATGCTGAAACTCGGCCTGGCCACCTCGTTCCTGACCTCCTGGCTCGGCGACCCCACGGCGGTCACCCGATTCCGCGCGCAGTTCGCGCACAATACCCACCACCTGCGCATCCCACCGTTGGGCGCCGCGACGATCCAGTTCCGCGGCCGGGTCGCCTCGACCGATCCGCGCAGGCGGCGGGCGACCATCGCGGTCGACGCACGCGCCGACGGACGCAAGCTGTTCGGCTACGCCGCCGCCGAAGTGCTCTTCCCGCGGGCGGTTACGGCCGCGGTCTGATCAGGCCGCCGTGCCGGGCCGCGCGTCGGCTCGATCGCGCTCCCCGGTCGATCCACGCAGGAGGCCGACGACCAGCGCCAGGCGGCGATGCGACGCCAGCCGCGCGGCGCGATCGTAGGTGCTGGTATGCACGAGGATCTCGTCGGCGCCGGTCCGGCTGACCAACCGCTCCAGTTGATCGGCGACCTCGTCCTCGGTGCCGTACAGGCTGCCACGCAGGCCCTCGTCGAAAATTCGACGTTCCCGAGCGGTCATAGTGCGGGCCTCGATCTCCGAGGGCGGGATCAGGGGCGGGAACTCGCCACGGGTGCGCGAATAGACGGCCGCCCACGCCTCCGGCAGCAGCAACCGGTGCGCCTGCGCGGTGGTGTCGGCGATCACGATCGATCCGGAGACCACCACGTAAGGCGCGGCGCCCGGCAGGGAGGGGCGGAAATCCGCGCGATAGCGCTCGATGGCCTCGACCATACGGTCCTCGCCGCCGACCGCGGCGATCACCAGCGGCAACCCGAAGCGGGCCGCGCGTTCGGCGCCGGACCCGGTGGCCAGCAGGAACGCCGGAACCCGCAGCCCTTCGGCGGGCCAGGCGTGCACACCCTGCCTGCCCTCGGTGAAGTAGGCCAGCAGCTCGGTGAGCTGTGCATCGAAGTCTTCCGCGGCGCGCTTGTCGTGTCCGAGCGCGCGCCGCACGCCGTCGGTGAATCCGACCGAGCGGCCCAAGCCCATGTCGATGCGTCCCGGAAAGAGGGATTCCAGCACTCCGAACTGTTCGGCGACCACCAGCGGCTGGTGATTGGGCAGCATCACTCCACCCGTGCCGATCCGGATCCGGGAGGTCGCGGCAGCGGCGGCGGCCGCGAGCACGGTCGGCGCCGAACCCGCCACGCCGGGCACACTGTGGTGCTCGGCGACCCAGAAGCGGTGATAGCCCCACTCCTCGGCGTGCCGGGCGAACGCGACGGTCTCCCGCAGCGCGGCGGGATGGCTCTCGCCGCGCCGGACGCGCGAGCGGTCGAGGACGGAGAACCGGATCGAGGACAGCGGCGCGGACACGGTGGTTACAACGCACCGGCGCCGCGCTGATTCCGCGCCGCTCAGGAGGACGTGGCCACGCCCAGCGCCTGGGCCAGCACCCGCCACGCCTTCGGCAGCTGCGCCTGGAAATCCGGCCAGGTGTGCATGCCCTCCGCGGTGTACTCCACGGTGGCGGGAATCTTCAGCTCGTCCAGACGCGTGACGAACCGCTCGGTGCACGCACGGGCGCCCGCCTCCAGCGCCGCGCCACCACCCGCTGTCCGCAGCGCCTCCGCGATCGTCGGGGAGTTCGCGACCGCCACCAGATCGGCGCCGGTCGGCACTCCGGTGGCCGCCGAGAGGTAGATCGCGGTGCCGCGCAGCGCTTCCGCTTGCAGCAGGCTGTCGTGCGCGGCCCATTCCGGCGAGGTCGGCGGGCCCCACAGATTGTCCACGTTGCCGCCGCGCGAGGCGACCGTGATGGTGGTGACCGCGTGACCGAGCGGGTCGGCGGTGGAATAGCACCCGCTCATCCCGGCCACGGCGCGATACCAGCCGGGATGGCGCTGGGCGAGCATCATCGCCGCCTGTGCGCCCATCGAGACGCCGGCGATGGCGCGACGCCCGTCGGTGCGCAGCAGCGATTCCACGATGGGCGGCAGCTCGGTGGTGAGGAACGTCTCCCAGCGGTTGAGACCCAGGGCGGCGTCGTGCCGGGCCCAGTCGCTGTACATGCTGCCGGTGCCGCCGCCGGTCAGCACCACGTCCACCGGTTTGTCCGCGAAGAACTCGGCGGCCCCGCCCTTGGTCAGCCACGCCGAGGTGGCGTCGCCGTCGACGCCGTCGAGCAGATACAGCACCGGGCGCGGCGCCTCGCCGCTGCCGCGCAGCACCTCGACGGTGATGACCCGGCGCATCGCCGCCGAGGCGATGGACAGCCGTTCCCGCCCTGGAGCGACCCGCTCGGTCGAGAGCAGCCCCGTGCGGGTCATGGCCGGATCGACCGCGGGCGGCGGGGTGGGCGGCACCGGATCGGCCGGCACGGGGGCAGCGGTGGTCACGGCGATGAGGGCCATCGCCGCCACGGTGATCGGTACGCGCAGACTCATCCTGCCGCGGCAGCCCGTTCCGCTCGTCTGGCCGCCGCGCGTTCGCGCTGCTCCTCGAACCGCCGCGCCCGGATCTCGAGATCATCGAGGTAGGCGTGCAGCTCGTCGCGGGCGCGTGCACCGTCGCCGGTCAGATCGGTCCGTTCGAAGACGCGCCACGCGCGCAGGACCGGACGCACGACCACGTCGAGATGCTGACGCAGGTCGTAGATGCCGTGTTTCGCCAGCAGCACCGCGTTGCGCCGAAAGTTCGGCTGGGTCACCCCGGGCATCTGGAAGCGGGTGACCACGCTGGTGATCGCGCGTAGCGCTTCGTTCGGCACCAGGTCCAGGGCCGCGGCGCTGATGTTCCGGTAAAAAATCATATGCAGGTTCTCGTCGGCGGCGACACGCTGCAGCATACGCTCGGCGATGGGTTCCTCGCAGGCCGCTCCGGTATTCCGGTGGCTGATCCTGGTCGCCAACTCCTGCAGTGTGACGTAAGCCACTGAACACAGGAACACTTGCTCCGCGTCGGGTTTCGCGAAGCCCGAGGTCATGTGCGCCATCCGCGCCTGCTCGAGCAGCACCGGATCGACCGCGCGAGTCACCACCAGGTAGTCGCGCATCACGATGGCGTGGCGGTTCTCCTCGGCGGTCCACCGGCCGACCCAGGTGCCCCACACTCCGTCCAGGGAGAACGATTCCGAGATCTCCCGGTGATAGGACGGCAGATTGTCCTCGGTGAGCAGATTGGTGATCATCGCGGTCTGCGCGACCTCGGAAAGCCCGGATTGCCCCGGCTCCCAATCAATTCCGCCGAGGGCCGCGAAATTGCGTCCGTCGTCCCACGGCACGTAATCGTGCGGATTCCATGACGTCGCCTTGCGCAGATGATCATTGAGCAGGCGTTCGGCGGTGGGCTCGAGCTCACGCAGAATATCGCGATCGGACAACGCGGTGGACACTCGCACTCCTTTGCTCACCCTCGAGATCAGGGCACAGTCGACGATACCGGCGAAAGGTCAGGCCGACCGGCCGATTACGTGATCGTTGGGCGCGGTGATGATGGCCATGTGGCCCGCCTGGGGCAGCTCACAACCCGTTGTCTCGCCGGCGTCGGCGACCGGATACAGCCCAGCGGGCCTGCCCGCCGCCCGCAACCGGTCCAGCAGGTCGTGGGCGCGGCCGGCCAGTTCGGGGATGCGCGCGGTCCGCCCGGCGGCCACCGCGGCGGTCAACGGCACCTCGGCGGCCTCGCCGAGGATGGCCAGCACGTCCTCGGTCATGCTGAACATGCCGGTGCGGGCGGGCACGTCGTCGATCGGCACCAGCACCGTGCCGCCCGCGGCGGACAGCACCGACAATGCCCGGGAGCCGAGCGGATCGGCCAGCGCGGCCTGGACCCGGCGGAGTTTGCGCCGGGCCGCGTCCGCCCCCGCACCGGGTCTTCGCTCGTCCGGGTGCGCGGGAATGCCCAGCGCCACCACCTGATACGACCGGGCGATCGGAATGCCCGTCGCCCTGGCGAGCTCGCCGACCGCGTGTCCGCCGAGCAGGGCGGAGACCAACGTCTGGGCCGCGGTCTGATGCTCCCGCGCGACCGCGCGATGCTCGTCCACATAGGCGGTCGACGCCGCCACGGTCACCATTTCCAAGACGTGCACCGCCAGCCGGGCACCCGCGAGAAATTGGTCGGTCTGCTCGTCGGCGACCTCGTCGGCGAGGAATTCCAAACCGTTGCGGATTTCGTCGTGATACGCGCCGAGCACCGTTTCCAGCGCGATGCCCTCCCGCGCCCAGCGCGAGGCGAAACCGGCGATTTCCGGCGGCCGTACCGCCGCGGGCGCCGGACGCGGAGCCAGCAGTTCGACGGCGGCCGCCAAACAGTTCCGCGCGGTGGTCGCGACATCGCCGGACGCGTCGTGGCCGGAACGCTCCGCCAGGTGTTCGACGAGTTTCGATGTCAACGTCTCGGTACTCGTTCTCGGCTGCCTGCCCATCATGCCTCCCGAAGGTTAGCGACGGATCGTGATGGAATCGAGATATGTTCGGCCGAATCAGGTAAGTCATCAGCGGCCGCCCGACCTGTTGGGCGGAATCACAAGCGTTCGAGGCGATTTCGGGAGTGCCGAGCCCGGTACGGAGAGAGCTGCTGCGGCACCGCGGTTTTCGGATCCGGCTCTGGCCGTCGCGGACGCGCCGATTTCCGGAAGTATCGGATCGAACCCCGGCCGTCTCGAACGCACCGATTTGCGAAGTATCGGATCAATCCCGGCCGTCTCGAACGCACCGGTTTGTGAGGTGTGTGACGCAGCGCCGTCCGCGCATTTCCGGCGCTGCGTCGAGATCACCCTAGATCCGTTCGCCCCGCCCTGAGAAGCCCCCGCCGACGCCCTCTGGACGGTTCATCGGCACCCGTGCCCATGATTGGGACCTCGCACAAATCGTGTCGGCGCCCCGGCAGAGGGTACCGGTGTCATGAGCCGAGAGCCAGGAGAGTAAACCTGTGAGGTGTCCCATGAGATCTTCTGAACGCCTGTGCGGCGGACAGCACCGCCGATAGCATCGAACGCCGCGCTGCCGCACGGCGTCGCGACGAGTTCGAAGGACTACACCATAAATGAGCGGTACGCGAGAAAAGCTGGACGAGCTGCGGGGACTCCTGGAGCTCGCCGAGGAACCAGCCGGCGAGGCCGGCATCGCGAAACGCAAGAGCAAGGGCATCCCCAGCGCGCGGGAACGGGTGCGCGCACTGCTGGACCCGGGCAGTTTCGTCGAGATGGGCGCCCTGGTGCGCCAGCCCGGCACCTCCGGAGCCATGTACGGCGACGGTGTGGTCACCGGCCGGGGCCGGATCGACGGCAGGCCTGTCGTGGTGATCGCGCACGATCAGACCGTCTTCGGCGGATCGGTCGGTGAGATGTTCGGCCGCAAAGTCGCCAAGGCGCTGGATTTCGCCACGGCCAACGCCTGCCCGGTGGTCGCGATCAACGACTCCGGTGGCGCCCGCATCCAGGACGCGGTCACCTCCCTGGCCTGGTACGCGCTGATGAGCCGCCGCCAGGAGCGGCTGTCGGGCTTCGTGCCGCAGGTGTCGATCATGCTGGGCAAGTGCGCGGCCGGGTCGGTCTACGCACCGGTGAACACCGACATCCTGATCGCGACCGAGAAGTCGTACATGTTCGTCACCGGCCCCGAGGTGATCAAGGAGGTCACCGGCGAGGAGGTGACCATGGAGGAGCTGGGCGGCGCGCAGGCGCAGGCGGCCAACGGCACCATCCACCACGTCGCCGCCACCGAGCAGGAGGCGTTCGACTGGGCCAAGACCTATTTGAGCTATCTGCCGTCGAGCTGCCTGGAGCAGGGCCCGGTCGTCAACCCGGGACTGGAGCCGCAGGTCACGCCGCACGATCTGGAACTGGACTCGATCGTGCCCGATTCCGATCGGGAGGGCTACGACATGCACGAGATCCTGCTGCGCCTGTTCGATGACGGCGACTTCCACGAGATCAGCGCGACCACCGCGCAGAACCTGATCACCGGTTTCGCCAGGGTGGACGGGCGCAGCGTCGGGGTGATCGCGAACCAGCCCCTCGTGCTCGGCGGCGCGATCGACGCGAAATGCTCGGACAAGGCGACACATTTCATCCGGCTGTGCAACGTCTTCGGATTGCCGCTGATCTTCGTCGTGGACACCCCCGGTGTGCTGCCCGGCGTGGAGGAGGAGCGCAGCGGGGTGATCAAGCGCGGCGGGCGGTTCTTCCGCGCGGTGATCGAGGCGACCGTCCCCATCGTGACCGTCGTGGTGCGCAAAGCCTACGGCGGCGGCTACGCGGTGATGGGCTGCAAGCAGCTCGGCGCCGACATCAGCCTGGCCTGGCCCACCGCGCGCATCGCCGTGATGGGTGCGGAGAGCGCGGTGAGCATCGTCGGCAAGCGCCGGCTCGCCGAGGTGCCCCCGGACCAGCGTGCGGCCGCGCGGGACTTCATGATCGAACAGTACAACGCGACCGTCGCCACGCCGTGGATCGCCGCCGAGCGCGGCTACATCGACGCGGTGATCGAGCCCTCGCAAACCAGGCTGGAGATTCGCCGCGCGCTGCGCCTGCTGCGCGAGAAAGAGGCGAGCGCCGAACCGAACCCACGCAAGCACAGCCTCTTCCCGGTCTGAGCAGCCCTGCGGTCGCCTTAGGTTGTGTCACAACATAACTGGGCTTACGTGGTGGAATTTCCGGTGATCCGCGGGGAATCGGGCGGTCCGGCACGCCGATGCCTTAATCTCGGAGGCAGTGCCGGGCCGCTTCGTTCGCCGCGATGTGGTCCGGCACGCGACGTGCCCGCTGTGCCTGTTCCCTACCCTCGCCCGGCGGGCACGCCGCACCGAGGCTCAGCCGTGGCCCCAGGTGAGATCGGCGGCCACCCACTCCGACTCCCATTGCCGTAGCCGCCGCCGATCGAGTCCGCGGCGAACCAGCAGGTAGCTGCCCGCGAGCACGACCGAGACACCCAACACCGCACCGGCGGTGAGCATCACCGCCTTACTGGCGGGCTGGGTGGCCGACGGCGGCTCCACGATCGCACCGGCTTCGTTCAGCCAGATCGGCACGATGGAACCCGGCTCCACCACCGTGGTCGATTGATAGTCGCCGGTGCGCTCCACGCCTTCGGCGTCCTTCCACGACACCCGCGCGGGTATCACCGGCGCGTACAGCGGCGCCTTCCCGGCTTCGACCACGGTGGCGTCGACCTGGCGCAAGCGCGCCGTCTCGGCTTGCACCACGGCCGTTTCCACGCGATACACCCGGCCTCCGACGGTGACCGCCAGCACGGGAACGACGATCAGGAACACCAGGGCGAGCAGGACCGCCACCCCGGTCTGCACGCGGTCTTCCCTGCGGCGCAGCGGGTTTCGGTCCAGACCGACGCGGCGGCACGTCCGGCGGTACATGTTCACCGACGGGGTAGACATGACGGTGACTCCTCGTTACGGAATTCGGCGGTGAGGATGACGAGGGTGTCGAAGAACTCTTCGACGAGGCCGGGCAGACCCATCGGATCCGGACCCGCGGCCCAGCTCTGCAGCGCCGCGAGCAGCATGCCCGCACCGGCGCCGACAGCGACGGCCGGACGTGGATCGGTCAGCGGATCGACGCCGAGCCGCACCGCGATGATTCGGACCGATTCGCGCTGTCCCTCGATGCGGATGCGCTGATAACCGGCGAACAGTTCGGGTTCGTCGTCGAAGCGCTGGAACAGTGCCCAGCGGCGCGCCAGCAGCGCCGCGCGGGAGCCACCGTACTCGGCGGCGAGCCAGTCGTGGACAGCGTTGCGATAGGCGATCAGGGGCGGTTCGGCTGGGGGACGACGGCGCAGCGCCTCGTTGAACAGATGGACGTCTTGATCGACATCACCGAGAATCGCCGCCTCGATGGAGGCGAAATGCCTGCTGAACGTGCGCCGGGTGACACCGGCGCGCAGCGCGATGTCCTCGACGGCCACCGCGTCCAGTCCGCGCTCGGTGAGCAGGTCGAACGCGGCGCGCGACAGCGCCTCACGGCTGCGCCGAGTGCGCAGCCGACGGCCGTCCAGACCGACACCGTCGTCGCCCATGAGCACATGATACCTCTTATTGTCCCGACGGGACAATACTTTGCCCGACCCCGGCATGCGCATCACCTCGCCGAGGAAATGCCCGATCCGGGCAGGTCGAATCACCCCGCCGCGCCGGAACTCGGCGTGTCACGCCCGGCGTTTCCGCCCAGGGCGGCCGATCCGCCGCAAGCGCGCAGCGGTATCCCGCCGAGGCGGAATCCGGTCATCCCCGCATGCGGTCCACGGGTTCATCGACGGTCGGAACGACACCGTCGCGCAGGAGCTGGAGCAGCTCGCGGGAATGCTCCGGCGGCGGCGCGAGCACCAGAAGCTGGTTCAGCACCGCGTAATACACATCCAGGTCGGCGATCTTGTCCAGATAGAGTGCGCTGGTCAGCTGCTGGAGATAGACGATGTCGGGCAGATCGGCCTCCGCGAAGCGCAAGATGGTGAACGCCCCGTCGGTGAGCGCCGGACCGCCCACGTCGTCGGCCAAGATCTGGACGGTGATGTTCGGCTGGGCCTCCATGCGCAGCAGATGGTCGAGCTGGGCGCGCCAGACGGTGGAGCCGCCGATCCTGCGCCGCAGCGCGGCTTCCTCGATGATCACCCAGAGCTGGGGCGGATGCGGGCCGGTGAGAATGTCCTGCCTGCGCATCCGCAGCGCGACACGACGCTCGATCGACTGCTCCGACTCGCCCGGATGGGACAGGGTGAGCAGCGCGCGGGCATACTCCGGCGTCTGCAGCAGCTCCGGGACCGCGCGCGGTTCGTAGCTGCGGATCCGGCGCGCCGCCTGTTCCAGCCCCAGGTAGGTGTCGAACCACTTCGGCAGCCAATCGTTGTCCCGCGCCCACCAGCCCGACGCGTTCGCCTGCTTGGCCAGTTCCAGGTATCGCTGCCGCTCCTCCGGATCGGTCACTTGGTAGAGGTTGAGCAGGTCGACCAGATCACGTTCCCGGCAACCGGTGCGCCCGAGTTCCAGCCTGCTGATCTTCGAATGCGACCCGCGAATGGCCTCGCCCGCGTCCTCCCGGGTGAAGCCGCGGGACTCGCGCAGACGACGCAGGCGACCACCCAGGACCATGCGTAGGACCGTGGGCCCGCCACCGGGCACGGGATTGGCACCGGCCGGCCCGGTGTCCTGTCGGGGCTTCGAAGCACGCATGCCCCGAGTCTGCCATGGACACCCAGTCGTTATCCATGGTCGAAAGTCCCTGTACGGACTGGTATTCGGGTTCGGCCAGGTCCGGCATTCCGGTCAGAACCGACCCGAGGGCCGCTCCACGATGTGCGGCTCGCGCTCGCGCAAGACCGCGACGAGTTCCCGGGTGTACTCCGGCGGCGCGGCGTGCACCGACAGCAGATTCGCCACCGCGCGGTAGGCCGCGAGATCGGCGTCCTTGTCCAGGTACAGCGCGCCGGTGAGCTGCTGGAGATACACGATGTCGGGCAGATCCGCCTCGGCGAAGCGCAGCATGGTGAACGCGCCGTCGGCCAGCGCGGGGCCACCGACATGGTCGGCGAGCACCTGCACCGTGATGTTCGGCGCCTCCGCCGCCCGGAGCAGGTGCTCGAGCTGGGCCAGCCACACCTGCGATCCGCCGATCCTGCGCCGCAGCGCGGCTTCCTCGATGATCAGCCACATCTGGGGCGGGTCCGGCCTGGTCAGGATCTCTTGGCGGCGCATACGCAAGGCCACGCGCCGCTCGATGGACTCCTCGTCCTCGTGCGGGTGCGCGAGCACGAACAGTGCGCGGGCGTAGTCGGGAGTCTGCAGCAGCTCCGGGATGACCCGCGGTTCGTAGCAGCGGATCAGCTGCGCGGCGTGTTCCAGCCCGAGATAGGTGTCGAACCACTTCGGCAGCCAGTCGGTGTCGTGATGCCACCATCCCGAGGTGTTCGCCTGCTTGGCCAGGCGCTTGAACTCGGCGCACTCCTCCTCGTCGGTGACGCCGTAGAGCGCGAGCAGATCGACCAGGTCCCGTTCCCGGAAACCGGTACGCCCCAACTCCAATCGGCTGATCTTGGAGTGCGAGCCGCGGATCGCCTCGCCCGCTTCCTCGAGCGAGATACCGCGCGCCTCACGCAGCCGCCGCATCCGCCCGCCCAGGATCATCCGCAAGGCGGTCGGGCCACCCTCCGCAACCGGAGTCGTTGCGCGAGCGATGGATTCGTTTTGAGGCCGCACTACCGAAGCACGCATGCACCGAGTCTCGCATGCGCCGCGCCCACACTCCAGCACCGCACCCGCCGAATCGCAGTGAATGCGCAGGTGTAAGCACATCCGCAAGATCATCGACAGCAGCGTTGTGACACCTGCTCGGCTCCGGCGAGGCGGCGCTGCGTGTGCTCGACGCCGACGCCGCGCCGGTCCCCGACGACCTCTCGGCAGCGATGGAACGCACCGACGTGAGGATCGGCGATCGCGCAGCGTTCCGCTCTCGCCCGCAAGCCGCGGAAACGGCATGCCTGCCCGGTGTTCACCACGGCAGACGACGGCCAGGTCCGGATACGTCTGGACACCCGGGATGCCGCGATGGCCCGGTCTTCGGCGTGCGATCTCCTGTACGCCGCCGCGACGGCACTGGCACCCGCGCTTCCCGCTGAGGCCGGGCAGACCGGTTCAGCGCAGCAGCACGTCCGCCGTCGCGCGACCGAACAATTTGCGCTCACCACAGGTCGCGGTCAACGCGATGGTGGCGGCACGGCGATCGGGATCCAATTGCTTGACGCGGCCCTGGAATTCGATCGTGCTCGCCTTCGCCGCCTGGACCGGGGCGAAACCGGCGAACCGCACCCCGTACCGCGTCACGGCGGCCGGATCACCGAGCCACGACGTGAGATATCCGGCGCCGAGGCCCATCGTCAACAGCCCGTGCGAGACCACGTCGGGCAGACCGGCGCTGCGAGCGACCACGTCGCTGAAGTGGATCGGATTCGAATCACCGGACACCCCCGCGTAATTCACCAGATCACCACGAGAGATCTGGACGGCGCGCGGCGCGAGTTCCATGCCGACGGACAGGTCCTCGAAAGCGGGAACGGTTCGCGGCGTCCGCGGCTCGTCGGGCGAATCCGGCTGTGCCGTCTCCTCGAAGCACTCGATGAGACCGCTCTCCTCGCCGGTGCTCCGCGCGGCCGCAGCGTCCGACCGGTCGGTGGTCGACTGACCGGTCATGATCACGCCCTCGACCGCCGCGCGCAGATCGGCGGCGATGTCCACCCCGGTCTGCGCCACCGCCGTGGTGTGCGCGGTCTGCAACACTTCCTTGTACTGGTTGCTCAGCACGTTCTTGGTGACCATGAAGTCCTTGTCACCGAACTGCCGGAACGACTCGATGTAGGAGTCGCACCGCACCTCGTCGCCGGCGACCATCGGCCGGTGCAGCTGGATGGACTGTTCGGTCTGCAGCACCTGGCCGAGGTCGTAGCCGCTGAGCACGGACTCGAACATCTTGCGCTGCATCAACATGAGGACGATCGAGGAGAACGTCAACGGCGCGACGAGCCCGTCGAAGCCCAGCCGCAGTGCGGCGTCCTCGTGCCGGTGCGCCGGATGGCCGTCCTGCAGCGCTCGCGCGAACTCCCGGATCTTCTCGCGGCCCACCTCGTACGGGTCGGTCAGGCGGTAGTGCCGCCCGACCAGTGCCTTGGCCTGTTCGGACGCGGTGGTCGTGATGTCGTTCATGTGCCTCTCTCGAGAATCGGGCGTCACCCCGCCCAGACCGGCACACGGTACCGAAGCCGCGACGACGCCGCACAGCACCCTCGCCAGAGCTGGGCATACGAACCGACGGGTCGAAGGGGGACACACAGTGTTCATCGCGATCGCAGGCCCACCGCGTTAACCTGCGCCCTCCCGGCGCCGTCACACGGTCAGCACTCGTCGGGCGCCCGGACCCCCTGCAGCCTGTCGTCCAGCCAGACCATGGCCTCCGGATAGCCGAGCGCTCCCGCGATGATGTGCTCACCGAGCACACTACGGTACACAGCGGGTACCCCGAGACGGCACTGCTCCAGATAGAGATTGCGCGCGCCCTCGGCCGGGATCCAGAACTCCTGCTCCCCGTTGTAGATGTACAGCGGAGTCGCCGACCGCATGCCTGCCATCTTGGTCACCCGATAGATGTCCGCGGCCAGCGCGGAATGCAGCGGATCCGGGAAGTTCGCGGCGATGTCGATCGGCAGCATCAGCAGGCCGATCGCTCCGTAGCTGCTGCCGCACATGTTCTTCACCGGCGAGGTGGCCACCCACTGGGCGAGATTGTTCATCCTGGCCAGGATCTCCGGCCGCTCGCGGCCGATTCCGAAGACCGCGCCCATGAATATCGCGGAGGCGAGATTGCCGTTCATGCTGCGCGCCAGGATCTCGTAGTCGGCGGGCACCCCGCCGAGCGCGGCGCCGACGATCACGTCCGCCAATTCCGGTGCGTAGCCGTCGATCAACTTCACCGCTCCATGCGTCGCGATCGCGCCGCCGGAATAGCCCGCGAGACCGAACTTGGCGGCGCCGAACTCCTCCGGCAGCAGATTGCGCACCGCCCTGATCGAGTCGAGCACCGCGTGACCGGCCACGAACGGTTCGGCGTAAGCCATCGACGGACCCTCGTGGTCCGGGATCAATACGGCGTAACCGCGCAGCGCCGCCACGTGTGTCGTGGGCGGCAGGAAATCGGTGAAGCTGGTGTCCGGGTTGAGCCCGTGCGCGAGTGTGTATCCCGGTGTGCAGGTGCGCCCCAGGGCGTCGATGGGCAGATTGTTCACCACCACCGGTCGAGGCCCTCGCCCCGGCCACGGGGCGGCGGGAACGACCAGCGTCGCGGTGGCATATGACGGCCCGCCGTGCGCGTCCGCCGTGCGGTATTTCACCAGCTGCGCGCGCTGGATCGGCATCAGCATCAACGGCGCGGTCGTCGCGGTCACGTCGCGCACCTCGATGACCTGCCCCTCGGCCAGTTCGTCCAGATTCGCGGGCCGCAGGTCGAAGATCGGGTCGCCGACGGCGGAGGGCAGCGCGGCCGAGCGCAGCGCCGCCAGCGACGGCGACAGCGTAGTCGCCTCGTGCGCAGGGAAATTCGGCTCCGGCAGCGGCGCGATCGGCGGTGGCGGGATCACCTGATCGATGAGCTGTTGCAGGCCGGGCAGCAGGCCGCCGCGCGGCGGTAGCGTGCCCGACACATCGGGCAGCGGCGAGGCGGGCGGCGGCTGCGCGGCGGCGGGGACAGCCAGAACCGAACTGGCGGCGAGCAATGTCACAGCAATGGCACGCGAAATTCTCATGGCACACGCCTCTGGGTGCGAACGGCAACGTCGTCTGGCACCCGGGCGCTCTGGCCGCGACCCTCGAAATGTCCCCTGTCAGACCGAGAGCCAGGACGTCAGGCTACGTCAGCGCCCGTGACTGGACGCAGTAAAGCGTCCGAGTTGTGTTGTCGCGTATCCATATCGCAACAACCGGCCGAGACCCGTATCCGGAGAACGGGTCCCGGCTCGGCCGTCCGCGTAGCGTCGCTCAGCAATTGCTCGGCGCGGGCTCTCCCCGGAAACGGGCGTCCAGCCAGTTCAGTGCCGCGGGAATGCCGAGCACTGCCGCGGTCAGATGGTCCGGAACCGGGATCTCCTCGGTCTGCACCTTGGCACCCGCGGCACACCACCGCTTGTCGGTGTTGACCACCGAGTCGATCGGAATGAGCCCATCGATGGGCGAATGCCATTCGAACACCGGCATCTTGGGCACACCGTCGTAGAGTTCGAGGCTGTTCTCCTCGACCACGGCGCGCGCGGTGTCGTCGTTGATCATCGAAGTCGTCTTGGCGAAGTCCAGCGCACCGCGACCGGCCCCCGTCGAGAGGATGTCATTGGTGCAGCTGTTGGCGATCTGCGCGCGGGCGGCCAGGCCACGCTCGTTCAACTGGTCGCTGAGCGGGAAACGCGTCGGATACTCGCGCTCGAGCCCGAATCCGGCGGCGAATGCGAGCCCGAACACCGGGTGCGGATTCAAGCCGAGCCCCTCGAGCATCTTCACCAGATTCATCGGCACGCCGCCCATGGCCGCGCCCGCGATCTCCAGCTCCGGTGCGTACTTCGGCTGCAGAGCCGCCGCCCACGCGGTGGCCATTCCGCCGCCGGAGTATCCGACCATCGCCACCGGGCTGCGCTGCACCCCGAGTTCGGCGACCTGCTTCACGGCGCGAATCCCGTCGAGCGTGATCTGCCCGCCGAGCTTCGCGGCGCCGTAGGCGAAATTCGGCCCGAGATGGTCGGGCAGCGCGACGCTGTAACCGCGCGCGAGCAGGACGTTCCAGCCCGGCGCCTCACGCACGACCAGATTCGGGTCACCGGTGTAGAGCACCCGTGAGACCGAGCATTCCGAGCCGAGCCCGTTGATGATGTGCTGGAACGACAGCAGCGGCCCGTCGGCGCGGTGCGACTTGGGCGTCAGCACCGTGGTGGTCGCGGCGATCGGTTTGCCCTCCGAGCTCGTCGACCGGAATCGGACCACGGTCACCGTGGTCTCCGGGAAGATCGCCAGCGGAGGCATCACTCGGGTGGCGATCAGGTCGCCGGGCTTGCGGTCGGCGATGTCCGCCGGTGTCGCGTAGAAGGGATCCGGATCGGGCTCGGGGTACAACGGTGCGCTGGTTGCCGCACCGGCCATGCTCGCGACCAGCGTCAGGCCCGCGGCCATCGCTCCGATCGCACGTGCGAGACGTCGTCGCCCCACTCCCCTACCCAGCGAACGTGGGCCCTGACTCATCGACGTGTGCCTCCTGAATCGTTCAACGCTATGAAGCAATCCTTGGCAACATCACGCGTGCAGGACACAACTCGACGCGATCATGTTGACAATTCACAAGTTTGGGGTGACCGGACGGTGATCGCGGCGCGCCCCGGCTGGTGACTGTACCCCACCGACCCGGGTCCGTTCTGTGACATTTCCAGCCGATAACCTGGAACATGTTCTCACCAGTGACGGCCCTCTACCGTCGGTCCTACGGCGCGGCTGCCGCGCCGGCCGGAAGGAGACGGTGGCATGGACGGCACTGCGCGCAGACTCGCTGACCGCGACGACACCCAGGACCCGCCCACCCAGCGGATCACCGTCTACTTCGACGGCCCCACTCCCGACGACGCGCTGATCCTCGAGTACGCGGCGACTCACACCGAAGCGTGGGAGTTCACCTCGGCCGCCGCACACGCCGGGCTCACCGTCACCGTCGACGGCCAGGTCCGTCCCGGCCTGCGCAGGCTACCGTGCCGATCGCTCTGGCGCTGAGTACGCGGGCTCAGGGCCGATCGAGCACACCGCGCAGGAACGCGAGCGCGTCGGGAAACGCTTCCCGCGCCGCGCCCAGATGATCGCCGGGATAGAAGCCCACCCGCAGATCGGTGCCGGAGGCGCGCAGCTCCGCGATCAGCTCGAGCGTCAGCGGCGCGGGCACCTCGAGATCGGTCAGCCCCTGACCGAGATACAGCGGCACGGTGTAGTCGCTCGTCGGTACCCGCAACATCGCGCGCACCGCGGCCAGCAGCGCGGGGTCGTCCAGCGGCCGCGACAGCATGGCGCCGATGCCGATGCCGGACACCTGCGCGTCCGCCTCCACGGCGCAGTCCGCTTCCACGACGCGCAGCACGTCTCGGCCGACCGGTGTCAGGTAGCTGTCGATGTCCAGCTCCGGCGCACTGGCCCGCAATCCGGCCAGCAGCATGCCGAAGTAGGTCGTCGTCTTCTGCAGCGGCAGCCGCGGCAGCCAGGGCCCGGCCAGCGGAAACACCAGATCCAGATTCGACGGGGTGCCGGTCGCGGCCGCACCGCGCAGATCGAGCTCCGGTGCGTCGCCGGGTGCGAGGTGGGCGGTGAACAGCGCCGCGTGCCCACCCTGCGACTGACCGAACACCGCCCAGCGGGTGCCGAGCGAGGGGGCGACCGCTCGTGCGGCGCGTACGCCGTCGATGATGCTGCGGGCCTGCGCGGGACCGTCCAGATACGGATGCACGCCGGGAGTGCCGAGTCCGACATAGTCGGAGATCACGACCGCGTATCCCGCCCGCAGCAGTTCCGGATACACCGACGTCAGGTAGTAGTCCCGGGCCTGCAGCGTGAACGCGCACTCGTCGGCGATCCCTGACGTGCCGTGCGCGTAGGCGATGATCGGCCAGCCGCCCTGCGGCGGAGCACCTTCGGGCAGGTACAGCACTCCGGTGCTCAGCATCGGGCCGCGCGGGCCGCGCGACCAGTACGTCAGCCGCTCGGCGGTGGTGGCTCCCCGCACGTGCAGCCGCCCGGCCAGCTCCACCAGATCGGTGACCGTGCCGGGCGCCTCGCCCACCCGCGCGCCCGCGGGTCCGGCCAACGCGACCGTCACCGAGACCACGACGCCCGCCGCCCCCACCATGATCCGTCCACACCGCACCGACCGACTATCCCCACCCGCGGCCGTAGCGGCAAGCCACCACAATCGGTGGCCCGCCCGGGCGACGTCGCCGTGGCCGCTCGGGCTCGCTAGGCTCGGTTGAGCACGCCGGAAAGCGGTGCCGAGGAGAACACAGGAGGTTCGACCGTGGCGCAGCGGTACCCGCATCGCCTCGTCACCGGGCGCCGCGCCGCAGTGCTGCTCTCGGCAGGCCTGCTGCCACTGGCGGTGGCCTGCGGAGCCGAGGAATCCACGCCTCCGGCGAACACGACCGCGGGCACGACGACGGCCACCCCGACCGCACCGGCGTCGACACCACTGGCCGCCGTACCGTCCGTCGACCCCTACGCGGGACAGCCGCTGGTCGATCACGTCACCTGGACCGAGACGATCGACGGGCCGCGGCTGCTCGTGTTCCCGACGCAGGCCGGTCGGCAGACCACCTTTCCCGGCTCGGACGAACGGGCGTGGCAGGAAGTCGTCGCCCGATCGGCGGACGCCGACGCACCCGGCATGCGCGACCAGTTCGTCTGTCACTGGGCGTGGGCGCGGCTGGTGCAGCCGAACAAGCCGAGCTGGAACTTGGAACCGTGGCGCCCTGCGGTCGGCTACCAGGCCACCGTCGAAGCGCGCTGTAATCCCGGCGGGCCCGAGCGCTGAGCGCGGGCGCCGCCCCGACCGGAAGGAGCGATCCATGCGCGTCGTCATCGCAGGCGGACATGGGAAGATCGCATTGCTGCTCGCCCCCTTGCTCACCGAGCAGGGCCACGAGGTCGCCGCGCTGATCCGCAATCCCGAGCACGCGGACGACGTGCGCGGCACCGGCGCCGAGCCCGTGCTGTGCGACTTGGAAAATGTCGGCACCGACGAGCTGGTTGCGGTCGTAAATGGCTGCGAAGCGGCGATTTTCGCCGCAGGCGCGGGGCAGGGCAGCGGCGTCGAGCGGAAGTACACGGTCGATCTGGGTGGCTCGGTCCGGCTGGCCGAGACGGCCGAGCGCACCGGGGCGCGCCGTTTCCTGCAGATCTCCACGATGGGCGCGGGCCGCCCGCCCGCGGCCGGCTCCGACGAGGTGTGGGCGGCGTACGTCGACGCCAAGACCGAGGCCGAGAACGATCTGCGCGGCAGAGATCTCGACTGGACCATCCTGCGGCCCGGCCGCCTGACCGACTCCCCCGGCACCGGGCTGGTGACGCTCGTCCCGCCCCCGCTCGAGCGCGGCGAGGTCTCCCGCGCCGACGTGGCGGCCGTGCTGGCCGGACTGCTGCCCGCCGCGCCCACCGCCGGAACAACGCTCGAACTGATCTCGGGCGGAACTCCGATTAGCCAGGCAATAGCGCAACTGGCCGACTGAACCGTCGTGAACCTCGCTACCGCCCTTGCCGATTGACGCCAACGGTCACGATGGGAGAACAACCGTGTTCAGTCGTATCGTCTCGATGAAGATCCGCCCCGGTTCCAGAGCGGAGTTCCTCGCGGCCATATCCCGCAGCGCCGACGCGTCGGTACGGACCGAACCCGGCTGTCTGCGCTTCGACATCTGCGCAGATCGGGTGGACCCGCACCGATTCTTTCTCTACCAGCTCTACACCGACGACGAGGCGGCCGAAGCGCATCGTTTCACCGAACACTTTCTCGCCTGGCGGGCCGCGGCGGACCAATTCGTCGAGCCGGGTACACAGATCGACTACAGCACGGACGTCCTATTCGGCCGCGACTGAATTTCGCTCGGCGGGCACCACGTCCGCAAACTTCCGGACGCGAATTGCCTGCGCGCACGTGCAATCGATCGTGCAGATGTGCTTGCATCTGAAAGGTACAGCGACATAAACTCGGTCCCGCAACGCTTTACAGGGGACCACCAGGGAAGGCCGCGTGGGCGAGCCGAAGGCCGAAGCCGCCGTGGGTTTGCCGCCGCCAGTCGAAACAGGGGCGTTCGAATGGAACAACCACTTACCGGCGGTCGGTTCGGATCAACCGACACCGCACTGGCCGACCAGCCAGCGAACGGTAGACATATGAGCACATCGACGGCCCGCAGCGGCCACAGCAATACCGCATCCTCCCGAGAAACCGCCATGGCATACGTTATCGATGCCGTCGAATCCACCGGGGCGGCAACTAGGGACGATTTCGATATCGAGCGAATAGTCACCACCGCGCACGCGATGGCCGACGACTGGGATCTCGCGACATTGCAGTCCGCGACATTCTGGCGAATCGCCTCGAGCTTCATCAAGCAGTAGCGAATCAGCCTCGTCGTCCGAGCCCGGCGAGTATTGAAAATTTTGTGTCACGAGCACTTTTGTCGCGTCGCGCCCGACGCCGGTGCGTATCCACCACGATGCACCGACGCCGGGCTCCGGCCCATGAGGACAATTTTTCCGGCGAACCACCGCCGATGATTACAGCGCGCAAACGAGTGGCCACCTCCGATATCGGAGGTGGCCACTCGGCTCAGCGGGTCTTGCGGCTGTGCGCTACGCCGCCGCGCGATCTCAGCGCCCGGCGGCGTACTTCTCCATGATCTCGATCGACTTCTCCGGACGCTCGGCCTGCACGCTGAGCCGGTCCATCACCGACAGATACAGCGCCAAGTCTTGCCGTCGCTCGAGATAGAGCGCGCTGGTCAACTGTTCGAGGTACACGATGTCCGGCAGTTCCGACTCGGCGAAACGCAGGATGCTGAAGGAGCTTCCCGCCGCGGCGTGCTCGCCCGCGGTGAACGGCAGCACCTGGATCGTCACGTTCGGCAGCTTCGCCAGCCGCACCAGGTGCAGCATCTGCTCGCGATGCACCTGCGGGCCGCCGACAGGCCGATGCAATGCCGCTTCGTCGAGCACCGCCCAGACCACCGGAGGGTCCGAGCGGAAAAGGATTTCCTGCCTGCGCTGACGCACCGCGACCCGCCGATCCGTGTCGGCGTCCTCGTACCCGAGCGCCACGACCGCCCTGGCGTATTCGGGCGTTTGCAGCAGGCCGGGAACAAGATGCGACTCGTAGGTGCGGATCTTGCTCGCGGCCTGTTCGAGACCGAGGTAGGTGCCGAACCACTGTGGCAGCAGGTCGCTGTAGCGATGCCACCAGCCGGGCTCGTTGGCCTGCCTGGCCAGTTCGAGGAACGACTCGCGCTCCTCGGGATCGTGGACTCCGTAGAGGGTCAGCAGGTCGCGGATGTCGCGTTCCTTGAAGCCGGTACGGCCCAACTCGAGACGACTGATCTTGGCGTGCGATCCGCGGATCGCATCGCCCGCTGCCTCGCGGGTGATGTTCCTCTTCTCCCGCAGCTTGCGCAGCTGGCCGCCCAACGCGATGCGTAGCACGGTCGGACCACGTTCCGCGACAACGGATTGCACGTGACCATCGTCATCGGGTTCAGCGATCATCGAGTTCGTCTCCGATACTCCGGGGGTTGCCCACAGTGTGTCACATCCACATGTCGTGAGACACACCGCACCGACCGCTAATGTTACCGCTCAGCTAGTCAAATAGTCGAACTCTCCGGCCTTCGCGCCGCGAACGAACGCATCGATCTCCGGACGGGTGTAGACGAGCACACCGCCCTCCGGATCCCGCGAGTTACGTACCGCCACCTGGCCGTTGGCCGTTTCGGCCACCTCGACGCAGTTGCCGCTCGGATTACTGAAGGAACTCTTACGCCAAGTTCCGACGATCTCGTTGGTGGATGTATCCGACATCTTCCCACTCCTCGGTTACCGCAGTTAGGCGATTCGGTTCGTGCAGATGCACGTTCAAACGTTCTTGCATTTGCACTGACACGGGACGATAGCACGAAGTTCGCCCTCTGCGCGCCCGCAGATTCGGACCATTCGGTCGGGATTGTGAAACGGGGTCGAGTCGACACCGAAACACCCAGATCAGCTCACCGATCCGACCCGCTTGCGGGGAACGAATCTTGTACTGTCACAGTGCACATCGGATGTACCAGTCATTCGCGACACCCCCACGCGCCCACCCGCACGGCCGTGCCGCGGACACCGTTTTTTGCGAGGAGTCCAACCCCATGCCCGAAGACCACAGCCCCCTCATCCGGACCGACATCCCCCACTCCGCGCGGATCTGGAACTACTGGATGGGCGGTAAGGACTACTACGAGATCGACCGCATCGCAGGCGACGCCGGAATCGAAGTCGACCCGGACATCACCACCATGGCGGTGCAGTCGCGCCAGTTCCTCATCCGCGCCGTGCGTTACCTCGCCGGCGAGGTGGGCATCCGCCAGTTCCTCGATATCGGCACCGGCCTGCCCACCATGCAGAACACCCACGAGGTCGCCCAGAGCGTCACGCCCGACGCCCGGATCGTCTACGTGGACAACGACCCACTGGTGCTCACGCACGCGCGGGCGCTGCTCACCAGCACCACGCCCGAAGGCGTGACCACCTATGTCGACGCCGACTACCACGATCCCGAGCGGATCATCGCCGACGCCAAGAACGTCCTGAACTTCAACGAGCCGATCGGCGTGATGTTCATGGGCGTGCTGGGCCACGCGAAGACCTACGACGAACTCCTGCGCATCGTGCATACGGTGCTGGGCGCCGTACCGTCGGGCAGCCACCTGGTGATGTGGGACGGCACCGACGACAGCAAGGCCTATGTCACGCTGTGCGAGAACTACACCGGCACCGGCGGCACTCCTTATGTCCCGCGCCCGCAAGCTCAGATCAAGGCCGTCTTCGACGGCTTGGATCTGGTCGAGCCGGGCTTCGTGTCCATCACGCAGTGGCGCTCGGGCGACACCGAGGTCGGCGAGGCCCGTCCGATCTCCGCCTACGGCGCGGTCGCTCGCAAGCCGTAAGCCCCCTGGACACCAATCCGCAAGCGCCACAGCGGCGGTCGCCGGTCTCGCACCGGCGGCCGCCGCCGTTTTTTCTCTGACCGATCGTGCAGATGTACTTGCATCTGTAAGCGACGCAGGCATAGACTCGAACTCGAAATCGGGGAGGTACGCAGGGAGTTCGAGCCCGCGCACCAGCACGACGACCTCCCCGCCGCATGTTCGGACGCGAGGGGTAGTCGAATGATCGAGCCATTTCGAACTCCCCACCGGGTCGCGGTGATCGATGGCGCCGGTGCCGAATCTCTACGCCGGCTCCCGGCGCCCGAGTTCTCCATGTCCGACTGCGCGGTGGAGCCCCGCGGCCTCACCTACCGGCAGGCACGCGACATTCTCTACGTCCATGAGGTCCACGGCCCGCAGTGCAGGCAGTGGCTGGCGGCCGCCGCCTACCTGTCCGCCGGGCTGGACGACGAGTAGTCCTCATCGCTTGGCGCACAGCTGATTTCGCTTCTGCGCTGATCTCACTCCAGCGCCTCGACGCCGTGCGCCCAACCGCCGGGTCACGATCGCTCTCGCGGGATACGGCGAGCTCCTGATCGATCTGACAGATCACTCCCGGTAGGCACGCACCTTTCGTATAGTGATCGATCGACTCGGGCGCGATTTCTCGCACGCCTGTCGTGGCATTTGGAGC
Source organism: Nocardia abscessus NBRC 100374 (assembly GCF_000308455.1). GTDB lineage: Bacteria > Actinomycetota > Actinomycetes > Mycobacteriales > Mycobacteriaceae > Nocardia > Nocardia abscessus. Next base: position 39,810 of record NZ_BAFP01000064.1, on the reverse strand, counting down.
GAACTCGTAATGACCTACTCCGCGTTGGATCTGTCCGCCGACTCGTCCGACTCGGTGCTGGAAATCGGCGGACAGCCGGCTTCGGTGCCCTTGCAGAACACCGACAGTGTGGCCTCGCGCATGGTCGGATACTTCGAGAACTTCATGGCTCCCTGCCGGACGCTGCCCGGGGAGCAATTACGCGGAGACGTCACGCGACTCACCCGCAGCTGCCTCGAGCTCGCTGCCGAGATGTTCGACCGGCGTACCGTGCCGGACGAGCAACAGCTCGGCCCGGTGCGGGCGGCGGCCGCCCGCTGGGCCCGCGAGGGGGTGCCGCTGAGCACCATCCTGCGCGCCTACCACGAGGGCCTGCGCATGGCCTTCGGTCTGGTCACGGCGCGCGCCGAGGCCGACGATGTCGATGAGATACTGGTCGCCGCCGATCTGCTGCTCGAGCTGCTCGAGGCGATCACCGCGGCGGTGTCCGACGCCTATGTCGACGAACAGCACCTGGTCGCCAAGGAACATCAGACGGCGACGCAGACGCTCGCCTCGGCCCTGCTCAGCGGTCGTGGCAGCTCGGCTCTGGCACGGCAGACGGGCATTCCGATCGCGGAGTCGTATCAGGTTGTCGCCCTGTCGGTTCCAGAACATCCGGACGAGTGCGATCCGCGCGTCGACGGAAACGTCGCGGCGCGCCGCAAGCTGCGGCGGTTGCAGTCCGAGCTGGCCACCGTGTTCGCCTCCCGCGCGCTCGCCCTGCTCAGCGCCAAGGGCGGCACCCTGCTCATCCCGTTGGGCGAGGAGGGCGACACCGCCCTCACCGATACGACGCTGGGGCTGCTGGCCGAGGCCGCCGAGGTCCCGCTCACCGCGACCGTCGTGCCGACCGACACCGAGCAGATCCCGGAATCCGCCGATCAGGCACACGAGCTGCTCAATCTCGTGCGGGTGGGCGCCAGACCGCCCGGTCTCTACCAGATGTCCGATCTCGCCGTGGAATACCAGCTCACCCGCAGTGGCCCGGCCACGCGGCGGATCGCGACCATCCTCGACCCGCTCGACGCCCATCCGGAGCTGTTCGACACCATGCGCGCCTACCTCGGCAACGACATGAACCGGCAGCTCACCGCGCGCCAGCTCTACGTGCACCCGAACACCGTCGACTATCGTCTGCGCCGCATCGCCCAGCTGACCTCGATCGACCTGGCGACCTCGGCAGGCATCTCGCAGGCGGCGATCGCCCTGCTGGCCCGGGACCTCGACGGCAGCGTCGCGCGGCGGCTGTGACGCCCGCACCGTGACCCGATCGTGGCCTGTAACGGATTCGTGCTGGTCACCGAGCCGCGAACTTGCGATCCTGGTAGTGCCGCGACGTCTGGATGGTGGAATATGCGAATTTCGGAGATCCTGCGCAGGAAGGGCAGCGACGTGGCCACCGTCGCACCCGACACGACGGTACGCACGCTGCTCGCCACCCTGGCCGAGCGGAACATCGGCGCCGTCGTCGTCTCCCCGGACGGCGACACGATCGCCGGCATCGTCTCCGAGCGTGATGTGGTCCGCAGTCTGCACGCCCGCGGTGCGGACCTGCTGGACACGCCGGTCTCGGCGATCATGACCGCCGAGGTACGGACCTGCGCACTCGACGACCGGGTGGACGGTCTGCGTCGCATCATGACCGACCACCGCATCCGGCACCTGCCCGTGGTGCACGAGGGCAAGCTGGTCGGCATCGTCAGTATCGGCGATGTGGTGAAGAGCGCGATCTCCGAACTGGCGACCGAACGCCAACATCTCGTCGAGTACCTGCAGGGCAAGTACTAGACCTCGCTCACATTGCCCAGGTCGGCCGAGAGCCAATGCTCCGGGCGCAGGAACACCGCGACCTGCTCCCCGTAGGCCTCGGCCGCCTTCAGGTAGGCGTCGACGGTTTCGGCCGGGAGGTACCGCGCGGCCATTTCACGGTGCAGCTCGTCGGTCATCGGAGTGATCCGGGTGACCGAGCCCTCCACACTCACATACCGGACAGTGGGCTCGACGCGCTGCACCATCAGACCGAACCGGCCGGTCTCCCGGAGGTAGCGCATCTTCTGTGATTCCGGGCCGGTCAGGATCCAGATCTCGCCGCCGGGCCGGTACTGGTACCAGATCGGGACCGTCAGCGGGCCACGGCCGGTACCCGCGGCCACCGAGAACGCCGCGACGTGCGGCTGCGCGAGGAACTCTTGACGTTCTTCCACGGTCAGGGGCATGTCCTCCAGGCTAGTCGAAAGCCGTTGTCCACGAGAAAACTTCGTAGTCCGTACCGAAAATGCGTATCGTGGGTGACGTCCGAGTTACCGGTGAAGGGAGCGTCACATTGCGGTCCCCCGCCCCGAGATCGCCGGTGACGCGCGCGGCAGCGAAATCCCGCCCACCCCAGACGCCGCCGTTCGCGCCTGCTTCGGTGCGGTCACTGTTCCCGGCGCTCGCCGACGCGGCCGAGGTCTACCTGGACAGCGCCGCCACCACCCAGAAGCCGCTGCCGGTGATCGAGACCATCCAGCGCTACCACAGCTACGGCACAGCCAACGTGGGCCGCGGCACCTACCCCTGGGCCACCGGACTGACCGCCCGGATCGCCCGCGTCCGGGAGCGGACCGCCGCGTTCATCGGCGCGGAACACCCGGACGAGGTGGTCTTCACCGGCGGCGCCACCGCGGCGCTCAACGCCGTCGCACTGTCCTGGGGACTGGCCGCGCTCGCCGACGGTGATCAAATCCTGTACAACGCGAGCGATCACGCGTCGAACGTGTATCCGTGGCAGCACCTGCGCGGGGTGCTCGCCCGGTTCGGACGCCGGATCGAGCTGATCCCCTACCGGGTGACCGGCGCCGGTGAGGCGGACACCGAGGACATCCTGGCCAAGGTCACCCCGCGCACCCGGCTGATCACCACCGGGCATCTGCACCACGTCTTCGGCGCTGTCAGCACCCTGGAGGAACTGCGCGGCCGGATCGACCCGGCCGTCCTGCTGTGCTTCGACTGCTCGCAGAGCGGCGGGCATCTCCCGGTCGACGTGACCGCGCTCGGCGCGGATTTCGCGGTCTTCGCCGCGCACAAGATGTTCGCAGCGCCGGGCACGGGCATCCTGTACTGCCACCGGCGGGTGCACGACCGACTGGTGCCGTTCCTGCCCGGCGGCAATTCCGGAATCGACACCGACCCGGACGGGCTGCGGCCGGGGCCGATGCCCGCGCTGCTGGAAGGCGGCACGCCCGATATTCCCGGCATTCTCGCCCTCGGCAGTGCGCTGGAGGTGCTGGAGTCGTTCGGTCTCGATGCCGTCGCCGCGCACAACCGTGCCCTGACCCTGCGCCTGATCGACGGACTGCGCTCGGTGCCCGGCCTGGAGTTCCTGCCCGGCCCGGCGTACGCCGCGTGCGAGGTCGGCTACGGGATCGTCTCCTTCACCCTGGACGGGATCTCGGCCACCGACGCGGGATTCGTGTTGAGTGAGCTGGGCTTCCTGGTGCGCACCGGCGCGCACTGCGTTCCCGCCGCAGCCGGCGGCGCGGGCTCGGTGCGCGTCAGCACGCACATCTACAACACGCCCGACGAGATCGACCGGTTCGTCGCGTGCGTGCGGACCATTGCCGAGGAGGTCACGTGAGTATCGACATCCCCCGCTACGACCGGCGGGCCGCGTCCAGAGTGCTGGCCGACTTGGCGCAGCCGGGGCTGTTCACCGCACCGGCCCCCGCTCCCCCGCCGCAACGGCTCGAATTCACTTGCGCCGCACTGGGTCCCGAGCCGGGTAGCCATCTCACCTATTCGCAGCGACTGTACCTGGAACGTTTCATGCGGCCGTGTCGCGCGGATCAGGTGACCAGCGCGACGCACCGAATCGCGTGGACCGACAGCGCGGGCATTCCGAACACCGGGCACTTCCGCGCCGACGGCCTCGGCCCCTCGGTGCCGATCGCGGTGCGCGAGACGGTGCTGGCACTGTGGCGCCAACTGGACACCGATTCCGCTTTCGCCGCGCGCGCCGCGGCGCTCGGACCGAGCGACCACGCGGTGCTGGCGGGGACGACCACCGATCACGATCCGCGCGACATCTTCCGGGTCGGCATCGAGGCGGCGGGACGCGTGCTGACCCAGCACGCACTGCTGGCGGCGCAGACTCCATACCGCGATGCCGCCGAACTCGCCGTGGGCCTACGCGATTCCGGGATATTCGCCGCGGTGGCCACGCGATGGTTCTGGGAGTTACAGGCCTCGACCTATCGGCGCGGCATGATCCCGGCGACCCTCGTCGCACAACCCGACGGCACCGTGCGCTACTCGGCGGAGACGGTGACGACCCTGCGCGCGATGAAGGACGCCACGATCGCCGACGCGCACGCCGTGATGGAGCGCGCCACCACCGGTGAAGGTCTCACGGTCGCGGAGGCGATCGCCAAGTACCACGACGACCTCGACCTGATCTCCCGGCAGTACGCGCTGCTGCCCGCCGGTGTCCATCCCGCCTGCCTGGCGGCCACACCGCATCAGCTCGACAGCGGGCACTACAGCATCCTTCCGCCGCTGGTGGACCGGTTCGTCGCGGCATTCATCGAAATCGCCGGTCGCTGCGAGGTCGCCGAGGTGCGCGCCGAACTCGACGAGGCCGTCGCCGACCGCGCCGCCACCGCCGAGGATCAGGTGTTCTACGTGCCCGATATGACCTGTAAGCACTGCGTGCGCACGATCGGAGGGGTCCTGGAGTCGATGGACATCCGCGTGGTCGAGATCGACCTGGACAGCAAACGGGTGGTGGCCGAGTTCCGCAGCCCGCGCAATCGGGCCCGGGCGTTCGAGGCGATCCGGGACGGCGGCTACAACCCGGTCGCGGAGCGTCCCGACAGCGTGGCGCGGACCTCGGACACCGCGCCGTCGGAAGCCGCCGTATGACGCCGTGGCCGCCGGCATTGCCTGCGAAGCTGCATCCGATCGTCCGCGACTTTCTCGACAGCCCGGACGCCGTGGCGGACACGCTGACGAAATTCGGGTCCCCGGTGCACCTGGTGTTCCCGCAGGTCTTCTCGGAGAATCTGGTCCGCCTGCGCTCGCCGTTGCAGCGGAGCCTTCCCGGGCATCGGATCTGCTACGCGCACAAGGTGAATCAGTCGCGCGCGTTCGTCCGCACCGCAGAACGCGCGGGCGTCGCCATCGATGTCGCCTCATCGCACGAACTGTCCAGTGCCCTCGGCGCCGGATTCGATCGGGCGCGCATCGAGGTCACCGGCCCGAAAGGGGAAGCCTTCCTCCGCGACCTGGTGCAGCGCGGGGTGACGATCAACGTCGACAACCTGTGGGAGTTGCGCCGCATCGCCGAACTCGCCGACGGGCCTGCGGAAATCCGCGTGCTACTGCGGGTTTCCGGTTTCGATCCCGGCCAGGTGAGCCGGTTCGGCGTGCCGGTCGCGCACGTCGAGCAGGCCTTCGACCTGTTGTCGGCGCAGCGGGGGCGCATCGCCTTCCTCGGCTTCGCTTTCCACCTCGACTCCGGCGATCTCGGCGAGCGCGTCCGGGCGGTCGACGCCTGCCTGCGGTTGATCGAGCAGGCCTACGACCGTGGGCTCTCCCCTTCGGTCCTCGACATCGGCGGCGGATTCCGTCAAGTGTTCACCGCCGATGCCGAACGGTTCGACGCCTACGTGCTCGCGCTGCGCGAGTCGCTGCTCGGCCGTGCGGAGCCGATGAGCTGGGGCAGTAATACCTTCGGCTATCACGTCGCGGGCGGCGCCGTGCACGGCACGCCGGTGTTCCACAAGTACGCCAACACCGTCTCCGCCGACCGCATGCTCGCGGATCTGCTCGGCGCGCCGCTGGAGCGGCACGGGGGCCGCACGGTGGCGCAGGTGGTGGGCGACAACCTGCTGGAGGTGTGGCTGGAGCCGGGAAAGGCGCTGGTCGATCACGCAGGCGTCACGGTGGCCGCGGTCGAGTTCGTCAAGGAGGTCGCCGACGGCAGCGTGCTGGTGCATGTCGACCTCAGCCGCGATTCGGTGACGCCCGCCGACCAGGAGGTCATGGTCGATCCGATCCTGCTGCCTCGCACGGGCGTCGGGCTCGACCACACCGGCGAGAACACGGAGGGTCCGGTCGGCGTCTACTTCGCCGGACGGCTGTGCCTGGAGCGAGATCTGATCACCAATCACAAGGTGTGGCTGCCCACCCGGCCCCAGCCGGGCGATCCGGTGGTGTTCCCGAACACCGCCGCCTACCACATGGACCTGTCCGCTGCGACGGCCTCGATGCACCCGCTGCCCGCGAAACTCGCCGTCACGCAAGGTTCCGGCGGGTTCCGGGTCGTCCGCGACGCCGACTACGAACCGGACCTCCCCGGCGAGCCGTCACGACCGCGCGATCTCGCGCCACCCGCCGTCCACGCTGTCACCAGCCCGGTCCGATCCGTCGAGGCCCCCTGATGCGATACGACCACATCACCGAACTCATCGGCAATACGCCACTGCTCCGGCTCGACCCCGCGGTGCACGGGCTGTCGAACGTCGAGCTCTACGCGAAGCTGGAGTCGCACAACCCGTTCGGCTCGGTCAAAGACCGGGTGGCCTGGGGAATGCTCCGCGACGACCTGGCGCAGATCCGCGCGAGCGGTCAGACGCTCATCGAGGCGTCCAGCGGCAATACGGCCAAAGCGCTGCGCGTCCTCGGCGCGGTGTACGGCATCGACCTGCGCGCGGTGACCAACCGGATTAAGGTGGCCGAGGTCCGTGACCTGCTCGAGCTGTTCGGCACCGAGATCGTGGAACTGCCCGGCCTGTCCGAATGCCCGGACCCGACCACGCCGAACGACGTCTACTCGGTGATCGAGGCGACCATGGCCCAGCACCCGGGCGCGTATCGGCATCTGTCGCAGTACACCAACGAGAAGAACATCGAGGCGCACCACGAGGGCACCGGACGGGAGATCCACGAAGACCTCGCGGCCGACGGCATCGGCCGGGTGGACTACCTGATCGGCGGGCTCGGTACCACCGGGTCCACCCGTGGGACCGCCACCTACCTGCGCAAGCATAATCCCGAATTGCGCACGGTCGCCGTGGTTTCCGAGCGGTCGGACTTCGTGCCCGGCATCCGCTCGGAGAGCGAGATGTGGGATGTCGGCTTGTTCCAGCCGGAGTTCTACGACCGGATCGTCACCGTGTCGGCGCCCGACGCCGTGGACGCGACGCTGCGCCTGGCGACCGGGTACGGCATCCTGGCCGGGCCCACCAGCGGCGCCGGTTACGCGGCCGCACTGGACACGCTCGGCGCGCTCGATCTCTCGGCGACCGATCCGGACGACCCGGTCGTGGCCGTGTTCATCGTCTGCGATCGGCTCGAACCGTATCTGTCCTACATCAAGAAGCGCAGGCCGGAACTGTTCGGCCGAGCCGAACGCGACGCCGCGCCGACCGCGACCGAGCTGGCCGAGGTACCGCGTCTGTCGCCAGCACAGCTCGCCGAGCTGGACCGGACTGGACGGCCGACCATCGTGGACAGCCGCGGCGCCATGGCCTACCGGATCGGGCACGTGCCCGGCGCGTTGAACATTCGCGATGACCAGCTCGACGACATGTTCGGGCACGGCATCCCGTTTCCGCGGTCACGTCCCGTCGTGTTCGTCTGTCCGGTCGGAGAACTGTCGCTGCGGTTCGCCGCCCGCGCCCGCCGGGCCGGATACGACGCCTCGAGCCTGGCGGGGGGAATCGTCGCCTGGCGTGACGCGGGACTGCCTTTGGAACGCGGCTGACCTCCCGCAGTCGGGAGCGAGAGCCGTCGTCACCGCTGCGCGGCGGAGAAGCCGGCCAGCAACGGGGCGACCGGACCGCGGTATCCGGCAGCGAGCAGTTCGACTGTGGCGGTGAACAATTCGACGAAGGCCACCGCCGTGCCACGATCGAACAGCGCGGTCGGATAGATGAACACCCCGTCGACGCCCGCGGGCGCGCCCAGCCGGTCGTACCGGTCCACCAGGCCGAATTCGAGATCGTGCTTGGCGCGGACGACGCCGGTGTCGAGTTCGGTGACGGTCAGCCCGCCGTCGCCGCCGTCCCCGGAGCGTACGGCGGCCGCGCCCCGCTGGAGGATGAGCGTCGCCTGGAACAGCGGGCAGGCCGCGTCCTGTAGCAGGCAGCGCTTCAGCCGCTGGGCGGGGGTATCGGGGTGGGCGAACGCGGCCAGCGCCACCCGGCGCACCTGGTCGAGCAGTTCGTCCGTGTCGGCGGCCCGGTCGAGGCGCACGCGCATCAGCACGTCGTCGGCGAAGTTTCCGACCAGATCGTCCAGCAGCCGATGGTCGCGGCCCGCCACCGCCGTGGCCACCGTGACATCGGCGCTGCCGGAGAACGCGCCGACCGCCACCGCGAAAGCGGCTTGCAGCACCATGAACAGACTGGACCCCGCCGCGCATGCGCGTTCGAGCAGCGCGCGGTGCACGTCGGCGCCGAACGCGACGGGCACGAGGGCCCCGGCGCCCGCCGCGCCGGCCCGGCGGATCGGGCGTGGGCGAGCGCAGGGGAATTCGAGTACCGGAGGCCGGCCGGCGAGGGTGTTCGCCCAGTAGCGCAATTGCTGCGTGGCGCGGCTCCATTCGTCGGAGTAGTCGCCGAGCTGGGCGTGCTTCCACAGGGTGTAGTCGGCGTAGTCGACCGGCAAGGGCGTCCAGTCCGGCGCGGCCCCGGCCTGCCTGGCGAGGTAGGCCGTGACGAGATCGCGCAGCAGCGGGGCCACCGAGCGCCCGTCGATCGAGATGTGATGGACCACCAGCACCAGCACCACGTCGCACGGCCCGAGCACGTATAACCGGGCGCGCAGCGGCAGATCGGAGTCCAAATCGAACTCACCTGCGGCGAATTCCGCGATGCGGTGCGGCAATTCGGCTTCGGTGACCGCGACGATCTCGGTCCGCACCCTGGCCTCGGGCGCCGGGACGATCACCTGGGCCGGGCCCGAGGCGGTCTTCGGGTAGCGCGTGCGCAGCGGTTCGTGCCGGGCGACCACGTCGTCTATCGCGGTGACGAGCGCCTCTGTCCGCAGCGCGGGCCCGGACAGGCGCACCGCACGAGCCACATTCCAGTCACCCGAGTTTCCGGCCCGCGCGGCATGCCACATGCGTTCCTGCGCCGGGGCGAGCGGGAGGTGCGCCGGGCGCGGCCCACGGGCCAGCGGCGCCGGACGCCGCGGCGGCGGGAGATGCCGAACCGCTGGTCGCGTGCCGCGCACCCTGGTGCGCCCGAATCCATCGCCGATCGCTTCGGACCAGATCACCGCAGCGGAGTTGTTCACGCGCCGTTACCCTCCACTACCGAACCACTGAAAGACCCGGGGAAGGTAACCGGCGCGAGTAAACCGACAGTTACCACCTCGTGACCGCACGGGATCCGTTTCGGCAAGACCGCGGAGGCCGGGGCGGGTGCGCGCGGCGCGGGGGTGCACCGCCAGGCATTATCGTTGGGCCGTGCAGACAGGTCAGCAATCAGACGACGACGGGGGCCCGCGGATCTGGGGTGGGACGACGCTCACCGAGCGCAGGGAGACGCGGCGGACGGCGTTGCTGGAGGCGGCGCTCGACCTGATCGGCGAGTCGGGCGCGAGCGGGGTCACCATGCGTGCGGTGTGCCGCAAGGCCAACCTCACCGACCGCTATTTCTACGAGAGCTTCGCAGGCCGCGACGAGTTGCTGGACGTGCTCTACCGTCAGGTCGCCGACGAGTTCCTGGAGCCGATGACGGCCTTCGCCGCCACCGACGACCCGTCGCGCGACCGCGCACTGTCGGAGATCCTGGTGGACAAGGTGCTCGCCGACCCGCGCAAATCGCGGCTGTTCCTGGTCGAGCCGTATTCCAGCACCGGGCTCGGGCAGACCACCTTCGCGGTGATGCCGGTCTTCACCCGGATCATGCAGGACCATCTGTTCGGCCACATCGACGACCCGGTCAAGCGCAGGCTGGCGGCGGTGACGATGGCCAGCGGGAACGCGGGCATGTTCTCGGCCTGGCTGAACGGCTCGCTGCGCGCCACCCGCGAGCAGATCGTCGAACACTGCGTCGAGACGCTCACCGCGTACCGCTCGCTCTACCGTTCCTGACCGCACGGCTCGGGCCACCGCCCGGGAGCCGAACCGTCAGTCCCCGGACTGGCCTCGCCAGTACGCCAAGGTGTTCCTGGTCCGAATGGTGGCGGCGTGCGTGGGACCGAGGGCGCGCAACTCCGCCACCAGCAGAACCTCCAGCTCCGCGACGGCGCGGACCAGGTCGCCGTGACGGGCGCGGTAGGCGGCGAGATCGTTGCGGGTATCGAAGGTGTCCGGATGATCCGGGCCCAGCACCCGGAGCCGGTCGGCGAGCAGTTTCTCCAGGTCGGTGATCGCGCCGGGCAGGTCGCCGCTGTCGGCGCGATAGATGGCCAGCCGACCGCGGGTGAGCAGCGTGTCGGGGTGGTCCGGACCGAGCACCCGTAGTCGATCATCGAGCAGGCGGGTGAACTCCGCGCCCGCCCCGGCCAGATCACCGCTGCGCGCGCGGAACGCGGCGAGGTTGTTGCGGGCACCGAGCGTGTCGGGGTGGTCGGGGCCGAAGACGCGCAGACAGTCCGCCACGAGTTGCTCGAACTCGGCGCGGGCGCCGGCGAGATCGCCGCTGTCGGCGCGCCAGTACGCCAGGCTGTTACGGGTGCGCAAGGTGTCCGGATGGTCCGGTCCCTGCACGCGCGCGCGGTCGGCGCGCAGGGTTTCGAAGAGGGCGATCGCCCCGGCGGAATCACCGATATCGCCGCGATTGGACGCCAGATTGTTCCTGGTGCGCAGGGTTTCGGGGTGACCGGGACCGAGCAGGCGCAGCTGGTCGGCCAGCAGGTGCTCGAATTCCGTGCCCGCGCCGGAATGGTCACCGCAGCGGGCGCGGTAGCTGGCCAGGCGGTCGCGGGTGTCCAGGGTGTCCGGGTCGTCGGGGCCGAAGACCCGCAGCCGGTCGGCGAGCAACTGCTCGAAATCGGCGACGGCGCCGACCAGGTCGCCGCTCTCGGCGCGGTGGTAGGCGCGCCGTTCCCGCGTGGTGAAGGTGTCGAGATGGTCCGGGCCGAGCGCTTGGACGAAGTCGGGCACCCAGGCGGCCCACAGGTCACGATCGTCGGCCGACCTGCCGGTTTCCAGCTTCATCAGGAAGTCGACGGCCAGGGCGGAATCGCCGTAGGCCAGGCAGTGCCGAACGGCCGCGCCCCGTGCGTAGTCGGCGGCCCGGTCGGTGTCGTCGGCCTGGATCGCCGCCACGAGGGCGCGGTGCGTGTCCTCCAGGCGCACGCCGTGGCGACGGCATTCCGCGGCCAGCGCGGACAGGAACCCGCTGTGGGACACCCCGAGCGACTCACGGACGCTGCCGGGATGACTCCGGGTGATCAGCGCGCCGAGATTCACGGCGACGTCACGGATCCGGGCGGTACTGAGATCGACGCCGAGCGACAGCAGGGCCGCGTCCAGCAACTCCAACGGCAGCACGGGCCCGGCCCCCGCCGCCACCAGTACGCCGAGCAATGCCGCTATAGCACCGGTCGTTTCGGGATCGGCGCTCCGTAGCGCCGTGTCGACCCGCAGCGCGATGACCCGGTCGAGACCGATTCCGGAGGCGACCGCGCCGTCGGTCAACCCCGCGGCGACCTCCAGCAGGATGCGCGCCACCAGCCAGCCGCCGGACACCACCCGCGAACCGCTCGCGTCGGTCGGTGTCTCGGCCAGCAGCCGCTGGATCCAGCCGATCCAGTCGACCGGACCGATCGGCGCCGTCCCGCGAGCCGAGTCCACCACGGCGGCGATGTCGTCGGCCGCCGGTTCGGCGACATCGATCCGGTGCATGTGCGCCAGCTCCGGGTGGTCTTCGACGCCGGTACCCGGCCGGATGCCGACGATCACCCGCACGTGCCGGAGATCCTCGCGCGTGGTCAGATCCGCGATCGCGGCCACGAGCAGCCGCCTGGTCCCCTCCTGCGGCTGATTGAGTCCGTCCAGCACCACGGTGACCCGGCGGCCCGCGGTGGACAGGCGCGCCAACGGGCGGCGGACCAGGATGTCGAAGATGTCGAACTCGTCCCGGGGGCGATGCGCCCGCGCCGCTCGGGCCGCCTCCCCGAAGCCGGGCAGGCGTGCGTCGAGTTGCACGGCCAGTTCCGCGGCGACCGACTCCACCGAGCTGTTCACCGTCAGGAACACCGCGGCGGTGATGTAGTCCGGGGTCACGGCGAGCCCGTCGACCAGACTGGGGCGGATCAGCATCGCCAGCAGCGTGGACTTGCCAACGCCCGCGGGCCCCAGCACGGCCCGCAGCCGGTGACTGCCCGCGTCGACGATCGCGTCGAGGCGTTCGCGCACGTCGGGCGTGAGTAGCAGACGCCGGGTCAGCTGGTCGACGAACCCGGCGGCGGAGCGCCCGCTCACCGCGTCCCGGTGGCGCGCGGTGTTCGGCACCAGCCACAGCCCCGGGTCGACGCCCTCGGCCGTGGACACCGCGCCGGAACTGAAGGAGAGATGCTGCGGCTGTTGATATGTGCACTGCATCGCGATCGGGTCGACCAGGTCCGAGGGCAGCAGGTTCTCCCCGCGCAGCGGCAGTCCGATGTCGAAGGTGGCGAGCATGGTCCGGGTGAAGCATCCGGAGTACGCGGGCCCGTCGCCCGAGGCGACCAGCAACTCCATCCGGCCGCCCGACTGGGCCAGCAGATCGGTCCATCGGCGCGCCGCGCCCTGCACGCCCTGGCCGGCCTCGCAGGCGTCGACGAGCAGCACCAGCCCGTCGATCGCGGCGCGGTCGAGCCGCTCCCTGATCTCCTGGGTGAGGTGGAAGGCGTTGTGCGAGTTGGGGTCGGCGGGCGAATCGTGGCCGAGCAGGTAGAAGTCCTCCGCGGTCGTCGCCACGCCGTGCCCGATGAAGCCGAGCAGCAGCGTGGCCTGCCGCTCCGATGCCGCCGCGAAGGCCGCGTCGACGGCGGCGAGCAATTGCGCGGCAGTGGGATTGAGCACCGGGCCGTCGAGCTCGGTCGCCGTCCGCCAACCGCCCGCCTGGGTGAGGCTCCCGTACAGCCCGGTGGCGAGTTCCTCGGTGAATCCCAATTCTCCCAGCGCCGCGCATTCCGCCCCCACCACCAGCGCCAGCCGACCTCCCATGCAAGAAACATACCTGCGCCGCCGCGGCCGTTCCGTCCTGCGGTCGAGCCGGGCCCGTATCGAAAGTCGCTGTGCGAGACGTAGGGTGACGATCCGAGACCCAGAAAAGGAGATCGTGGGATGACCGACCCGGTGGTGGGTTTGACGGGTACGCTCACATCGCCGATCCGGGGTGCCGGGATGCTGGGCGAGGTCCTGGTCGCGATTCGAGGGGGAACCGAGCTGTACATCGCACGGGCCGCCGAGCCGATCTCGGCCGGTGCGGCCGTGCTGGTCATCGCGGTCCATCCGGGGCGCGTCGTCGACGTCGTCCCGTGGATTCCGCTCACCCCGGACCCGGCCGGAGAAACCTGAAACAGTAAGGGAGACAGAGGTGCTGGGTTACCACGTGCCGGACCCGGACGAGGCGATGCTGGTCAGCGGCGCCAAGAGCCGCGACAACGCGCCGTTCACAGTGATCATCGGGCGTGGCGCCTGGGTGATTCCGCTGTTCCGCAAGGTGCGCTACCTGTCGCTGGCGATGTTCGAATCCGAGATCAAGGAGCGCTGCGTCACCAAGCAGGCGATCCAGCTCGACGTCCGCGCGGTGATCGCGTTCAAGGTGGCCAACGACACCCAGTCCATCGTGAACGCCGCGCAGCGGTTCCTGTCCGAGCAGGAGCGGGAGATGTCGGTGCTGACCGGGCGGATCTTCTCCGGGCACCTGCGCTCGATCGTCGGCTCGATGACGGTCGAGGAGATCATCCGGGAGCGCCAGAGACTGGCCGACGAAGTGCTCGTCGCGTCGAAAGTCGAGATGAGCAATATCGGCCTGTGGGTCGATTCCTTCCAGATCCAGTCCATCGACGACGGCAACCTCGGCTATATCGCCGCGCTCGCCGCGCCGCACAATGCCGCGGTGCAGCGCGACGCGCAGATCGCGCAATCGCAGGCCGCGCAGGCGGCGGCGCAGGCCGAGCAGGAATCGCAGCGCAGGCAGGCGGAATATCAGCGCGAGACGGCGATCCTGCGCGCGCAATACCAGCGCGATATCGACAAGGCCAACGCGGAGGCGGCGCAGGCGGGCCCGCTCGCCGAGGCGCTGGCGTTGCAGGAGGTGCTCACCGCCCAGGCCGAGCAGGCGCGCAAGGAAGCCGAACTGCGTGAGCAGCAGTTGCAGGCCGAGGTCGTGAAACCCGCTCGGGCCGAAGCGGATCGAGTACGCATCCTGGCCGAGGCGGAGGCCGACCGCACCCGTATCCAGGCCGAGGCGGCCGCGTCGAACAACCGGATCGCGCTGGATCAGTTGTTGATCGAACAACTTCCGGAAATCGTGAAGCAGGCGTCGAACGGCTTGGCGAACGCGAATCTCACCGTGCTCAACGGGCCCGACGGAGTAGGCGAACTGGTGAACGGAATGGTCGGTCAGGGACTGACCGTTTTCAATTCGTTGCAAAAGGCGCTTTCCTCCAACGACGGCGAAAACGCGGGTTAAAGTGGCCGAGTAGCGACGGCGACGAGGAGCGGGTGTTGGTGTCCATCGGGAAATTGGTGTCGTTCGACAGCTCTCGGGGATTCGGATTCATTCGACCGGAGGACGGTGGGCCCGATGTGTTCGTCCACGTCAACGACATCGGTCTGGACGAGGACGAGCTGCGGCAGGGGCGGGTATTCGAATTCGAGGTGACCGAGGGAGACCGCGGACCCAAGGCGGTCAATCTCAGCCTGGTCGGCGGAGCGCCCGCGCCGCCCGCCCGGCACAAGGGCAAGGACAGGCCGGGTTCGGGACAGCTCACCGTCGCCGAGCACAAACGCCTGATCACCGAACTGCTCCTGGACGCCAGCCCCGCGCTCACCGCGGGCGAGATCCTCACCATCCGCGACCGGCTCACCGCGTTCGCCGATCAGCACGGCTGGCTGGAGAACTGACCGGAGAAGTCCACGATCCTGTCGGGGCCCGCGCCTACGATCGAGCCGAGACCGCGGCCACATACCGATGAGTTTGCTCGGCGCGCGCCGTCGGTATGGGTGAGGATCGAACCCGAGGAGGATCGCGTGGACCTACCGGTGATGCCACCAGTGCGGCCGATGCTGGCCAAAACCGCGCCCGCGGTGCCGCGCGAGCCGGGGCTGAGTTACGAACCCAAATGGGACGGCTTCCGCTGCATCGTGTTCCGCGACGGCGCCGATGTGGAGCTCGGCTCCCGTAACGACCGGCCTCTGACCAGGTATTTTCCCGAGGTCGCCGAATTGCTGAAGCAGGCGCTGCCGGATCGCTGCGTGGTGGACGGCGAGATCGTGGTGGTCACCGAGCAGGGCTTGGATTTCGACACTCTGCAGAACCGTCTGCACCCCGCCGCGTCCCGGGTCGCCAAGCTGGCCGCGGAGACGCCGGCCAGTTTCGTGGCGTTCGATCTGCTCGCGCTCGGTGACAAGGATCTGACCGGCGAGCCGTTCACCGAGCGCAGGCGGCTGCTGGAAACGATCCTGGACACCGCGCTCGCGCGCGTCCATCTCACCCCGATCACCCACGATCCCGACGTCGCGCAGGACTGGTTCACCCGTTTCGAGGGCGCCGGTTTCGACGGCGTGATGGTCAAGTCCGACCAGCTCGCCTATATGCAGGACAAGCGGGTCATGTTGAAGGTCAAGCACGAGCGCACCGCCGACTGCGTGGTGGCGGGATTCCGCTGGCACAAGGACGGCGCCGGTGTCGGTTCACTGCTGCTGGGCCTCTTCGATGAGGAGGGGCACCTGCACCATGTGGGGGTGGCCAGTAGCTTCACCGCGGCCCGGCGCAAGGAACTGGTCGAGGAGCTGGCGCCGCTGCGGGAGAACGCGCTGGACAACCACCCCTGGCGGGACTGGGCCGACGCCGCAGCGCAGGCCGCGGCGGACGGCAAGATGCCCGGCGGCGTCAGCCGCTGGACCGGCGGCAAGGATCTGTCCTGGGAGGCGCTGCGGCCGGAGCTGGTCGCGGAGGTGCGCTACGAGCACGTGCAGTCGGGCCGCCTGCGCCACGGCGGCAGGCTGGTGCGCTTCCGCAGCGACCGGACGCCCGAGTCGTGTACCTACGCTCAGCTCGACGAAGTCGCACCGGCGGAATTGAGCACGCTGTTCGGCGAAGGCGCGGCGCGATGACCGAGTCCGTCGATATCGAGACCGACGGCCGGACCGTCACGATCAGCAATCCGGGCAAGGTCTACTTCACCGAGCGCGGCGAGACGAAACTCGATCTGGTGCGGTATTACCAGGAAATCGCCGAACCGTTCCTGAACGTGGTCGGCGGACGTCCGCTGCTGCTGGAGCGCTACCCGGACGGGGCCTCGGGTAAATCCTGGTTCCAGAAGCGGGTGCCGAAATCCGCGCCGGAATGGCTGCGCACGGTGGAGGTGTCCACACCGAACGGCACCACCAGCGACGCCCTCGTCGCGCACGATCTCGCCCATATCCTGTGGGCGGTGAACCAGGGGTGCCTCGGATTCCACGTCTGGCCCAACCGCGCCGACAACCTGGAGATCGCCGACGAGTTGCGCATCGACCTCGATCCCTCTCCCGGCATCACCTTCGCCGATCTCCGGCAGGCGGCGATATGTACCAGGGATCTACTCGCCGAACTCGGTATCGAATCGTGGATCAAGACCTCCGGGTCACGCGGCTTGCATCTCTACTCCGCGCTGGAGCCGAAGTGGGACGGATATCAGGTGCGGGCCGCCGCGGTGGCGCTTGCGCGTGAATTGGAGCGCCGGTATCCGGAGGACATCACCGCGCAGTGGTGGAAAGAGGAACGCGGCAACCGGGTATTCATCGATTTCAATCAGAACGCGCCGCACAAAACGGTTTTCGGGGCCTGGTGTGTGCGGCCGAAGGTCGGCGCGCAAGTCTCGACGCCGATCGGCTGGTCGGATCTGGAGTCGGTGGTGCCCGACGAGCTGACCATCGCGACCGTTCCCACACGCTACGCCGAGTCGGGCGACCCGTGGGCCGACCGTGCGCCCCAGTCCATCGCCCCGCTCTTGGAGATGTCCGAACGGGATATGGCGGCCGGGCTCATGGACGCGCCGTGGCCACCGCAGTATCCCAAGATGCCGAACGAACCGCCTCGGGTGCAGCCGAGCCGCGCGAAGAAGTCCGAATAGCCTCCGCCGCTATTCGGTCCACAGCACCCACGTGCCGCCGCGGCCGTTGACTTCACACACCAGGGCGCGGCCGTCGGCGGTGCGGCCGGTCTTGGCGCCCGAGGCGTCGCACTTCGATCCCGCCTGCTGCACGGCGGTCGCCACGGTGTGCGGGCCCGACCACTGGTAACCGCCCCCGGTCGTCAGACAGATCAGGGTGCCGCCGGTGGCGGCGCTGCCGATCTGCCCGAGCTGGGCCTCGGTGCAGGATGCGCCCTTCGTCACCGGTCCGGGACTCTCCGGCGGCGGCGTGGTCGTCACGGCGGGGCTCGGTGCGGCGGTCGTGGTGGTCGCCACCGGGCGCTCGACGGTCGTGGGCATCGACGCGACGGGTGCGGGTGCGATCGTGGCGGTGCGGTTCATCAGTTCCGGCATCCAATTGCCGGTCAGCAGGACGAACCCGGCCACCGCGGTGATCTCGGCGACGCCGAGCAGCAGCGCGAACATCGCCATGACCCGGCCACGGGGATGGCTGAAGGCGATGAAGCCGAACACGATGGCCACCGGGAACAGGCCGAGCAGCGCCGCCACCAGCGCGACGATCGCGTACGGATTGACGATCGGCGGAATCTCCACGCGTAGCCGTCCGGTCCGGCGGCGGCTCGGCGGCTGTTCGGCCCAGCGTTCGTCCTCGTCCTCGGACCAGTGACCGTCGGGCTCCGGCTCCGACCAGCGGTCATCCGGCTGCGCCTGCGGCCAGCGATCCGTTTCACGCCGTTCTGCCCGTGTCATTCAGGTCCTCTCCACACCGACACACCGTGCAGGAACCTCGGATATTGTCCGGACCCGCCCCGATATACCGACACAGAATAGGACGCGCGACGCGAAAAGTTGATCCGAAGGGTCCGATATTTGTGATCGGGCCGTAATAACAAACTCACCGCAACTCCCGGGGATCTGTTAGCCGAGGCGCATGCTGGTCGACCGGCGACCTGCCCAACTCCACAGATCGAAGGCGGATCAATGACCGATAAGACGACGTCGAGCGGCGGGTACTTGCTGAGCCGACTCGACGGGGCCGGAGATTTGCTCGACGCTCATACCCGGCATCGTGATGTGAGCCCTGCGCGCCCGCGCTGAGGCCGCGCAGCCTTCACTGCCTGCGATCGACCTTGGGCAGCGATTCGGTGACCAGCGTGAGCAACATGTCGCACAACAGGTCGTGCACCTGCTCGCGGGTGAGCGTGCCGCGGGTGATCCATTCGCGGCCCGCGACCTTGACCAGCCCGCCGTAGGCGCGCACCATCGCGCGCAGTTCGGCATCGTGTGCCGAATCGGCGAGGCCCACCATCAGCAGCAGACGTTCGGCCGCCGCGTCGTCGGCCGCGTCGAGGATCTGCTGCACCTCCGGGTCGTCGCCGACGCCCTCGTGGCTGGTCACTTTCACCCAGGTGCTGCCGTGTTCGGCGATGGTGTCCAGCAGCCAGCGCACGCTGGCGTCCACGCGCTCGCGCCAGGAGCCGGTGGGCACGGTCATGTCGTCGAGTTTGGGCAGCGTGACCATCCGCCGCACCACCGCGAGGTAGAGATCGCGCTTGTTGCCGAAGTAGTGGTTGATCAGGCCACGGGCCACACCGGCCCGCTGGGCCAGTTCGGCGGTGGAGACGGCCGCGTACGGGCGTTCGCCGAACATGTCGATGGCGCAGGCGAGGATCTGCGCGCGCCGCTCGTCGGGTTCGAGCCTGCGGCGGCGCGGTAGCGCCGGGTCGGCGCCACCGTCCGCGGTCGTACTCCTGGTATCAGAGAGACCGGGCAATGAGATCCTTCATCACCTCGTTGCTGCCCGCGAGGATGCGCAGGACGCGGGCGCCGGTGTAGAGCTGGGAAATCGGATACTCCGTCATGTAGCCGTAGCCGCCGAACAGTTGCAGGCAGCGGTCAACCACGATACCGAGCTGATCGGTCAACCAGTACTTCGACATGGCAGCGCTGGGAATATCGAGTTCGCCGCGCAAATGCTTGGTGATGCAGTCGTCCAGGAAGGTGCGGGAGACCTTGGCGATGGTCGCGCACTCGGCGAGTTCGAACTTGGTGTTCTGCATGGCGAACAGCGGCTTGCCGAAGGCTTCGCGGCCCTTGGTGTAGTCGACGGTGAGCTGCACGGCCTGCTCCATCATGGCGACCGCGATGATGGCGGTGACCAGGCGCTCCTGCGCCAGCATCTGCATCATCTGGTAGAAGCCCTGGCCCTCGGCGTCGCCGAGCAGGTTGGACGCGGGCACGCGCAGGCCGTCGAAGAACAGTTCGGCGGTGTCCTGGGCCTTGCCGCCGATCTTGTTCAGGATGCGTCCGCGTTCGAATCCGGGGGTGTCGTCGCCGACTTCGGCGAAGATCAGCGAGACGCCGGCCGCGCCCTTGGTCGGGTCGGTCTTGGCCGCGATGATGATGCCGTCGCAGAGCCAGCCGTTGGTGATGAAGATCTTCGAGCCGGTGATGACGTACTCGTCGCCCTCGCGCACCGCGCGGGTCTTGATGTTCTGCAGGTCCGAGCCGGTGCCCGGCTCGGTCATGCCGATGGACAGCACGATCTCGCCGCTCGCCGCCTTGGGCAGCACGCGCCGCTTGAGTTCTTCGGAGCCGAATTCGTAGAGGTAGGGCGCGATGATCGAGCTGTGCACGGGGATGCCCATCGACCCGTCGCCCGCACGCGCCTGCTCCTCGATGATGGCCGCCTCGTGCGCGAAGGTGCCTCCGCCGCCGCCGTATTCGGCGGGAATCGCGGGGCACAGCAGGCCGAGTTCGCCCGCGCGGTTGTACAGCGCGCGATCGGGGTGTCCCTGGGCGACGAATTTCTCCTCATGGGGGACGACTTCCTTCTCGAAGAAGGTCCTCGCCAGGTCTCGTACCGCCTCGACCTCGTCGTCACTCCACGCCGCGCGTGCCATCGCTCGATCCTTTGCTCGCTCCGGTCCGGCTCCGTCGCCGGCTCCGTCCCCAGATTCCCGCACTATTGGCGAGTTGTCAACAAGAGTCGGACGCCACTTCAGGAGCTGTCGGAACACGATCCGGGCCGGTCTGCGCCCCCGCTGTATCGAGAGCAGCGGGCGCCGAGGACAGCGGGAGTACCGAGTGGTCCGGCGAGAACAGCCGCGGGGCCGCGATACCGCCGGTGAGCTGCGCCATAATTCGGCGTTTTACCTTTCCCTCGAGCGGTCAATCCTTCGTACTGTCCGTAGCGAAATTACTGACGTTCGGCACGACGGCGACGTGCCATCGGATCGGTAGCCGGCAGCGAACGAGGCGCAGACATGACCGAACTGCTCGACACCACCGAAACGCCCCGCCCCGACCGCACCTGGACGGTCGACCGCGACGGCGCCGAGCTCGCCGTCTTCGAATGGGGTGACGCGGCCGCCGACCCTTTGGTGCTGGTGCACGGCCTCACCGACACCCACCAGGTGTGGGCCACGGTGGCGGCCCTCCTGGCCGACGGCTTCCGGGTCATCACCTACGACGTACGCGGGCACGGACGATCGGACACGCCCGGCGCGCCGGCGGAGTATCGCCTCGGCCACCTGGCGGCGGACTTCTTCGCGGTGATCGATGCCGCCAGCCCGCGCAAGCCGGTGCATACGTGCGGGCACGGCTGGGGTGCGGTGCAACTGTGGGAGGCGGTCTGCGACGAGCGGGCCAACACCCGCGTCGCCTCGTTCACCGCGATCGCCGGACCTAACCTCGACCATCTGGGCCTGTGGCTGCGCGCCCTGGCGCCGCGCGCCGGACGCGAACTCGGCGACTTGGGCTGGTGGCTGCGGGGAGCGCGCTGGGCGCTCACGCCGGGTCCGATCGTCCGCAGGCTCTACCCGCCGCGGGTGCGCGGCCTGCTGGTGCGGCAGCTGGGCGGTATCTCGCCGTTGCCCGCGCGCGTCGCACGGACCTGGCGCACCGACCTGGTGGCGGGTGCGCGCATCGTGCAGGCCAACCTGCTGCACCACGTGAGCAAGCCGCGGGTGCGGCGGACGGCGGTGCCGGTCCAATTGCTGGTCGACACCACCGACCCGTTCGTCCCGGCCGCCGTCTACGACGCCTCCGTGCGCTGGGTCGACAAGCTGTGGCGCCGCGCCGTCCCCGCCGACCACTGGCTGCCGATCACCGAACCGCTGCTGGTCGCCGAGGCGATCGCCAACTTCGTCGACGATCTTCACGCCGACCGCGCGGCCATCAGCCCGCGCAGCAGCTGACCGAGGGGCGTTCCGGCGCGAACACAGGCAACCGGGCGGTTACCCGGCAGGCGGGTTTGCGACAATGGGCCGGTCGTCTACCCAGCTCTATGAAGGATGTCCCCCGCCGCGATGGCCGAAAGCATGATCGATCCCGAGGACCTCGCGACCTGTCTTCGGGTCCTGGAGCAGGCCGGAAACCTGGAGAAGGATCACCCCGACTCGGTGCTCGTGCAGCGGGCGGTCGGGCACATGTTCAAGAAGCTCAAGCAGCGCCGTCGTTCCGAGGCGCGCGAGGCGGTCTCCTCCGCCGATCGCGCGGTGGTCGCCGCGACCGCGACCGGCTCACCGAACCGGATCGACGACGAGACCGCGGGCATCCCGATCAGCTCGACCGCCGCCGGCGCCAGCGCAGGCACGCTGATCCGCGCGCGTCCCTGCTACATCTGCAAGCAGCGCTACACCCGGGTCGACGCCTTCTACCACCAGCTGTGCCCGGATTGCGCGGCGAGCAGCCACGCCAAACGCGACGCCAGGACCGATCTGAGCGGGCGCCGGGCACTGCTCACCGGCGGTCGCGCCAAGATCGGCATGTACATCGCGCTGCGCCTGCTGCGCGACGGCGCGCACACCACCATCACCACGCGCTTTCCCAACGACGCCATCCGGCGGTTCGCCGCGATGGACGACAGCGCGGACTGGCTGCACCGGTTGCGCATCGTCGGCATCGATCTGCGCGACCCGGCCCAGGTGGTCGCCCTCGCCGACGACGTCGCCGCCCAGGGCCCGCTGGACATCCTGATCAACAACGCCGCGCAGACGGTGCGCCGCTCCCCCGGCGCCTACAGCGCCCTGGTCGATGCCGAATCCGGACCGTTGCCCGCCGGCGCGCTGCCGGAGGTGGTGAGTTTCGGCAAGACCATGCAGGCGCACCCCACCGCGTTGACCGCCTCGCTCACCCCCGCCCTGACCGCCGCCGACGTCGCCGAACTGGCCCTGGTCGCGGGATCCGCGACGCCGGAACGTATTTCGCGCGGGGTGGCGATCGACGCGGGCGGCCTGGTGCCGGACCTCGCGCACACCAACAGCTGGGTGCAGACCGTCGCCGAGGTGGACCCGACCGAACTGCTCGAGGTGCAGCTGTGCAACTCGGTCGCGCCGTTCATCCTGGTCTCGCGGCTGCGCCCGGCGATGGCCGCCGCGCAGGCGCGCCGCAAGTACGTCGTGAACGTCTCCGCGATGGAAGGGCAGTTCTCCCGCGCCTACAAGGGCCCGGGGCACCCGCACACCAATATGGCCAAGGCCGCGTTGAACATGCTGACCCGCACCAGCGCCCGCGAGATGTTAGAGCAAGACGGCATTCTGATGACCGCCGTCGACACCGGCTGGATCACCGACGAACGCCCGCACTACACGAAGGTCCGCCTCGCCGAGGAGGGCTTCCACGCGCCACTGGACCTGGTCGACGGCGCGGCGCGCGTCTACGACCCGATCGTGCAGGGCGAGAACGGCACCGATCTGTTCGGCTGCTTCCTCAAGGACTTTCAGCCCTCCCCCTGGTAGGAGTCCGATCCGGGATCCCGCACGCGGGGAAAGGCTACGCTGGAGGCGTGCTCTACCGGCTGTTGGCCGACGCCACCGTCGCCACGCACTTCGCCTTCGTGGCCTACGTGGTGGTCGGGGGATTTCTCGCGTGGCGCTTCCCGCGCACGATCTGGCTGCACCTGATCGCGGTCTGCTGGGGATTCAGCACGATCGTGGTCGGCTTCGACTGCCCGCTCACGCATCTGGAGAATTGGGCGCGCGAGCGCGCGGGGCTGGCGCTGCTGCCGTCGAGCGGGTTCATCGATCACTACCTCACCGGCGTGATCTATCCCGAACACGCGCTCGGATCGGTGCGCATACTGGCGGCCGCCCTCGTGGTGGCGTCCTGGATCGGCTACGTGTGGATGCTACGCGTGCGGTCCGCCCCGGCCGTCCAACTGCAGGTACCGCACTGATCGCCCTCGGTCCTCAGGCGGACGCCAGGTGGCGCGCGACGAAGCCGGCTACCTCCGCGGCGTGCTCGTCCAGATAGAAATGCCCACCGGGGAAGGTCGCGCGGTCGAATCCGGCACCGGTGTGCGCCCGCCATTCGTCGGCCTGTTCGGGTCGCATCGTCGGGTCCTCGGTGCTGACCAGCGCCGCGATGCCCGCGCGCAGCGGCTCCCCCGGCTGATAGCGATAGGTCTCGACCGCTCGGTAATCGGCACGCACGGCGGGCAGCACGAGTTCGGCGAGGCTCGGCTCGGCGCGCAGCATCTCGAGCGGCGCTGGGTCCGCGGCCAGCCGCACCAGGTCGCCGATGAGGTCGTCGTCGGAGGCCAGGTGCAACCGCCCGGTCTCCTCGAAAGTCGGTGCGGGACGGCCGGACACGAACAGCGTGGTCACCGGCTGCCCGGCACGCTCGAGCCTGCGCGCGGTCTCGAACGCCACGGTCGCGCCCATGCTGTGCCCGAACAGCGACAGCCCCGCGACCCGGCCCTGGGCGAGCACTTCCCGGGCGATCCGGTCCGCGAGCGCGACCAGATCGGTGATCGGGTCCTCGCCCAGCCGGTCCTGCCGCCCGGGGTACTGCACCGCGAACACCGCGACGCCCGGCCCGAACCGCTGTGCGAGATCTCGATAGGCCGTGGCCGATCCGCCACCGGGCGGGAAGCACAGAAGATGCTGCCGCACGACCGCCTCGGATCGCAGAGTCCGCAACCACGCCGAATCGGTGATGGTTCCAGCCACGTTCGGTCTCCCTTCTCCACCGTCGGTCCCGGCGCGAGCCGGACCAGACCACGGTAATCGGCCGCGCCGGTCAGCGACCGAATCGACATCCTGACCCGCCTCTCCTGTGAATTCCGCTCCGGATCGTGGCGCTCGGCGGCAACGGGCCGGAGAGATGGACGATATGCCGGAGCGGAGGAGCCGGTCAGGGCGTGAAGGTTTGCAGGTGGTCCACGGTGACGAAGGTGCTCTGCGGGCTGACCGCGGCGACCGCCGAGCGCAGGGGCTCGAGCCCGCCCCAGTCGCGGGCGGGTTCGGTGAGCGGATGATCGAAGTCGTCCCAGTGAGTGGGCAGCACGTAGCGCGGATTGCCGGTGGCGCGCAACAGGCGCCCGACGTAGTCGGCGATCTTGCCGCCTCCGGCGGGCAGCAGCAGCACATCCGGGCGCAACCCCGCCACTTCCGACTCGATGTAGTTCGAGCCGCCGAAGTCCAGCACGCTCACCCCGCCGCCGCTCACCTCGTAGGCGAGCGTGCCGCCCTCGACGAGATCGCGAATCACTCTGGGCTCAGGGAGATTTCCGCTGCCGAAGCCTGGCCGGGTGCCCGCGAAGGCCACCGTGGCACGTGGTCCCGAAGCAGAATGCAATGAGCGCAGCACCCGGATGGTGTAGCCGTCGAAGCGGAGGACCTCGCCACCGGTGGCCAAGGCGAGCTGCTGCTCCGGCGCGCCCAGCGCGGCCATCAGGTTCAGGTGCGTCTCCGTGCCGAGCACCGTCGCCCCGGTCTTCTTCGCCAGGTACGGCACGTCGGCGAGGTGGTCGTAGTGGCCGTGGGTGACCAGGATGTGATCGGCGCGCAATTCGCCGCTGTCGACGTAACGGTCGATCAGGGCGGTGTCCACGGTGATCGGAGTCTGCGGATCCGCGCCATCGGCGGTGTAAGTTCCGGTATGGAACCTGGTCAGCCACGGATCGATGAGCACGGTCTTGCCGCCGGGAAGGCGGATCTCCCAGCTGTTGTTGCCCCACCACCGCAGCGTCACAGCGCCGGACGGTCCGCCCGCCGAGGCCGGCGCCGCCGCACCGTTGTTCGTGGAATCTGTTGTAGCGCAAGCAACTAGGCCCGCGAGCGCGGCCGCACCCGCGGTCGCGCCGAAGAATTCACGCCGTCCGAGACCTGTCATGCAGGCACCACACCACAAGCTCGGCGTCGGTGTCCAAGACCTACGCGCGCACTCACTGATATCGGAACGGATATCGTCGCAGCGTGGACCAGTTGCGCCAACTCCGGTACTTCGTCGCCGTCGCGGAGGAATTGCATTTCGGGCGGGCCGCCGAACGCCTCGGCATCGCCCAGCCGCCGCTGAGCCAGCGCATCCGCCGTCTGGAGGCCGACCTCGGCGCGCGGTTGTTCGACCGGGACAGCCGCCGGGTCGCGCTCACCGAAGCCGGGCAGATCCTGCTCGCGGAGTCCAAGGACCTGCTGGCCCGCTGGGAACGAACGAAATCGCTGGTGGGCAAGGCGCATCGGGGCGAGATGGACGCGGTGCGCATCGGCGTGCCGCCCGAATTGGCCGGGCGGTTGCTCGCCGCACTGCTCACCGCGTTCGAGGCCAGGGACGTCCGGGTGGACCTGCAGGAACTCACCACCGCCGAGCAGGTCCGGCTGCTCGCCGACCGGCAACTCGACGCCGGGTTGCTGCAACACCCGGTCGACGCGGTCGGCCTGGAACTCGGACCGGCGGTCCAGACGCCACTCGGCGTGGTGCTGCCCCGCGATTCGCCGCTGGCGGCACGGTCGGCACTCGAACTGGCCGACCTCGCCGGGCACGGCTTGGTGATCTTCCCGCGCGCGGCGGCGCCCGGCCTCTACGACGCCACCCTGCGCCGGTGCTGGGAACACGGCTTCCGTCCGACGTCGGTCCAGCACGCGCGCAACCCGGAATTCGTGCTCGGGATGGTGCTCTCCGGTCGTGGCGTGGCCTTCGACCAGGGCATGGTGGCGCAGAAGGAACCACGGGTGGTCTGGCGGCCGCTGCCGGAGGAAGCACTGAGTCACCGGCTGTCGCTGGCCTGGCCGGTCGGCGTGGCGCATCCCCTGGTGGGTGAACTGGCTGAGCTGGTCGTGACGGTCCTGCAGGACGACGGCTCGTCCCGGCCAGCCACGGTCGCGGATTCGCCGCAACGGCCGTGGAACGTCGTCTACGGCAGGCCGTGAACGATGCGGCCGATCGCCTCGACGGCGGCGGCGCCGATGGCGCGATCCACCTCGGGCAACCGCTGCGCCAGCGTCGCCGCGCGCGTGAAAACGGCGACGGCATACCGCGTACGGTCCGGATATTCGACGACACCGATCTCGTTGCGCACCCCGGGCAGCGTCCCAGTCTTGGCCCAGACCTGCACCTCCGGAGGGAAGGCGGCCGCGAGGCGGTACCAGTTCACCTGCTGGCGCATCAGGTCGCGAACCCACCGGCACGCCTCGGGCGCGCCTGCCTGATCGAGGGCGATCAGGGTGAGCAGCCGGGCCATCTCACGCGGGGTGCTCGCGGTGGTCCGCCCCGGGTCCAGCGCCCTGGTGCGCAGCACCTGCTCGGCGGTCAGCTCGGGGAACCGGCGGGCGAATTCGGCCGCGTCGGCCGCGCCGATGTCCTCGGCCATGGACCGCACGACCGCGCGTGGGGGACCGACGACCCGGGTGGCGGTGAGACCGAGTTCGCGCAGCAGCGAGCGCACGTTGTCCAGCCCCACCCGGTCGAACAGCAGGTCGGCGGCGGTGTTGTCGCTGACGGTGAGTGCGAGGTACGCCGCGTCGCGCAGGCTGAACTCGACGTCGTCGGCGCAGCCCGCGGTGCCGACGCCGCCGAGCCGGTCCGCCGCCCGCGCCCGCACCCGGTCGGTGGGGTCCAGTTGTCCCGCCGCCACCTGCCTGGCGAACTCCAGCACCAGCGGCACCTTCACCACCGACGCCAGCACCACCGGCTCGTCCGCCCCCGAGCCCGCCTCGGCGCCACAACCGACGCATCGGGCATACACCCACCCCTCGACGCCTGCGGTCCGAAAGATCTCCTGCACCGGTGCAGCATCCCCGTCCCGAGGGGCGGGTACGGCAGCGGGGGTCGCGCGAGCGGGAGGGCCCCTCAGAGTTCGCCGAGCCGGGTCCGCGCGAGACGCTGTTCGAGTTCGGCGATCCGCTGCCGGTAGCCGGCCAATTCGGTGAGACGCGACCCCATCTCGTCGGTCAGCTGCGCGATCCGGCCGAGGTAGCGGTGCGCGGGGCGATCGGCCCAGTGGGCGCCCGCGCGGCCGTAATCCGCGGCACGCTCGACGTCGCTTGCGGCGACGCCCGCCGCCTTCGCGTCCGTCATCGCCGCCGCCAGCGCCGCCTCGAGCTGCTCGGTGCGCAGTCGCGTCGCCTGATCGTGGCCGCCGGTCCCCAGCGCGGCGCGTTCGGCGGCGAGGTTCTGGATCTCCCGCAGGTACCCGGCGTTCTGGGCGTCCTGGACGGCCATCAGCTCGTAGTCGTGCTTGATCGGCGCGGAGCGGACCCGGTCCGGGATCAGAGCGGCGCGCGGCTGCATGTCGTTGCCGAAGACCGGAATTCGGTCCCGCACAGCGGAGTTAGGTTTCTTCCTGACCACCGGCACCGTGTATTCCGCGCTTCCGGCATAGACGTTCGTCATCGTCGCTCGACCTCACCTATGGCTGCCGCGTGGTGTTCGGTGCGGCCTGCCATGTTCTGCCCTCTGTCCGCACGCGACGGACAGGTCATCGGTTCCGCGCGGCGTCCCGCGCCGGTTGCTGCGGTGCAGCATGGGGATATCCTGGCCAATTCCTCCGGCTTCGGCGCGTGCCACTATCCTCACTGGCGAGAAGGACTCTCCGACAGCTCCTTTCGCGTAGTGCGGTCCTGAAGTCCCGCTCGGCATCGCCACTGTGCGGGACGCCGAGCGCATCCGGAAGACGCCGCCGAAGGCCGCGGGCTCGTCAGCATTTCATCCGCAATCTCGGCGGCACCCGTCCGCGCTTCGGCGGTCGCCGTCCGAGCGCTCTCGGCGGACCCACCCGGACGCGCGCCCGGTTCGATCAGCGATCGTCCCGCCGCATCGACCCACCGCGCACCGGCAGGCGGGCCGTGCTGAGCGGCGATCCGGATCGTCGCAGGTGGCGCGACAGAACGGCGGTGTGGTCCGGAATCCGCGGGCGGCAACGGCTCCGGCCGGGGGGACCACGACACGCGGCCTCTCCGGACCGGCAACTAGGCTGAAGCGAGTGATCACGCACGCACGGCTCGTCCACGACTACGAGGCCGGTATCGGTGTCACCGCCTCGCGCATCTCCCCCTCGCCCGATCCGGGTAGCAATCTCGCCGCGACACTACCGGTCTGGGCGCTGGCCGCCGGTTCGGTGACAGCGCTGACGGCGGCCGCGAACCGCATGCGGACCGCGCGCGGCCTCGACCCGGTGGCGCACCGCATCGATCCGGCCCGTATCACCGCGGCCTTCTCCAGCGAGCGCCTGTTACGCATCAGCGGCCGGTTCCCGACGCCGTTCGCCGAGCTGTCCGGTTTCTTCCCCACCTTCGACGGGTGGGTTCGCACGCACGCGAACTACCCGCACCACCGGTCGCTGCTGCTGTCCGCGCTCGGCCTGCCCGAGTCCGCGCCGGTGGACCTCGTGGTTGCCCAGATGGCCATGATGCGCGCCGCGGACCTGGAGGAACAGGCCGCCGCGCACGGCGCCGTCGCGGTCCGCGTCCGCACCGAGGCGGAATGGGCCGCCAGCCGCGAGGGACAGGCCGCCGCGGCGGGCCCGGTGGTCGCGATCACCTCGCGCGCCGACCGCGGCGAACTCGGATTGCCGTCCGGCGCCGCGCCCTTGCAGCCGCTGCGTGGCGTGCGTGTGCTCGATCTGACCAGGGTGATCGCGGGTCCGGTCGCAACGCGGGCGCTCGGGCTGCTCGGCGCCGAGGTACTGCGGATCGATCCGCCGCAGCTGCCGGAGATCTCCTGGCAGTTCGCCGACACCTGCCAGGGCAAACGCTCCACACTCGTCGACCTGCGCACACGCGGCATCGACGACCTGATCGCCGCCGCGGACGTGCTGATCACCGGGTACCGGCCGGGCTCGCTGGAGCGCGCGGGCGTGCGCGCCGCCGCCCGGCCCGGCCTGATCCACGGACGGGTCTCCGCCTGGGGTGAGTCCGGTCCGTGGGGCGGACGGCGCGGCTTCGACAGCATCGTGCA
Organism: Nocardia abscessus NBRC 100374; assembly: GCF_000308455.1. Lineage (GTDB taxonomy): Bacteria > Actinomycetota > Actinomycetes > Mycobacteriales > Mycobacteriaceae > Nocardia > Nocardia abscessus. Next base: position 10,329 of record NZ_BAFP01000064.1, on the reverse strand, counting down.
GGCCGCCTCCGGCATCTCGATCCTCGAGGGTGCGCCCGCGGTGCCGGGGGCGCTGCCCGCGCAGGCGCTCGACCACGCGTCGGGCTACCTGCTCGCGGCGGGCGTGATCGACGCCTTGGCCGCGCGGGCCGACGACGGCGTCGGACGGGACGTGCGGGTGGCCCTGGCCCGCACGGCGGCCTGGCTGCTCGACGCGCCGGACCGTACCCCGGGTCATCCCAAGGCCGCTTTGCCGAGCCCGGCGGAGGCGGTCCGGCACGGGCAGGTCGTCACCGCGCCGCCCGTGCTCGCCGAGTACCCGGATTACGCCTGGCCCGCACCCGCCTACGGCGCGGATCGTCCCGCCTGGCCGCTGCCCGCGCACTGATCGTCCCGCCGGGGCGCCGCGAAAATCCTTTGCGGCGTCCCGGTCACGGGCGATGAAATGGTGCTCCTCGCGTCGTCAGAACCGACATGACGCTCATCGACACCGTTTCCGAAGGGACCCGCGCCGTGGACAGCACGCTCGACCGCGTCGCCGAACCGCTGGCGGGCAAGCGGGAGTGGGTCGGGCTCGGTGTGCTCGCCCTCGCCTGCCTGGTCTACGCCATGGACATGACGGTGCTGCACCTCGCCGTGCCGATGATCAGCGCCGAACTGCGCCCGACCAGCTCACAACTGCTGTGGATCATCGACGTCTACGGGTTCATGGTGGCCGGGCTGCTGGTCACCATGGGCACCCTCGGTGACCGCGTCGGCCGGCGCAAGCTGCTCATGGCAGGCGCGGCGGCGTTCGCGGTGGTCTCGGTCGTCGCGGCGTTCGCGCCGAGCGCGGAACTGCTCATCGCCTGCCGCGCGCTGCAAGGGATAGCGGGCGCCACCCTCGCGCCGTCCACGCTGTCGTTGCTGTTCAGCATGTTCCGCGATACCCGGCAGCGGTCGGTGGCGGTCGGGGTGTGGGTGGGAGCGTTCTCCGCAGGCGGCGCGGTCGGCCCGCTGTTCGGTGGCGTGCTGCTGGAGCGATTCTGGTGGGGCTCGGTGTTCCTGCTCGCGGTGCCGGTGATGGCCTTGCTCCTGATCCTCGGGCCGAAGGTGCTGCCGGAGTACCGCGACCCGGATGCCGCGCGGCTGGACCCGCTCAGTGCCGCGCTGTGCGTCGCGGCGATGATCGCGCTGGTATTCGGCATGAAGAAGATCGCCCAGGACGGGCTCGGCGGCGCCGCGCTGCTCGCGATCGCCGGTGGCCTCGCCGTCGGCGTCGTGTTCGTGCGCAGACAGCTGCGCGGCCGGGATCCCATGCTCGATCTGCGGCTGTTCCGGCTGAGCACGTTCCGCATCGCACTGCTGATCAACATGGTCGGCGTCTTCGTCGCCTTCGGCTACTTCCTGTTCGTAGCCCAGTACTTCCAACTCGTGCTCGGCCTGTCACCGCTGGCGGCGGGCCTGGTGATGGCACCGTCCGGACTCGGCTTCATCGCCGGTTCGCAACTGGCTCCGCAAATCGTCCGGGTGGTCCGCCCGGCCTACCTGATCGGTTCGGGCCTGGCGACCTCGGCTGTCGGCCTGCTGCTGATGACGCGGATCGGCGTCACCGGCGGGGTGCCGCTCGCGCTGGTCGCCTCGGTGATCATCGCGCTGGGCTTGGCCCCGGTGTTCGGCATCACCACCGAGCTGATCGTCGGCTCGGCGCCGCAGGAACAGGCGGGCGCCGCCGCGGGCGTCTCCGAGACGGGAGCGGAACTCGGTGGCGCCCTGGGCATTTCGGTCCTCGGCAGCATCAGTGTCGCGCTCTATCGCGGCGATCTCACCGGCTCGCTGCCCGCCGATCTGCCCGGCGAGGCCGAGCGCTCGGTGCGCGACACCCTGGGCGGCGCGGTGCACACGGCGGCGGGATTACCCGGGGAGTTGGGCGACGCGGTGCTGCGGGCCGCGCGGGAAGCGTTCCTGCACGGAGTCCACGTGACGGCCGGCGTCGCCGCGGTGGCGGCTCTGGTGCTTTCGGCGGTCGCCGTGCTTCGTTTGCGTCACATCCCGGCCGGGGAACTGTCGAGCGAGCACTGATTCTCGCTTCCGGCCAGCGCGGCGACCGCCTTCGCCAGGCGGTCGCCGTCCGGCAGTCTCGTTTCCGGAACGATGGTCTGCAGCACCCCGAGTCCTTGGACGAGCACGAAGTACAGCTCCGCGATCGCCTCGGCCTGGTCTTCGCTGAGCTGCGGGTGTGCCTCCCGCAGGGCATCCGCCATGTCCCGATAGGCCCCGGGCAGGCTCTGAGCGAAGAACTTCTGCGACTCCGGCGACCGGGCGACGCGCACCAGATTCTCCATGCTCGCCAGCATGCTGTCGCGGTTCTCGGTGAACACCGCGGGCATGCCGTTCCACAGCGCGGCGAACGCCGCCAGCGGCGCGGCACCGCTGCCCGCGCGAATCTTCGCCTCCATGCTGTCGCCGATCGCGGTGCCCAGAGTGTCGGTCAGCGCTTCGGTGATCAATTGCTCCTTGGAGCCGAAGTGGTAGCCGATCGCCGCCAGGCTCACACCGGCTGCCGAAGCGATGTCGCGGGCGGTCGCCTTCGCGACGCCACGCTCGACGATGACTTTTCGTGCTCCCGCCAGTAGATCCTCGCGATTTCCCATGCCTCCAGGCTACAACGTCTTAGACAAACGTACTAGACGTATGTCCTACCCGTGCGATCGCCGAGCTACCGGCGACCTCGGCGGCGCGCCCGACCACCGGCTCGCTAGTCTCGTGCCGTGCGGCAGAAGATCATCCTGGACGTCGACACCGGCATCGACGACTCGCTCGCGCTGCTGTACCTGCTCGGCTCTCCGGAGGCCGAGATCGCCGGAATCGCCGCGACCGCGGGCAACGTTTCGGCGGCGCAGGTGGCGGCGAACAATCTGGCCTGGCTGGACGTCTGCCACGCACCCGAGATCGAAGTGGCGCTCGGCGCCCCGGCTCCACTGGCGATCCCGCTGCGCACCACCGAGGACACGCACGGACCGCAGGGCATCGGATACGCCGAGCTACCTGCGTCGGCCCGCCGTCTCTCGCCCCGATCGGCCGCCCGGATGTGGGTGGATCTGGTGCGCGCCCATCCCGGCGAGATCGTCGGACTCTGCACCGGTCCGTTGACCAACCTCGCCCTCGCATTGCGGATGGAACCGGACCTGCCGCTGCTGCTGGACCGCCTGGTGATCATGGGCGGCGCGTTCAACCATCCCGGCAACACCACGCCGACCAACGAGTGGAACGTGCACGTCGACCCGGAGGCCGCCAAAGAAGTCTTCGACGCGTTCGCCGCAGCCCCGGCGAGGCGCAGGCCGATCGTCTGCGCGCTCGACATCACCGAGACCATCGAGATGCGCCCCGAGCACTTGATACGCCTGGCCGAGCGCGCGAAAAGCTTTCCGGTGGAGCATGTCTCGCCGTCCGATCCACTCGGGACCCGCTCGGCCGCGAGCAATCCGATCGTCCGGCACGTCACCGATGCCGTGCGGTTCTACTTCGATTTCCACCATGGCTACCAGCTGGGCTATCTGGCTCATATGCACGATCCGTTCGCTGCCGCGGTGGCGCTGGATCCGGCGTTGGCCCGCGTCCGCCCGGCGACGGTGGACGTGGAGTTGGCGGGCACCATCACCCGCGCGACCACGGTCGCCGACTGGACGGGCATGTGGGGCCGGGAACCCAACGCCGACATCGTGCTCGGCACCGATCCGGAGCTGTTCTTCGATCGCCTGATCGCCCGGATCGGCGACTTCGCGCGGGCCGTGCACCCGCCCGCGGCTCAGGAGGTCCGGTGACCGGCGCGGACGACATGGCCTACCTGTCGACCTTCCGCGCCCGGCTCGGGCTGCCCGGCATCATCGACGTGCACACCCATTTCATGCCCGATCAGGTGATGCGGAAGGTGTGGGCGTATTTCGACACGGTAGGCCCGCTGACCGGCCGCGCCTGGCCGATCACCTACCGCTCCGACTCGGAGGTCCGGTTGAAGACGTTGCGCGACTTCGGTGTTCGCGCGTTCACCGCACTGGTGTATCCGCACAAGCCGGACATGGCGGCGTGGCTGAACGGATGGACCGCCGATTTCGCCGCCCACACCCCCGATTGCCTGCACACCGCCACGTTCTTTCCCGAGCCGCAGGCGGCGAGCTATGTCCGCGCGGCGGTCGAGGGTGGGGCTCGGGTCTTCAAAGCGCACGTTCAAGTCGGCGGCTACCATCCGGGCGACCCGCTGCTGGACCCGGTCTGGGGCCTGCTGGAGGACGCGGGGATTCCGATCGTCATCCATTGCGGTTCCGGCCCGGCACCGGGGGCACACACCGGACCGGAGCCTATTGCCGGTGTGCTACGCCGCTTTCCGCGCCTGCGGCTGATCGTCGCGCACATGGGCATGCCCGAGTACTCCGAGTTCCTCGACCTGGCCGAGGACTACCCGGAGGTGCGGCTGGACACCACAATGGTGTGGACCGATTTCGCCGAAGCCGACGTACCCTTCCCGGTACACGAGCACGGCAGGCTGAGCGCCTTCGCCGACCGCATCCTGTTCGGCAGCGACTTCCCCAATATCCCGCACTCCTATGGTCATTCGATCGAGGCGCTCGAACGCCTCGATCTCGGTGACGACTGGTTGCGCCGGGTCTGCTACCGCAATGCGGCGGCGCTGTTCGGCATCGAATGACCCGCCAGAACCGGCTCGGGCGTGGATTGCCGATCCGCGGCGAGATCTTCCGCAGGTATCGTGCCGCCGCGGGTTCGAACGTGATATCGAAACCGATTCGGGTCGGCGTGGACCTGCTCGCATGGATAGCGACGCTGACCGGGGCGGTCGGGGTCGCATTGCATTTCAACCGATCGTCGTCGCGGCTGGTGGTCTTGGCGGCTTCGGGTGCGCCGTATCTGATGAGCTCCGCACTCGTGGCGGCGGTGGCGTTCGTGGCCGTGCGCCGCCGGCGCGGCGCGGCGGTCGCGCTGGCTGTCCTCGCCATCGGCATATGGACACAGGCTCCGCTGTACGTCGGTCGCTCGGGCGCCGAGGACGGACCGGCGATCACCGTGATGCAGGCCAATCTGCTCTTCGACGGTGCTGATCCGAGCACGCTGGTCGACCAGGTGCGCGCGCGGGGCGTCACGGTGCTCACCGTCAACGAACTCACGCCTGCGGCAGTCGAGGGCCTCGACCGCGCGGGCCTCGACCGATTACTGCCCTACCGGTATCTCGCACCGGGCAGGACCGCGACCGGGACGGGGATCTGGAGCAGCTACCCCCTGTCGGAGACAGTCGAATACGACGGCTTCGTCCTGAATCAGATCTCGGCGACGGCGCTCGTCCCGGACGCCGGACCGTTGACGGTGTTCGCCTTCCATCCGGTGCCGCCGGTGTTCGGCACCGAGGTCTGGGCCGACGAATTGTCCCGCTTGCACGCGATTCTCGAACGATCGCCCGCGGACCGACCCGCGATCGTAGGCGGCGACTTCAACGCCACCTACGATCATCGGCAGTTCCGCGTGATGCTGTCCGGGCGCTTCGGCGATGCCGCCGAACAGGCGGGGGCCGGGCATCTGGTCACCTATCCGACCGACAAGCGCTGGCCGCCTCTGGTCGGGATCGACCACATCCTCGTCGCAGACGGCCGTGCGACCGCGGTGCAGACCGTGGGCCTGCCGGGAGCGGATCACCGCGCGCTGGTGGCGCAGGTCCGCTTGCACGGTGCGCAGCGGTGAGCCATACCGCGACATCGCCGATTCGGTCGGCTCCGGATCCGTCGGGTCAGCGCCCGTCGAAGGCGCGCAGCAGTTCCTCGGCGGCGAGCGCGGCGGTCAGGGTGCCGTCGCGAACCTGTTTCTCCACCTGCGCCCGGATGGCTTTCACCTCCGGGTTGTCGGCGAGCCTGCGCAGCAACTGGTCGTGCACCATGGTCCAGGTCCAGTCGACCTGCTGGCGCCGCCGCTGCGCGTCGAATTCCCCGGCGTCGGTGAGCACGCGGCGGTGTTCGAGCACCGTGTCCCAGAACCGGTCCAGGCCGTTGCCTTCCAACCCGCTCATGGTCAGCACCGGTGGCCGCCACAGCGCGTCGTGCGGGTGGATCAGGCGTAGCGCACCGGCGAGCTCCCTGGCGGCGGCTTTGGCTTCGACCTCGTGTTTGCCGTCCGCCTTGTTCACCGCGACCAGGTCGGCGAGTTCGAGCACGCCCTTCTTGATGCCCTGCAGCTGGTCACCGGTCCGGGCCAGGGTGAGGAAGCAGAACACGTCGACCATGTTCGCGACGGTGACCTCCGACTGACCCACTCCGACGGTCTCGACCAGGATCACGTCGTATCCGGCCGCTTCGAGCAGCGCGATGGTCTCACGCGTCGCCTTGGCCACGCCGCCGAGCGTGCCCGCGGTGGGCGAGGGCCGGATGTAGGCGTCGCGTTCCACCGCCAGGCGCGCCATCCTGGTCTTGTCGCCCAGGATCGATCCGCCGGTCCGGGTCGAGGACGGGTCGACCGCGAGCACGGCGACCCGGTGCCCCTGCCCGATCAGGTACATGCCCAGCGCGTCGATGAAGGTCGACTTGCCGACGCCGGGAACGCCCGTGATGCCGACGCGGTGGGAGAGCGGGCTCCCCGAGCCCGCCTCCGGCGAAACCTTCAGCAGCAACTGCTGCGCCAGCGCCCGGTGATCGGCCCTGGTGGACTCCACCAGCGTGATCGCCCGCGCCAGGGCGGCCCGCTCGTTGGCGCGGACCGCCGCGGCGAGGGCGTCGATGTCGATCGTCCGGCGCGCGGCCACCTTCGGGGTGTCCCGCGCCGCGGAGCCCGCTTCGCTCATTCCGTCGCGGCGCCGCTGCCGAGTTCGTGACCGAGTTCGGCGCCGAGCTTCTTCAGCAGGTCGATGGCCGCGTCCGCGATCACCGTGCCGGGCGGGAAGATCGCCGCCGCGCCGGCCTGGTAGAGCTCGTCGAAGTCACCGGGCGGGATCACGCCGCCGACGATGACCATGATGTCGGGGCGTCCGACCTCGGCCAGTGCCTGCCGCAGGGCGGGCACCAGCGTGAGGTGGCCGGCCGCCAGCGACGACACCCCGACGACGTGCACGTCGTTGTCGGCCGCCTGCTGCGCCACCTCTTCCGGGGTCTGGAACAGCGGGCCCACGTCGACGTCGAAGCCGAGGTCGGCGAAGGCCGTGGCGATCACCTTCTGTCCCCGGTCGTGACCGTCCTGACCCATCTTCGCGACGAGGATGCGTGGCCTGCGGCCCTCCGCCTCGGCGAATTCCTCGACCAGCTCACTCGCCTTGGTGATGTTGGTGACCTTTCCGGCCTCGTCGCGGTACACACCGGAGAGCGTACGGATCTCCGCCTGGTGCCTGCCGTACACCTGCTCCAGCGCATCGGAGATCTCGCCGACGGTGGCCTTGGCCCTGGCCGCGTCGATGGCCAGCGCGAGCAGGTTGTTCACCATGCCGCCCTCGGAAGAGGCCGCGGCGCGGGTCAATTCGGCCAGTGCCCGCCGCACCGCGTCGGGGTCGCGCTCGGCGCGCAGCCGCCGCAGTTTCTCGATCTGCTCGGCGCGCACCCGCGAGTTCTCGACCTTGAGGACCTCGACCTGCTGATCCTCTTCGACCTGGTACTTGTTGACGCCGATCACCGGCTGCTGACCGGTGTCGATGCGCGCCTGGGTGCGCGCGGCGGCTTCCTCGATGCGCAGCTTCGGGATACCTTCGCCGATCGCCTGCGCCATGCCGCCGTGCGCCTCGACCTCGGCGATATGCGCGCGGGCGCGGTTGGCCAGCTGGTGGGTGAGCCACTCGACGTAGTACGAGCCGCCCCACGGGTCGATCGGGCGGGTGGTGTTGGACTCCTGCTGGATCAGCAGCTGGGTGTTGCGGGCGATGCGGGCGGAGAAGTCCGTCGGCAGCGCCAGCGCCTCGTCGAGCGCGTTGGTGTGCAGCGACTGGGTGTGGCCCTGGGTGGCGGCCATCGCCTCGATGCAGGTGCGCGCGACGTTGTTGTAGGCGTCCTGCGCGGTGAGCGACCAGCCGGAGGTCTGCGAATGGGTACGCAGCGACAGCGATTTCGCGCTCTTCGGGTTGAACTTCGCGACCAGCTCGCTCCACAGCAGGCGTCCGGCGCGCAGCTTGGCGACCTCCATGAAGAAGTTCATGCCGATCGCCCAGAAGAACGACAGCCGCGGTGCGAACTTGTCGACCTCCATGCCGGCGTCGATGCCCGCGCGGATGTACTCGACACCGTCGGCGAGGGTGTAGGCCAGCTCCAGATCGGCGGTCGCGCCCGCCTCCTGGATGTGGTAGCCGGAGATGGAGATCGAGTTGAACTTCGGCATCTTCGCGCTGGTGTAGGCGAAGATGTCGGAGATGATCCGCATCGAGGGCTTCGGCGGGTAGATGTAGGTGTTGCGGACCATGAACTCCTTCAGAATGTCGTTCTGAATGGTTCCGGCCAGCTGTTCGGGGGCGACGCCCTGCTCCTCGGCGGCGACGACGTACAGCGCCAGGATCGGCAGCACCGCGCCGTTCATCGTCATCGAGACGCTGACCTGGTCCAGCGGGATGTGGTCGAACAGCTGGCGCATGTCCAGGATCGAGTCGATGGCCACGCCCGCCATGCCGACATCACCCTGCACGCGCGGGTGATCGGAGTCGTAACCGCGGTGGGTCGCCAGATCGAAGGCGACCGACAGACCCTTCTGGCCCGCCTGCAGGTTGCGCCGGTAGAAGGCGTTCGAGTCCGCGGCGGTGGAGAAACCGGCGTACTGGCGGATGGTCCACGGCTGGTTGACGTACATGGTGGGGTACGGCCCGCGCACGAACGGCGCGACGCCGGGCACGCTGTCGAGCGGATACCCCTCGGCCGCAATGGCATCCCGGTCGGCCTTGGTGAATACCGGTGGGACGTCGATGCCCTCGGGTGTCGCCCACACCAGCTGTTCGGGGGCGTACTGGTTGGCCGCCGCGGCGGCACGCACGTACTCCGTGACCTGCGCCGCGTCGACCGCGGCGGGCTCCGGTGCGCGCTCGGCCAGCGGCACGTCGGCGAAGCTGCCGATCACGTGCTTGATCTCACGAGTAGTCATCAGGCTCCCACCTTCTCCAGCAGGCCGGACAGCGCGGCGACGGCGTCGATGCGCGCGGCGAGGAATCCGTCCGGGCGCTGCGCGTCGTCCAGGTCGGCGACGGCTTTCGCCGCACCGGCCAGCAGCACGGTGGACACACCCGCGGCGCGCAGTTGCTCCACCGCCGCACCGGCTTCGGATCCGTAGCGCGCGTCCGAGCCGCACAGCACCGCGATCGGCGCCCCGGCTCCGGTGGCCGCCGCGGCGATCGCGTCCACCGCGAGCGGACCGGGATTGATCGACTCGATGCCGCCCGAGGCCAGCAGATTCGCGATGAAGGTGACCCGTACGTTGTGCTCGGCCACCGACCCGAGCGGGACCAGCAGCGCCTTCGGCCGCGTGCCGTGTTCGGCGAGGAACGCGTCGGAGCGGTCACGCAACCGCTCGAACGCGGCGCCGTAGCGGGCGACCCGGCCGCTGCGCCGCGCCGCCTCGGACAACGGCTGCTCGGCCAGATTCGGGAATTCGTTCACGCCGGTGACGGCGGTCTTGCGGTGCGCGACATCGGTGTCGCGAGCAGCCTTGGTGGCGGCTACGCGCTCGGCGAGCAGATCGGATTCCAGCGCGGCGAGGTAGCCACCGGCCGCCTCGATCTCTTGGAGGAACTCCCACGCCTTCGCCGCCAGCGCGGCGGTGAGGTCCTCGACGTACCAGGAGCCCGCACCCGGGTCCAGCACATGACCGAGATGCGATTCCTCGAGCAGCAGCAGCTGGGTGTTGCGGGCCATGCGGTCGGCGAACGACTTCGAGACGCCGAGCTCACCGGGCGGCAGAGCGGAGTCGAACGGCAGCACGGTCACGGTGTCGGCGCCGCCGATGCCCGCGCCGAACGCCGCGAGCGTGGTGCGCAGCATGTTCACCCAGGGATCGCGTTGGCTCATCATGGCGGCCGAGGTAACCGCGTGCTGGGGGGCTCCGCCGAAATCCGGTGCGCCGCAGACCTCCGCGACCCGCGCCCAGAGCTGCCTGGCGGCACGGAACTTCGCGATGGTGGCGAACTGATCGTCGGTGGCCGCGAGCCGGAACTCCAGTTGTCCCAACGCGTCGGCGATGTCCACGCTCTCGGTCAGCGACCGGAGGTATGCCAAGCCCGCGGCGACGGCCGCGCCCAGCTCCTGCGCGTCGGAGGCACCGGCGTCGTGGAAGACGGTGGCGTCCACGGTGATCGCGCGAACCGTCTCCGCCCGCTGCGCCGCCTGTCCGGCGAGCGCGACGGCTTCGGCGAGGCCG
>NZ_BAFP01000065.1 GCF_000308455.1 Nocardia abscessus NBRC 100374 | reverse complement strand
TTGGCTCTAGAGGGCGGAGAGCGGTGTCGAGAGATGCGATGCTTCGGCGGCGGCATCCCGCCCAATTGCACACACCCTGCCTATACCAACCCTTGTGCTACCCGATGCGGATATCGGCCGACGAGTTACTGTCGACAGCGGCAAGCGTCGGAATGACGGCGCTGACTGGGAATCGGGATTCGTCGTGTGGCGCGGTCGGGACCGGCGGAGAATTCCGCTGGTGGCCGACCGGTCACAGTGCCGACGGTGTCAGGATCGGATCCGAGTAGATGGGGCAGGTCATGGAGATCAGCGAGTTCTTGACGCGCAAGCTGGAGCGGCGGTTCGCGACGTTCGATTTCGACGGAGACGGCCGGATCGAGCGCAGCGATTTCGACAGCTCGGCGCGCGCGGTGGCCGCGGAGTTCGGCCACGAACCGGATTCGCCTGCCGCGCAGCAGTTGCTGCAACTGAGTCTGCAGCTGTGGGGGCGGCTGGCATCGGTGGGTGATGTGAACATCGACAGATCGGTCGATCTCTCCGAGTACAAGCAGGCTTTCGCGGAGGGTCTGCTGGTGACCGAGGAATCATTCGAAGAGGGCTACCGGCCGTTCCTCGCGGCGATCATGGCGATCGCCGACGTCGACGGCGACGGCAAACTGAACGTCGAGGATTACGTCCGCTGGACAGGGGCACTCATGCACCTGCCTGCCGACGATGCCCGCGAAATCCACCGAAGGCTCGACACCGACGGCGACGGCTTCGTCACCACTGACGATCTGCTACAAGCCATCTACGATTATTACTTCGACGAGAATCCAGAAGGCGTCGGCAGCTGGCTGCTCGGCAAACTCCCCGGCTGAAGCCGATCTCGTCGATCGCCGTTGGCTTCTATGTCGGCGATCAGACTCGCACGCTGAGGGAGTGTTCGGCTCTCGGATCCGTTCTCCGGCAGACATCACGGCGGCGAAGAGCCTCAGTGGTCAGTTCAACGTCCGCGTCTGCCGCAGAGGGCGAATGCTGGGCGGATCCCTCTACGCTGCTGACGTGATCGAAATTGGTTCGAGGGCACGTAGCCTGCCGGCACCTCCCAGCGTCGTCTGGGAGTCTCTTTCTGAGCCTCGCCGGCCGGGCGCTCGAACTGCTTTCAGATGAAGTCGAACCCAGAGTCCTCGAGGCGGAGCGCCCCAACCGACTCATTTGGTCGTCGCTGTGGCCGAGCAGACCCGCTGACCAGGTGCACTTCGAGTTGACGGCCGTTCAGGGCGGGCAGACTTCGCTGAGGTTCATGCGCCATCACATCTTTCAGGCGGGATAGTCTTGTATTCAATGATTCGGCCGTGAGTTGCCGGCACCGCAGGGGGTAGGTCATTTGGGTAGATGGTTCAAGCGCAGACGCGAGCCCGACAGCGAGGCGCCACGGCAACCGCCGCCGAGGCTGACCCTGGAAGTCAGTATCCAAAGGGACGGCCGGACTGTCGCCAGCGAGGACCTGGGTACGACGATGGCTGCCGCGCTGCAGTATTTCGCCTACGGGAATCAATACGGCGCGACCGACGAACGCACCTTGGAGATGGGATCCCGCTATGCGCAGGAGTTGATGCGGGACAACGAAATCGACGTTGCTGTGACGGTCTATCGGGAGCTCGTGAGTCTGCGCAGCTCGGCGCTGGGGCCAGAGCATCCCGACACCTTGCGCAGCAAGCACAGTCTGGCCTTCGCGCTCTGGCAAGGTGGCTCCTTCGATGAAGCGGAGCGTGTTCAGCGAGCGACTTATGGGGCGCGCTGCCGTGTGCTGGGGGAATCACACGCGGACACGCTGACCAGCGGCAACAATCTGGGCTGGTTGTTGATCGAGCTGGGTCGAATTACCGAGGCCGAGCCGCTCTTGCGGCGAGTCGCCGATGGCATGACGCGAACGTTGGGAGAGGCCGACGCGAACACCTTGATTTGCCAGCTGAAACTGGCGGGAATCGACCACTTGCAGGGTAGGACCGATCAGGCTGAGCGCGCTATGCGGACTGTGATCAAGCGGATGAGCAGGACACTGGGCGCCACCGATCCCGTGACGCTTAACGCCCGCAGCAACCTTCTGGTCATTCTGCTCGATTCGGGTCGGGCCGCGGAGGCGATCGATGCCGCTCGAGCGCTGGCCGCCGATGTGGGGCGCGTGCTCGATGACACGGACGAGACGAGCCTGCATGCTCGGCACTCCCTGGCAAGAGCGCTGGCCGGAGTAGACAGGCGCGCCGACGCGATTCGCTTGCTGGCGACCACGGTGCCGGACAGTGAACGGGGCAGGGGCGCCGATCATCCCGCAACGTTGGATACGCGCAGTTTGTTCGCTGAGTTGCTGGTCGAGGCGGGTGACCGCCGGGCGCCCAGCGAGGCGCGAGCCGCGCTGGCGGGGTGGGAGCGCGTGGCCGGACCCGGTCATCCCAAGACCGAAGAGGCTCGTGCTGTGCTGCGGCGTGCCCGCTGAGGGCTGTGGTCACCCGCCGCTGTGGATGTGGGCGGCCCACAGTGTCGGTGTGCGGGGATAGCGGTCCCGGAGTTCGCGTACGGCCGAGTGCAGCGCGTACGCCGCCGCGTCGCCCGGGTTGCCTGCACGGTAGAAGGCAGTGGCCAGCTCGAGGGAGATCGCGTCATCGATCTCCCACAGGGTGCCGATGACATGCCGGAATCCGGCGAGTTGGAAAGCGCCGGTGATGTGCAGTGATTCGTCGATCAGGTTCAGCGGGGCTTGCGAGGTCGCGCAGGCCGACAGGAATCCGAGTTCGGCGTCGAGATCGAGTTCGGATACGTCGGCCACGGTGAGCGGGTTGTCCTGATGGTCGTGGATGAGCAGCCTCCCTTGCGCAGGGTCCTGCAGATCGGCCACCGCGTGACACGCGAAGTGCGCGTAGACCGATCCGGCCAGCCGTTTCAAGACTTGGTGCCGGGAAGCTGTCTCGTCCATCCCGGTCCACGCGTCGGGCAGCGCCTCCCCCGCCAGCGCTGCTTCGCGCTCGGCGGCGGGCAGGGCACCTGGCCCGCCGGGAGTGTGACGCATCGCCACGATGCAGGACCGGGCGCCGGGGCGAGCCACCCGTGGCCGGTTACGCAGCCGGGCGAGCGCTGTCACGGTCGGGGTGTAGGAGGAGACCACCCGGTCGAGCGCTGATTCTCCGGTGCTGGATTGGGCGGCGTGCAACGGGAAAAAGCCCAGCGGCCCGACCGGGCACCACCACACGCGCGGCAATTGATCGGCCCCACCGTACGCGCAGAGCCGGTCCAGTACCGGCCCCACGACGGAGCGCCACAACCAGTCCAGCACCTCGGTGAGCACCGACTGCGCCCGCATCCGAACCCGCGCTCCGACCGAGGGGTCATGAGCTGTGGTGGCGGCATCCTGCAATAGCCGCAGATTCGCTATCGCGTCGGTGAGTGACAGATCGGGCAGTGGCAGCACCTCGGCGCGATGGTCGCGCAAGATGAGCGCGTCGCAGCGCACCTCGCTCGGAATCGGGATCACCACGGTCTCGGCCAACTGGTCGAGCAACCGCCGTGCGCTGGGTGGGCGCAGGAAGTCACTCATGCCGGGCACCGCCCGGATGGTGTCGAGCAAGACCATCCATTCGGTTTCCCGGCCCCGGCCGAAGGTGGTGGGCCTCGGCAGCTCGGGCGCCGGTGTTTCGAAGTCCCGACGCATCCGCTGGAATTCCGCCGCAAGGCCTTCATCGGCGCGCTCGAGCGCGGCCAGCTCACCACCCGGTGCCAGCCGTTGGTTCAGCAACAACCCCCGGCCCCGCTCCAATAGCTCCAGCGCCCGCTCCGGCTGCCCGGCATTCACCGCGCAGGACGCGGCATCCGCTGCCAGCCCGGCCGTGGAGCCGAGGTCGGCGTATTGGTCGAGGCGGGTGCGTCCCCGGGAGGCCAGGCGTGGTAGCAGCGCGATGGCTTCACCGAAACCGTCCGTGGCGGCCGCCCAGCGGCCCAGTGTGGCCAGCGCGTGGCCTGCCTTGCCGAAAGCCCGGATTCGCATCGGCACAGAGCCGGACTCGATCCGTCCGGCGGCGAGGGCGAACTGGGCGGCATCGGTCAGGCAGGCCGGGTCACCCGTGCGCAGGTAGGTCGCACGCAATGCCTGGGCGAGGGACAATCCGGTGGCGACCCGCTGGGGATCGCGAGGATGCATGGTGTCGTTCGCCGACCGGAACAGAGCGATCGCCTCCTCCAGATAGGCGTGCTCCTGCGTGATGTCGTAGAGCTTGCGGAGGCTATAGCCCAGCTGGTCCAGGTGTCGGCCATGAACGGTGGCGGCTCGGGGGGACAGGGCGAGGGCCCTGCGCCGAAGCCCGACCGCCGTCTCCAGCGGTTCGACCTCGCCGGTCAGCTGATGAGCCGTCAAGGCCACTGTGGACAGATAGCCGAGCGCGGTCCGATGGTCCGGATGCTGCTTCGGCGCGGACTCCAACGCCGCGGAGAAGGATCGCCAGGCCTCGTCCAGCAGGTCGCCCCGCCCGGTGCGCTCGAACAGGATGAGCAAGGTGTGCCCGGCCATGAAACGCGGCCCATTGGTCTGCGGAATATGCTGCCGCAGCAGCGCGACGGCCCGTTCGACATCGGCGGTGTGCGTGGTCTCCTTCGCCCTCGCCAGCAGGCACTGGGCCATCAGCACGACGATCTGGTCATGGTTGGCCCCGGTCGCGGTCACCGAGGACAGCAGACTCATGGCCTCATCGACGTAGTCCTCGACGCCGGTGAGTCGGTAGGCGCGGAGCAGGGCCTGGGCATGGACACCGTGCAGAACGGCCCGGTTCTCCTCGCTGATCCCGTGCTCGGCGCGTTTGGCATGAGCCATGGCTTCGTAGAGCGTTTCCACCGACCCGTCGAACTCGTGTTTGCCCTGATACACCTGGCAGGTCTTGAGCAGCAGCAGCGCGCTCAGCGCTCGGTCGGTGGATACGTCCTCCGCGAACTGCAGGTACTGCTCGGCGATTTCGAGGTCCCGCGGGTCGCCGCTCACCTCGGCTCGGGCCAGCAACGCGTCGGCGAAGGAGAGCACCGCACCGACGCCTTCCGGAGTGTCCAAGCCCATGGCCAGAGGGCTGTCCGCCAGAGCGCGAATGGCAGTCTCCAGCACGACAATGGCCTCGATCAGGTCCTCCTGGGCTTGGACCACGCGGTACCGGCCGAGCAGCGCCGCACCCAGCTCCGCCTGCGCCACGACCCGTCGCTGATCATTGGCCGGTGATCCGGCCACGACGTGGCGCCAGTGGTCGACCATGTCCCCCGAGTATTGATTCACCGACACTCCTCCCGCTACTACTCTCCCCCGAGACTGCCAGCGATGCGGCGATATCGGATCGGATACCAGTCCGAAGGCGATTACCCACGTCGCCTTCTCTGAGCTAGGTGTATCGGCCCTGGTCCTCGACGGGGCCCATGGTCACGGCACCGAGCCTTCGTTGTCGATGGTGGCGGCACCTCCGGCTGCGCCGACGTCGGTGATCTCGACCTGGGCGCTGACGTAGACCCAGACGTTGCGGCGGATCGGCATGGCGCCCATAGTTTTTCGTTTCGAGGTGAACGTCAGCCGGGCACCTTGCGGCTGAGGTGCTCCCAGGCGCGATACTTCGCCATGCGGTCCTGAAGGTCCTGCTGGACCACGTCGAACGACCCGGCGCCGACGATGAGACGCCGCGGCGGATCGGGCAGGTCCACCAGCTCCATGATTACGGGCGCAGCGGTGTCCGGGGCAGGTCCGGCGTCGTCGCCCCACATCTCGGTCAGCTTGTCGCGCAACTGCTGGTAGTGCGGGTCGGGCGTCGTCATCGTGGTGCCCGTGGTGAACAGGCCGGTGTCGTAGCCGCCCATCTGGACGATGGTGAGCTTGACGCCGAACTGCTCGGCCTCCATCGCCGCGGCCTCGCTCACCGAGTCGAGCGCCGACTTGCCGGCCGCGTACAGGCCGACCATGGGAAAACCGCCGCCGGTGCCCATCGTTGTGACCTGCAGGACGCGGCCGCCGCCCTGTGCGCGCAGGTAGGGCAGCACGGCCTGGGTCACCCAGACCGCGCCGAACAGGTTGACGTCGAAGTGGGCTCTGATCTGCGCCTCGGTCGCCTCCTCCACCATGCCCAGGAGCATGGCGCCGGCGTTGTTGACCACGATGTCGAGCCTGCCGAAAGCCGCGAACGCCTGCTCCGCGGCCGCGAACACGGCCACGCGGTCGGTGACGTCGAGCGGCAGCCGCACCAGGTCGTCGGGATATTGCTCCGCGAGTTCGGCGAGAGGCTCGACGTTGCGCGCGGCCCCGACCACCCGGTCGCCCGCCTGCAGCGCCGCCTCCGCGAACGCCCGGCCCAGTCCTCGTGACGCACCCGTGATGAACCACACGCGATCCATGGGCTCCACCTCCTCTTGCTTGCTCCGTTGCGACGAGACAAGACGGTACGTCTCGACTCGTTCGCCTGTCAAGACGGTCCGTCTCGTCTTGTACACGTGCTAATATCCGGGCATGGTCAAACAGCCCGATCCCACGCGCCGCAGCGAGCGCTCCCGGCAGGCCATCCTCACCGCGACCCGCGAGCTGGTCTCCGAAATGGGATACGCCAAGCTGTCCATCGAGGCCATCGCGGCCAGAGCCGGTGTGGGGAAACAGACCATCTACCGCTGGTGGCCCTCCAAGGGCGCGGTGGTCTTGGACGCCTTTCTGGCACTCAGCGAGGGCGGGCCGGAGCAGAGCATGGCGCTGCCCGACACCGGCGACCTGGAGGCCGACCTCAAAGTGGTGATGCGGGCGACGGTGGCCGAGTTCGCCGACCCCGCGTTCGAGAGCCCGATCCGCGCGCTCAACACCGAGATCATCAACGACCCCGCCCTGGCTGCCCAATACCGCGCCAAACTGGCCGGCCCCGTGGACGAGGCCAAGAAGGACCGGCTGCGCAGCGCGCAACGCGCCGGGCAACTCGCCGCCGATGCCGACCTCGACCTGGCACTCGAATTGCTCTACGCGCCCCTTTACCAGCGCTGGCTGCTCCGCTCCGGCCCGCTCACCCCCGAGTACGCCGACGCCCTCGTCGAAATTTTCCTCAAAGCCATGCGCCCGGACATCGCCGGGTGATGTCACCTCGAATTGTTCAATGTGCCAACACAAATGGCGCAGGACGTTTCAGGAGTCGATGGGCTGGATCGGTGCGGCCGGCACCTCCACCCTGTCCGCAGCAGCATTACGCGAACAGTCCACGGAGGTACCTTCCGTGGACTGTTGCGAACCGAACTCACTCCGGTCGACTACCTGCCTGCGAGCAAGGGCTCGCTACTGTGCGTCGCCGAACGCCAGCCAATCGACATTGACGCTGTACAAGACGGTGTCGCCCCACGCCTTCACCACGAGATCGAAACCCTGGCCCGTGACGTTTTCCGCGTCGACCGCCACCCGAGAATTGGCGCCGTTCCCGATGTCGACCATAGAAAGCCCCACCGTGACTTCCGGTGGCGAGTTGAACGATTCAGCGAATGTGATGGGCTCTCGCCACTCCCGCCATCCGGTACCGCTCGTGAGGGCCCATCCCGGCGAGACCAGGTAGCCCACATAGGATTTGCCCTTTTCGAAGTGGTTGGGGGTGGTCTCGTTTACCGTGACAGTGAAATAGTCGTTTTGGTCGATGTTTGTGCCGCTGCCCGGCGTCGGTGCGACGGTGAAGGTGTGCTGCCCGGCGGCCGCCGGGATGACGATCGCGACCGGGACCAGCGCTTTGTGCGAAGTGGCTTCGTTCGTATAGACCGACGCGGTGGCGATGACGGTCCCGTCCATCAGCAAATCGACGCTGATTTTCCCGGCGCTGCCGCGCCAGCCCGAGCCCGCGAACTGTATGTAGAGCGTCCCCCCGTTGCTGGTCATCGTTTGGCTGAAAGAAGATTGTGCGTTGTTTACCACAGGCGTGATTTGCATGGTTCCTACTCCCCTGAACGCGACTGTATACCCGCATATCCCCGGCGAGGGACTGCGTAGTTTTCGAAACGCTTGTAGAACCTGAGTCATGCGGTGGATCAAAGAAAAGCCAAACCAGCACTCGAGTGGCCACCAACTTCGGTGGAGGATCCCAGCTACCAGGTTAGCGCGAGAGGCGCTGTCTCGCAGCAGGTTTCATTAATAGCTCACCGGCGCAACCACATCTGACGGCAACGGCTTCGGCGCACCGAAGACCGGCGAACCAGCCGCGGGCGGTCGCGGTGATCGACGTTCGGATGGTGTGGCGCCGACCGATCTCGGCGTGGCCTCGGCCTGCCGAACCGACCTCGTCGCCGCCACGCTCGACCCGTCAGGCAGCGTCGAGACAGCCTCCGATGCGGGCGTCAATCCCGCGCGCCCGCGTCCGAGACGGTCGCGTTCTGGGCGAACCCGTCGGGAGGCAGGGAACCACCGACACCGGCGCCGTCGAGGAGTGTGGTGGCGGTGGCGACGGCGAGGCCGTCGAGGTGCTGCGCTTGGACGACAGATCGGGCGCTGGCCCCGTCGAAAACGAGGGTCAGTTGCCGGGCGAGCTGCGCGGGGTCGCGCGCGCCACCGCGCTCGGCCTCGTGCTGAAAGAACGAGGTCAGGCCATCCTTGTGTCGGCGAGCGACCAGGCTGCCCGGGTGTTCGGGTGACTTGAGTTGGACCGCCGCGGCGACATACGGGCAGCCGCGAAAATCTTGGACCGGCTCCAGATACTCCAGCCGTTGGAAAACGTGCAGGATCCGCTCGCGCGGCGATCGGTCGTCGTCGGCCGGTAGCAGGGCGGCCTGATAATCCGGGGCGATGCGTTCCAGGCTGGCGGCTACCAGCTCGTCCTTGCTGTTGAACAGTTTGTACATCGAGCGCTTGGACACTCCGGCCGCTTTGCATAGCGCATCGACGCCCACGTGGACGCCTTGTTCGTAGAACAACTGCGCGGCGGTGTCGAGCAACCGGTCGCGGGTGGAACTGGAACCGGAGGCTACCGGTGGTATCGGGTCGGTCATAGATCTCAGATTAGCCATCCCCTTGCGCTTTGGAAACCGATCTGTTTACCCTGGTGGAAACAGATCGGTTTCCAGAAGGAGTTCAGCCTATGACCAGCATCAAAGATTCGGTAGCACTCGTCACCGGCGGCAGCCGCGGCATCGGGAAGGCGCTGGTGGAACAGCTCTACGCACGCGGCGCCGCCAAGATCTACGCCACCGCCCGAGATCCCCGAACCATCACTCATCCGGATGTGCACCCACTCGCATTGGAACTCACCGATCCGGATGCCGCCGTAGCGCTGGCCGAGCAGGCGCCGGACGTCACGATCCTGATCAACAATGCCGGGGCCGCGCTGGGCTCCTCGTTCCTCGACTCCCCGATCACCGACATCCGCCGCGAGTTCGAGGTCAATTTCTTCGGATCGCTGCACGTCACCCGTGCTCTGGCGCCGATTCTGGAACGTAACGGCGGCAGCCACATCCTGACCATTCATTCTGCGTTGTCGTGGATCGCGGTGCCGGGCACCGATGCTTACGGCGCATCCAAAGCGGCACTGTGGGCGCAGACCAACGCGCTGCGCCTCGCGCTGCACTCGCGTGGGATCAGGGTTACCGGACTGCACGTCGGCTACGTGGACACCGATCTGACCGCCGGAGTCGATGCCCCCAAGACGTCCCCGCACAGCGTCGCGGCGCAAGCTCTCGACGGTATCGAGGCCGACGCGCTGGAAGTCATCGCCGACGACCTGACACGACAGGTCAAGGCCGGGCTCGCCGCCGACCCGGCGATCCTCTACCCCCAAGTCGCCGCGAGCAGCTAGCGGCTCGGATAACTGCCATCTCCGGTGGCGCATGAATCTCGTTACAGCACACCCGAAGCGATGTTCAGGAGCTCACAATGATCACATCACGCCCCGTAGCCCTCGTCACCGGCGCATCCTCCGGCATCGGAAGAGCAGCAGCCCTCGCCCTGGTCGAGTCGGGACTCCAGGTAATCGGAACCGGCCGCAACACCAGCTCTTCGACCCCGCCCGACGGGGTGACCTTCCTCGACCTCGACGTCACCAGTGACGACTCGGTCACCACTCTCGTCGCGAAGGTGATCGCGCAGTTCGGCCGGATCGACATCCTGGTCAACAATGCGGGCATCGGCTCGGCGGGCGCGGCCGAGGAAAGCTCGGTGCAACAGGCACAAAAGGTCTTCGATATCAACGTCTTCGGCGTCATCCGCATGACCAACGCGGTCCTGCCGCACATGCGCGCCCAGGGCAGCGGACGCATCGTCAACATCTCCTCCATTGTCGGATTCATGCCGCAGCCCTATATGGCCGTCTACGCCGCGTCCAAGCACGCGATCGAGGGCTATACCGAATCACTCGACCACGAGGTTCGTGAATACGGCGTCCGGGCCTTGCTCATCGAACCGGCTTGGACCAGTACCGCTTTCGATGCCAACAGTGTGGTGCCCGACCAGCCCTTGGACGTCTATGCCACGCATCGGCAGGTGTTCGAGGAATACATGGCCGAGGCGGTCAAGGCGGGCGATGATCCCGCTGTCGTCGCCAAGGCGATCGTCACCGCAGCCACCGACACCAAGCCGAAACTGCGCTACCCCGTCGGCCAGACCGCTCGGGTCGGCACCATGCGCCGCCTCGTGCCCGCCCGCATGTTCGACCAGCAACTCCGCAAGCTCAACCGGCTTCCCGCCTGACACCCCGCACCACAACAGGAAGCGAGCTCACCATGAGCACCTATCTGTCGGACACCACTGAGAACCTGACCGTGGACGCTCCGTCCGCCCGGTTCACCTATCGGCGCATGGGCCCACGCGGTGGCATCCCACTGATCTTGCTGAACCGTGTCCGCGCGACCATCGACTGGTGGGACCCGCAGCTACTGGACCACCTGGCCGCCGACCGCGACGTGATCATCTTCGATGACATCGGCGTCGGCTACACCACCGGTGAACCCCGTGACTCCGTCGACGGATTCGCCGACGGGGCAATCGAATTCATCGAAGCACTCGGACTGACACAGGTGGATCTGCTCGGCTGGACACTCGGCGGCACCGTCGCCCAGCGGGTGGCGCTGCGGCGGCCCGACCTCGTCCGCAAGCTGGTACTGGCGGCGAGTAATCCCGGTGGGCAGACGCCCGCCGCACCCGCTCCGGACGCGAAGGTGTTCGCCACCATGACCAAGCCGGAGGTCACCGGCGACGACTTGGTGTACCTGTTCTTCCCTGAGACCGATACGGGCCGCGCCGCAGGGCACGATTACCTCGCCAGGGTCGCGACCCGGCTGGCCACCGGTGGGCCCGGCGTATCCGAGGCAGCGGGCAAGGGCCACATCACCGCGATCGGCAAGAACGCCTCGATTCCCTTCGAGCAGGTGCGAGCGGACCTGGAGAACCTCGACCAGCCGGTCCTGTACGCCACCGGCCTGCGCGACATCATGACACCGGCAGTCGTGTCCTACACCGCCGCCGAACACACCGGCCACGCCACCCTGCTCGGATACAGCGATGCCGGTCATGCCTTCCTCTTCCAGCACGCCGAAGCCTTCGCTGTGCAGGTAGCCAACTTCCTGGATGGCTGACTACGCCGCGGCCTGCCTATCTCGCCGGGATCGCACTCTGGAGACCGCCCCCGACCTCGGTGATCTTCCAGCCCGAGTTGCGGTCGATGGTCAGCGAGTAGGTGACGGTCGTCTGAGCACCGTCCGGTGTCTGCGCACTGGTCGAGACCACTGTGAGGTAGGCGTTGACCTTGTAGATTCCGCCGGACTCGGAAATCACGGCCGCGGACAGCGGTGTCGCGGTCGAGGTCCACTGCAAGGGCAGCAGAATCTGCTCCAACTGCGGCGCAGTCGCGTCGAACTTCGCCGATAGTTGAGGGGTGGTAGCGGATCGGAGTCGGCCCAGCCACGCCCCGAGGTCGCGGTAATCGATCGTCGACGCGCCCACCGCGTAATCCGAAGCGACCTGTTCGGCGTGCCGGTTGTCGGCGGCTCGGGCGTCCCGGTCCGCGATGGTCGATCGCGCGGACCAGTACATCCCCGCGAAGGTCCCGGCCACGACCACGAGAACGCCGATCAGGATGGTGGACAGGCGAATCTGCAGGGTGCGCGGGTGTTTGTCATCTCCAGCGGGCTCTGTGGATTCGTCCGTCGCCTCGATCCGGCCTTTGTCTTCATTTGTCGCGGTGGTCATGTTCTGTCCTCACTGTGGATCGGGGCGTCCGAGCCTGCCGAGCTACTTGATGCCGATTCGGAAATGCACTGTGCCGTCGGCGCCGACGCCTTGTAGCGCTTGGTCGATCAATGCGCTGATGTCGAGGACGGGTGTTCGGTTCACCGCATCTCGCACCACGGGCTCCAGCGCCGGCCCCAGTGGCGCGACGCTCGGGCCGATCTTGTTCAGTAGGTCGGTCAGCTCGGCGAGAAAGGGGACGAGCCCGTCGCCGGTGAAGTAGTCGGCTACCGGCGTCTTTCGACGAGTGCCGATCCGGATTCGACGATCGCGCTCAGGGTGATTCCGAAATAGCCGAACTTCGGACCCGCATCGGCGAATGCCGGTCCCAGCCACTCCATATCGCCGCCTATGGCCTGTATATCGCTGAACAGCTGCCGAATGGATTCGGTACGGCTCAGCAGGACGGCTGCGAGCAGAGTGGTCGACCGCTGCAACGTCCGCATCGCGGTATCCGTTCCGGCCAGCGCGCGGTCGAACGTGTCCACCAGATTTGCGATCGCCTCGGGATGAACCTGATCCAGCAACTCGACCAGTTCGGCCGACAGCGCGGTGATGGTCATCGGCATCCGGATCCGGCTCGTCGCGACGACCTGTCCGTCCCGCAGATACGGCCCGCCACTGTCGTCGGGGGCGAAGGCGATATAGGACTCGCCGAGCGCCGACAGCTGTTCGACACGCACGGTGCTGGCCTCGGGTATCCGGTATCGGCTGTCGATCCTCAGTCGGACGAGCACACCGGTGGCTTGTTTGCGCACCGTTTCGGCCCTGCCCACCTGCACGCCGGTGAGCAACACCGGAGCGTTCGGACCGAGTCCACCCGAGTTGTCCAGGTACATATCGACCGTGATGTGGGTCCGTCGCGGATCGAGGTGGAGCACGCCGAGCGACATGTACACGACACCGAGGACCAACACCGCCGCGATCGCGGAGAGTGACACCCATGCGCGAAGGTTCATCGAACGGCTCCGATCATCCGCAGGGTGTCGACGATGCGCATGTTCTGTTCGGCCGGGGACAGCGTGGTAACCCCGGACGACGCGGCTACGGTGACGTCGACCAGGTTGACCTTCGGACCACGCTCGACGAACGGAATGACCCTGGTGTGCAACAGATCGACCAGTTGCCTCAGATTCGACGGCGAACTGGTGTCGAGCGGACGCCCGCCGAACAGCATGGGCACCACGGCCCGCGTGGTGCCATCGAGTGATTGCAGCAGTGGTCCCAGCCACTGGGCGCTGGGGGCGAGCGGCCCCAGCGCCGTCAGCACGAAGATGACGCCGATCTGCGCGTTCACCGAATCGGTGGTCTGCTGGACACCGTAGGGGGTGAGCAGCTCGTCGAAAGTCGAGAGATTCTGCCCCAGACCGTCGTCTACGGTAGCTCGCATACCGTCGAGCACCGCGTCGACCGACTCGAGATGGTCCCCCAGGTCGATCAGATCGGAACCCAGAATCGCGGCGATCCGCGCGGTGTCACGTGGGTCCTCGGGCAGGACGGCATTCATCTCGCGGACGATGCTCTGGATATCGTTCACCACGCCGCTGCCGACGAAGGTGGACAGCCCGGCCAAGATGTCCTCGATCGGCGGCGACTGCGTGGTATCCGACAGCGGGATGGTCGCACCCGGCTCCAGCTCACCCGAGGTCGTGATCTGCGGTTCGGTGAGGGAGATATGCACATCGCCCAGCGGGGTTTCCTGGCGCAGTTCTGCGGTGGTACCCGTCCGCAGCCGCACCGACGCGCGGATGGCGACGTCGGCGACGACGTATCCCCGGCGCGCGGGCCGATTCGGCGTAGCCGCGACAGGATCGACGAGGGTGACCTCGGTCAGCTGACCCACGCGGACGCCGTCGGCGATCACCTTGGCGCCTTGCGGCAGGTTGAGCACATCGGCGAACTCGATCCGGAGGTGATAGGTCGGCCCGCCGACTCCGGCTCCAGGCAAAGGCGCATCGCCCGGCTGGAAGCCGCATCCGGCGGCAGCCAGCGCCACCGTCAGTGCGACGAGCGCGCGCGTCCCGGCCCGCTCGGTGACGAAGGGAATTCGCTTCATTTGCTGCTCACCGCCGCCAGAAGTAGGGGTATGGCAGGCACCGTCACGGCGCCATTCGCGGAGGTCTGGCACCGCTGCGTGGCGATCGCCTCCAACGCCGCACAGATCTGAGCCGCGTCCGATTGCGCCAGTGCGAGTTTCGGCGGTGCATAGCCGATGGTCAGTTGTCTCGTGGCCGGGTCGATCGCCCCGGCGAATCCACTGGCGATGGCCGGTGTGCTGCGAATGATCTCGGCGAGCGAGCCCACGCCTGCCGCGATCATGGCGGCGAGATCGGGAATGGAATCCAACGCTCGCAGCGCCGGAGAACCGACCATCATGATGACATCGTTGAGCTGTGGTAGCAGATCGGCGAGCGCGCGACGAGTTCGATGATCGGTGGAAACGCGAGAGTGTTGATATCACCGAAGGTCTGCGGCAGCCCCGTGATCGAGGCCTCCACCTCCGACCATCCGCCGCGGGCCCGGTGCGCGAGTTCGGCGAGGGCGTCGAGCAGTTGTCCGAGATGGCCGATCGCCGCATCGGGAGCCGCGAGTGCGTCGCCGAGTCGACGGATGATCTCGTTGATCTGGTCACCGGTTCCGGCGGTGGCACGGTCGAGCGCGTCGAGGCCGGCGCCGAAAGCGTTGCGTTGCGCGGGATCTCCGGCGCCGTTGAGCCGATCGGCGAGCCCCGCGAGGGCATCGAAGGTCTGCGACAGGCTCTTGGGTGTCAGAGTCTTGGTGATGCAATGCCGCGAATCCCAGCCTGGGCCTGACGGTTCGGCACCGATGAGCGCAAGTTTCCGATCGGAGACCAATGTGTCACTGACCGTCACGGCTCCGATGTCCGGTGGCAGTGTGCGGTCGGCGCGCACGGTGAAGCGGACACGGGCCGAGGTTCTGATGGGCTGGACGTCGGTTACTCGGCCGACCTGCACACCCATGATGGTGACCGCGCTGCCTTCGTACAGACCGATACTGTCGGGCATATCGGCGCAGTAGTCGCGCATCGGCAGGTGCGGTGTACTGAGCCGCAACCCGATCGCGGCGGCCGAGACAAAGGTGAGAACAACTGCGGTGGACATCATTCCGCGCGATCCCAGGAACCGTGTCAGCATCAGCATCCGCCTCCCGGCACCGGTACGCAGACTGTGGGCAGCTGGACTGTCGCGCCGGTCTGGTCGACGGTCACGCCGCCATCCACGGGCAGCAGCGGAAGCAGTCGCTGCTGGAGGCCGCGCAGGGACTCCAGGAGTGCGCCCAGGCGCCCGCCGAGCTCTTCCAGCCTGGGAATCGCGTCAGCGAGCGGCTGTACTCGCTGTTTCAGCGATTCGTCCCACGCTCGACCCAGTGGGGTGAGGCTCTGCAGAACAGCCGCCAGATCTTGCAGTGCTCGGGCGACCTCCATCTTGTTGTTCTGCACGATCGTGTCGAGGGTTCCCAGCCTGGTCAGCAGCCGCGCCAGCACATCGGAATTCGCGTTCAGGGCGGTGACGTACTCGTCGGCAATGGCCAGGGTGCGGGAGATGTCCGCGTTCTGCCTGTCGAGTATCCCGACCAGGTCACCGGCCGCCCGCACGGCGGCGCGCACGGAATCAGGACTCTTGTCGAGCGAGGCCGACAGTGCCGCCAGGTCCTGACGCAGGACATCGCCGTCGATCTGCCGAAGGGGCCGCACCGCGTCCTGGAACGCCTGAGTCAGGTTGTACGGCAGTATGACCCGTTCGCGCGGAATGACGGCCGTCCCGAGCGGCGCCGTACCGGCGGGTTGGACGGCGACGTAATAACCGCCGACGACGGTCAGCATACGAATGTCGAGCGTGGTCATATCGCCGATGAACACCTCGGCGGCGACGGTGAAATCCATCCGGACGCGATCCGGTAGCAGGGTCAGCGACTTCACCGTGCCCACGGGCACGCCGGCGATCCGGACATCATCGCCGGTGCGGATCGCGCCGGCTTCCGCCATCTCGGCGGAGTACTTTCGCTCGGGCGATGTTCCGTGGACGTAGACCGCACTGATCGCGACTACCAGCAGTACCACCGTGCATAGGCCCGCGACCCCCCAGCGGAGATCAGTGTCATGCGAGTTCCGGCTCACGCCTCCGGCAGAACGGTTCGCCATGGGCCGGCGGAATATCAGCGCTGGCATAAGACGATCCTCTGTCCGGCGATCAGTACCTCCAGGGGTGCGGGCGCCGCGGCGGTGCCGTGCGCACAGGTGAGATCGACCTCGGGTCCGGTCTGGGGAACCGCCAGGGTCAATGCTTGGATCAGGCCCGGCAGGCGCTCGAAAACCGCCACGGCTTCACGCGGTTCGGGGAAAGCCCGGCGCAGCGCCGCATCGAGGTCGCCTCGATGGTCACCGGCGATTCCGAGAGTCGTCAGCATGCTCCGAAGTGGCTGCAGTACAGGTGGTATTGCGATCGAAAAGTCGACCAGTCCGGGCAGCTTGTCGGTGATGGTGGTGAACAGGTCGGTCAAATTCTTCAGAAGTTGGATCGCATTGCCCGATTTCCCACCGAGATGCTCGGCGATCTGGGCCAGGTTGCCGACCAGCGTCGACACCACGGCCTGCCGGTCGGAGGCGTAACGGCTCAACTTCTCGATGGCGCCCAGCGCCGGGCCGAGCCCCGTGCCGTCGCCCTCGATGACGGCGAGCATGCTTGTGGCGAATTGATTGAGATCATCGGGTGAAAGCTCAGCCAATACGGGCTGCAACCCCTTGAACAGAGTGGTGATGTCGAAGGCCGGAATCGTCTCCGCCGTACCGAAAACAGTGTGCGGGTCACGCCGCTCGCCCGGTTGGTCCGGCTGTTGGATGTCGAGATAGCGGAAGCCGGTCAGGTTCTGATAGCGGATGGCGACCCTGCTGTCGACGAACAGCGGACGGTCACGGGTCACCGTGAAACGCACACGTGCGAGCGCGCCGTCGAGTTCGACGGCCCGGACTTTACCGACCCGAACACCGTAGACGCGGACGTCGTCGCCGGGACGCAGGCCATTCGCATCGGTGAACAGTGCTGTGTAATCGGATGTTTCGCCGTCGATGGGTCGTTCGACCAAGCGCAGGACGCCGGCCAGCACGAGACCCATCAGCAAGGTGGCGACAGCGACCCTCGCCATCAGGGAACGAGTTGTCATCAGCGCCCGCCCGGTACTGCTTGTGGCCCGAGCACCGACGCCAGCGGTGCCGCCAGCACCGGCACCACATCCAACTCCACGCTCGCGTCGAGCACCGGCCCCTCGGGCGTGTCGTGGAACGCGACACCGAGCCGGGTCAGTAGTTCGCTCAACTGGCGGGTCGATCGATCAGGTGTGCTGATCGATGCCGAGAGCCGGTCGAGAACCACCATGAGGATGGGCGGCAGATCGCCGAAGTGTTGTCGAGCGGTGCCGAGCAACCGGGTGGCCACGGGCAGCAGTTGATACTGCACGTTGGTCCACATCTCGCTGAACCGTTCGAGGTTCTCCGGGGATCGCAGGTACTGGTTCGTGTAGGCCGCATCCAGCACGTCGACTGCACCGGTGAGCATCGGTGGAAGTCCGGTCAACGCCGAACCGAACTGGTCGAACAGGTAGGACGGCGGCAGTTGCTGCGTCTCGGCGAACGAGCGCACCGTGGAGCCGACGGCCTCGAGCAGCGGTGTGAAGGCACTGAGGTCCCGCGACGTTCTGTTCAGCAGTTCGACCAGTTTCGGCGTCAACACACTGTCGGTGAGCAGGCCCGTCGACTTCAGCAGGGCTGCGAGCGTGGCGTCTCGCACGGAGTCGTCGGCGGTGAGATCGACTGTCGATCCGTCGGACAAAGCGGTACCGCCACCGCGGGCACGTAGTTCGAGGGCACTGACTCCGAAGAGATTGCCCGGCGCGTAGTCGACGCTCACCGCGTCGGTCAGTCCGAACAGCTGAGAACCGCTCAGGGTCACATCGATTCGCTGGCGGCTGTGTCCGGCGAAGTCGATCGCGCTGACCGATCCGACCCGCACGCCATCGAGTCTGACGTCCGTCCCGGGCCCGATACCCGCACCGACATGGCCGACCAGCAGCGTGACATCGATCTCGTCCGCCGGTCGGCTGTCCGGCGCCATGCGCCAGGCCCCGACCACTATTACCGCGAGCAGAATCGCGACCGCGCCGAGTATGCGGGCGCGGCGTGGTCCGACGTCCGTTCCGGGCAATGTGTAGGCAGGCATGAATTCACCCCGTGAATGAAACGGGAGATTGAAATCCCCACAGCACGATTGTCGCGACCATGTCGAGCGCGATGATGGCGACGAGACTGGCCCTGATGGCACGTCCGGAAGCGATACCGACTCCTTCCGGGCCGCCGGTGGCGAAGTAGCCCTGATAGCAGTGGATCAGCACGACGGCGATCGCGAACAGCATCACCTTGATGGTCGCGGCAACGACATCCCAACCGGCCACGAATTGATCGAAATAATGGTCGTATGTGCCGGATGGCGTGCCGTGGATGGTGGTCACGATCAGTTCGCAGGAGAAGTAACTGAGCAGCAGCGCGACGACGAAAGCCGGCGCGACCGCGACCACCCCGGCGATAGCCCGAGTGGTCACGACGAACGGCACCGATCGGATACCGAGCGATTCGAGCGCGTCGATTTCTTCGGAGATGCGCATGGATCCGATCTCCGCTGTCATCCGGCAACCGGCTTGCGCCGCGAATCCGACTCCCGCCGCGATCGGCGCGAGCTCGCGGGTGATGCCGAAGGCCGAGATGAGACCGCTGAGCTGACCGAGTGACAACAGATCGAGCGTGCTGAATGCCTCGATGCCGATGGAACCGCCCATCGCCGCACCCAATAGGAGCATGAGCGGCACCACGCCGCCACCGATGATCACCGAACCGCGCCCCCAGGTCATATCCGTGATCACCGTGATGGTCTGGCGTCGGTAATGCACCATGGTGTAAGGCACGGACGACAAGACCTGCCAGGCGAAGCCGATCACGAATCCGATCGACTCGATCGGCCCCAGCGGACGGACTCGCCGAAGCCTCCGACCTGCCCACCGCAGCCCGGCGGGGAGGTACGGCGATGCGGTCATCACGCCATCCTCACCGGGAAGAACATGGTGACGACCTGCGTGATCGCGATATTCAGGACGGCCACCGCGGCCACCGACATCACGACCGCGGCATTGACCCCGTCCGCCACACCACGCGGTCCGCCCTTCGCCTCGAGACCGCGCTGGCAGGCGATCACCACCACCAGGAATCCGAAGATCAGCGCTTTGACCACGGAAACCCAGACGTCGATCGGTGTGGTGAACGAACCGAACGACTCCCAGTAGCTACCGGGTGTGACATCCAGCGCGGACACCGCGACCGCGAAACCCGACGCGATGCCGACGAAGATGATCAAGATATTGAGCAGCGGCGCGACCAGCATCATCGCGGCGATACGCGGAACGACCAGCCGCTGAATCGGATCGACGCCCATGACCCGCATCGCGTCGACCTCTTCCCGAATGGTGCGTGCCCCCAGATCGGACGCGATGGCCGCGGCGCCCGCCCCGCCGAGCAGCATCGCGGTCGCCATCGGCGCGCCCTGCTTCACCACACCGAGTCCACCAGCGGCACCGATCATCGAGTCGGCGCCGAGCTGCGAGACGATATTTCCGACTTGCGCGGAGACAATGACACCGAACGGGATCGCCATCAAGATGCTCGGCACTGCCGTGACCCGGATCAAGAACCATGCCTGGGCAAGGGTTTCGTGCACCTGAAAACGCAGCCGGATCGCATCCGTCGATCCGATGCGGATTGCGTCGGCGCCGATTCGCAGTGCTCGGCCGAGAGTGGCCAGGCTGGAAATCACTGTATCGGTGAAGTTTCGGCGGAGTACCTGAGCTGCTGTCGCTTCTTCCCTAAGGGCAGCCGTCATCGGCACTCCTCCGTTACGCATGGCCATACCGATTCTTTGTGCTCGGCGAAATGTGGATCCGGGCGCTTGCGCGCACCCCTGCCGATCGGTGCGGCTTCGCGGACCGCGCGTGCTATGCGGGTGACGCTACCAGATGACCTAGACCACATTCCAGACATGGTTCCAGAAATATGATCAGTTGGTATTCCAACTTCTCGAGGCAGTGGTCGACCATGCTGCGGCGGACCATAATCTGCCGTTGCGAGCACTCCTTGGACACGTCGAGGCCGCAACGGCCACCCCAGCGCAGACGGCAGCCTCGATACTGACTGCCGCCCGCGATCCCGTCCTTTCGCGGCGAACTCCCGGCTGCCGAGGGGAAGGTAGCCGAGAGCGTCCGCCGGTTCTCAGGCCGAGGTCGCGACGACCCCGGGCCGGGTGATCAGCGGCAGATCGAGGGTCGTCCGAATCCCCGGCGGTGCGGCGACCACTGCGGGGATCGAGTTCACGATGCGCCCGGCGGCGGCGACGATCGCCGCGTGGTTGTGGTCGCCCTTGCGGCTCGCGGGACGGACATCGACGTGATATGAAGGCTCGCCGACGATCTCGACGCGGTAGGAGCCGCCGCTCTGCGCCGGCTGCGGCCATTCCGGGCAGAGATCCTCCCGGAGTCGGGTGATGTGCTCGATCACGATCACGGGCTCGCCTGCGACAATCCCGCGCACCTCGAAACGCAGAGCGGCCAGACCTCCAGCGGGGATGTGCCCCGCCGCGATATCGAAACCCTCAGGCGCTGGGACCCGTTCGTAGCTCTCGGTAATGGCATCGACGGTGACGCCGAGTCCGGCGCCCAACTGCCGGATCGCGGGCCCCCACGCGAGGCCGAGGATTCCCGGCTGCAGCAGCATCGGCACCTCGTCGAGCGGCTTCCCGAAGCCCATGACGTCGAACATGACCGTCGCCCCGTCGTAGGTGGCGTAGTCGGCGATCTCCATACAACGCACACGCTCGACGGTCTGACAGGTTCCCGCCAGCGCCAGTGGCAGCAGGTCGTTGGCGAATCCCGGGTCGACACCGGTGATGAACAGGCTCGAATTACCCTGCTCCGCGGCAGCTTCCACTGCGGCGATGTACTTGGCGGGCAGAGCCTGCCACGGATACTGCAACATCCCCGGCGCCGAGCCCACCACATCCACACCAGCGGCGAGCAGCCGCCGGCAGTCCTCCATCGCGCCCCGCAGCCGCGTATCCCCCATCGCGCAGTAGACAACACAGTCGGGTCCGGTCGCCAGCAGCGCATCGAGATTTCCCACGGCGGTGATCCCGGTGATGGTGTCGAGCCCGGCGAGTTCACCCGCATCCCGGCCCACCTTGCTCTCCGTCGACACGCACACTCCGGTCAACTCGTAGGTCGGGCTGTCGATCAGACCGGCCAGGGCCAGGCGGCCGACGTTTCCGGTGCCCACATGGGCTACACGAAAAGACATGGATACTCCTCGGGGTACGCGGGCCGAGTGGGACAGATGACCACCCGCCAGTCCGTTCATAGTTCCAGACAGTTGTCTGGATTTCGGTACAGTCGGATGCTAGCGTGACCGGCATGGGACGTGTAGACGGCAAAGTCGCGCTGATCAGCGGTGGCGCGCGTGGAATGGGCGCCGAGCACGCCCGACTGCTGGTTTCCGAGGGCGCCAAGGTGGTCATCGGTGACATACTCGACGACGAGGGCGCGGCGCTGGCCGCATCCCTCGGAGACGCAGCGGTTTTCGTTCACCTCGATGTCGCCGAGCCCGACCACTGGGACGTCGCGGTGGCCCGGGCGGTCGAGGAATTCGGGACACTGAACGTCCTGGTGAACAATGCGGGCATCGTCAACGGTGGACCGATCCAGAGGTTCGATCTCGACAAGTGGCGCCGGATCATCGACGTCAACCTCACCGGGACGTTCCTGGGCATGCGAGCCTCAGCGGAGGCGATGATCAATGCCGGCGGTGGCGGTTCCATCATCAATGTCTCGTCGATCGAGGGCCTGCGCGGTGCACCCTGGGCGCACGGCTATGTGGCATCGAAGTGGGCTGTGCGCGGCCTGGCGAAATCGGCGGCACTCGAACTGGCGCCGCACAACATTCGCGTCAACTCCATCCACCCCGGCCTGATCCGCACCCCGATGACCGCGGGGCTGCCCGAGGACCTGGTGACCATCCCCCTCGGGCGCCCAGCCGAGTCGAGGGAGGTCTCCACCTTCGTACTGTTCCTGGCCAGCGACGAATCCTCGTATGCGACCGGATCGGAATTCGTGATGGACGGCGGCCTGGTGACCGCGGTACCGCACAAATCATCTTGAATCCCAGCATCCCGACCCGTAATCGGATGTGGGCCGCCCGGTCGCGGTGTCAGGCGAGCAGGCGCCGGGCAGACCTCTCCAGTCGGTCGGCGACTTCCGCGTAGGTCAGGTGCCCCATCCCGGCTTGCAGCATCGCTCCCGAGTACAGCATTTCGAGGCATTCCAGGTCCTCGGCGTTCTCGCTACCCAGGGCCTCGGTCAGGCGTGAGCGGATCTCGCCGCCGATGCGTAGGCGCAGATGTGCGACATCGGGGTCGTCGCCGAGCAGCGCTTGGCTCATCGCGGCGGCCAGCGCGGGTTCATCGGCAATCAGCATGGCCGCCTGTCGCAGCACCGCGATCGCACGGGTGGCCGCATCGGCGTCGGGCAGGTCGGCGGGCGTCGTCGCGACCAGTTGTCGCCAGTACACCTCCGCGATCAGATGCTCTTTCGAGGAGAAGTAGGTGTAGGCGGTGGCCGTGCCGACCCCGGCTTCGGCGGCGATCAACCGCATCGTCGTACCGGCGTAGCCCTGGCGAGTCAGCACCTGCACCGCCGTCTTGGTGAGCCGGTCGACCGTCTCGGCCTGTTTGCCGCTCAGGCGGCGGCGCGTGGCTTCGGTGTGGGTCGACATAGGTGCGGACATGTGTCCGAATGCTACACCGACAGTTGTCCAGAACAATTCGACGCGCGCCCTTGTGCCCTTCTTCCGTGGCAGTTGGACAGTCGGTGGCCGACCGCGAGCGTCACCGAGTTCGGCGGAGTCGTTCGTCATAGATCGCGCGCGCGTCCCGGTCCACATCCTCCAGGAAGACGTGATCGATCCCGAGTCGGCGGATCATGAACTCACCGATCGGCCGGGGGGTCACTTTGTTCGCCGCCGCAAGCCAGCCGGCCAATCGGGTGACCGTGACCCTGCGGCGCGGCCGCGCCACCAGGTCTGCGACGGCACGAGCG
This sequence comes from Nocardia abscessus NBRC 100374, assembly GCF_000308455.1. Classification (GTDB taxonomy): domain Bacteria; phylum Actinomycetota; class Actinomycetes; order Mycobacteriales; family Mycobacteriaceae; genus Nocardia; species Nocardia abscessus. The sequence goes on along the minus strand of NZ_BAFP01000065.1, from coordinate 41,286 downwards.
ACATTATCCGGCTCCGCCAGCAACCCGAACGGGGCCCGGGTTCCGGCAATCATCTCCGTGCGAGTGAATGTGGGCAGCACCGCCGAGAAATGCACACCCCGGCCGCGGTATTCGCGCCGCAAAGATTCGGTGAAGCTCGAGACCGCCTGCTTGCTCGCGCAGTAGGTGACCATACCCGGAGTCGGATTCTCACCGGCCAGTGACGAGATATTCACGCAGTGCCCACGCCCGCGCGAGAGCATGTGCGGCAGAACGAGTTTCGTACCGAGCATTACCCCATAGACGTTGACGTCCAGAATCCGGCGGGTGATGTCATCGGACTCGTCGGTGAATGCGCCGATCGGCATGACCCCGGCGTTGCTGATCAGCACATCGACCGAGCCGACCAGCTCGAGCGCCCGAGCCAGGAACGCCTCGAACGAGGCGGGATCGGTGACGTCGAGCGCGAAGCCGCCCGCGAGGCCCAACACGGTGGCGGTCTGCGCGGCGGCCTCGGCGTCGATATCGCCGATGACAACCATCGCACCACGCCGACACAGCTCCGCGGCGATCGCTCGCCCGATCCCGCGTGCGCCTCCGGTGATCACGATGGCGCGTCCCGCTACCGATTGTGTGCTCATCGAACTTCGATACCTCCTGCAAGCCAAGAGCCGGCCGCCGTGGCGGTATCTCGGACGACCCACTATGGCCTTGATCTCACTGCGAAAACCTGGCGCTTGTACTGCTGTCCAGAATATCATCCATACATGTGTCCGATATAGGGTCCACATCGGGGCAACCGAGTTCGAAATCTCTGGTGACGGCGCCGAAACCTTTGAACGACTCCTCGATTCGGCGCCGCGAGCACTGTCTCGAACGGGCTTTCCGAAGTTCCACGTGGTGCGCGGCCGCCGAAGATGCCGACATCGCGACAACCACCGTGTACACCTACTAAGACTTCAAGGAGCAACTCGTGGCCGAAATCGTCTGGCGGGCGGCGTCTTCATCCGAAAGCCTCGATGCCGTCGAGAGCATCGAATCCGTCGCAACACCCGACGTAGGGATCACGACCGGATGGGAACGGGACGCCGAAGCCCACGGCACATTCACAACATTGACGAAGTCATGCGCCGACGACGCAGCGGCCGAGTCGGGCGATTCCCACGACATCGCCCGACTCCGTGATCGCATCACCGACGAGATAAACCGCCGTGTTCGTGCGGCACTGGGACCCGACGCCGACCCCGCCGCGGTGCGGATCCTCGAAGATCTGTACGCGGAGGCGCTGATCGACGCCGAAGTCGGCTACGCCTCCCGCGCTCGTAACGCGGGGAATGCCGGATCTCTCGTCCTGCGCATCCTGCGCCGGTGACCCGCAGACGGGCCCGGGCGGCGGTGATGCGGCCGGACTAGACGTCGCGGTGTCGCGTGGCCGCCCGGTTACCCGTAGCTGACCTGCCAGTGTTTGATGCCGTTGATCCAGCCCGAACGCAAGCGTTCGGGCTCGGCGAGCTGGGTCAGGTTCGGCATGACGTCGGCGATGGCGTTGAACATCAGATCTATCTCCAGGCGGGCCAGATTCGCGCCGACACAGAAGTGCGCCCCGGTGCCGCCGAAGGCCAGATGCGGATTGGGGTCGCGGAGCACATCGAAGGAGAACGGATCGGCGAACGCTTCCTCATCGAAATTGGCGGAGCTGTAGAACAGTCCGACGCGCTGCCCCTCGCGGATGAGTTTTCCCCCGAGTTCGGTATCGGCGGTGGCGGTGCGCTGGAAGGCGGTGACGGGCGTGGCCCAGCGGATGATTTCGTCCGGGGCGGTCCGGGGGCGCTGCTGTTTGTACAGTTCCCACTGGTCCGGGTTGTCGATGAACGCTTTCATGCCGTGAGTGATGGCATTGCGGGTGGTCTCGTTGCCTGCGACGGCGAGCAGAATCACGAAGAAGCCGAATTCGTCGGAGCCGAGGGCTTCGCCGTCGAGGTCGGCATTGACCAGTTGGGTCACGATGTCGTCGCCCGGCTGGGCGCGACGCTGCTCGGCCATGTTCCAGGAGTAGCCGAGGATCTCCATCGACGCGTTGGTCGAGGCGTCGGTGGTGACGGCGTCGCCGTATTCGGGGTCGTCGTAGTTGAGCATCTGGTTGGACCAGTCGAACAGTTTGCGCCGGTCCTCTTGCGGCACCCCGAGCAGTTCGGCGATGGCCTGGAGCGGTAGCTCGCAGGCGACCTGTTCGACGAAGTCGCCGCCGCCTTGCTGTTTGGCGCTGCGCACGATGCGTTCGGCACGGTCGGCCAGTGCCGCGCGGAGCCCTTCCACGGCGCGCGGACTGAAGCCCTTGGAGATGATGCGCCGGATCTTGGTGTGTTTGGGTGGGTCCATATTCACCAGCAACGCGCCGGTGAGTTCGATCTGATCGAGGGTGATCTGTCCGGGTAGGCGGATGACCGCGCCCTTACGCTGCGAGGAGAACAGCCCGCATTTGCGTGAGATCTCCTTGATGTCCTCATGTCTGCTCACCACCCAGTAGCCGCCGTCGCGGAAACCGCCGGAGCTCTCATCGGACTGCTCGTTCCACCACACGGGTGCGGTACGGCGCAGTTGCGCGAATTCTTCGACGGGATTGCGGGTTTCCCACAGTGCCGGATCGGTGAAATCGAATCCGGTGGGTAGCGATGGCGCTGACACAGCGTCCTCCTGGAGGGCCGACGTCGTTGTGAACAGAGGGTGTGTGAAGTGGGATCACCGCCGCCGACGGCGGTAACGGACGCGGCACGGCTGGGCCAGCTGCACCACCATCTTGGAATGGTCGTTGCGGTAGGTGTCCGATGGCTGCGCCAACTCGAACTCCCAGTCCCGCAGCAGGATCGAGAAGATCGCCTTCAACTGCATGAGCGCGAATGCCGCGCCGACGCAGCGGTGGCGGCCGGCGCCGAAGGGAATCCAGGTCCAGCGGTTGACCAGATCCTCCTGCCGCGGATCGAGATAGCGACCGGGATCGAAGGTGTCGGGAGCCGGGAAGTCCTCCGGAATCCGGTTCGACACCGCAGGGGTTGCGGCCACCATCTCACCGGCGGCGATGCGGTGTCCACACACCTCGAATTCGTCACGCGCGATACGCATCAGGATGATCAGCGGCGGATGAAGGCGCAGCACCTCCTTCAGCGTCGCCTCCAGATTCGGAATCTGGCGCAGTGCGCCGTGACTGACCTCGGAACCGTCGGCGTACAGTTCGTCCAGCTCGGCCACGACGGTGTCCATCAGCTCGGGATGGCGCAGTAGCTCGATGATCGTCCACGCGGCGGTGCCGGAGGTGGTGTGGTGCCCGGCGAACATCATCGAGATGAAGATGCCGGTGATCTCACTGGCCGAGAATCGCGGGGCGCCGTGTTCGTCCCTGACCGAGATCAGGATGTCGAGCATGTCGCGGTCGTCCTTGCCTGTGGCTGGGTTCGCTTCGCGCTGATTCATGATGCCCTGCACCAGTTCCACCAGCTGCGCGCGCGCCTCGTCCCGGCGACGGAAGCTGTCGATCGGTGCGTAGGGATCGACGTAGGCCAGGGCGTCGGTGCCCTGCTCGAGCTCGTGGTACAGGTGCGCGAAGCGGGAATCGAGCTGGTTGCGGAATTTGACACCGATCAGGCAGGCCGAGGACGTGTAGATGGTCAGTTCGGCGAAGAAGTCGAGCAGGTCGATCTCCCCCTCCTCGCCCCAGTGCGCGAGCATCTGATCCACTTCGCGCGCGATGGTGCTCGCGTGCCCGCGCATGTGCTCGGCTCGCAGCGCCTGGTTGTGCAGCATCTCCTTGCGGCGTTCCGGCGGGGCGTCGAAGACGACGCCCTCACCGAAGATCGGCTTCATGAACGGGTAGGCCGCCCCCTGGTCGAGGTCCTCGTCGCCGGCGCGGAAGAAGAACTCGTTGGCTTCGGCGCCCGACAGCAGGATTACGTCGCGGCCGGCCAGTTCGAAGGAGCCGACATCGCCGCATTCGGCGCGCACGCGGCGCATCAAGGCGATCGGATCGGTGCGGAACTCCTCGAGGTGACCGTGCTCGCCCCCACCTCCGGACACTTGCTGCGGCTTGACCAGTGCCATGGGAATCCTTTCAGGGGTATCTGTCCAGACATGATATGGACACATGTCCGGACGGTACTACAGTCAGCAATCCGCGACAAGCGCCGCGAACAGTAAGGCCAGAATTTGGCACATCTATCGGGCGCGTGCGGTGGCGACCATGTACTGGACACGAGTGAACTTGACGCGAGGGCGGTCGAGCGCCGCGCCGTTGGCGCGTTCAGCCGCGTCGATCAGCGACCAGCCGGACCTGTCCACGAGGTCCGGGCAGCGGCGTGACAGCAGTGCGAGCAAGTCTTCGCGGTCGCGCCGGGGTGCGACCAGACCTCCGGCAGCGAAATCGTCGACCAACCCAGCGACGGTCTGCTCCGCGTCGCCGCGGTTGGTGCCGATCACCCCGCGCGCGCCACGCTTGATCCACCCGGCGACATAGACACCGGGCACCACTGTTCCAGCGCTGTCCACCACCCGGCCGCGCTCGTTGGGAACGATGCACGCGCCAGGATCGAACGGCACATCGGGTACCGGCACGCCACGATAACCGACGGCACGCAGCACCAAGGAGGTCTCGGCGGATGAGGTGCGCTCGGTCGCCACCGCCACCGGACCCTGCGGCGACTCACGAAGCTCGTTGTGGGCCAAACGTAGTAACTCGACTCGCCCCGCCCCGTCCAGCGCGACCGGTGTGACGCGGAACCGGAAGTCGATGCGGCGGGACGCGCCGGTGGCACCGCGGGCGGCGTACTCCTTCGCCAGGGTCAGCTTGAGGCGGGTCGTCGGATCGGTGGCCGGATCCGACAATGCGGCGGCCACGTCGTCGTCGATATCGGCGGGGTCGATGACGACATCGGTACCGGGCAGTTGCCCGAGCGCGAGGAATTCCGGGCCGGTGTAGGCGGCTTGCCGAAGACCACGCCTGCCCAGCAACAGCACTTCGCGAATTGCGCTCTGCCGCAATGCTTCCACGGCGTGATCGGCGATATCGGTACGCGCCAGATGATCCGGATCGGCGGTCAGCACCCGGGCGACGTCCAGCGCCACATTGCCGTTACCGATAATGACCGCGCTCTCACCGGACAGGTCGAAGTGGCGGTCGACGTAGTCGGGATGCCCGTTGTACCAAGCCACGAATTCGGTGGCGGAGTGGCTGCCGGGCAGGTCCTCACCGGGTATGTGCAGTCGGCCATCGGCGGATGCGCCGACCGCGTAGATCACCGCGTGGCAGTACTCGAGCAGTTCGGTGTGTGAAATATCCCGTCCGACGTCGACGTTGAGGTGGAACCGGATCGAGTCGCGTTTGAACGCCGACGCGAACATGGCGGTGACACCGCGCGTCTCGGGGTGGTCGGGCGCGACGCCGTACCGAGCCAGTCCCCACGGCGCAGGCAGGCGGTCGAACATCTCGATCTCCACATCGCCCCGGCCGAGCAGGTGTTCGGCCGCATAGCACGCCGCGGGGCCGGTGCCGACGATCGCGACGCGCAACCGGCCGGCTTCGCGTGACAGTCGTGCGGGCGCGGTGGCGGCGCTCATATCAATGTCGAGCGGATGGTGCTGGAAATAGGCGGCATTGATCTCGGCGTATCGCAGCAGGTCCACGGGCAGCTCGTCCGCACCGTAGATCGCGCCCACGGGACAGGCATCCATGCAGGCCCCGCAGTCGATACAGGTGCCGGGGTCGATATGCAGCATCTCCGCGGTCGCGAAACCGGGATCGTCGGGCCGCGGCCGGATGCAATCGACGGGGCACTCCGCGACGCAACTCGCGTCGTTGCAGCACCGCTGTGTGATGACAAAGGCCATGAGCACACCTTCCATGGACAGTAGATCGGACAACGTCGCACCCACCACGGGGCGACGTACCGGCTCAGTCGCCGTGCGCGCTGACAATGCGGTGCACGATCGCCGCACTCAGCCGATCGGGCACCTCTTCGGGAATCCAGTGACCAACCCCGTCCAGCGCCAGGAACTCATAGGGCGCATCGACATGGCGTACGCAGCGTTCGGCGGCCCACCTCGACACCGCGATGTCGTCGGTGCCCCACACGAAGGTCGACGGCACCCGCACCGCCGAAATGTCATGCCAGTCCTGCCCTTTGGCGCGATACCAATTCAGCGCGGCGGTCATGGCACCCGGTTGGGACAGCACTTCGATGTGGCTCTGTGCGATTTCCATGGGAACAGCCGCGCCGAATCCGATTCGCAATGCCGCGGCGGCGTCGGCCAGTAGCATCTCTTCGCTACCGGGCTCTTCCAGCAACGCCATGTACCGTGATTTCTCGATTTGCTCCGGATCCGATCGCATCGCTTGCGCGAACGCGGCGGGATGCGGCACCGACACCGCGGTCAACGAGGCCACCCTGGTGGGATACGCGGCGGCGACGCTCCACGCGACGATGGCGCCCCAATCGTGCCCGACCAAATGCACCCGTTCGAGACCGAGCGCATCGCACAGTCCGATGATGTCCGCGGTCAATTCGGCCAACCGATACGCATCGACCGCCGCGGGGCGAGCGCCCGGCGAATAGCCGCGCTGGTTCGGGGCATAACTGGCGATCCCGAAACCACTCAGCCGCTGCGCGACCACAGACCAGGACGCCGCGCTCTGCGGAAACCCGTGCAGCAGTACTGCGACAGTCCGGCCCGCGGTGCCCGGACTGGCGACCTCAGCGTGAACGTCGAAGCGGTAGTCGCCCACGTCGACGGAAAGCGTCGGCGTTGTCGTCGTCATGAACAGCAGGCTAGTGGGCGGAGAGAATGTCGTCCAGACAGCTGTCCATACATTGATTGCGCGACAACTCGCGCTACACCGCCCCCACCATGACGCATGACTCGACGGTTGCCCGCCGAATCTGCCCATAGTACTGTCCAGACAGCTGTACAGCGTTGTGTCCACGCGGGCAGCTACGACGTGGCTGACATCGAATGGCCGCTCGAAGAACGATGAAGGAAGCCGCCATGCGCATCGCCCTGTTGTCCTACCGCAGCAAAACCCACTGCGGTGGGCAGGGGGTCTATGTCCGCCGACTCAGCGCCGGGCTGGCCGATCTCGGCCATCAGGTCGAAGTGTTCTCCGGTCAGCCCTATCCCGAGGAACTCGATCCGCGCGTGCGCCTCACCGAGGTGCCGAGCCTGGATTTGTACCGGGAACCCGATCCCTTCCGCACGCCTCGACCCGGCGAGATCCGCGACCGCATCGACCTGCTGGAGCTGGCGACGATGTGGACGGCGGGCTTCCCGGAACCCCGGACGTTCAGCCTGCGGGTGGCCCGGTTGCTCAGCGGCCGGGCAGCGGATTTCGATGTCGTGCACGACAATCAGTGCCTGGGCTACGGGCTGCTCGACATCGCCCGGGATCTGCCGGTCGTGGCGACCATTCACCACCCGATCACCCGGGATCGTGAAGTCGACCTGGCAGCCGCGCCCTGGCGACGAAAACCGCTGGTGCGAAGATGGTACGGCTTTCTCGGCATGCAGCGGAAAGTCGCGGGCCGGATACCCGATCTGATAACCGTGTCCTCGTCCTCGGCCGCCGACATCGTCGACGACTTCGGCGTTGCCCCCGAGCGCTTGCAGGTGGTGCCCCTCGGCGTGGATACCGGACTGTTCCAGCCCGGCGACCGGCCCCGGGTGCCAGGCCGAATCGTGGCGGTGGCCAGCGCGGACAAACCGCTCAAAGGTATCGCCCACCTCCTGCACGCCGTCGCGCGGCTGCGCGTCGACCACGAGATCGAGTTACAGCTGGTCGCCACGCTCGAACCCCATGGCCCGACCGCGAAGTTGATCGCCGAACTCGGCCTGACCGACATCGTCGCGGTCAGCAGCGGGCTCTCCGACACCGCACTCGCCGCACTGCTCGGTTCGGCCGAGATCGCGTGTATTCCCTCACTCTACGAGGGCTTTTCGTTGCCCGCGGTCGAAGCCATGGCGAGCGGGACCCCGCTGGTGGTCAGCCGCGCAGGCGCCCTGCCGGAAGTTGTCGGCCCGGCGGGGCGGTGTGCCGACCTGATCGACCCCGGCGACGAAGCCGAGCTCACCCGAGTGCTCGGCGCCCTGCTCGACGCGCCGGACCGCAGGCGACGGATGGGCCAGGCCGGGCGCGCACGTGCCCTGGAACGGTTCAGCTGGGAATCGGTGGCAGTGCAGACCACCCGCGTGTACGAGCAGGCCATCGCTCGACGTGCGCATACGTCCAGTCACACCGACCGAGCCGAGACAGGAGATTTCGCATGCTGACAGTCGATTTCGATCGGCTCGGGATCGGACCGTCCACCCGGGTCATCGATGTCGGATGTGGGGCAGGCAGGCATTCGTTCGAGGCATATCGCCGCGGCGCCGATGTCGTGGCCTTCGATCAGGATGTCGCCGAACTCGCCGGGGTCGAGACGATGTTCGAGGCCATGGCCGCCGCGGGCGAGGCGCCGCACTTCGCGACCGCCACCGTGACCGCGGGCGACGCCCTCGAACTGCCCTTCCCCGACGACGAGTTCGATTGCGTGATCGCCTCGGAGGTGCTCGAGCACATTCCCTCCGATGCCCGAGCCATCGCCGAACTCGTGCGCGTGCTCAAACCCGGCGGCCGGCTCGTCGTGACAGTGCCGCGCTGGCTTCCGGAGCGTTTGTGCTGGCTGTTCTCCGAGGAATATCACAGCAACGAAGGCGGACATGTGCGCATCTACCGGGCGAGCGACCTGCGCACGCAGGTCTGTACCCGAGGTCTGCACTATCTCGGCCGCAACCACGTGCATGCCCTGCATGCGCCCTACTGGTGGCTGAAATGCTTGGTGGGCGTGTCGAAGTCCGATCACCTCCTGGTTCGCGCCTACCACCGCTTGCTGGTGTGGGACATGATGAGCAAACCCGGGCTCACCCGCGTCGCGGAATCGGTACTCAACCCGTTGATGGGCAAGAGCGTAGCGCTGTACTTCGTGAAGCCGGCGGTGCGATTTGCCCAACGTTGACCTACCCGCGGTACGAGGTGTGATCACCGCCCGCGAGACATTGCTGACCGCCCGATCCATCGCGGACGTGCAACAGACCTCAGGTGCCATTCCCTGGTTCTCCGGTGGGCACACCGACCCCTGGGACCACATCGAATGCGCGATGGCGCTCACCGCGGCAGGGCTGCTCGACGAGGCCCGGCGTGCCTACACCTGGTCGGCGCAGACCCAGCGCCCAGATGGCTCGTGGCCCAGGCAGTTCCGCGACGACACGATCGAGGATCACGCTACGGACACGAACTTCTGCGCCTACATCGCCACCGGTGTCTGGCACTACGTGCGCAGCACCGACGACATCGCCTTCGCCCACCTGATGTGGCCGGTGGTCTCGGCCGCGATCGACTTCACGATCGGCATGCAGCAAGGTCGTCACGGCGAAATCTTCTGGTTGCGCGACAATGGTGGCGTGGTGGCCGAGGCGCTGCTCACCGGCTGCTCGAGCATGTTTCACAGCATCGGCTGTGCGCTCGCCCTAGCTGCGCGACTGGGCCTTTCACAACCGGCCTGGGAAGCCGCGAGAATACGTCTGGGGCACGCCATTCGGCGGCATCCCGAAGCGTTCGCCGACAAGAATCGGTACTCCATGGACTGGTACTACCCGGTTCTGGGCGGAGCGGTTCGCGGCGCTGCCGCCGCAACACGAATCGCCGATCGCTGGGCCGACTTCGTCGTCGGTGACATCGGAATCCGTTGCGTCGCGCATCAACCCTGGGTCACCGGCGCGGAGACGTGCGAGCTCGTGCTGGCCCTGGACGCTCTCGACGATCATGAGCACGCCCGCCGCCTCTTGGCGGCGATGCAGCATCTGCGCGAATCCGACGGATCCTATTGGACCGGCCTGGTCTTCTCCGACGGCAAACGCTGGCCGGAGGAGCGCACCACCTGGACCGGTGCCGCGGTGATCTTGGCCGCCGACGCGCTCTCTCGGACCACCACCGCCAACGGCATATTTCGCGATACCGCGGCGACGGCTCAGCGGCGAGCCGGCGTCGGTATCCGTCCGACGGTGCCCGCGACCCGCTCGAGTATCCGCAACGAACCCGTCGCCGAGACGTCTCGGAACTCTCCGCTGTCCAAAGCTCGCTGGTAGATCTGAAACGGCGCCCGGCCCCCGTCCCTGGGGTCGGGAAACACATCGTGGATGGCGAGGGCCGAACCGATCGCGACCCAGCCGGCCCAGCCCTCGAAGTCACGATGCGCGGCCGGTTCGGAATGACCGCCGTCGATGAACAAGAACTCGATCGGCGTGCGCCACATCCGTGCCACGCGCGCCGACTCCCCCACGATCCCGATCACGGTGTCGGCCAGACCGGCCTGGACGATTGTCCGGCGGAAGGCCGTCACTGTGTCGAAGCGTCCCGTCACCGGGTCGATGAGCGAATCATCGTGGTACTCCCAGCCGGGCTGGTGTTCTTCCGAACCGTGATGGTGATCGACGGTGTACACGGTCGAATTTCGCTCGCGAGCTGCCGCGCCCAGCAGCACCGAAGATTTACCGCAGTACGTACCGATCTCGACTGTCGCCCCACCGCCGCAGAATCGCTGTGCCGCTTCGTACAGCGCGCGCCCCTCGACTTCGGGCATGAAGCCTCGCGCAGCGGCAGCGAGCTCGAACAACTCCGCCACCGACAACACATCCGGATCCGCCAGAACCATACCGCCAACCGCCTTTCGAACGGACGCGACCGCCGTCTCGCCGAACGGAGAGATGGACACCTGTCTGGACAGTACTACGGTAATGTTCCGGCCACAATGGCCGCACCGTAGCGAGGCTGATCAAGCACCGCGCAACCCACTCGGACACCTCCGCCGGATCCACCGCTGAGCGGTTTCACCGCAGCGCGCCGGGCACGAGATCATCGATCGCGGTAGCGCTGCGGTCGAGCATGGTCAGGAACATCGCGTCGCCACGCTCGGTGGGCAGGGCGGCACCACAACCGAACACCACGATGAGCGGGGCTTGAATCAGCGACGACACATAATCCCGCCTGCATTGCTCAGCGGTGTATCCGGTGACGCCGTAGTCGACGAGCGCTCGGTGGTAGTCCTCGATGATGCGACGCTCACCGGCGCGGCGGTCTTCGATCGACAGACTGGTCGCAAGCAGAAAAGCTATGTCTCGCAACGGCTGTCCGACGGTGATCGTCTGCCAGTCGATGATGGTCACCGCCCCCTCCGGGGAGAACATCACATTGTCGATGCGCAGGTCGCCATGGATGAGCGCGAAGTGGCGTAGCGGGGCCACCATCCATTCGCCGGCGCAGGCGACCAGCCACTCGACGGCCTTGCGTTGCAGATCGGTCAAGCGGGCATCGAAACGCTCGGTGAAGGCCAGAGCCATCGGCGCAAGCACCGACTCCATCAACTCCCGGTCCTCGTTGGTCGGCAACGCCAAACCAGCGGTAGTCAGCAAGGTGTCGTCACACCAACGCGGAGCATGTAGTCCTGCCGCCGCGACGGCAACGGCTCGGGCTTCCTCGATACGACATCCGGCGATCTGGTCGCCCTGAACCGCGGGCGCGAGATCATCGAGCAGCAGCACGAACTCACTGCCGGACGCCGACATCACCGCGGCATGGCAACGCGGCACCGGCACCCGGAAGGTACCGGCCAGCTCACGGTAGAACCGCACTTCGTTGCGGAACGCGCCTGAACCGAACCGACGATGATCGTCCGGTCGGGTCGCGAGCTTGGCGATCATGGTGGCGGGCAACACGGTCGGGCTGCGGTAATCCAGCGTGAGGCGATAGGAGCCGGCCATCTGGCCCGAGCCCACCGGCACGGCGGATACGCTCGCGACGACCGCCTCGTGCCCGTGTGCGTGCAGCACTGCGGTGAGCCATTCGGGAGTGAGATGCCCGACGTCGGTCGGTATATCGATCGGTGCCGCCGGCACCCCGTGCGGGCTTGTCACGAAGCTGCTCCTGATTTCACGACTTCGACAGCGGCCACCCCGGGGTTGGCCGGAAGCGTCTGCCGACGGGACCGGATCTCGCGGTACGCCGCGACGACCGGCGCCAGTTCGGAGGGCGTGACCGGATGCTCGGACAACGCGTAGTACCTCACGTCCTACCCCGCGGTATTCGAGCGACCGGACCTCCGGCCAGTGATCAGCTGACGCAACTCCTCCGCCGTCCACGGCGGCGCATCCTGGTGGTCCCGGTAGCCCACGACGGTGGGCGTGGGGCGTTCGAATCGGCCTACGAATCCGCCTGCCGCGATATAGATCTCACCGGTGATATCGGCAGCGAGATCACTGGCCAAAAACTCATAGAGCGGCGCCGCGTACTCCGCGGGCGGAGCGTCGAGCGAACTGCGCATCACCGCCTCATCGAGCAACTGCCGCCGATAGAGTTCGAGAATACGAGCCTCATACGCGAGTCCGGAGGAAAGGCGGGTCTTCGCTCCAGGGCAGACGACATTCGCCCGCACTCCGTATTCCTTCAACTCCGCCGCGATCGCCAACGTCAAGCTGGTTACCGCCCCCTTCCCTGCCGCGTACCCGGTCCCGCCGTAGTCGCCGAGGTAGGCGAAGGAACTGGTGTTGATGATCGAACCTCGCCCCTTCTCGACCATCCGGGGGGGGCGGCTGCGCGACAGGTGTTGAACACCGTGGTGAGATGCGCCTCCAGTAGCGCACCCCAATCCCAGGGCGTCACGTCCAGAATCGAAGAGGCCGGGGGTTCCGCGACTCCTGCGCAATTGACGAGAACATCTATCGCGCCGAACTTTTCGACACATTCCGCCACTGCTTGCGTCGCGATGCCCACATCGGCCGCGGAGCCGGCCACGCCCACCGCCCGATTTCCAGAGAGCGCGATCGCCCTGACGGCCCTGTCCACGGCGGCCTCGTCACGTCCATTGATCACAACGCCCGCGCCCCTTTTGGTGAGTAGTGCGGCGACGGCGAAGCCGATCCCCCGGCTACCGCCGACGACGACCGCCCCCGCCCCCACAACGATCGCTCGCCACTCATTTTGCAATCCGCTCACTTCGACTACTTCCTTACCACATCGCCGCGGGGGCGCAGGCTGCCCGCTGTGTCAGCTTGAACCGGACTCTACCAGACAGTTGTCCAGACATGATTACAGACAATGTGTTGTTGCAAGGGAAGTGTCTGCTTTTTCTCATACCGCAGCTCGGATCGTCGCGATCACACCGGTCGGCAGCTGATGTCAGCGGCCGGCGGGACTCACGTGCCCGAGGTGGCGGTCGTAGCATTCATGCGGTGTCGCCGAGTTCATCGCTTCCCTCGTTCCGCCGGTCCAGGCGTTCCCCTGTCGCTGTGCCGCACATCCCGGTGCCGACGGCGCGGGCGATCGTGGATTGCGGGGTCTATGTCGATGGTCACCGGCTGCCCGGCCGGTTCACTCACGCCGAAGCGTTGGCGGCGGTGCGTGAGCGGGGTGAGGGGTTCGTGTGGATCGGGTTGCACGATCCGGACGCCGCGCAGATGGACGACATCGCCCGCACGTTCGGGCTGCATCCGTTGGCGGTGGAGGACGCGGTGCACGCCCGTCAGCGACCGAAGCTGGAACGCTACGACGACACCTTGTTCCTGGTGATGCGTACCGTCGCCTATGCCGAGCACGAACTGCACAGCGTCAGTGAGATCGTCGAGACCGGCGAGCTGTTGATCTTCACCGCGCCGCAGTTCGTGGTCGCGGTCCGCCACGGCGAGCACTCCGGCCTGGCCGGTGTCCGCCGCGATCTGGAGGCCGACCCGGAGCGGCTGCGCCTGGGGCCCGGTGCGGTGTTGCATGCGATCGCCGATTACGTGGTGGATTCCTATCTCGAGGTCACCACTGCGGTGGAACACGACGTCGATGCCATGGAAGAAGAAGTGTTCACCCCCGGCTCCCAAGTGGCGATCGCCTCCATCTATCAACTCAAACGCGAAGTCGTCGAGCTGCGGCGCGCGGTCAACCCGCTCGCGTTGCCGCTCGAGACGCTCGGGAAACCCGAGACACCGCTGTCGAAGGAGGTGCGTCGTTATCTGCGGGATGTGGCCGATCACCACACTGTGGCCGCCGAACGCATCCACGACTTCGACGACGCGTTGACCGCGTTGATCGGCGCCGCACTGGCCAAGACCGCGCTGCAGCAGAACACCGACATGCGCAAGATCTCCGCGCTGGTGGCGATGGCCGCCGTACCCACGATGATCGCCGGTATCTACGGCATGAACTTCGAACACATGCCCGAACTCGAACAAGTCTGGGGATACCCCGCCGTCCTGGCCCTCATGATCATTGTCTGCACCGTCTTGTTCATCGTGTTCCGCCGCAAACACTGGCTCTGAAGAAGGGATGGGGCGGCGTGCGCTGGCACGGTGTCCTCGGGCTACCCAGCAGCTGCCTGGCCGACGCGGAAGCGGACTCGGGCCCAGCGCCGAAGCGACACGACGCTCGACCGGCCGCTGCCGGTCACCGCGTCCTGGACTGACCGGAGGTTCCGATCCGATCGTGCGAAACCTCAGTCGGCAGCGGGTGCCGACTCGAGAGGGAGCCCTCGAGCTGGTGCTGACGCCCCCAACGGTGCGGTTCCATTGAGCGAAGCTCTGCCGCTCAAGCGTGCGGCAAGTGTTTCGAGTTCTATGTAGAGGGCCGGTCGTTGGATCCGTTTCCGCTCCGCCGTCACCCACGACGAGTACATTTCCGCGACGCGCTTGAATCGGGAGCCCGAAGTGCGTTCCAGCAGCGTGTAGTCGAACACGTTCATATTGACGGCGGTCGCAAACGTCTCGTAGAGGCTCATGAGTCGGCGCAGTTTATGGAAGTCGTCCGAGTCGGGTACCAGTGCGGCCTCCAGGAAGGCTGGGTACCGCGTGTCCGATTCCAGGATCGGGACCTCGTTCTGGAGCTCGTGCTGCTGTGGAAGCGTCGTCGCCATGAACTTCAGCGTTTCGGCTTGTCGCACCCGACGGTTCTCCTCAGCGGCCTGTTCTGCGGCCAGGACGGCCTGCTTTGTCGATTGATCGAGCGAACGCCGTGCGTCATCGACTTGCTGCCGCAGCAGCTTCAGCTGGCCGATCAGCAGAAATATCGCGGCCCCGCTGACGAGTAGGCTACATGCGGACACAATCAGTGTGCATCCCTCGAACACAGTCACCCGCCGGAGTCTGATTGCCGCCGAATTCTGCAGGAAGAGGCAATCGGCGTGTCGCCGAGTGTCCGACTACGAAAGAACCAACCAGTCAGTCATTTTGACCTTCCGGTGGGTTTTTCTGGATCCGGACCCGTCATCGACCCGGGGACCCCGACCACGGCGTGGACCTCGGTGGACCGTCCGGTGGTGGTGTCGAGGGTGGGAACGCCTCGGGTATCCGGAGTCCGCTCTCGACGACCTCCGCGCGCAGAAGTGCGAGATCTTTCGTGTTTCTCGTCCATATCGTGCCGACGCCCATCCTGAGCAATTCGCGCATCCGGACGGAACCGGTTCCGCCCCAAACCGCGAGGGGCATTTCCGCCTCGGCGGTCTGCCGCACGAAATGCTCGGACAGCAACAGGTACGGGATGGCGACACCGGTAGCCCCCGCACGGCGCGCATCATCGAAGAGGGCGTCGATCTTCTCGGCTCCGGGCCGCAGCGCGCGAGCCATCCAACCGGTGGCGGCGCGCATCCCCTTGGTGACTACCGTCAGCGTGTTGACCATCGCCACGCGCTGCCAGTCCGGTGCCAGCTCCGCGGCTGCCGTCAATACCCGATGGTCGAACGCGTGCAGCTCCCCTCGTCTGCGGTGCCGCTCCAGCGTGGCCGCGATCTCCGTCACCTTCGCCCGGACCTCCGACTCGGACCAGGCGGGTCCCGCGGGCACCTCCACCGACAGCACCGCATCCTCGAATGCTGCCGACCGGCACATCACTTCCAGGGCAGCCACATCCGCGGCAGTCCGGCCCACCTCCACGACGATCGCATTCACCCCGATCATCAGGGCGTCGGCACACGCCCGCCCCACATCCGCGAGCCCGCCTTTTCCGAGTTGCATCACGAGCCTCGGCCCCACCCCCGCTACGGCGGACGGACCCACTACCGCTCGGGCTGCCTCGACCGGAGCCGACCGCGGACCGCCGGCGTGGGCAGCCCGGCGCGCGCGTCGACCGGCCCGATGAGATCGGTGGGGGCGGCGCGCCCCGGCTCCCCCGCACGCACCGGATCCGTTGGCGCGTCATCCTCGGGCCGGCTGCCGATGAATCCCTCAGGCCCGGTGCTTCGTCGCTCACCGCCCCGCGCTTCGGCTTCCAAGCCGGGGTAGAAGCGGCTCATGAACGCCGTGGCGATATCACCCGGAGCGTCCAGTCCGGCGAGGAGACGCAGCGCGTAATCCGGACTGATGCCGAATTCACCCCGGGGGTTGTGCGCGCGCTCTTTCTGACTCAAACCGGTCAGGCCCACACCTGCGCGCGCCGCCAGCTCCGTGCGTGACAGTCCCTTGCTCGTGCGAGCGGCGATGATCCAGTCCTTGGGATGGCGAAACCGGTCGGACCGGGGATCGGGAAACTCGCCGTCTTCGTGCGGGAAATACTCTCGGAGAACTGCCTCGGCCACCTCGCCGGGAGCGCCCAGACCTTCCAGCAGACGCACCGCCATATCTCGCGTGATCGTCACGCCACGCTCCAGCGAACCGATATAGGTCGCCGAATTCGGCACGCCGATGCGAGCGGCCAATCCGGCCTGAGTCAGTCCGTGAGCCAGGCGAGCTGCCTTCAACCACAGCCGGAACGGCTGAGTGCCGTTCGGGGTCGGCCACGCTGCGGATGGAGCCGAGCCGTCGGGCGGATCGTGTGCCTCACTGTCGGAGAGCCGCGACCATGGCGTCGCCCGCGGCGTCTCCTCCGGTACCTGCGTACGTGAAGACTCACCCGGTTCGGGTGGCCTGCTTCCGATGAATCCGTCCGGCCCGGTCATGTCCTCGCCTGGAGCGGAATCACCCTGCGAACCCGATGGTTTCGGCGGCTGATCCGGCTCCGCGCGCGCCTTGCTCCACGGCGTCGGCCGGTTCTGCTCACTCGCGGTGACCTCGCCGGATTCACGATGGTCGAACGCACCGCGCAATCGGGCGACCGTGTCGGCGAGAACGTCTGCCGCGGCCGCGGTTGGCAACCCCAGCCGCTCGGCGGCGCGAGCCAAGGGCATGCCCTCGACCAGGTGAAGCATGACCAGCCGCTCCGCGGTTGCGGGGTCGGCCATGTCGGCAAGTGCGGCGCGGACAGTGATCGCGAAGTCGGTGTCGGAGAACCCCGCGGGAACCGGATCGGCTACATCCCGGTGCATGGACCCGTCGTTGCCGCTGATCGGCGCGTCCAGCCGCAGAGTGGGTCGAGCCAGGATTTCCCGAGCCAGCGCGACATCGGCCACCGTCAATCCCGCTCCCCGAGCGATCTCGGTGTCCTCGAGCGCCGCACCCGCGGAAACCATCCGGTGGATCTGCGCTTCCACCGTGCTCACGAGCTTCCGTGTGCGATTGTCGAGATCGGGGAAGCGGAGCGCTAGACGGTACCGGAACACAGCTGCGCGGCAACCGGCCCACGCATGAGCAGCGAACGACGCGGACGGCACGTGGTTGGCGATCGCGCTGAGCATCCCGATCCAGGCGGCCTGTACCGCATCGTCACGAATATCCGGCGGCTCCCGACGCGCCACCGCCTTCGGAACCCACGCGAATCTCTCGAGAATCTCCTCCTGGACCTCTCTTTCCTCGGGCGAACCCACCCGAGTCACGACATACCGTTTGAACAGTTCTTCTTCGTCTCGATAGCCGGACCGCTCGTATCGATCCGCATAGAATCGCTCGACGATCTCCAGCAAGAACTCGCCACCGACGCCCTGCGCTCGACACAGTTGCCGCAATTTGCTCAGCCGCGGAAGATAGCGATTGTTCTCGATACTGGAAAGAGTGCTGCGAGGCATCCGCGCTCGCCGAGCGAACTCGGTCGCCGACATTCCTTCGTCGTTACGTAGCGCCGCGATCCAACGCCCCAGTGATTCGTGGGAAGCGGGATCGATATCGGCGGTGATGTCCGGGTAGAAGTCCCGCACCGCCTGGATCAGCGAGCTACCCGAGACTCCCAGCGCCCGGCAGATTCGCCGCAACGTGCCGAACCGCGGTCGTCGATTCTCGGTCTCGACCTGACCCAGGTACTTCGTGGACAGGCCGGTCACTCGGGCGAGTTCGGCGCGGCTCATGTCCCGGTCGTGACGCAGTGCGGTGATCCACGTGCCGAGGTCGTGTGCCGCCGGCTCGAGGTCGAGATCTATGTGCGGATAGAAGTGCCGGGTCGCCGCCCGCAGCAGTTCGTCATCGATACCCGATACCGCACAGATTCGCCGGAAGACCGCGAACCTCGGCACGTAATTTCCGGTCTCGATATGGGCTAGATGACCCCAGCCGGGCCCGATCGCTTTCGCGAGTTCGGTCCTGGCCCAATCCCGGTCGTGACGCAGAGCCACGATCCAGCTGCCGGGCGACGCGGGATCATGCGCGCCCGGATCGAGTTCGAGTTCGAGATCCGGATAGAAATGGTGGGTGGCCACCCCCAGCAGTTCCGGCGCGACTTCGAGGGCCCGGCAGATCCGCCGGAAGATAATCGAGTTCGGAGTGTATTCTCCGCCCTCGATTCCGGCGATGAACCCTGCCGACGTGCCCGCGGTTCGCGCCAACTCGGCCTGGGTCATGTCCTGGCTGTGCCGCTGTGTCATGATCCAGTTGCCGGGTGAGGCTGGATCGTGCGCAGTCGGTTCGAGATCGAGCAAGATATCCGGATAAAGGCTTCGCGCAGCCTGCCCCAGCGCCTGCTGCCCCACGCCCAATGCTCGTGCAATCCGGAAGAAGAGGTTCGGTGGCGGGCGATCCCCGTTCTCGATCTCCCAGATCCGCGTCGGCGTCACTCCGACCGCGCGTGCGAGGTCCGCTTTGGTCATCCCCCGGCTGTTGCGATGCGCGGCGACCCAGCTACCCGGCGAATTGTGCGCAGCAGCATCGGTTTGGAGTTCGACACCCGGATAGAACCGCCGAGTAGCTTCGGTCAGCGCCTCGCCCGCTACTCCCAGCACGCGGCAGACCTGCTGAAAAGTGCCCAGTGAGGTCCGTCGCCCGTTCTCGATATTGGACAGTGCCGCATTGGTCAGGCCGGCCGCTTGCGCGACGTCCTTCTGCTTCCTTCCCTGTTCGAGCCGCTGCCCCGCGTCATCAGCGGCGCCTGGAACAGCAGGTAGACCGCGTCGGCGAAACGCCGCAGCACGTCGACAGACGGTTGCGGCGACCGCTGGTCGAGAGCTGCGGCCAGTTCGGCCAGGGCAGCATCGAAGATCGTCCGCTGATCGCCGGCCTGCGCGGTCTCGATCACGAACCGGCCACGTTCGAGCGCGTACAGGACGTTCCCGTCGACACGGGCGCCACCGGGCAGCTCCACGACGTTCTGCAACAC
This sequence comes from Nocardia abscessus NBRC 100374, assembly GCF_000308455.1. Taxonomy (GTDB): domain Bacteria; phylum Actinomycetota; class Actinomycetes; order Mycobacteriales; family Mycobacteriaceae; genus Nocardia; species Nocardia abscessus. The sequence continues at coordinate 21,809 of NZ_BAFP01000065.1, read as the reverse complement.
CTTGCTGCCCGGCGCCTCGACGTCCATCCGGCTTCTGACGAGACGGCCGATCGCGAGCGTGGTCCAGAACGCCGGTGTCCCGACGCCGCCGTGCCACTTCCCGGTCTGCGGATCGCGGCGAACCCCGGCACGCAGACCGACCAGGTGACCCACCATGTCCGTATTGGGCGCGTCGTCGCTCAGCCTGGTGCGGAAGTAGTCGGGATGGCTTTCCCCGTGTTCCCCCACCACGCTCGGGTCGCGCCCGACGGCCCACACCTGCCGCATGTAGCGCTGTTGCGATATCCAGAAGTACAGTTCCGCCAGCACCCTGCGACGCACCGCCGGAGTCGGCGCCGAATCCCACCGGCTGACAAGCTTTCCCAATCCGCGATTGGCCACATACGCCTGCCAGAGCGAGAACATCCGCAAGGCCGCGCTTCTGCCCGGATCGTTGCTCCTCATCCGCAACCCCGGCACCGGGAAATGCTCGCTACGAAGCGGTCCCCGCCCGGCTCGCACCTCCTCGTTGAGCAGGCGTACATCGCTCGTCAACGCCGAATCCGGCCGCGAGTCGAGCGGCGCGGGCGTGCGCTCCGGTGGTCTGCTGCCGATGAATCCGTCGTTGCCCGTGTCCGGCCGGCTCCCGACGACAGTCACGGATCCCGGCCACAGCCGCAGCACGGTGCCGTGCCGGTCGATGGCCAGTGTTTCGCGCAGGTTCGGTATCGGGTGCCGACGCAACGCCAGAGCCAATTCGCCCGGGTCGGCCGTCGAGTCGGCCAGGTTCACCACGATTCGCTCGGCCTGGCGTTTCACATACACCTTGCGGCGGATTTCGAAGCAGATATTGCTGACCTTGCCGGTGGCCGGCGAATAGCAGTCGAAGAGCCGTCCCTCGATACGGAAGTCGGGCAGACGCGCGCCGGATTCGACGGGGTGCTGCTCTACTCGGAACCCGGCCCGAGCGAGGACGATCGCCGCCTCGTTCTGCCGCCGCAAGCCCCGCTGTTCTTGCAGGAAGCCGGGCGGCCCCTGGCCGGGGCCGAGGACCGGGACGACGGCCTCCGATCCGAATGGCACCGCGTCGGGATCGGGATCACGAGACGGCCGGGTCAGGTCGGCGTCGCCTGTTCCCTCCGGGTGGGCAGCCGAGGCCGAGATGGGTTGATTCCCCTGCGCCGGGAGAGCGATGACGAGGTCGGGGGTGATCTGCGGTGGCCGACCGGCGGTGACGTACTCGTGGATCGCCCACTGCGGCGTGCCGACCGCCGCGCCGTGGATGTCCGTCTCGGCGAACCCGACCGCGAGGGCCTCGTGTTCACGCAGCTGAGCCTTGGTTTCGTCGGCGAAGGCGTACACGGGCAGTCGCGCGAGCCAGGTCTGCTCGAGTTCTCGGATCAGGCCCAGTTCGTCGAGCCGGGACCAGGTCTCGTGCAGAACTTGTCGCAGGGTCACCGACAGGAGTTCCACGGCATCGATCGCGTGGACGAATTCGTGGACAGCATCGTGGTGGAACGGCCGGTCACCGATCGGATTGAAACCGCGCTCGCGCATTTCGATTCCGCGTTCGACAGTCCATGCCGGCCTGCTCGCATTGCGCAGGCTGAACTGTATTCCCAGGGTCCGAAACGTCGATTCGGAGTCGCGCTGGGCGAAAGATGCGGCGCCCGCGTTCTCGTCACCCAGGTAATCGATCCACAGTCCCCGGATGTTGGTACGGCTTGGGAATCTGGTGAGCATTTCGTCCAGCGCCCCGAGGATCTCCTCGACGACGTGGGCGGGAACATCCGGATGTTCGAATCCCACGATCGTGATGTGCGGGTAGTCGAGGTTGAACGCCTCGACCAGCCGCGCCTTGGCCTGCGCTTCGACCTGGAGCCCGGCGCGATGCGATATCTCGTCCGGCGTGCGCGCGGCGCGCCACTCCACCTCCGCCAACGCGTCCATGTACCGGCCATGTATGCGATGCAGCGCGGGCTTGTACTCGTTGGGTACCGGAAGACCCGAGATCCACGATTGCAGGTACGCCACCCGCTCCCGGATGGTCGACAGCTCCGACCTCGGCAGGTCATGGTGCTGCCACACCTCGCGGCCGTCGACTTGCCGCACGAACATCGCGGCGAATGCACCGGTCGGCGTCGCGTCGATCGCGGATGGGGCGCGACCACCTCTCACCTCGTTGTCCGGGCCCGCACTCCACTCTCGCGCGGCGCGGTTCGTCCTGGTCACCGCGTCGAAAAGGCCGAGCCGCGTGGCCGAGCGCGAGCCGAGAATCTCCTGATCCAGTGCCGGCAGGCTGTTGCCCGGCTGTCCGGGAACGATCTCCCGATAGACGGTGTCGTCCTCCAGGATCAGGCAGGTACGCCCGACCGGCGCATCCATGATCGCAGCGACTTTCCGCTGCAGCACCTGCTCGAGAGCGGCGACCGGGTCGGCGTACGTCTCCGCGAACACCCGGGTGCCGTTGCCGAAGGTCACCGACTCGACCCGCACTCCCGGCGCATCCTCGACCAGCGAACGCTCCGCTGGTCCGGATGCCCTGCCCGCGAGCACCAAGTCCTGGAAGTCGGGACCGGCGGACGAGCTCTCTTCCCGTGGCCGGCTGCCTATGTAACCACCTGGCCCGCGCATCCCGCCGACACGGGCCGTTCCGAGGTCCTCCGCCCGCACGGCGGGGTTCCCCGAAACATCGTAATCGACAACGGGTTTCAGCCGTCGCACATCGTAGCCCGCGGTACCGAGTTCGGCGCGCAGCTCGATATTGCGCAGCAGCATGTCGGTCAGGGCGTCGTCGTGACGGCCCTCCTCCGCGATCACCACGACGGTACGACTCGGCAGCAGGACCGTATTCGGCGTCACCCACCGGGCACCGGGGTGGCGCCGCACCACATCGGCGGCGACCGCGGCGACGGCGGTGTGATCCTGCGCGTCCTGCTCGGCCCACCACCGCGCGACCCACTCGGCCAGCTGCTCGACCCGCGCGACCTTCGCTTCGATCGCCTGCTGCCAGCTCAACCAGTCCGCGGAGACCCCGGCGTCGCCCGGACGGTGCGAGCGCGTACGCCGCATCGACGCGTGTTGCCGGGCGGCATGCTCACGCAGGCGGGCGATTTCGGCGGACCAGCCCGCCCGATTCAACAGCTCCGGAAACTGGACTCCGGTCTGGTGCGCCAGCGTGCGGCAGCGCACCTCCCAGAGGCGGCTCGGCCGAACGAAGGTCACTTCGGCTTTGTGATAGTCACCGGGTTCGCCGTCCAGGTCGCCGACGACGACCTCGGTGAACCCTCTGCGGTCGGCCATCTTTCCGGTGAACGTCGCGCGCGCCGCGTCTTCCGGTGACAGTCCCCTCCGGATGCCCGCGTTGAATGTGTCGAGATTATCGGTGAGATGTAGGCGATCCCGCACCCAGTAGCCCTCGATCCCGTGGACGATATCGCCGAGTTCATCCCACATTTCGTCGAACATCACCCCACCGCCCGGTGTGCCCTGGGATGTCTTCAAGACGGCGTGCAGGTTTCCTGCCAGACCGACCTCGCCCGACGCGCCGAGAGGGACACGCCTGTCGTCGACACCGCCCTGTTCGGCCGCGTAGAAGTTCCGGTACCGCTGTACCGGCGTCGATACCACCCAGCTGGTCAGCCGCAGCATGGTGCGCTCGTACCACTGCCCGAAGCCACGGTTCTCGAATTCGGCGGCGAGTGCGCCGAGGCGATGCCACAACGACAGAATGTCGGCCACGAGGGCGTCTTCGGGGCGTTCGCCGAGCACGGTCATACCGACCGGCGAATCGAAATACGTGGTCGGCACACCCAACACGGACGTCAGCCAGCCCAGTTCGGGTGTGCCGCCTTGCGCGGCTGCCCTCTCCGCATCAGCAGCAGTGAAACCCGCCGCAATGCGCTCGTACCAGGTCGGCTCGCGGTCGCGTCCCGCCGGTGGCCTGCTACCGATGCGGCCTGCCACGGAGTCCGCGGCCGTGCCGCGCCTTGCCGGCTCGTCCTGCGGCATCGCCGGGCCGGAGCCGACGTTCGAGGGCTGCGTATCCGGTTCACTCGTATCGGCCGGGACGGAGCTGTCCGGTAGGGAGCCGTCGCCGGGCGGGCGATGACCGGCGAGCGCGAACTCGTCCCGCCGCAGCGGTGGGGCCCGGCTCGACCAGAGCGATGGTGGGGGAAGTCCGGGGTTCTGGGAGGTGACAGCAGAACGCTGTGTTGCCGAAACGCGGGCGAGGGGTTGGCCTTTGTGGTCGAACTCGATGGCGAAAACGCCGCGATCGGCCTCCTTCAGTCGTTCGATGAGCGCTTGCTGCGCACGCCGCCACTGCGGGAACGGGACAGCCTTGTTCAGCAGCTCGGGCCGCCCCGCCAGATCCGCCGGGGTGATCGGCACCTGGCCCGGAGCGGCCGCAATGTCCACGACGACCAGATTCGGGGCGTCGCGCCGATCGCTGTCGTTCACCAGCAACACCAAGTGGCTCTCGACTTGCCCCTTGTTCATCCACTTGTAGACCAGCGCCTGGCTCCCGCCGGGGCACTCTTTCAGCGATTCGGCGGCCTCGTCCAGCGACCCGAATGCCCGGAAGGCGCCGCCGAAGGCCCGCTGCGTGTCTTCGGCGTCATGGCCTCGCAGTGGCATGTCGTCGGGCATGTGGTAGGCGTGCTCGTTATCGGGGTACAGCACCCGCATCACTGTCACGCCGTTGTTGACGCAGCTCTTCGGGCTGCGCTGGTGGATGGCGACGATGAGGTCGAGCAGGGCGGTGACGGCCAGGTAAGTGGAAGCGGCGAAAACGAGGAGTTCGGTGGCCGGGTCGTCGGCAATTTCGGTGGGGGCGAGAACGCGGGCGGCCGCGTCGGCGAGCACGTCGCGGGCGGTGGCGGCGTTCACCTCGGTGGCGGGAACGCCCAGCCGGTCCGCCAACTCTTCGCGGGCCGTATCGACGGTGGCGCCGACTTGGCGCACGCCCTCCGCGCCTGCGACCTGGGGAGGTTCCCAGCCGAGTTCGGCGGCCAGCCGGTTGCGCTGCGGAGTCAAATGATTCAGCGCTTGCTCGTCGGTGAGGGCGTCCGACCGAATCACCGCCGCGGACGGGGCGTAGTCGAGGTGCTGGTTCAGCGCTTCCACAGCAGCGGAGGAGACGCCTGCTCGTTCCAGCAGTCGGCTCAACGGGTCGTCGTCATCGTCGGTGTCGAACATCGCGGCGGCGGCCTGGACCGATGCGGGAATCCCCAGCCATCCGGCCAGCCGCGCGAACCGGTCCCCCCGCAGGTGCGGTTGGACGGCGTCAGGCCCGGCATGCAGGGCCTCCATCGCGGCACGGTCCATACCCGCCCCGGCGTCGCCGGTGTCCGACCTGGTCTGGCCAACGCCCGCCGCAGTATGGGCAGCGCCCGGCCCGGTGTGCAGGACGCCCGCGGCGATGGTGTTCTGGGGCGAGGTGGCCGAGGTGGCAGCGAGATCTCCTGTGGCCGGGGGCGCGTGGGCCTGGTTGGCGCGGCGCATCGCACGCTGCAGATACGTGCGGTCGGCCGCGTCGTTCTGCAGGGGGGAGGTCAGGCTGCGCATCTCCCGCTCGGCCGCGGCGACATCGGCCGCGGTGGCCGCGACCTTCGTCCGCGCTTCCTGCACGGACTTCCCCGGTTGCGCCGCATCCGTATCACCCACCTGACGGGCGGTTTCGGTGTATTCGGCGGTGGCCTCGGCGTGCTTGGCCACCGCGGCTCGGTAGTGGGTGACCGCGACCCGCGCACTGTGCTGCTGCGCATCGCTGTAGAGGCGATCGGAGGCGGCGACGTTGAAACAGAAGCTCCCGTTGCGGCCGTTGCGTCCCGCACGCGCCGACCACTGATGGTCCTCGTCCGGATTGGTCGGCGAACGCCCCAGCATGTGCGCGTGCACCCCGCCCAGCTGATCGACCTCGTCGCTGATCGACACGTCGAAACCCCGGCCGAGCATCCCCGTGCCGACGGTCACCGCGCCCCGAACACCCGCGGTGTCCTTGACCGACAGCAGGTGCTCCTCGGCGGCATTGTTGTCGCGGTGCTCGGCGAACCACCGGGCATCGATCGCATCGTGCTCCACGTCCGCCTTGGTCAGCATCAGCGAGAACTTCCGAGCCAGATCGTTGAACGGGCAGATCACCAGTACCGGCCGCCCCTCGGCCTGCAACTGCTGCACCCGGACCACTGCGTCCCGCAATTTCTCCGGCTCGGTGAGGAATATCCGATCCTCCTCCCCCACCAGTTTCGACCGGCCGAAGTCCTCCACCTTCGCCAAACCACCCTCGACCGGGAAATTCTCCTTGATCTCCGCCGCGGTCCGCTCCAGCGTGCCCGACATCAGATGCAGATGTTCGTACCCGCCGAGCACGTCCTCCACGGTGACCTGCTTCGATCCCGTCCCATCGGAATACACCGGGGCACCGAACATCGCCTCCACCATTTTGTGGCGTCCTCCGAACCACCGGCTCTCGGTGCCGATCTTCGGATCGCTTCGCGGCTTCCCGTACTCGTCGAGAATCTGGAGCTTCTTCTCGAAACCTTCTCCGAAAACCTGGAAATCCCGATTCAGTTTCAACCGGCCCGCCTTGACGTCCAGGAAAGCACGGGCCATCTCGGTTTCCTCGGCGGTGAATTTCCGCCCGGCGTAGCTTTCCCACAACCGGCTCACCGTGTCGAGGCACTGCTCGGGTTGCTCGCGCAGCAACCGCGCCGTCAGCGTCCGTGCCGCCCCGACCTCCTCCGCCGACATCGCCCGTACCGCTCCGGCCTGCTCCGCCGTCAACGGCCCATCGTGGAGTGCCTCTTCGAGATGCACCGACAGATCCTTCGCCGCCGTGATTCTGCTGCGCAAGACGGCTTTCAAGAAGTCACGCACCCGGTACACCCCGGCGGCCTCCACCTCCGAGGCGATCTCCCGCTGCCCCTCGGACTGATAGTGCACCGTCTGGTTGTGCACGAGCACCGCGTCCGCCTCATCGATGGTCGCGGTCTTCCCCGGCGGCGGCCGGTCGAACAGCTCGGCGGTCGCGCGCTCGTCGTAGGTCATGTAGTACACGGTCGGGCGTTGCGCCTCGCCCGGCGGATTGTGCGGATCCCAGCGCGCGACCTCGTACCCGAGACTGCGCAGCACCGGTGCGAATTCCCGGACTCCCTCGTTGGCCAGCACCTCGGTCGTGGTGATCACATGATGCACCCGCACCGATTCACCGCTCGCCAGCTCCACCGGCTCCCCGCGCGACAACTGCCACAACGTATCCAGCGCACCGACCATGGACTTGCCCTGCCCCGTGCCCATCTGACGCATGAACCCGTGCTCGCCGAGCAGGAACGCCTTGATCTGATTCCACCGCGGCGTCTTCCCGGTCCCCTCCCGCATCGCGTCGATGTACCGCAGCAGCGACTCCACTCGATCGCCGTGCTCCATCGCGTGCCTGCGCTGCTCCCACGACTCACCGGCCAGCTCCTCCTGCCGCAGCCGATACAACGCCAGCGCCTTCTTCGCCGCAGCCTTGAACTGCGCCTGCCGTTCGGCGGTAAGGTCCTGCTTCGTCGCCGGATCCGCCGAAGGCAACCCCACGAGTTCCTGTGCCAGCTGCTCCGCCCGACGGTCGGGTCCGTCCTGCACGGACGGGCGAGCGTCAGCGGGCACCGCATCCTCGGAGCGCTCCACCGACGGCTCGTGCGCCGGCGGTAGGTCCGCCTGCTTCGGCGCCGTAACCCGCGCCGGGCCCTCCCCGCCCGCACCATGGCGGCCGGACGCATCGCCCGCCTCCGCCGGCGGATCGACCTTCGCCGGTCCCGGCCCCGGCCGCGCAACCGCGGGCTCGTGTCCAGTCGCCCCGTCGCCGACCGGAGCCCGGGCGCTCCGGCTGCCACCGACCGCGGGCGCGTCGTCCTCGCCGTGATCCGCCGATCGCTGCGGGTCCGAACCGGAGTGGTTGCCGCCCGCGCCCGACAGGACCGCGCCGGCAGCCACACCACTCCCAACCTGCGCACCACCACCAGCACCGGGAACAGCGCCACCGGCCTGCGCACCGCCACCACCGCCGACACCGTGCGCACCGCCACCGCCTTGCCCATTGCGAGCCTGCGCACCGCCGCCACTACCGGCCTGCCCGCCGTCCCCGGGTTGCGCATTGCCGGCGCCACCGGTCTGCGTACCGCCGCCCTGCGCAGGATGACCGGTCTGCGCAGCGCCACTCCCGCCCTGCGCATTTCCACCGGTTCGTGCAGCGGCGCTGGAGGGCTCATCGCCACCGGCGGGGATGTCTACGGGGGGCGGCCCATCGCCGGCGCGATCTGCCGATGCCCGGTCACTCTGCCGCGCAGCTGAATCAGGCTCCCCCGATTGCCCATCCGGCCCCGCCTGACCGCTCGCGTGTCCATCCGCCGCCGGAGCCTGCTCACCCGATCCCGAATCGGCGAGACGCCGCGTCAGGTCTCCCGACTCGTCCGGCTCGGGCTGCCCATCGCCTTTCCCTCCTGGCGGACCCGACGAAACCAGTTTCTCGCCAGGCTGCGATGCTCCGGCGCCCGTAGCGTGGCCGGGCGTGGCCGAGTTCGCGGACCGTGGGGTGTCGGCGTTGCTGCCCACCGGAACAGGCGAAGCGGGCGTCAGCGATTTCGTACCCTGGGGAGCCCCCGCCAGCCGCAGCACGGCATCCTTGCTGAGATTCACCGTGGAAGGATCCGGAGGGATGTAGGCCCCGCTGCCGTCGACCACTTTTGCGAGGGGGGAACCGAGATTCTTGTGGGCGCCACCATGGACATCCACGACTCCGGCGAATCCGCCGCTGAGCAGCGACGCCAGGACGTCTTCGAAGTGTTCCGGCCAGCCCGTGATCAATGCCGCCGCACCCAGACCGGACACCGCGCCCGCGACCCCCTGCACCAACCCGAGCGCCGAGCGGCTGGTCTCCAGACGCGGAAAGACCCTGGGCGCGATCGTGCCCGCGGCTATGCCGCCCATCGCACCTCCGGCGCCCGACACTGCTGCGGCTTCGACCGACTTCAGATCGATACCCCTCGGGTTCTCCCCGTTCGGGCCCTTGACGGTCGTATTCCGGTCGCCGGAACCGACTTGCATAAGCTGTACCCCGAGATCCACGCCCGCGGGCAGCGCGGCGGCCTTGGCTACCGCGAACGCGAACTGGTGCGGTCCCAACGCCGACAGCCGTGCCGCCGTCTTCGCCGCGCCCACCTTGTAGGCCTGCTCCAGACCCGCGCGCATCAGCGCGACCTTGGCTCGGCCCTCGATCAGCATCGACTCCACCACGGGAGCCGCCGCAAGCTCGCCGGCCGGACCGCCCGCGGCGGCTGCCGACAGCGTCGCGATGATGCGCCAGGCCAGTTCGACGCCGAACGCGAACATCACGCACAGTGTCTTCTCCGCATCGTTGGCGGCCGCGTGTGCTTGATCGGCCAAGACCAGCGCTTCCTCCCGTAGCCTGGCCGCGCCCTCGTGGTGCAGACGCAATATCTCGCGCACTCGGTCACCCAGCGCCCCGAGCGAATCCTCTTGCACCAGAAGTTTTTCCGCATCCTCCGCGTGACCGTTCATGGCGGCGGCCTTGGACCGCAGCTCCCCGGCCATCCACCGCATACCGGACACGTCGGCGCGCGGCAGGTCGCCGCCGAATACCACCAGTTCGATCGGGCGCCGCACCACAGGGGGCAAACCCTCGAACAAGGTGCGCAGTTCCACGACCGGGTTCAGCGACAACGAACCGTCCACCGGCACCGCCTACCCCCGCTGCGACGTCACGTCGACCAGCAACGCGTGCAGGGCTCGCGCCTGGAGGCTCGCCTCGTCGCCGCGCAGCACGACATCGGCGAACGCGGCACCGAGTGCCCGGCTCACGTCGAAACCGCCTACGTCCGCGGCGTCCCCGGCCAACTCGGCACGCCAGCGCCGGTAGCCGCTCACCACCTCGGCGAGTGTGCTGTTGCGTCGCCCCTCCAGACGCAGGTACTCCGCGATCAGGACGCGCTGTGCCTGCCTGCGTGCGAGACCGCCACCGGCGAAATCCAGTGCACGGCCGAATTCGCGGAGCGTCGCCAGGTAGATGCCCAGCTCCGCCGACTCGGCGTCGGACTCCGCCGTTCCGGTCGCTCGCCCCGACTCCTGCGCGGTCCTCTGGTCGAGGGTGATCGACCGACCGCCGCCCGTGCCCCGCGTATCGCGTGGTTCGACAGTCCACCACACCGGCGCCGATTCGGCATCGAGTTCCATCACCGCGACGACGTCGAGGGAGATCACCGGGTAGTCGGTGAGCACCCGGTCCACAGCGGCAACGAATTCTCGTACGACCGCCACCTGCAAGCCAGGGGTGTCGAATCCGGCCACCCGCACGCCGTGGTGCTCGGCCAGCGTCCGCGCCAGCCAGCCGACCATGGGATGGGTAACCGAGCGCGCGCCGGAGCGGCGCCGATCGCGCCCGCGCGGCGATTCGTCCGCGGGCTTCTGCTTCCGCGGCGGAGAATCGAACCGAGGACTCGAGGGTCTCGGCTGGGCACCTGCGGGTGGTCCGGCCGTTCTGGGCGGCTGCCCGGACCACGGGGTGTCTCGCCGTCCGACACCGCCCGGTGGGCCGACCGCTGCCTGCTGCCCGGCTGGGGCACGAGGTGAATCCCGGGTGGCGGCCGGGGGGAACACCGCCGGAGGGCGGCGACCGGGTTCTCCGACAGGCTTGCCGGAGTTACTGCTGCCCGGTCCGTCTACTCCCCTGGCCGCATCTCGGCCTGCCCGATCCGAAGGATCCCGCTGCGGACCGCCCTCCGGCGTGGGGCGTGGGCGTCCCGCGGACGCGTCCGGTGTCTGCGACCCGCCGGGAACGGATCGTTCGGTAGGGTCGGCGCGGTTCGTGGGATACGCCGGGTTCGGGGGATACGCCGGGTCTGCCGCTGCGGGAAAGGGCGCCACGGGATCGGACGTCACGGGCTGTGCGCCCGCGAGCGGGGACGTGCCCGCACTGCCGTCCGGCCACGGCTGCGCCGGCTCTCCGTTCGGCGCCAGGTCGTCGGCAGTAGCGCCGACCAGAGTGGCGCCGAACCTGTCCTGCGCTTCGAATTGGCTTGCCGCGTCCACCATTCCGGCGGACACACTGTGCAGGCTCTCCTGCATTGCCCGCAGATTGGCAAGCAACTGATCGGCATGCGGCTTGAACTCCCCGGCGAACGCGACACCCAGATCGTCGTCGCCCCAGCTGCCTTCGGCACGCGCCAGGGAATCGCGCAGTCCCGCATGAGTTTGCCCCACGCGATCCCCGAGTTCGCCCAGCCGCGCTCCCCGGTCCCGCAGGCGGTCCGGATCCAACCGAACTTCACCGTTCACGCCGCGATCCCCCTCCGGTCAGGCTCGGTCGTTGCCGCGCAGCCGGAACCGTCGCTCGAAACCGGTGACGAACACCGACAATGGCACAGACGTGGTCGAGCGCTCCACAACGCCATCGTCGGCGACATAGAAAACCGCACGGTCCAGAGCAATTCCACCGTCCGGCACCGGCGAACGCACCACCCAGCCCACGCTGACGCGATCGGCCCGCAACGTCGACAGCGGGTACCCCGTAGTGTCATAACCCTGTCGTCGGATGTGATCCCGGACGAGGTCGAGCGCGTCCGCTTCGCCGATCCCCTCGGCGTGGTTCGCGTCCAGGTCCGCCAGCACGAACTGGAACATCGCACCATCGATGTCGATGTCGATGTCGTCACCGAAGACCTGCACGATCGCCTCGCGAGTCACCGCACCGGCCTGTGCGGCCGACACCAACAACTCGACCGCGTCCGACGTACCACCCAACCGGTCGTCCAGCAGGTTGCCGACGACGCTCGCCACGGTGCCTACCGTCCACACTGCGGGCAGCGCCGGTGCGCACTCCGGGATCGGCGCGGACTCACCCCGGTACCACTGACCGGCCTCCCACCAGTAACAAAACGACAGCAAACCGGTTGCCGCCCGCGGATTGAGCGCCGGATCGGCCACCCAATCCGGCGCTCCCGCAAACAATTCCGGCATCGCCGCACCCGCGTTGTACGCGGCGTCCAGGACCGACGCGTCCCACACACCACCCGACAGCACGGCCCGGTCACCGGGCAGCAGCGTCAGGGTCGAACCGCTGCGTCCCGCGCCTTCGAAGATGCCCACCGACGGACCGATCCGCGGCCCCTGCCCCGACCCGACCGCCACGAAGGCCGCCGCCAGCACCGCCCACCGGGCCCACAACACGGCCAGCTCCGGCAGTTCGTTGTCCACGGCCACCGCCCGCACACCCGCACGCCGGTCCGCACGCATCGCGTCGGCGGCGGCGCGCGGTGACCGCGTCCGACGTTCGCCACGCCCGAGGTAGGCCGCCAGCCACACCGGCAGCCGATCTCGCGGATAGCGTTCCAAATCGGCGAGATAGGCCTCGGGTGCGAACAATTGCTCGCCGGGGAACGGCACCGCACCGTGATCGGCGGCGGCCTCGACATTGTCCGCATCGATGCGCACCAGCAACCGCCACCACGGCCCGCCGTCGGTCCGCGCCGACACCTGCCGATGCAGGCGCACCGCATCCCACACCGCATCCGGTACGGGGCACCGGACCGACCGGATACCGTCGTCGGCCACCAGCACCGCCGATTCGGCGACCACGGTCATCGCGAACCACGCCTCCAGCCGCTGCGACCCGGACGGCGCCACCGCACGCAGACCGTGCGCGATCCGATCGGCCAACCCGGCGAGATCCTCATCCCCCGCCTGCGTCACGGCACTCTCCGTGCTCCGGGAACGACAGACGGGCCCAAGCCCCGGAGGCGCGTATGCGCGACCTCGACCGCGAGCAGTTCACGAGCAGTTCCCCCAAATCGCCTGAATCGGTTCGTCGTCAGGATTCGGAATGTCCCAGGCTGAAGATTTCGCACTTCGCGTCCCGGCGCAATGCCGATATTTACCAGCCATGGTAAGCCCGTCGGGTCGGTGATCCTCCCCACAGTCGATCCCGGCCGTTCGGCCGCCATCCCCAGGCTCGGTCTCGACCTCGGTCGGGTCCGAAGACTCGTCCGGCACGGCGCCCCTCGGCAGGGTACGGGCTATCCCCTGGTGCCTATACCGAACAGCTCTTCGCGCAGCTGGGCCGGGGTTTGCCCGAACTGCCGTTGGAATGCCTCCCGGAACCTACGTGTCGTGGTGAAGCCGACCTCGGAGGCGATCCTGTCCATGTCGATGGGCAGTGGAGTGGACAATCGCTGACGTGCGAGGTCGAGGCGGACCTTGCGCAGCATGGCGCCCGGTGTGCGGCCTTCGGTCGCCTTCAACACGGTGTGCAGCGTCTTCAGGGACATCCCGCACATTTCGGCGATGACTTCCGGCGTCACCGTGGGGTCGCTCGCCTTCTGTTCTATGAGGATACGTGCGCGTCGAGCGTCCTTCGCGCGTTCGATTTCCTTCTCGGTTCCTGTCAGCGTGACGGCTCGTTTCGGGGTGAGTCCCCCCTCGAGCAGCGTCAGCGCACTGGAAAATGTGTAGGTGAAATCCGCTGTGGTCCACTGTTCTCGGCTGTCGGCGAGTTGACGGACCACTCTATCGAGCGCGCGCACCACGGGACGCGTCTCATCCAGCGCGAGCGGGGCGTCTCCGGGGCGGACGAGGCGGACCGATTTCTCGGGGACGGTCATGATCAACGCACGAATTGTCTCGTCGTGTGTCATGTACACAGGGCTGCCCCAGTGAAAGAGGCAGATTTTGCCCGGGCGGAATATTTCCTTGGAATCACCCTGTGCGAGTTTGAAACTCCCTTCCAGCGGGATGAGGAGCCGGTAGCCGTAGTCGCCGTCGCAGCGCACATCTCGTCGCGAGCGCTGGTAGTCGAGGGCGCTGGATTCGAATCCGACGATGTGGAATTCACCGACGCTCTGGCCGAGCGCCGATGAGCTGAAGTCGTCGTCGTGGAAGGCGAGCCCCACTGTCCCCTGCCAGGTATGGAGCCAGTCGTGCCAGCGCGCGGCCCGGTCGGCCTTCGACTCGTCTCGGCGCATGTCGAAAGGGACCTGCCGGTATTCCGGATCGGTCATGCGGAAACCCCTTTCGCACACCGCCGCAAGCTACGAAACCGACCACAAACCTACAAGAAGGTCGTCGAGGTGCCGAGTCGCGGTGACGGGGGATCCGGTGGTGTGGTCGATCACTGAGGGGGTGCCGGCCCCAGCAGCGCCCGCAGCGATCGCCTGGTCTACGGATTGCCGCCCGGACGGATCGGCGGGCTCTTGGGGAAAATGACCGGAAGCGAGGACAACGCCCGGTGGAACGGCCCCGGCCGCCATTGCAACCGGGACGCAGGCACTGCCAACTTCATCTCGGGTAGGGCATCCAGCAGCTGGTCGATCGCGTCCTGCACGATCAGCTCGGCGACCGAGCGTGCGGGGCAGGCGTGCGGGCCCGTACCGAACGCCAGATGCGACCGGTTGTCGGTGACATCGCCCGTCCGGATGGCAGGGTCGTTGTTGCAGGCGGCCATGCTGATCAGGACCGGCTGATGGGCCGGCAGCCAGGAGCTGTCGATGAGAACCGGCTGCCGCGGATAACTGATGCAGTAGTTCGACATCGGCGGATCGTTGGACAACACCTCGTCCAGCGCATCCCGCGTCGGCTTACTCCCGTCGAGCACCCGGCCCGCGAACCGCTCGTCGGTCAAGAGCAGCAGTATGGTGTTCACGATCAGATTCAGCGGCGGTTCGATTCCGGCGCCGTACAGCAGCACCAGCTGGTGCAGTATCTCGTCGTCGTCCAGCCCTACCGGATGCTCGATCAGCCAGCTGGTGACATCCGCGCCCGGATAGATGCGTTTGAACCGAGTCAGTTCCACCATCGCCTCGGACAGCATCTGATTGCCGCGCTCGGCATCGACGGTGTCGAAGATCGCCGCCATCCCGATCGCCGCGCGTTGGCTTATCAGGGAAGGGCTGCCGAGCAGCGCATTGAGTGTGCCGAAGATAACGGGCAGCGCGTACTGGCTTACCAGATCGCAGTGCCCGTCCTCGCGAAACGAGTTGATCTGCGGGATGGCGATCTGCTCGATGGTCGTGTGCAGCCGGTGCGGATCGACCTTGCCGAGCGCACTCGCTGCCGCCGACCGGTACCGCGTATGGTCTTCGCCTGCGCTGCGAATGGGGTTGGGCCGCCACTCCATCATGGGCCGGATCGGACAGTCGGCGGGAATGTCGCGTTCCCAGATGCGCGGATCGGCGGGGAAACGCTCCGGGTCGTGGAGGATTCGCAGTGCAGTGTGATATCCGATCACCAGGGTGGCCGGGACACCTGGCGCCAGGTCTACTGGGGCCAGCGAGCCGAAACGGCGGCGCATCTCCCGGTAGAACCTGTGCGGATCGGCCGCGAATTCTTCGGAGTAGAGACGCACTCGCGGAGCGTCGAAGTCGCCCGGCGACGCTATCGGGAGGGTTTCGGTGTCGGAAATCATCACTGGTTCCTATGGGGTTGTCGAAGTTGCCGCCGACCGCGGGGTCGTGAACCGGCAGGCCGGGGGTTGCCTTCACGTCGGCCCCGGGGCCGCTCACGAATGTGAGTCCACCGGTGGCGCGTGGGCTGACCCAAGTCCGGACAGGTCGATGTCCTCCTGTGTGGAGACTGCCGAAATCGTTTCTCGCACAATAGGTTCCGGCAACGTCCGGTCTCTACCGTTTTCTTGTAAGTTTGCGGACATTTTTTGTAAGGCGCATGGTCGGCCCGAGACCGTCGGCGTGCCGCTACACCGTGGCGCCGCTGGGATCTACCGGCGCTGGCACAGTTGAATGGGGAGCGGTATCCGGATGGACGACGGCAACAGGAAGGTTCACGTTCATGGCGATCGATGGTCTCGGACGGTTCGGAGTATGGCGCGGCTACCGCGGGTTCACCCCCGAGGACGCCGCTGAACTGGAAAAGCTCGGTTACAGCGCGCTGTGGCTCGGTGGATCGCCGCCCGCCGACCTGCCGGTGGTCGAGTCTTTGCTCGAGGCGACGGAAACACTGATCGTCGGCACCAGCATCGTAAATATCTGGACGGCCCCGGCGAACGCCGTCGCCGAGTCGTTCCACCGGATCGAACAGCGCTTCCCCGGTCGTTTCCTGCTCGGTATCGGCGCGGGCCATCCGGAAGCCGATAAGCCGTACGAAAAACCCTTCGACGCGCTGGTGCGATACCTCGACGAGCTCGACGCGGCCGGGGTGCCGAAGGACCGGATGGCGCTTGCCGCGCTCGGGCCGAAGGTGCTCGAACTGTCGCGCGACCGCACCGCGGGCGCGCTGCCGTATCTGGCCCCGCCCGAGCACACCACGCGGGCGCGCCAGATCCTGGGCTCCGCCCTGCTGGTCGCGGAGCAGAAACTCGTGCTCGACGACGACCCACAGCGGGCCCGCGAGGTCGGCAGGCAGATGGTGGAAATGTACCTCGGCCTGCGCAACTACGTCTCGAACCTGCGGCGTCTCGGCTTCTCCGAAGAGGATGTGACCAAACCGGGCAGTGACCGTCTGGTCGATGTGCTCACAGTGCACGGCAGCCCGGTGGAGGTCACCGGGCAACTGGTCGAGCATCTGAAAGCGGGTGCCGACCACGTCGCGCTGCAGGCGTTGGGCGAGGACTACCTGGGCTCGCTGCGCCAACTCGCGCCGCTGCTGACGGCGGCCGACTGAATCACCGCGGGGACGGTACGGCCGTACGGCCTGCGAGATGGGCAGGTAGCGGGAAGCCGTTGGGTCAGAGCGCCGGCCGTTCCGGCGAATACGTCACCGCAACGGCCCCTCTCACTTGCCGCTGGTGAGGGATGTCGCGAGGGAGGTGAGACCCAGGATGCGGTGCAGCTCTTCGTGACGTGGCCGCATGACGGTTCGAAATGTCTCCGTGGTCGCGGCGGGGCCGGCGTCGGGATCGATGGCGAGCATTGCCCGTTCCTTGAATGCCGCGCCCGCCAGACTGACTCGGTGCTGCGCCGGGTGCAGGTGGCCGGCCGCGTCCGACGGGTGGTACGGGCCCCAATGCACCGTCACCGAACCGTCGGAGTGCGGGTGGTCGATCGCGCGACCGCCCGGAACTCCGGTGAGGTGTTCCGAAGCGTTGGATGCGATCACGTGCGGGTTGACCTCACGGGTGATCGTGGTGGGCTCGCTGCCGGGTTCGAGGACGACCGCGCCGAGGATCTCCAGTCCGCGCACGCCACTGGGATCCGGAATCGACACCACCACATCCCATCCCGTGGCGCGGAGGTCGAACAGCCAGCCACCGGTGTGACGGACGACCTCCGCGGCGGAGCCGCCGACCACCAGCAGGCGATAGCGCAATCCGCACCGGCGGAAGTGCGCCCGCCATCGGTCCAGCGAGTAGAGGACGGAGCTCTGTCCGGGGTCGCGGCCGCGCTGTGCCTCGCCCTGTTCCTGCCTGGGTCTGCTTCCCTTCCACGGATTGCCGGTCATCGCCGCGGCAGGCCCTGCACGCGCTGGGCGATGACAGTGTGCAAGCAGTGCTCGGACCGGCCGCTGGAGACGTGGTCGGTGGTCACCACATCGGTAATGAGTTGCACGATATTCCTCCGGCGGTTTTCTGTCCGGGCGCGGGAGGTTCTCATCCGACGCCGGACACGGATTTGGTGGTCAGGTATCCGGCCAGCCCCTCGCGGCCGAACTCGCGGCCGATGCCGCTGGCCTTGACTCCGCCGAAGGGCGCTACGGGGTCCATGCTGTAGGCCTGGTTGATGCCGAAGCTTCCGCTGCGGATTCGGCGCGCGACCGCGAGCGCTCGGTCCGGTTCACTCGACCAGACAGAGCCCGACAACCCGTAGTCGGTGTCGTCGGCGATCGCGATCGCGTCCTCGTCGTCCTCGTAGGGGATGACGGTCAGGACGGGGCCGAAGATCTCCTCGCGGGCGATCCGCATCCGAGGGTCGACATCGGTGAACAGAGTCGGGCGGACATACCATCCCCGGTCGCAGCCGGTCGGCATGTCCGTGCCGCCGACGGCCGGATGCGCGCCCTCGCGGATTCCGGTGTCGATGTAGTCGCGCACCCGGGCCTGCTGACGCCGGGACACCAGCGGACCGATGTCGGTCGTCTCGTCGAAGGGGTCACCCACGCGCAGCGCCCACACCATCTCGCTCAGTGCCTCGACGTACTCGTGATACCGGCTGCGGGGCAGCAGAATCCGGGTCTGCACCACGCAGGCCTGCCCCCCGTTCATGAGCGCGGCCACCTTCATCCCCTCGGCGACATGCACGGGGTCGGCGTCGTCGAGCACCACCGCCGCCGATTTGCCGCCCAGTTCGAGGCTCACCCGGCGCAGCGCGGGCGCACACGCGGCGGCGACCTGGCGGCCCGCGGCGGTGGAGCCGGTGAACGACACTTTGTCCACACCGGGGTGGGCGACGAGATACGCACCGATATCGCGGTCGCCGGGCAGGATGCTCACCACTCCCGGCGGAAGACCGCTGTGCTGCAACAGATCGGCCATCAGGTAGGCGTCCAGGGGCGTTTCCGGGGAGGGTTTCAGCACCACGGTGCATCCGGCCAGCAGCGCCGGGATCAGCTTGGCGACGGTGAGGAACATCGGCATGTTCCACGGCACGATCGCCGCGACAACGCCGACGGGCTCGTGACAGACCAGGATGTCGGCGCCGAAGTATCCGGGCCGGGTCTCCTCCCACGGATAGTTCGCCGCGATGTCGGCGAGCGAGCGCATCATGACGCCGGGGAGCCGGGCGTGCGCGGAGCGCGAGAATCGTAGGGGTGCGCCCATTTCCGCGGTGATCAGTCGCGCGAGTTCGTCCTCGCGCTGGGTGTAGCGGTCGATGAGGCCGCGGACGATGCCGATGCGCTCCTCAGCGCCGAAGCGCCGCCACGGGCCGTGGTCGAAGGCTTCCCTGGCCGCGGCTACGGCAAGGTCGACGTCGCGGATGTCCGGCGCCGCGAGCCGCGCGATCACCGTTTCGGTGTGCGGTGAGACCACCTCGAAGGTGTGGTCGGTGCTGGGCGCCCGCCATTGGCCGCCGATGAACAGGCTGGTGTGTTCGCGCATCGGACAGTCCGGGGTCAGGGCCGGTAGGCGGCGATGTCGCGCAGCAGCCGCACGACCGGTGGCGGATCCACTTGCAAGCCCACCGGCGCGGACATCTCCCCGGAACGGGACTTCTGTCCGAGTGCCGCGCGCACGGCCTCGAGGTCGTCGGCCTCGATTTCGTAGAGGGCGATGTAGCTGGGGTCGCCGTCGACGGTGGCGAGGCGGCGGGCGGCGACGACGCCGTCGAGCTTGCACATCTCGGCGAGGTGGGTGTTCTCGTACCAGTCGTGGTAAGCGGCGGCCTCCTCGGCGGAGTTCGGACGCGATTCGACGAAGAGAATTCCGGTGGGCATCTGCCTTCTCCTGGCGGTGAGGGATTATCGGGCGGGCACGGCGGCGGCGATGTCGGCGGTCGTGTTCTTGTGCACGACACCGCCTTTCATCACGAACCGCACTTGTTCGGTGACGGTGATGTCGCGGGTGGGATCGCCGGGAACGGCGATGATGTCGGCGAGCAGGCCGGGGGCGAGCCTGCCCCGGTCCTCGGCGCCGACGAGTTCGGCGCTGGTGACGGTGGCGGCGCGCAGCGCTTGGGCGGGGGTCATCCCGCGATCGACCATCGCCCACAGCTCCTTGGCGTTGTCGCCGTGCGGAACGGCGGGAGCGTCGGTGCCGCAGGCGATCTTGACTCCGGCCTCGATGGCTTTGCCGAGCATGCGCCGCGCCTTCGGGAACACGGTCGCGGCTTTTTCCCGCAGGGCGGGCGGCGCCTTGGACACGTCCAGGCCCTCGGACAGGTAACTGGTCGGGACCAGGAACGTGCCGTGTTCCACCATCATGGCGATGGTGTCGTCCGTGGCCAGCGAACCGTGTTCGATGCAATCGACGCCGGCCTGGATGCAGGCGCGGATACCGGCGTCGCCGTGCGCGTGGGCGGCCACCTTCAGACCGGCGCGATGGGCTTCGTCCACGATGGCGCGCAGTTCCTCGTCGGAATACTGCTGGGTGCCCGGAGCGGTGCTGTGCGACATGACCCCGCCCGACGCCGAGATCTTGATGACTCCCGCGCCGTACTTGATCTGATACCGCACCGCGTGCCGCACCTGGTCGACGCCGTTGGCCAAGCCCTCCTCCACCGACAGCGGCATGATGTGCGGGGCCAGGCGCTGGAACATGGTGGGATCCAGGTGTCCCCCGGTCGGTGTGATGGCGTGGCCCGCCGACACGATCCGCGGGCCGGGAAACCAGCCCTGCTCGATGGCGCGGTGCAGGTCGACATCGAGCAGGTATCCACCGGTCTTGACCATCAGCCCGAGGTTGCGGACGGTGGTGAAACCGGCCAGCAGCGTCGTGCGGGCATTGATCGTGGCACGCAGCGTGCGATACACGGGATCGTCCTGCACCCCGTGCATCGGGCTGGGCAACCCGGAAGGATTCTCCGGGCCGCCGATGAGCAGGTTGATCTCCATGTCCATCAGCCCGGGCAGCACGGTGGTGTCGCCCAGGTCGAGCACCGTGGCGTCGGCGGGTTCCACGGTGGGGTCCACCGCCTCGATGTATTCGCCGCGCACCACGATCACGGCGGGAGTGTGTACCTCGCCGGTCACCACATCGACCCAGCGGGCGGCCCGCAGCACGATGGTCTCGGTACTCATGGCCGTGGCTCGATCAGGCAGTCGAGCATCGCCGCGCCGGAGTCGGGGACGCGAGGCTGGCTCCACACCTCCACCGGGAACGAGACCATCACCATCGAGTACAGCAGCCACAGCAGGCGCCGGGCGTCGTCGGGCAGCTCGTCGAGCGCGAACTCGTCGAGGTATTTCAGCGCCGCTTCGGCGCGCGGGGTGATCGCGTCGTAGAAGCGCTGCATGTCCTCCATCGAGCTGGCCAGACGCCGGGCGTAGCGTTCGGGTTCGGTTTCCAGGCACCAGATTTCGGCGAAGGGTTCCAGGTCGGCGAACTCCGCAGGCAGCAAGGCGCTCATCGGGTGCCCACCTCGGTGTGCTCGTCACGGTAGGACTGGACCCACTCGCCGGCGACCTTGTGCAGGTGGCGCAGCAGAATCTCCTGGTCGTTGAGGGGGAATGTGGTGACGGCGCGCGATTCGAGCATGGTCTGCGTGGCTTCGAGGGTGTTGCCGTCCTGCAAGGCGTACTCCTTGAAGGTGACCGCCGCCATCTCATGGGCGACTCGTTCGCGGGGGGTGCGCGCGGGCACGAAGTACAGGTTGCCCTCGAAGATGTGACGGTTGTGTGTGGTCGGCCAGTAGTGGTAGGTCAGGTACCAGCCGCCGGACCAGATGAGGATCACGAAGTTGGGCCACAGCTGGAAGGAGTCCAGCCCCCACGGGTCACATTTCGCCGGGTTCAGCCCCGGCGGCATCGGGCCCAGTTCCGGCTTCTCCCATGGCCCGAACAACCCGCTGCGGGTGATGTCCTCCATGGGCTTGCGCATGGTGGGGTCGAGTTCCCAGGCGACCACGCCGGAGGTGCTGACCAGCCGGTGCGGACCGTCGAGCTGGTAGTGCGGCGCTTCGAATCCGGCCTGCTGGGCGGCGGTGGAGTAGTTGTCCGGCGTCTGCTTCGCATGCAGCACCGGCGCGTGATAGAACTCCTGGAAGGCGTCCATGTACAGCTTCCAGTTGGCACCGACCTCGGCCCGGTAGTAGTAGCGGTCGGTCATGCGGTCGAAGGGGTAGCCCTCCAGCGCGGTGACCATGGGGCCGAGGAATTCTCGCAGTGTTTGTGGTGGTTGAGCGGCGAGGTTGACGAAGATGAATCCCGCCCACACCTCGCAGTGCACCGGAGCC
>NZ_BAFP01000066.1 GCF_000308455.1 Nocardia abscessus NBRC 100374 | reverse complement strand
GCCCAGGATGCCGATCCGCAGGGCCGGTCCGGAGTGTGTCATGCGCGCGACTGTAGCAATGGATCCGATTGCGCCGCCGTGCGATCCGTCAGGGAGACGGCGCGTCACCGTATACGGTCAGCCAGATCGCCCGGCCCAGCGCCTCGGCCAGCGCGTCGTCG
>NZ_BAFP01000067.1 GCF_000308455.1 Nocardia abscessus NBRC 100374 | reverse complement strand
TGCGTCCTCGCCCTCACCGAGCCGGGCCGCGGCGCCTCGACGGTGAGTGCGGCGCTACGCCGAGCCGGCGCTGTGCAGACCTGGACCGTCCCGACCCGGAGCGTGCTGCCATGACCGATGCCACGACTCCGCCGGAAACCGGAACGCGATACACACCGACGACTTTCGCCCCCGACGCGACAGCGGTCTCCCCGCCCGCCGCCGACGGCATCGACGTTCTCGGAGTCGACGATGCCGAAGCGAGTCTCTTCCGTGCCAACGAAATCGGCGAAGAAGCGGTCGCCGTCGCCCATCCGAACATCGCGCTGGTGAAGTACTGGGGCAAGCGCGACGAATCGTTCTTCCTGCCCGTCACAGGTAGTTTGTCGATGACGCTGGACATCTATCCCACCACGACGACGGTGCGGTTGATCGACGGCCCGGCCGACGTCGTCGTGCTCAATGGCTGCCGTGCCGCCGGTCCGGCGCACGCCAGGGTCGAGCGGTTTCTGGACCTGGTTCGTGCCCGTGCCCGCCGCGCCGAACACGCGCTGGTCATCTCGACCAATACCGGGCCGACCGGCGCTGGCCTGGCCTCCTCGGCGAGCGGATTCGCCGCACTGGCCGCTGCGGCGTCCGCATGCTACGGGCTGGACGAAGGCGCCCGCGGGCTGTCGAGACTGGCGCGGCGGGGCTCCGGGTCGGCCTGCCGATCCGTCTTCGGCGGGTTCGTGGTGTGGCACGCCGGAGACGGCTTCGGCGAGGCGGGTGACCTGAGTTCCTACGCGGAACAAATCGACGGCGACGCGCTGGACCCGGCTCTGGTTGTCGCCGTGGTCGACACCGCGTCGAAGGCGGTGTCGAGCAGGGAGGCCATGCGCCGAACCTGCGCCACCTCGCCGCTCTACCGGTCATGGGCCGAATCGTCGGCCTCCGACCTCCACGAGATGCGCAAAGCCATCGCGCGCCGGGACCTTCCAGCGGTCGGCGAGATCGCCGAGCGCAACGCCTTGGGGATGCACGCCACCATGCTGGCGGCGAAACCGTCGATCCGGTACCTCTCGCCGGGCTCGGTGACGATTCTGGACCGGGTACTCGCGCTGCGCGACGACGGCGTCGCCGCCTACGCCACGATCGATGCCGGACCCAACGTCACGGTGCTCTGTGCCCGCGCCGACGCGCAGCGGGTGGACGCCGCCCTACGCGAGGTCGGCGACTTCGCCGAAACCCACACGGCCCATCTCGGCCCCGGCGCTGCCGTTGTCCGGGGCGGCGACCGATGATCAGCTACCGTGCCCCGGGCAAGCTGTTCATCGCTGGAGAGTACGCCGTCGTGGAGCCGGGCCATCGCGCGATACTCACGGCGGTCGACCGCTACGCGACCGCCACAGTGGTCGAGGCATCCGCCGACGAGGACACCACGCTGCGGACGGACCTCAACGGTGCCGGGAAGCTGTCGTGCCGGCGCGGCGGTGACCGATTGATCCCGTCGACCGCCGATGCCCGGGTGCCGACCGCGTTCGCATACGTCTTCGCCGCGGCCGCGGTCATCGATCGGTTGCTCGTCGAGCGAGGCATCCGGGCGCGTCCCTATCGTTTGCGCCTCACCGGTGATTTCGCCGACTCCGACGGCAAGAAACTCGGTCTCGGTGCCAGCGCAGCGGTCACGGCCGCGGCCGTCGCGGCCCTCGGCATCTTCTTCCGGCTCGGCCTGAGCCCGATGGACCGGTACCGACTGGCGATGGTGGCCACCCTGTCGGTCAACCCGGCCGCCTCCGGTGGGGATGTAGCGGCGAGCACCTGGGGCGGCTGGATCGCCTACAGTTCCCCCGACCGGCAGCGCATATCCGAATCGATCGCGGACAAAGGGGTCGACGCGGCACTGCGCGCGCCGTGGCCCGGGTTGTCGGTGCATCGTCTGCCCCCGCCGACGCGACTCGCGATGAAGGTCGGGTGGACCGGGGAACCCGCGTCGACACCGGCGCTGGTCGCGGGACTCCGCCACGGCCACCGCCGGCAATTGCCCGACCACGGCGCCTTCCTGGCCAAGAGCGAGCAGTGCGTCCGACGGCTCGGCACGGCACTCGAATCCGGCGATTCCTTCGGTATCCAAGGCGAGATCCACTACGCCAGATCAATTCTGATGGGACTCGACGAGAAAGCGGGGGTGGGCATCATGACACCGCGGCTGCACGCGCTGTGCGAGGCGGGCGAAGCGGTCGGCGCCGCAGCGAAGCCTTCGGGCGCCGGGGGCGGCGATTGCGGCATCGCGCTCATCGACCGCACCCGTAGCGCGGCGATCACCGAACTCACCACCCGTTGGGTCGCCGCGGGCATCCGGCCGCTGTCGCTGCGCACCCACCCGCACGCGGATGACCGCGGATGACCGGCAACCGCAAGGACGACCACGTCCGGCACGCCGTGGACCAGCACCGCGATAACACCGGCGCCAACGACTTCGACTCGGTCACCTTTCTGCACCACGCCCTCGCCGGCATCGACAGCGCGGACGTGTCTTTGGCCGTCGAAGTCGCCGGAAAACGCTGGGACACACCGTTATTCGTCAACGCGATGACCGGAGGCAGCCTGCACACCGGGGAGATCAATCGCCAGCTGGCGATCGCCGCCCGCGAAACCGGAATCCCTATCGCGTCCGGCTCGATGAGCGCCTACTTCCGCGACTCCTCGGTCGCCGACAGCTACCGCGTGCTGCGACAGGAGAACCCGCACGGCTTCGTCATGGCCAACGTCAACGCGACGGCGACCCTGGACCAGGTACACCGGGCCATCGACCTGCTGGAGGCGGACGCCATTCAGATCCACCTCAACTCGGTCCAGGAGATCGTGATGCCCGAAGGTGACCGGGCTTTCGGGTCCTGGCCCCGCCGGATCGAGCACATCACCGCCCACGCGCCCGTGCCGGTGATCGTCAAAGAAGTCGGGTTCGGACTCAGCAGGCCCACCGTTGCCTGGTTGCGCGATGCCGGAGTCACCGTGGCCGATGTCGGCGGCCGCGGCGGTACCAACTTCGCGCGTATCGAGAACGATCGACGCACGGCCGCGAATTTCTCCTTCATCGAGAACTGGGGCCAGTCGACGCCCAGCTGCCTGCTGGACTGCGCGGGCGTCACCGGGATCGATCTGTTCGCCTCGGGCGGTATCCGCTCGCCCCTCGACATCGCCAGGTCACTGGCGCTGGGAGCCTGCGCGACCGGTGTCGCGGGACGCTTCCTCGAGACGCTCGTCGGCCGCGGCGCCGCCGCGTTGGTCGAGATGATCCGTGAGTGGCTCGTCCAACTGCGCCTGATCTCGACTGTGCTCGGCGCTGCCACGCCCGCTGATCTGGCCGGTTGCGATCTGCTGATCACCGGCGACGTGGCGACGTTCTGCCGGCTTCACGGCATCGACGCAGCCTCGTACGCCCACCGGAGCCGGTGGTGGAACGAATCGGAAAGAAGGAGCCACCCGTGAACGACATGTCGTATGCGGCTGTCCCGCTGCAGTGGGTGGGACCCGTGCGCATCACCGGCAATACCGTCGACGACGCCGTCGAGGTCCCCCTGGCCACCTACGAATCGCCGCTGTGGCCGTCGGTCGGGCGCGGCGCGCGGATCTCCACGCTGACCGACAACGGTGTGGTGGCGACCTTGGTCGACGACCGCATGACCCGTTCGATCCTGCTCGAAGCCGACGACGCGCACACCGCGCACACCGCCGTGCAGCGGCTCGGAAGCCGATTCGGCGAACTGCAGGAGGTGGCCGCGGGCAGCAGCCGGTACGCCCGCCTCATCGACCTGCACCATCAGATCACCGGGAATCTGCTGTTCCTGCGATTCGCGTTCACCACCGGTGACGCCGCGGGCCACAACATGGTCACGCTCGCCTCCGATCATCTGATGAACCACATCGTGGCGACGATTCCCGGGCTGCGATACGTCTCGGTCTCCGGAAACTACTGCACGGACAAGAAAGCCACCGCGGTCAACGGGATCCTCGGCCGCGGCAAGAACGTCGTCACCGAAATCCTCATACCCCGCGACGTGGTCGAAAGGAGACTGCACACCACCGCTCGACAGGTGGTCGAGCTGAACATCCGCAAGAACCTCATCGGCACGCTGCTCGCCGGTGGAATCCGCTCCGCAAACGCGCACTACGCCAACATGCTGTTGGCGTTCTACCTGGCCACCGGGCAGGACGCCGCGAACATCGTCGAGGGGTCCCAAGGCGTCACGCATACCGAGGACCGCGCCGGGGATCTCTACTTCTCGTGCACGCTGCCCAATCTCATCGTCGGGACCGTCGGGAACGGCAAGCACCAGAGTTTCGTCGACGAGAATCTCACCCGCCTCGGCTGCCGGTCGGCGCGGCAGGACGGCGACAACGCCCGCCGTCTCGCGGTGATCGCGGCGGCCACCGTGCTGTGCGGCGAGCTGTCGCTGATGGCGGCGCAGACCAACCGCGGTGAATTGATGCGCTCCCACACCCGATTCGAACGGTCGACCACAAGCAACGGAGTACTGCCATGACCACCCCACCGGTCGGAATCCACGACCTTTCCTTCACCACCACCCATTACGCGCTGGATCACGCCCTGCTCGCCGATCGCCTCGGCGTGGACCCCAACAAGTTCTACCTCGGCATCGGTCAGGAGACGATGAGCGTCGCCGCCGCCGACGAGGACATCGTCACCATCGCCGCGGCCGCCGCCCAGCCCATCATCGACCGCCACGGCATCGACCACATCCGCACGGTGCTGCTGGCCACCGAAAGCGGTGTCGACCAGTCGAAATCAGCGGGCCTCTATCTCCACCCTCTGATCGGACTGCCCAACACCGCCCGCGTGGTCGAACTGAAACAAGCCTGCTACGGCGGGACGGCCGGACTTCAGTTCGCCGCCGGACTGATCGCCCGCGACCCGTCCCAACGCGTACTGGTCATCGCCACCGATATCGCCAAGTACGAGCTCGACACCCCCGGTGAACCGACCCAGGGCGCCGCCGCGGTGGCGATGCTCGTCAGCGCGAATCCGGCGATCCTGCGACTGGAACCCCACTCCGGGCTCTACAGCGCCGACATCATGGACTTCTGGCGCCCGAACTACCGCACCGCCGCGCTTGTCGACGGCAAGACCTCGGTCAACGCCTATCAGAAGGCCACCCAGGAAGCCTGGACCGACTACCGGCGCCACGGCGGCCGCGACCTCGGCGAGTTCGCCGCGTTCTGCTATCACCAACCGTTCACCAGAATGGCTTTCAAAGCGCATCGCCACCTTCTCGAAAGTCAAGGCCACACGGCGGACACGGCCGCGATCGACGCCGCGATTCGCCATACCACCAGCTACAACCGCACCGTCGGCAACAGCTACACCGCCTCGCTCTACCTCGGTCTGGTGTCCTTGCTCGACCACGCCGACGACCTCACCGACCAACCCATCGCCTTCATCAGCTACGGATCGGGCAGCGTCGCCGAATTCTTCAGCGGCACCTTGGAACCCGGCTACCACGATCACCTCAGAACCGACGCCAACCGGTCCGCCGTCACCACTCGCGTACCTGTCGGCTACGACCGCTACCGCGAACTCCACGAAGCCCGAACCCCCACCGACGGCAGGTACCACGCCATTCCCGAGGAGACCACCCGCCCGTTCCGGTTGGCGGCGATCTCCGGCCACAAACGCATCTATGAATCCCGATGACACAAACACCCCCTCGAGCAAAGTCGTTCACTATTACAACTTCTCTCGAGAAACAGCAGCGGGAGTAGCGCAATGGATCATGCTACGGTGACTCGTTCGCCGCGTCCGAACATGATCCGGCGTGCACGAGAGCGACCAGGTTTGGTGCGTTGAGCGCGCCAGCGGTTATGAGCGACCTCGATCAGTTTGAAAGCAATCGCGGGCCCGCGCGTGGAGGTGGGCGGCGGAAGCGGTGTACCGCGGGAGCATCGAGTCGAGTTCGGTGAGCGCGGCGAGTCCCGCCTGCGGTCCTTCCGCCTCACCGACAGCGACGGCGGAGCCCCACACCCGGCGTGATCCGCGCCCAGTCCGGTGTGGTTACGCCAGCGGGCGATCAGGCGAAAACCCTTACCTGCCAGTACAGATCCGTATCCCCGAATGCCCGCGCCTGATGCAACCGACGTAGCTGGCGGATCTCTATTCATTGCGCTGCGCGGATCCACTATTCCGATCCCATCTGTCCTATCGGGTGATTCCTGCCCGGGTTCAGCCAACAAGCGACAGCTCTCCAATCAGCAGAAGTCATTCCTGTCCGAGCACCCTCCCCGGCGCAGGAGGCGTGCAGGCGTTGGCATCGTTCCATTGTGGATGGCAACTCTCTCCCGCATGGACGGCAATGAATGTAATCCATTAGGTAACCGGTTTCATCTGGTCAGGCTCTTGAGCGCGGATGCGCAACGGGTATCGATACTGCGGGCCCCTGACGTCGACTCAGGGAACTATGACTAGGGCCTGTTCCGAGGTCCACGCCATTGTGGACCGTCATCGGCGTCGTTGCCGGACGGCGGGGCGTCGAGCACCCACACCTGAAACGGGCATTCCGGTAGAACTGGAGCGGCATGCAATTCTGATCGGTCTGTCGCGCGCGGCCTGCGGGAGACCGCAAGTGCAGCGCCGAGTTTCCAATCGACCTGCTCAGTGCGCAGGCCGAATACAGCCGGCAAGGCTGCAGGGCTGGTTCGCCGTGTCAGGTGAACGAGTCCCGGAGCAGCCAGCCTTGAAACATACTTCGGTATCTACGCCGACGGAATCGGCGAGCTTTTCTGACCAGTTCTTTCAGCGGCGGGTTGCTGAGAGCCCTGGGCCTTTCCGGCTGCGTCACGTCGAATCACATGGCGGTGGTCGTTGATTGACAGCCCGATGCGCACGCAGCAGTGAGCGCGGGGTTTCAAGATCACTTCCATCGCCATTGTCGACACTGTGGTCGCGGCGGAATGAGTTTGGTCCAGAAGTCGTGGCGTACTGCGTCCCACAACGTGTTCAGGTCCGGAAGGAGTTCTCGTGCTTGTGCGAGATCCGGAAAATCGTCGGGACCGAAGGATACGATCGGCGCGGCGCCGGATGCCTCGTGGACGGCGACGATGGTGATCAGGTGGTCATGAAACAACCGCCATGTGGCGCGCAATCCGTCGGCTTCGGTTCGTCGCATATCATCCATGTTTTGCTTCCAACTCGTCGGCTTTGTGTCAGAGCGTTTTCGACCGTTGTCAATGTCGACCTCCTGCTTATGGGCGTACCGGGTCGTGTGAAATCTGCGATTGGAAGCACCTGGTGGCGCTCTCGAGCACGGGTTCCCCGGCGGGAACAGCAGACGCTGATCGACTGGAGTAATTCCGGCACCCGCACGACCGCACGCCGCTCACTTGCGGTAAGTGCGGGCAACCAACGCCGAACGCAGGTGCCACAGCCCGCTGGCCTGGGTGGGATCGAACCCTGTGAGCTGACCGATCCGCTTGAGCCGGTGGTCCACGGTGTTGGCGTGTACGTGCAGTAGCCGCGCTGTGCGCTGGCGGTTGAGGTTGTGCGCGATATGGATTTCCAGGGTCGCCAGCAGTTCCGGGTGTTCGTCCAGTGGATCGAGCAGCGACCCGACACAGTCGCGGGCGGGGCCGGGGCGGGTGAGCTGGTATTCCAGAGCCAGATCGTCGAAGTGATACAGGCCTGGCACCGACCTCAACCGGGTGACCATGTCGAGTAGTTGATGGGCTTGATCGGCAGCGGTGGGCACGATGTCGGTGGGGGCGGTGACCACCGCGGCGGTGACGGGCACGCGGGCCGCCTGCGACAGGTGGGCGATCAGTTCCTCCAGAGCAACCTCGGTGATGTGATCGGCGGGGATCAGCAGGGTGCCGCCGTCGATCGACAGCAGTGACAGCACGGTGTGGTCGCAGCGGGTGGCCAGCTCCGCCTGCACGCGCCGGAGTTTGCGGCGAGCGACGACTTGCGCGTCCAGTATCGGGTTGGATTCGTCCGGGTGCGACGGAATGGCGAGGGCAATGACGCGATAGCGGTCGGAGATTTCGATGCCGCATTCGCGGGCCATGGTGGAGGTGGGATGACCCCCGAGCAGCGCCGAGGTGAGCGTGTGCACCGCGGTGTGGTGCTCCGACACGACCGCGCGCAGTTCTCGCACATAGGCCACCGAGACCGCCGTGGTCATGGTATCGAGCATTTCGACGACCAGTTTGGCGCCGTCGAGAATACTTTCGTAGTCGGCCATGCTGGGGGTGAGCATCGGCTCGGTGTCGGCCGAGCCGGAGGCACGCCGCTGGGCCAAGGCGGTGGACACCACCAGGTCGAAGCCGATCTTGAAACCCTCATGGATGGCGTGGTGAATGGTATCGATAGGCACGCCCTCGCGAGCCCATTGGGCCGCGGCGTTTTCGAGCCGTTCGGTCTTCTCCGGAATATTGCTGCCGTCCAGCATGCTGACGGCCAGTTCCAGGCACACGCGGGTGATGATGGTGATGTCGCCATGGATCGCGTCACCGGGCAAGGTGCCGCAGGGGGCGACGGTTTCGACAAAATGCCCAACCATCTGCCGTGACAACGCCCGCACGTCTTTCAACGGCAACGACATCGGCTGGCCGGATACAGTGAGCCCTTCCCTGCGGGGAGAGGTAACAGACATAGTCGAACTTCCTTCCATCCCCGTTAACTGCGCTATTGCACCAGAGTAACCAGAACAAGATTCATGAGAACGGCTTACTCCGAGTAACGTGAATTTCGGGAGAGCGGTCCGCAAGCGATAGTGATAGTTCACAATGACGATCGGCTGAACTGCGACCGATGTGCCGAGATGCCGAAGTGAGCGAACCGGCGAGATCTACGGCGTGGACCCTCACCCTCGGGTGCGCATCCGGTCCCGCCTTACAGTTCGGGCTTGGGCTGTGCACGCACCTCGGCCGACCATACGATCCACGGAGGTTCGCTTCCCTAACCAAGGACCAGTTGGTCTGCTGGCTCCATAGTAACCGGTTTCATCTGGATCAGGCTCTCGAGCCCGGAGGCGCAAAGGTATCCGCATTCCTCTGACGCCGACTCAGGGGAACCATTTCAGACCTAGTGTTCGCGGGCCACCCCGGCGACGAACCGGCGTGTTCCGCAATCGGCTGCACACCATCGCCGGGCTGATCAGACTCGGCGAGTACGACGAGGTCCGCCGCTACGTCAGCCAAGTCAGTGCCAGCAACGATCAGTGGCAGGCCGAGGTAACCGGCCGGATCGGTTATCCCGCAGTCGCTGCGCTGCCGATCGCCAAGGCCAGCCTCGCCGCGAAACAGGGCATCGAGCTGCGCATGTCGAAGACAAGCGGGCAGCGCGGTCTCGGATTGGCGCTCACCAAGCAGGCGTGTGTTCGCCGAGGTGGTTCGGTCTCGGCCACAACGCCGAGGGTGCGGTATTCACCGCAACACTGCCGATCGTTCCGGAGATGCCGCAGTGATCCGGGTGCTCGTCGACGACGACTTCATGGTTGCCAGGGTGCACTCCGCATATGTCGGGTTTCGCCCTTGTGAGCGTGGCGCACACAGGTGCCGACGCGCTGCGCATGATCGACGAACTGCGCCCGGATCCGATGCTGCTCGACATCTATATGCCCGATATCGATGGCCTGACTGCACTGCGAGGCATCCGAGAATCAGCCGAAGCGACCGACGTCATGGTGATCAGCGCTGCAGACGATGTGGACACCGTCCGCGCCGCGGTGCGCGGTGGCGTGCTGCACTACCTGATCAGCCGTTCAGCGATGGCGCGCTCTACGACCACTTGCGGCATTTCGCCGCACTACACGCCGAGCTCGGTGTGCTGTCGCGGGCCGCGCAGTCGGATGTGGACGAGGTTTCGTCGGGCGTCCGCGTGGATCGGCCGCGCTGCGACACAGGCGGCGCTCATCACCCGTCAGCGTCCGCTCGACCTCGCCCCAGGATCGAAAGGCTGCGATCAGCAACGACGCGATGCCGCGAGCGAGCGCCCACATCCGCAGCACGACAGGCAGCGGGTCACCCACGACGAGCGTGCCCTCGTCCATGCATTCGCGCACAGTCACCGCGAAGAGTTGGAACGCGCCGCTGGTGAGCACCTGATCGACCGTCCCGGCTCGTCGGCGCGGTGGCCAGTCGGTGTTGCTCCTGATGTGCCAGAGCGAAGCGGATACAAGCCATACCCTGGTCGCGCAGCCGGATCATCGGGAAGGTACTCGGATCGAGCGCTGCGCGCAACGCGTCGGACAGATCCTCGAAGGCTTGGGCGACCACGGCTTCTCTCGAGTGAGATCCAGGCAGATCAGCGCGGAACATGTTGGGCACGCTGAATCAATAGGCGCCGGAGGTCTCGTTGCAGGTACCAGCACCAGAGACGCCATTGAGCAACGGCTTGGAATGGCCCCGGATCTGGGCTAGGAGGCCAGGGTCGCGAGTACGGCGTGCGCGGCGCGTTTGGCCTGACAATGACGCTGGGGTCCGGCGACGTCCTGCAGGTCGAACGCCCAGTGCGCCTCGAAGAGGCAGGCTAGCGCATACGCTGCGATGGCGATCCGGTCGTCATTGGCGTGCGGAAAGTCCTCGTGGAGTTGGTGTTCCAACTCCGGTAGCCAACGATGCATCCACAACTCACGCAACTGCGCTCGGACCTGCGGGTCGCGGGCACTCAAAGCTACCAGCTCGATCCAGACAATCAGGTCTTCTCGACTGCGATAGGCGCCTGGCTCGAACATCGCGTCGATCCGCACCGCCACAGGTTCGGTCGCGGTGGTCCGCAGCATGGCCGACCCGTAGGCGGCGACGGCCTCGGCGACGAAGGCGCGCGTCAACCCGTCGCGACTACCGAAATAGTGCAACACCAGCGTGCGCTGCATTCCCGCCGCTTCTGCCACCCGTGACAGAGTCGCGTTGGCCAGCCCGTCCCGGGCGACCACGCCCGCCATCGCCCGCAGGATTTCGACTTTTCGTTCCCGTGCCTTGCTGGGCCGACCTACTTTATTTACTATCACAACAGTAAATCTATGCGAGGAGCGTTCGTCATGCGAGTGCTGGTACTGGGCGGAGCGGGTGTGATAGGCCGGGTTGCGGCGCGCGTCCTGAGCGCCGCTGCGACGGTGACGGAGCTGGTCGTCGCCGATCTCCATGGCCAACGGGCCGAGTCGGTCGCCCAGAGCCTGGGGCCCAAGGCATTCGGTCGGCCTGTGGATGTGACCGATCGGCAGGCATTGGACGCGATGCTGCGTGAATGCGACGTCGTGGTGAACACCGTCGGTCCGTTCTTCCGATTCGGAATGCAGGTCTTGTCGG
Organism: Nocardia abscessus NBRC 100374; assembly: GCF_000308455.1. GTDB lineage: Bacteria > Actinomycetota > Actinomycetes > Mycobacteriales > Mycobacteriaceae > Nocardia > Nocardia abscessus. The sequence continues at coordinate 44,587 of NZ_BAFP01000067.1, read as the reverse complement.
CGGCTGTCGAGGCGGGCCGCGACTACGTCGATATCTGCGACGACTGGGAGCCGACTCTGGAGATGCTGGCGCTGGACGATCGCGCCCGCGCCGCAGGTGTCACCGCCCTGGTCGGCATGGGCGCGAGTCCGGGCCTCGCGAATCTACTCGCCATCACCGCCGGGCGTGAACTCGATACCGTCGAGAGCGTGGTCACGGGATGGAACATCGCCGACGCCGCACAGCCGGGCTCGCCACACACCAACCGGCCCAGTGCGGCCGTGGAGCACGGGATGCGGCAAATCAGTGGGACGATTCGGATTACCCGCAACGGCCGGCTCGTGGATTGCCCCGCGCTGGAGAAGGTCGACCTGGACTATCCGGGCATCGGCCCGATCCAGGGCCGCAGTTTCGGGCATCCAGAGGCGGTAACTCTGCACCGAGCATTCCCCGGCCTGCGTGACAACATCAATATCGCTGTGGGGGACAGAATTACCCTCGCGACGCTGTCTGCGTTGCGAGTCGGTATGGATCACCGAATTCTGACCCAGCACCGCGCGGCGCGTATCGCGTCCTTCGCCGAACGCGTGTTGCCTACCAACCCAGCCGACATCATCAAACCCGGCGGCCCGCCGCCACTGTTCGCTCTTGTCCGCGGTACCCGCAACGGCAGGCACGCCACAGCGGCGACCGCACTGGCTCAACTTCCCGGCTTGACAATGGGTGAGAACACCGGCGTCCCCCTGGCTGTCACCACCCTGCTCCTCCCCTCGATCCGCCGTCCCGGAGTGCATCCGCCGGAAACACTGATCGACCCGGAAAGGTTTTTCGCCGCATTCGCGCCCTACTGCATCGGAAACCCCACTGCGACTGCGATGACCGTGACGACCCGTTCGTGGACAACATCCGAGGCCAACGTCGAGAACCTTTCCGCCGCGCTGCTGACCGCGTTCCTCGCGCCGCAACCAGCCACACCGTGACGCCGGCGCCCCGAGCATCCCGGTAGCTGTCGCGGCGCGTAGGTAGACGTAGACGGTTTCGTGCGCATATCGGCCAGGACCCGCCTCGTCACGCCCGGATACTGCACGTTCACCGCGACGCTCCGCCCGTCCCGCGAGCGCGCCCGGTACACCTGGCCGATCGAGGCCGCGGCGATCGGCGCCTCGTCGGAATCGGCGAAACCCCCAATAGCGGGCCGAGACCGTTCTCTAAGACTTTCCGCATCGCCGGGAACGGCACCTCCGGCGCTCGGCGCGCAGTTCGGCGAGCTCGAGCCGGAACAGCGCCCGATGGTTTTCCGGAACCAGCTCGACGTCGGGCACCGACAGCATCTGCCCCAGCTTCATGGCGGCGCCCTTCAATCCTGCGAGCACAGTGACCAGCCACCCCCTGCCACCGTGAGTCGTCACTTGAAATCGGTGCGCTCCCGGAACGAACGGGCGATGAATGCCGAACGCAACTGCCACAGACCCAAGGTGGCGGTTGGGTCCAGGCCGGTGAGCTGGCGGATGCGCCGGAGCCGGTGGTCGACAGTATTGGTATGGATGTGCAGTACCCGTGCCGTGCGCTGGCGGTTCAGGTTGTTGCTGATATGGCTGTGCAGAGTTTTCAGCAGTTCCGGATGGGCGTCGAGGGGATCGAGCAGTGAGCCGAGCGTTTCCCGGGCCGGGCCCGGTCGGGTCAGCTGGTATTCCAACGCCATATCGGCGAATCGGTACACGCCGGGGACACACCGCAAACGCTGCACCATATCGAGCAATTCGTGCGCGCGGTCGGCGGCGCCGGGCACTTCGGCCACCGAGGCGGTGACAACGGCCGCGGTCACGGGCACGTGCGCGGCGGCCGACAGCTGGGCGATGAGGTCATCGAGCTGCTCATCGGCGCACGTCTGGGTCGGGATGAGGATCGTCCCACCGTCCACGCTGAGCAGAGCGAGGGCGCTCGCACCGCACCGGGCGGCGAGTTCGGCTTGTAGGCGGCGCAGTTTGCGGCGCGCGACGACCTTGCCGTCGAGCTTCGGACCCCGCTCGTCCGGGTGATTCGGAATATCTAGTGCCAGCACGAAATACGCTTGCGCGACGGTGATTCCGCATTCGCGTGCCATGGTCGAGGTCGGATAGCCGCCCAGCAGTGCGGAGGTGAGTGTGTGCACTGCGGTGTGGTGTTCGCTCACCACCGCCTTGTGCTCGCGGACATAGGCGCGGGCGACCGTCCCGCTCATAGTGTCGAGCAGCTCCACCACCCGTTTAGCGCCGTCCATCAGATTGGCGTAATCCTGCGCCGTCGCGTCGGAGACGATGAGATCCATGCCGACCTTGAAGCCTTCGTGGATGGCATGCAGGATCGTATCGATCGGCACGCCTTCGCGCGCCCATCCGGCGGCGGCCGCGGCCAGCCGGTCGGTCTTCGCCGGAATATCGCGGCCGTCGAGCATGCTGACCGACAGCTCCAGACAGATCCGGGTGACCGCGGTGACGTCACCGGAGATGATGTCACCGGGCAGGGTGCCGCAGGTGATCACATTGTCGACGAAGTGCCCGACCAGCTGCCGCGATACCCTCTGCACATCCTTCAAAGGTGTGGACATCGGTTTGCCCGAGACAGTGAGCCCCGGCCGAAGCGTCCCATTGGTTGTCATCATCGACTCCCTTCCGCCCAGTTGCTGCGGTTCCTGCGTGATGGAACCTTAAGATGGTCGAGCGCTCATATTCCACTCCTCTTTGACCTGCGGTGCGGTCGCGGCCGATCATGTCGGTGACCAGTGGATATTCCGCAATGGCGGCGCTCCGACGCAATTCGACAGCCAAGGTTCAAACGTGGTCGCTCACCTTTGTCCGGAATTCACGACCCGGAAGCGCCGATCACGATCCCGGATGGATCGTGATCAGGTCCCAACGCAGGCCCCTATCCGCTGTGATACCGCCCAGACCGGACCGCCTGGACCCACCCGGCATCGACGCGCCCATAGAGTGGCCGTACTCGCCGCTGCCAACGGCGGGCGGTGAACAGCGTTGTTCTCCCCTCACGCGCCCGCCGGGATACCTGCCCGAATCCCCGATCCCGGCGGGCGCATTCCACCGCCGGTGAGTGTTCGCCGCAGGCCCCGCACCTGTGATAGTCCGCGCTCATCGGCGGTGGGTCCCTCGTCCCGCCACTGGGTCGGCCGAGCCGGGCCAGCGGTTTGCCGTACCCCGGACCGGAGTATGTGCGACGGATTCCGGCGGCACGAGCTCAATGATCTACTCAGGGCGGGAGGGGGCATCGTGACGACATCCCAGTGCGAGGCCACCTGCCACTGTGCGTTCCACCGACCTGCGGCGAACGCCGCCGGGGTGGGCCTTCGCTGGCGGTAGCCTCCGCTTCGCGCCGTCAGATCACGGGCGCATTAGGAGTTGCGAAATGGTTGCCGAAATCGTCGAAGTGGTTCATGAGCTGCCGCTGGCGCGGCAAGTGGTGTGGAACATCCTCATCCAACCGGAGAACTACGCGCGGCTGTTCAGCGGTGTCGGCGGAATGGAACAGCTGGAACAGGACGAAAGCTACTGGCGCGCAGCGTTTCGTGCCGGTTCACCCGCGATCGGAATCGAAACCGTCGAAGTCCGGCTGACCGTCCACCAGTGGTACCAACGCCTCGAGCTGTCCGCGCCAAATGTGAGCGCTCTCGCGGCAATTCGACTCAAGCGCAAGTTCAGCGGCCACCACCAGGCCGAGCGGACAATAGTCCGGGTGACCTACTTCGCGGCCGCTCGAGTGCATCCGAGCCTGACGCGGGTATCCAAGGCCGCGGTGCTCGCCTGGACCCGGACCGGCCTGCGTCGAGTGCTGGAATTCGCCCAACAGGCTCCGAATTCCGTGCTGATCAACGGCGAGAACCTGCCGATTCGCCGACGCGCGGGTGTGGTCGGCCAGATGATCCGCACCGGTGTCCTGGCCCCGAGCCGGCCGGACCGCGGCGTGCGGCAGCTGGCCGAACTGGCCAAGTGGCGCTTCACCCTGCCCGGCGGCTACGCGGCCGGCGCCGCGCTCGAACCCGACCGGCCCGCCATCATCGACGACCGCGGCAGCCGCACCTTCGCCGAATTGCACCGGCGCACCAATGCGCTGGCGACCGCCATGGCCGATCTCGGCATCGACGCCCATCAGTCGATCGGCGTGCTGGCACACAACCACGCCGACATGGTCGAAACCATGGTTGCCGCCGGAAAACTCGGCGCTGATCTGGTGCTGCTCAATGCCGGGCTCTCCGGCGGCCAACTCGAGGAGATCGCCCAGCGCGAACGCCTCGCAGCCCTGTTCGTCGACGCCGAACTGGAACCGCTGGTGCAGTACCTGCATGACGGTATCCCGCGCTACATCACCGCGATTCGGAGTTCGCAGCCCGACCGGTCGACCATCGATGACCTGATTGCGCTGGGGCGCACGAAGGCCCCCAGACCGGCCCATCCCGGCCGACTGCTGGTGTTGACCTCCGGAACCAGCGGCGCACCGAAATGCGCGCGGCGGCCGCACGCCAAAGGGTTCGGCACGATCGCGGCGCTGCTCTCACGTATCCCGCTGCGGATGCACGAGACGATGCTCATCCCGGCACCGCTGTTCCACACCTGGGGCCTGGCCGCCCTCCAACTCAGTACGGCATTGCGCGCCACCGTCGTGCTACCGGAACAGTTCGACGCCGAGGACTGCCTGCGGCTGATCGCCGAGCATCGGGTCACATCCCTGATCGTCGTGCCGACCATGGTGCATCGCATCCTCTGCCTGCCGCCCGCGGTCCGAGCCCGCTACGACACCAGCAGCCTGCGAGTCGTAGCCAGTTGCGGCGCGCCACTTCCGACGGCGTCCGTACTGCAGTTTCTGGACTCCTTCGGCGATGTCCTTTACAACGTCTACGGCTCCACCGAGGTATCGTGGGCGACGATCGCCGATCCCGAGGATCTTCGTATCTCCCCTACCACCGCGGGTCGCCCACCGCTGGGCACCAAAGTAGCGGTGCTCGGCCCGGACGGACGCCCGGTTCCGAAGGGTGCGGTAGGCCGGATTTTCGTGGGCAATCATATGCTCTTCGACGGCTACGTCAACTCCATGCCGCCAGCCGAGGCCGACGGCATGCTCGATACCGGCGACCTCGGCTACGTGGACGTGGCGGGCCGGTTGTTCATCGCGGGCCGAGATGACGAGATGATTATTTCCGGAGGCGAGAACGTCTTTCCGCGGCCGGTCGAGGAGGCGCTGTCGTTTCTGCCACACGTGACCGACGTCGCGGTGGTCGGCGTACCAGATTCCGAGTTCGGTCAGCGCCTGGCCGCGTTCGTCGTAAAAAGCCACGACTCCGGACTGGATTCGACGATGGTGCGCAACTACATCCGGAGCCGACTCGGCCGGATCGCAGTTCCACGCGATGTGGCGTTCCTGACGGAGTTGCCTCGCGGGGCCAGCGGCAAGATCGTCAAACGGCTGCTGGCAATCGAGCAGACAGTGTGAAATTCAATGCCAGAGACTGCGGCAGGGCAGCTGCCGCAGTCCTGGTCGCACATCGCCGTCAAAAGTTACCAGCAATCCGAATTGCCGAGCCGCCACGGCGAACTCGGTGGCCTCCGGCCACGTCGCAAGATATTCGAGAACCATCATCGGCTGGGGATCCGGCCGATAGAAATAGACAGTCACTCGGCAATTCAGAGTGTCATCCACACCGTTGGAGATCGCGGTATCCGTGTAGCGCGCCATTGCGTTGCATTCCTTCGACAGCTGTGTCAGTTGCCCGATCCGATCGACGGAATCAGGGCAACGGCCGCAACTCAGACGCTAAATACTCACCCGTCGGCGCGTGCGGGATATGCCCGGCGCTTTGGATGATTCACACCCCGAGCGGCGGCGCGATGTGAGGAGCAACTGCGTCGGGCGAACCTCCAGCCACCTTCGCAACTCCCCACCGCCCCTTACCGGTCGAGTATCTCGCCCGCCAGCCAGGCCCCGTTCACCTTCCGCATGCGCAGCACAACTGTCCCAGAGACACTCTGCTGGGCAACCCCGTCCTTGGTGGCGGCGACGGTGAGATTGACCAGCAGTTCGGCGTGGTCGGCGGTGAGCATGGCTACCCCGACGGGGTCGGCGGCGGCCTCCACACTCGTCTGCGCCTGCCTGATGGCGTCGACGGTGGTGGCCGAGAATTTGTTCAGATCGGTCAGCATCTGGCCGGTGACCACTCCGCGCACCGCGGCGTCGTAGCCATCGATGGTCTTCGCGTCATAGCCGTAGATGGTGCGCAAGGCGTGCACGCCCGCGGCCTTCACTTCCTCGGTGGACGCCGAGTCGATCATCGCCGTGTTGGCGTCGTTCACGCCGGGATGCGCGGCCGCGAACACCGCGAATCCACCGAGCACCAAAGCGCCCGCGGCAGCGGCCGCGACCTGACGCCACGAGCCGGCCCGGCCGGGAGCGAGGCGTGGAAAGGTGTACCGGCCGCGGGACTTCGGAGTGGATTCCTTCACCGAGTCTTCGGCGGGTGCCGAGCTGACCGCCACGTCCTCGCCCGAGTCGGCAGGCTCCGGCGTCATTACTTCCGCTTCCACGGACTGGCGTGTGGTGGTGACCCGGTTGACCGGTCGACGGTTTGCCATCAGAACTCTCCTACGATCCGGGCCGTGGGGCGGGAGCGGCCGGTGCCGGTACCGGCGGCACGGCGGCGGTGGCGGCAGGGTTGTCCAGCAGCACCGGCTGGGTCAGAGACGCCACCCGTTCGGTCTTCCAGACATCCCCCTCTTTGGTCATGTCCAGGCTCCAGGAGTAGCGGTAGTTCGACGCCGACTTGTCCTGCTTGACCTCGGTCACCTTCAGCACCACCAGTGCCGCGGCCTTGTCCAGTTCACTGTTCAGCGAGATGAGCGCGGCGTTCAGAACCTGCGACTGCATACCGACGGCGGCTTGCTGCGCCATCTCCTCGGACTTCTGTCGGTTCTGGTTCGCCGAATCCAGGATCGCGCCGGTCATCGAGGATCGGGCCAGTGCCAGGGACCCGGGAATGTCCTCGACCTTGACCGTGGTCATGTTGATGGCGGCCTGCGACGCGGCGGTAAGTGCGGCGTCACGGGCTTCGGCGCGCGGGCCGTCGGTGAAGTAGGCCGCGCGCACCCAGCCTCCACCGAACCAGAGTGCCCCGATCAGCGCCACGACCAGCGCACCGACCGCGACCGCGGTGACCGCGGTCGGCGGGTGGGCGACAGGGGCCGCCGCTTCCGGCGATTCGCTCGACTCACTCACCATATGTACCTCACCTCATTGTTGTCGGTCACCGCTTGGGCGTGACCCCGAGCAGAGTCGCCACCTGGATGGCGATCGGGCTCACATCGAGCTTGTCCGGGTCGGACTTCGGAGTGCCGTCCCACGGCTGCGGGATGCTCGGGTCGGCGAATTCGGCGCGCGCGCCACCGCGCACCGCGGTCGGGTTACCGAAGGGCACCGTGCACCGCGCTTCGGTGTTGAACGGGAAGTCGTCGCGAGTGTCGTCGAAGTCCGGATTCGCGGCCTTCATATCCGCCAGGATCTTCCGGGTACCCTCGTATCCGGCCGAACAGGCCGGCGGGTAGTTCAGCTCGAAGACGTAGCCGAAGTGGGTCGTTCCGTCACCAGGTGCAGCGGCCGAACCACCGAAGGATATCGGCGGCATCATCATCAGAATCGGTTGCAGTGCATAGAATTTCGGCGAAACCGTCTTCAGCATGGTGCGCAACGAGGCGAGATTCTGCGTGATCGCCGCCCCGCTCTCGACCAGCAGTCCGTCGATCTGCTCGCCCGCATCCGTCCCGGTGCCGATCATGCGACGCACATCCGGATCGCTCGCGCGCAATTGCGCGGTGAGTTGGTCGAGACCATCACTGAATTCGCGAATGGCACCGGACTGTTCGGCCTGGGTGCCCAAGGCGATCCGGCCGTCGCGGATCAACTTGATGGTCTGCGGGAGGGACGTGTGGAAGTCGGCGGTGATGTTGTTCAGCGACTGGACGAGTACCTGCAGGTCATCGCCCTTCCCGTGGAACGCTCTTCCGAGTTCGGTGATGCTGGTGTGTAGCGCGGCCAGGTCCACCGAATTCGTGAAGTGGTCCACTCCGGCGAGCAGCTGCTCGACCGCGACCGGTGTCACCGCGCCGCGAATCACTGAATCATCCTGCAGGAAAGCCCCGCTCGGACTGTCCGGCTGCAGATCGAGGTATTGCTCCCCGATGGCGGAGCGGTTGGCGACCACCGCGGTCGCCGATGCCGGGATCTTCGGCGAGTCCGAGCTGATATCCAGCCGCATCGTCACACCCGCCTCGGTGAGTTCGAGCTCACCGACCCGGCCCACAGGGACGCCGCGGTAAGTCACCTCCGCACCCTGGTAAAGGCCGCCGGTCTCCGCCGACTCGACCCGCACGTGATAGACGCCGAAACCGAACATTTCGTCGAGCCGGACATAGGTGGCACCGACATAGCTGACACCGATCACGGCGATCAGCACGAAGGCGATCAGCTGATACCGAACCAGACGGGTCATCGCGGACCACCTTCCCCATCAGGAGCGGGAGTCAACCCGAGTTGTTCCAGCATCGGTGTCAGCACACCCGGCAGCGTCGGCAGTTGCGGTATGGGCAGTGTCGGCAGCAATGTGATGGTCGGCCAGCCCGGACGCGGGCCGTTGCCGTTGTGGTACGGGTTGTCCGGGTTCACCGGAACCGAGGGCCCGAACGGCGGGGGGGTGTAGACCGGATCGGGTTTACCCACACCGAAATTGTTCATCAGAACGCCTATCTCCATATCGACCGAGAGCCAGGTGTTGACCGAACCGCCGAAGGTGCTCTCCAGCACCGCATCCGGGAATGGATAGGTGGGCATCAGCGGCAGCGCGGTCACCAGATCATCGGAGCCCTTGCCCAATTCCTGCAGGACGGGCCGCAGCGCGGTCAGATCCTTGATCAGATCGGCTTTGGCGGTGTTCAGCACGTCGAAGCCGGCCTGCCCGACCCGGTCGAGCTGGATCAACAGCGCCATCAGCTGGGGCCGCTGCTCCTCGAGAATCCTGATGCCCTCGGGCAGTTCGTCGAGGATGGCGCCGATCTGCTCGGTCTGTGTACTCACGCGCCCGCTCAGGGTGGCGAGGCCGTCGATCGCCGCCGTGATGTCGTTCACCTGAGTGTTCAGCCCCTCGATGAGGGTAGTGGCCTGCTCCAGCAGCGAGCGGGCCTTGTCCTCGCGGCCGTCGAGGGTTTTGTTCAACTCGCTGACGATCGGCTGCAACTGCGCCACGCCGCCGCCGTTGACCAGCAGGGACATCGCGCCGAGCACTTGCTCGACCTCGGTCGCGTGGCGGGTATTGGCGACCGGGATCACCGAACCATCGGTGAGCCGGGCCGGATCCGCGCCGTCACCGGGTCGGGTAAGTTCAATGTACTTCTCGCCCAACAGGTTCGACTGCCGCACCTCGGCCCGCGCGTTGACCGGCAGCTCGACCGAGGAGTTCACCACGGTACGCACGCTGGCGGTCCACATATCCCTCGCGAGGGTGATCTCCTCGACCCGGCCCACCGGGACGCCATCGACCTTCACCGCGGACTGCGGCACCAGGTCGAGCACATCATCGAACTCGATGTCGATGGTCATCGGACGCGCACCGATATCGGCCCCGCCGGGCAGCGCGACGCTGTAGATGCCGTCGGAGGCGCACGAACTCACCAGCGCGGCGGTCGCCGCGATCACCACTGCGGCACCGAAACCGCGCGCGGTGCAGCGAACTCCGCTCATCATCGATCTCCCTGTTCCGAGGGTGGCAGTTGGTTGGAAGGTGTGCCGGGAACGGTCCCCGGCACCGGGTCGCGCTGCATGTTCTCGGCGCTGAGAATGCCGAACGGCAGGATCATCGGGGATTTCACCGCGGCCGCCAGCGAGGCGGCGATGGTCGAGCAATGGTCCAGCAGCGGCCGCAGTTGCCGGCTGACCTCGTCGAAGGTCGGATTGCCCGGCATCAGCTTGCCCAAATCCATAAATTTGCAGATGGTCCCGAACGGGTCCTGAAGCTGGTCGAAGAAGTTCGAGCGCATGTCCAGGGTGCCCGCTTCACCGTTGTGCATGCCGATCACATTGCTCATCGCCACCGCGAGCACCGGCAGTGCCGCCGCGATGTCGTCGCGGTGGTCGGCGAGGGTCTGGGTGAGTGTTGTCAGCGCATCCGCGTTGTCCGCGACCAGGTCTCGGTTGTCGGCGATGAAATCGGCGACATCACCGAGGGCGACCGAAAGCAGATTCAGTGCACTACCGAGATTCTCACGTTCGCCGGCTAGGAATCCCGCCAGATCCGCGAGCTGCGTGTTGAATTCGCGCACCTGCTGATCGTTGGTGGTCAGCATGGACACGAAAGTCTGCAGGTTGCGAACCGTCTCGACGATGTCGCCGCGCGAATCCGACAGGGTGCGCGCCGCGCGGGAGAGCTGGGTGATGGAGTCGGCCATCGCCTCGCCATTTCCCGCCAGATTCGCCGCGCCGGTGCGGACCAACTGATTTACCGCGCCCTCCTTATTGGCACCGTTGGGGCCGAGAGCATCGGAGAGTTCGGTGATGCTCTGGTAGAGCTGGTCGACTTCTACCGGAGTGACGGTGCGTGCGCGTGGAATGACCGCATCGCTTTCCATTTTCGGGCCGCCACGGTAGACCGGGCTGAGCTGGATGTAGCGATCCGAGACCACCGAGGGGGTCACCAGTGCGGCCCTGGCGTCGGCTGGCACGTCGAAGCGGTGCTCCACTCGCAGCACTACTTTCACCTGGTCGCCGATCGGCTCCACCGACTCCACCGAACCCACCGGCACACCGAGGATCCGCACATCCGAACCCTCGTAGATGCCGACGGTGCGTTCGAAGTAGGCGGCGATCCGGGTGCTGGTGACGCGGTCGTATCCCCACCACAGGGCGAAGGTCGCGACCAACGCCACCACCACGGCGATCGCGATGCTGGGCAAGGAGCGAATCCTGAATGCCACGTCAGTTACCTCCGATGGTGCGGATCGGTGGCCGGATACCGGGAATCTCCGGCAGGGCAGGAGGGGCCAGATTCACAATGACGGCCTCGAACCAGCGGCCGTTGCCCATCACGTTGGAGAAGAGCTGGTAAAACGGGCCGGCGAGCTCGAGAGTCTTGGCAATGTTGGCCTGGTTGTCGTTCAACGTTCCGATAGCGGTGCGCAGATTGGTCAGGGCGGTCCCCATCTGGTCCTTGTTGTCCTTCACCAGCGCACTCAATTCCACGGCCAATGACTCCGCGCCGGTGAGCAATTGGTGGATGGCCTGCTGGCGAATGTTCAGCTCGGCGAGTAATGCCCCGCCGGAACCGAGCAGCCGCTCGAACTCGGCATTGCGTTCGGCCAGCACGGCCGTGGTGGCGCCGGTGGCGTCGAACATCTTCCGCAGCTGTTCGTCTCGGGTGGCGATTGTTGCCGAGAGCCGGGCCATGCCGTCGATGGAGCCGCGGATCTCGGCCGGTGTGGTCGCGAACGCCTCGGAGAGCACCTGCATACTGGTGGCCAGCTGCGCGGTGTCGATCCGGTCGATATTGTCGGCAGCGTCGGTAAACGCGTCGACCACGTCGTAGGGAGACAGGGTGCGCGACAACGGAATCGGCGAGTCGGGATCGGCAGGCGCCGACCCCTTCGGGTCCAGGGCCAGATACTTCTGGCCGAGCACCGTCTTGATCTGGATCGAGGCCGTTGTCTCGTTACCGATCCAGGCGCCGGAGGTGCGGAACTCGACGAGCACCTTGTCACCGTCGAGGCGGACATCGGACACCTGACCGACCTTCACCCCAGCGATGCGGACCTCGTTGCCCGTCTTCAGACCGGCGGCTTCGGTGAACTCCGCAGTATAGCTTGTGCTCCCTCCGAGAAACGGGACCCGGTCCAGAAAGAAGACGCCGATCGTGGCCAGCAGCACCAGGGCAATGCCGAGGCGGCCCAGCGCGGCGGGACTGCGTTTGCCGCGGTGCAATGTCCGGTATTCCATCAGCGGGCCTTTCCGTGGCAGCGCGTGGCCGTGTTGGTGTACAAGGGCTGATTGATCGTCGGCATGGTGGGTAGATTGAGCTGCGGCGCGTCCTTGGCGCCGGTGCCGAGCTGAATGTCGAGGCCGCACAGATAGAACTGGAACCAGCCGCCGTAACTGCCGACGCGGCCGAGCTTTTCCAACTTCACCGGCAGGTTCGCCAGTGCGGTGTTCACCTCGTCGGAACGCTCGTTGAGGGTGGCGGTCAGCTCACTCAAACCCGCGATCGAGCCCTGCAGGGTCGGGCGCACCGGAACCAGCAGATCCGCGGTGGCCGCGGCCAGATTGCCCATCGAGGTCACCGACCGTGCGACCATGTCGCGCTCGGCGGACAGGCCGCTCACCAGCGCCTCGGTGTTCACGATCAGCTGGTCGAACTGGTCGTCGTGGTCGCTGACGGTGGTGAGCACGGCGGTGAGGTCACGCACCAGGTTCCCGATCACCACATCCTTGTCGGCGATCTTGTTGGTCAGCGCCGCCGTCGAGGCGACCAGATCGTGGATGGTGCCCTGCTCGCCCTGAAAGACCTGAATGATCTCGTAGGACAGTTTGTTCACATCTTCCGCGGTGAGCGTGCGGAACAGCGGCCGGAACCCGTTGAACAACGTGGTCAGATTGAGGGCGGGCCGGGTACGGTCCAGCCCGAGAGTGGCACCCGCATTCAGCTTGCGACCCTGCTCGCCGGCGCCCTGCTCGAGCGCGATGTAGCGTTGCCCGACAAGGTTGCGGTACCGGATGGTGGCCGTAACAGATGCCGGCAGCCAATCCCGGTCGTGTAGTTCGAATTCCACCTCGGCCTCGCGCCGGTCCACGATCCCGACCGCGGTGACCGTACCGACCCGCACTCCGGCGATACGCACCTCGTCACCCGGCGCGAGGGAGGTCACGTCGGTGAACCGAGCTTTGAACACGGTGCCGCCGCCGGAGTAGTTGGCGATCGACAGTGCCAGCATCGTGGTCACGAACACCGTCACCACCACGAATGCGGCCAATTTGACGAGGGGGCCGACCAGGCCACGCCGACGTCCGCTCATCGGACACTCACCTCACTGCCACGGAAAGCGGGCGCAGCGGCCCTGGTCAGCCAGCCGGGCACAGACTCTGGCGAAACACCTTGTGCCGCACCGTAGATTGCTCCGAGCGAATCTTGTTCACCGGGTGATCCGGCCAGTGTCGGTGGCTGCGCGGCGGGGAACACCCGCAGCTGCGGCTCCGGCAGATGCCCGCTGGTCTGATCACCGGGGTTACGGCTGGGCGGCTGGTAGCCGCCGTCGTTCGGGGGCCCGCTCGGGTACTGGCCCGGGTCGACACCGAGAGGCATCTCGGGCAGGCACCACGGGCCACGGGGGTCGAACCAGCGCGGCTCGTCCTGGTTGGGCAAATACCGGCCGCGGTTGTTGACAAGTTCGATCGTCACCCTGGTACCCGGCATGTCCGTCCCCTTGCCGAAGAGTTCATCGATGCGCGGCTTGATCTGGGCGAAGTTCGCCAGCGTGCAGGCATAGGCCGGAGAGTGCTTGGCCAGCAACTCCATCGCAGGGCGCGAGTCGGCGGCCACGTCGATGATGTTGTCGCGGTTCGCGATCAGAAAGTCGGCCAGTTTCGACGAGCTCGGAGATACTGTTGCGTATAGGTTTTCGATATCGGTGCGCCGGTCGATGATCGTCGCGTTGGTGGTGCGGAAGTTGTTCAGCGCCTCGATCAAATGCGGCGCGGCATCGGAGTAGGTTGCCGCCACCGTGGCGAAGCGTTGCAGCCCCTGCTGCAGTTCCGGCATCACCGCGTTGACGTCGCCGAGAATGGTGTCCAGCTTGTCCACAGTCGAACCGAGCGCCTCACCTTGCCCCGACAGAGCCTGGGAGAGCGCGCCGAGAACCGCGGCGAGATCCTGCGGTGGAATGGCGTCCAGCAATGGCATCAGGTCGTCGAGCAGCTTGCCGACCTCGATCGCATTGCCGCTACGGTCCTGGTGCAGGGTCATGCCCGAGGTCAGCCGCGCCGGGCTGGGATCGGCCGGGATGACCAGTGAAACATACCGTTCCCCGAACAGCGTTTTGGGCAGCAGCCGGGCGGTCGCGTTCGCCGGGATCAGGCCGGCGTTGCCCGGGTCGATCGCCAGGTCCAGTGTTACCTGGCCGCGGTCGCTGCGACTGGACCGCACCTCGCCCACGGTGACTCCGCGCACCTTCACATCCGCGTGGCGGGCCAAGGCGTTTCCTGCGCTGTCGGTGACGAGCGTGACCTGTACGGTTCGGACGAAGTCCTTGTTGTAGATCGCGATGGTGGTCCACAGGAAAAGACCGGCCATGATGAAGAACGCCATACCCGCCATCCGGACACGCGTCTTCCGCATCCTATTCAATGCTCTAGCTCCCTGCTCATCCGGCGATCCGGACGGTGGTTGTCGTGCCCCACAGGGCCAGGCCGAGAAACAGATCCAGCACATTGACCAGCACGATGGCCGCGCGCACCGCCCGGCCGACCGCGACGCCGACCCCGGCCGGCCCGCCCGTTGCGTGGAAGCCGTAGTAGCAATGCACCAGGATGATGACGAACGCGAAGACAAGCACCTTGAGGAACGAATAGAGCACGTCCTCCGGTGGCAGGAACAGCCCGAAGTAGTGGTCGTAGGACCCGCTGGACTGCCCGTTGAACCAGATGCTGATCAGCCGAGAGGCGACGAAGGTGCCGAGCAGCCCGACGACGTAGAGCGGGATCACCGCGACGAAACCGGCAATCACTCTGGTGGACACCAGAAACGGCACACCGGGTACCGCCATCACCTCGAGCGCGTCGATCTCCTCGGAGATTCGCATGGCGCCCAGCTGCGCCGTGAAACCGCAGCCCACCGTCGCCGAAAGTGCCAGCGCCGCAACCAGAGGCGCGATCTCGCGAGTATTGATGTAGCCGGTGAGGAAGCCGGTCAAGGTCGAGCTGCCGAGCGCGTCGAGAGCCTTGAAGCCCTGCAGGCCGACAACCACGCCGACCGAGCCGGACATGAAGACGATGACGCCGATGGTGCCGCCGATCACCGCGAGCGCGCCGCTCCCGAAGGTCACTTCGGCCAGCAGTCGCATGACCTCCTTGCGATAGTGCACGACCGTGCGCGGAATCCAGGCGACGGTGCGCGAGTAGAACACCATCTGCTCGCCCGCACGGTCGATGACATCCATTGGCGCACGGACGATTCCACCTAGTCTGCGGTTCGTCTTGGCAATACGCGGAGGGTGGTACTTCGTCGCCATCGATCACGCCCCCTTGGCGGGGATGACCTGCAGATACACGAGCGTCACAATCAAATTCACGAAGAAGAGAATCATGAAGGTGATGACCACCGACTGATTCACCGCCTCGCCGACACCCTTCGGGCCGCGGCCGGGATGCAGACCCTTGTAGGCGGCGATCACCCCTGCGATGAATCCGAACAGCAGCGCCTTGATTTCCCCCACCCACAGGTCGGGCAGCTGGGCCAGCGCGGAGAACGAGGCCAGGTACGCACCAGGTGTGCCGCCTTGCAGGAGCACATTGTAGAAATAGCCGCCCGCGATGCCGACCACCGAGACCAGGCCGTTGAGCAGCGCCGCCACCAGCATCATCGCGAGGACTCGCGGGACGACCAACCGCTGCACGGGATCGATGCCGAGAACCTCCATGGCGTCGATCTCCTCGCGGATGGTCCGGGAGCCGAGATCGGCGGCGACGGCGGAACCCGCGGCGCCGGCGATGATCAACGCCGTCACCACGGGCGCGGCCTGCTGCACGGTGGCCAGCACGCTGGTCGCGCCGGTAAACGATTCGGCGCCGAGTTGTTTGATCAGCGATCCCGTCTGCAATGCCACGACGGCGCCGAACGGGATGGCAACCAATGCACTGGGCAGAATCGAAACACTCGCGACGAACCACGACTGTTCGATGAACTCTCTGAATTGAAAAGGCCGCTTGAACGTCTTGCGCAGCAGATCATTAGATAGCGCAAAGATGTTGCCGACCTGGCTAAAGGCGGTATCTAAAGATGTCCGCATATGCGCCGGGTTCAAACTCACCTGGCGAAGGTTATCAGCGAATTGCGATACGGCACCGTGCAGTTGCACTTGCTGTGCCACATTGGCATATGGATCGGACACCGCTGTGAGAAATCACCCCGCCTTCGCGACCGATACTTCACCCTGCGCGACATACGCTATCCGGCATGTCCGATATATCCGTTGCCAGATCCGCGTCGCTGCGAGCATTCCGCCCGATCATCAATGAGCTGGGAGGTGATCCCGAGCGATACGCCACCCGGGCGGGGCTGCCGATTCGGGCATTGGACGAAGACGACTTGCCGATACCGGAACTGGCGGTAGCCGAAGCATTGCGGCTGGCGGCGACCGAGCTGGGTTGCCCGGACATCGGACTGCGCCTCGCCCAACGCACCGGTACCGGAATGCTCGGCGCCCTGGCGATGGCGCTGCACAACTCTTCGACACTCGCGGGCGCGCTGAACGCTGCGTCGCAATACCTCTCCGTGCACAGCCGGTCGCTGCGCATCACCGTCGCCCCGGATCCCTATCAGGCCACCGGCGTTGTCGCGCTCCGGTACGGTCCGCCGACCTACGATCACGGGACCTGGCAGGCCAATGACTTCGGCCTGGGCTGCATGCACCGCATCATCGCGACGCTGGCGGGCCGCAGTTACGGACTGCGCAGCGTCGAGCTGCCCTATCCGGCGCCGGCGCCACTGTCGGTGTACGAGAACTTCTTCGAGGCGCCGGTGCGGGATCGCCGGCCCGCGGCCCTGTTGCGCATCCCACACGCCGTGCTGACCTGGCCGGTCGCCGGGACCGGCGACCGGCAGGTACGCGAACTCGCGCTCGCCATGCTGGCCCGCCAGCTCCCGGAGGAACGCACCGAGCTGGCGCCACAGGTCGCCGCCGTGGTCTCGCGATTGCTCGGTAGCACGGCCCCCGACCTCGATAGGGTGGCAGACGCACTGCACCTGCACCGGCGCACCTTGCAGCGCAGGCTCGAGCGGGAGGGCACCAGCCTGACCGCCATCGTCGACGACGTGCGCAAGCGGGTATCGCACCGTTATCTGACCGGGACCACTCTGTCGCTGAACCAGATCGCCGGATTGCTCAGCCTGTCGAGTCAATCCGCATTCACCCGGTGCAGTCACCGCTGGTGGGGACGACCCCCCAGTGCCGTCCGTGCGGCCGCACTCGGCGTACCCGGTGTCGCATCGGGGTAAGAGTTTGTCGCACTCGGTACAGAATTCGACGGCGGCTGTCATCGAGACTGGTTGGCGGTCCACATGTCCGCCGTGAAGGGACGCAATGACGTATCGACACACCCGTATCCACCGCTACCGCATGGCCTACCCACCGATCGCCGAGACCGCCTGGCCGCAAGCTGTATCGGACCGGCGACCGACGATCGCCGAACGGGACGACCCGGACCGGGAGCGGCAGCACATCGACGTGACAGCGCTGGCGGCGCGGCTGCGGATCGTCTCTGGTCTGATCCTGCGACACACCCGCAACGACAGCGCGCTCGCGGGTTTGACGCTGACCCAGATTTCGGTTCTCGGCCGCCTCGAGCGCGGCGGCCCGATGTCCTCGGCGGACCTGGCTCAGATCGAGCGACTCAGACCCCAGACCATCCGCAATGTCGTCGATGGTCTCCGGGACCGTGGCCTGGTCGTCAGCGAGCGGGACAGCGTGGACGCCCGCCGAATCCGGCTCGCGCTCACCGAGGAAGGGCGCGGCTGGGTGCGGGGGGTACGGACCACAGCCACGGATAACTTCCTCACCCGCGCCCTGGCCGAGCAGCTCGCCCCAACCGAAATGGCGACTCTCGCCGAGGCATTGGAACTGCTGGAACGGGTCGCCTTCGCACCGACCGACCCGCACAGCACTCACCGCGGTACCTCCTCGGGGTTGGAAGGAGTACCGCGGTGAGTGGTTCGCGATGGATCTGACGGCACCGCAGGCTGCCGTCCGCCCATCACTCCTAGGTGACGAACAACTGGTCGGCCAGCATTTCGTCGAGGCTCTTCTCGAAGGCGTGCGCGATCTGGTCGAGGTCCTCGACACCGTGCGCAGCGCTGATCAAGAAGCTGTGCATTTCGGGCAGGTAGACGTAGTGCTTGCGCATGTAATACGCCAGCGCGATTGTAGCTTTGAAGTTGCTGCCCGCCATCCGTTCCCGATACAGCCCTGCGGCGCGGTGGCTGAAATTCAGCGAGAAGATCGAGTGCTGAGCATTGATCCGGCAGGCGATCCCCCGAGACTGCGTCGCCTCTCGCATCAGCTGCGCGAGATGCTGAGTATTGGCTTCGAGCTGGGGATAGATCTCGGGGTGGCTGTCGAGGTGGTCCAACACCGCGAGACCCGCTGTGCAGGTGAGCGAATTGCCGCTCAGCGTGCCACCTGCGAATACCTTGTTCTCGTAGTCGTAGAACGGATCCTGCGAACTCTTGGCCATATCGATCAGATATCCCTTGCCGATCACCGCCCCGCACGGCAGCCCGCCGCCGATCACTTTGCCGAGGCAGGTGAGATCGGGGGGCACGTCGGCGAGCACCTGCGCGCCGCCGTAAGCGACCCGGAAACCGGAAACCACCTCATCGAAGATCAACGGGATATCGAGTTCGGTGCACAGGCCGCGCAGTTCGCGCAGGAAGTCCACGTTCAGTGTGACCACCGAGGTCGGCATAGGTTCCAGGACAACGCATGCCAGCTCGTCGGCGTGTTCGCGCAGCCGGGCCAGACCGGCGATATCGCCGTACTGCATCACGAGGGTGCCCGCGACCGCGGCCGGATCGGTGCCGAGCGAGCCGGCCACCGGTTCGGGACGTTCCTTGGTGCCGGCGAACCGGAACCACGAACTCACCATCGCCTGGTCGGAAAAGCCGTGGTAGTGCCCCTCGAACTTCGCCACCAAGGTCCGCCGCCGATATCCGCGCGCCATCCGAATGGCGAACAGCACCGATTCGGTACCTGAATTGCACAGCACTGCCTTCTCTGCGGCTGGAAAGGCGGCGACCAGCTTCTCGGCCAGCTCCAACTCCGGTGTGTTGCCGATCCCGTTCACCAGCCCCTTGGCCAAACCGCCCGCGATCGCGGCGTTGATCGCCGGATGCGCATACCCGAGCAAGTGCGGCCCGTAGCCGCCGGACAGGTCGATGAAAGTGTTTCCATCACAATCGGTCACGCTGCCGCCGACGGCTTCCTCGACGAACACCGGAAAGTTACTGGGGAAGAAGTAGCGGTCGATGTGCGTTGGCGCAACGAGCGTCGTTTGAGCGCGATCGCGCATGGCCAGCGACCCGGGCATCTGCTCCTGGAATTCGGCTTCGAACCGCTGCTCCACCTCGGCGCTCATGTACGGCGCGTAGCGATCGGTGAATTTTCGTGCATTCGACCAGATATTGATGTCGGGGTCGATCTGGGTCGCGAAACCTTCACCCGACAGGAAGACCAACTCCACCTTGGTGAACGTGGTGGTGTACCGCGCATCATAGCGGCGCAGCACCGCATTGACGTCGTTGAAGTAGGCAACAGTCGACCACCTGTTGTAGGAGATGTCGAAATGCTGGCGCAATACCTGCGCCATTTCCGCGTCGTAGGCTTCGCGGCGCTCGGCCAGGGTCGGCGCGGCGAGCACAAAGTGCCGAGTGAACCGCTCGACGGCAATGCCCCATTCTTTGCGGCTGCACGCGTAGTAGAATGAGGACAGACCCCACTTCTCGTCCTCGCTGAGCTCGGCGGTGACGCCGTAGTCCACCAGGATCACTTCACCGTCGGTGGTGAACATGACGTTGCCCGGATGCGGGTCCCCGTGGCAGATGCCGTGCATATACAGCATCGTGTAGATCGCGTCCTGCAGCCGCTGCGCGAGGCGCTCGGGGGGGACCCCCACCGTGGCGGCGTCCTTGCCCGGAATGCCCGCCATGTACTCCATCACCAGCATCCGCGCGGTGATGAATTCGTCGATCACCGCGGGTACTTTCACGAATGGGTGCGCCGCGAAGTTGGCGTGGATGCGCCGCTGTTGGGTAGCTTCGTGGGTCATGTCGGCCTGTGGCCGCAGCAGCCTGGCGACTTCGTCGAACCGTGTGGGCAGGTCCAGGTACCGCACCGGCCACGCCACGGCGTGGGCCACCCGCACCGCGGTCCTCAGTGACCTCAAGCTGTTTTCGATCTGGGCGGGCACCGAATCCTTGACCAACTTCACCGCGACCTTGCGGCCGTCGATCAGTTCGGCGATGTGTACCTGGGCGACCGAGGCACTGGCGATCGGCACCAGGTCGAACGACCGAAACCTCGATGCCAATGGGGCGCCGATCTCACGCTCAATGGCCCGCCGGGTCCGGTCCTCGCTCATGTGCGGGGTGTTGTCCTGCAACACACGTAGGTTGTTCACCCAGGCTTCGGGCAGCAGATCCGATCTGGTCGCCGCGATCTGGCCGATCTTGATGTAGATCGGCCCCATCCGCAGCAGAAAGTCGACGATCGCGCGGGCACGCCGCTCCTCCCGGTTGTCCTGCTTACGCAGACGCATCGAACCGATCGAGTACTCGGCAGCGCCGAGCGCCGCGCAGCCAACGGCCTTGGCGAGATGTGTGAGCATGTGACTACCCCGTTTCCGATGCTCGTCAATAGACGAAAGTGAATGCGCCGAAAGACATTCCGGCACTGCCGACCCAACCGACCGCGCGCTCACCCCGCTGCAGTGCACCGGCCGCGATCGCCGAGGCCATCGCGGCGGGCACCGACGCCGACACGATGTTGCCGGTCGTGGGGAAGATGTGATGGATCGCCTCGCCGAGCCCGACGCTGTCGGCCATCAGCTGCCACTGGCGCTTACTGGAGGCATGGGTGAACAGTGCGGAGACTTTCTCGGGATTCACTGCGAGACGTTGGAAGACATCCAGCGTGTCGGCCACGCCGACTTCGTGCATCTCCGCCCCGAACGAGCTGAAGTACCCGACGCCGTTGGCGGCCAGCTTGTCCGACGGTTCGCAGAAACCCTCATAGCCCGGCAACGTCACATTGCACAGCGGTGCCAGATCCGGACGGGAGACGAACCGGAAATCCCACGGATCATCCTCCGCGCTCAGTACGGTCGCCGTCGCGGCCTCCCCGAGGGTGTAGGCCGGGAAGATCGAGGCGAGCGCTTCCCGGTTGGGCAAGGTGAACAGGTGGGGGAATACCATCCCGCCCATCCGTAGACTGAACTCCGCATTGACGATCACCGCGGTGCGGTAGCGACCCGTCCGCATCATCGATTCCGCCACCTGTACGGCGCGCGTCCAGCTCATGCAGGCGTCGATGATGTCGAAGCAGTCCAGTTCGCCGAACCCGAGTGCGGTGGCGCAATGGTAGGCACCACCGGGTTCGATGAATCCGCGCCCGATACCGGTGTAGATCAGCAGATCGACCTCGGAGGCGCGCACCTGCGCCTGGTCCAGCGCGGTTTTCGTGGCGTTTCGGAGCAACTCGATCGGCCGCTCGCCGGCGTCGAGCCAGCGCCGCTCGTCCGAACCGGTGAAACGCAGCATGGAATCAATCGCGCGCAACGTGTCGTCGAGGTTGCCATCGAAGCCGCCCGAGCTGTGTTCGGCGATCATCCGAAGGATATCCGCGTTGGTCACCGTGCGCGACGGCAGACCGGCCGCTACAGAACGAAGTCGCATCTCACATCCTCGCGGTCGCGGGGCTCAAGGCGTCTGCAATAGCTTCCACCATGTCCTCGACGGTTCTCGAATCCCAGATCAGTTCCGCGGGGAACCGCTTACCCGCCCAGGTCTCGAGGCTTTCGTGCAGATCGATCTGGTCGATCGAGCCGAGGCCGTGGTCGATGAGCGATCGGCTCAGATCCAGGGCGGATCCGTCGGTGCCTGGGCGGTCCGACATCCAGGTCCGCACCTGCTCGATCAAACCGAGCCGCATCAGCTCGCTCATGCTCCGCACGCCGGATGAATCAGGGGCACTGTGCTCAGTGGTGGTTTCCGTCATTGTGGTGGTCACGCCTTCCCAGCGGTGTATCTCGGATAGTCGGCCGGCTTGAAAGTCGTTGCGGCACTCCTGGCGGCGCAGTTTTCCGCTGGTAGTACGCGGTATCGTGCCGTGGGCGATCAGGACGACCGCCGCCGGATGGACGCCGTGCCGCCGGGCGACGAGCTCCACCATCGCGACGGCCAGCGGCGCCGGCTCGGTCCCGCTTTCCGGCCGGTACTCAGCCACGAGAACCAGGCCCTCCTGCCCCCCTCTCTCGATGCCGAAAGCCAGGACACTGCCCGCCCGCAGTGCATCGTGCCCGTCGGCCAACGTGCCCTCGATGTCTTCGAGGTAGTAGTTGACACCGTTGACGATCATCATGTTTTTCACGCGGCCGCAGATGAACATCTCGCCCGCGTACACGAACCCGAGATCGCCGGTCCGCAGCCAGCCGCGGTCGTCGCCCTCGATCCGGGCGCCGAAGGTCCGTGCGGTGTCCTCCGGCCGCTGCCAGTAGCCGGGCGACACGGCAGGCCCGGCAACCCAGATCTCGCCGACCCGGCCGTCGGGCAGGGGAAACGCGGTTGCCGAGTCGACGATGGCGAGCTCGGTGGACAAGGCGGTGACGCCGAGGCCGACACAGTCGACGCCATCCGCGGCGGCGGTCGGTTCGGCCTTGCCGAGACCGAGTGCCTGTCGATCGAATCGCACCGCCAGGCGCCTGCCGCGCACATCGGCGCACGTCACTTTGAGGGTGGCCTCGGCAAGGCCGTACCCGGGCGTAAGCGCGGTTGCGCTGAGCCCACACTGCGCGAACGTGGCCTCGAAGCGGTCGAGCGAGGCCCGGCGCACAGTCTCGGCGCCATTGCTCAACGCCCGCCAACTGCTGAGGTCCAGTGCAGCGCGCTGCTGCGGTGTGGTTTTGTCCACGCACAGGTCGAGTGCGAAATTTGGTGCGCCACTATGGGTTCCGTGGTAGGCGGTAATGGCGTCGAGCCAGCGGACGGGGTTCTTGACGAAGGTGGACGGTGCCATGAGTACAGCGCTGCACCCGGCGTAAACAGGCAGCAGGATACCGGTGACCTGTCCGAAGTCATGGAAGTGTGGCAGCCACGACACGATGGTGTCGTCCTGCACGACCTGCCAGCAGTGGGCCATGTCCGCGCTCTGGTGCAGCGCCATGGCGTGGTCGATGATCACGCCCTTGGGCGTGGCCGTGGAGCCAGAGGTGTATTGCAGGTAGGCGACGGTGGAGCCGTCGACTGTCGTCGCCGCCGGTTCCGGGTCATCGATACTCACCAACGCATCGGTGGCGACCCGCGGCAGGGCGGCGAACGAGTGCTGCGTTCCGTACGCGGATGGATGCAGGACGATGTCGTGCGTGGTCAACACAGCGGCGGCGGCGCAATCCCGTGCGACCGCGTCGATCTGTTCGGCCCGGTTGCGCGTCGGCTCGTACAGCGGCACGGCGATCACGCCGGCGTAGAGGCATCCGAAGAACGCGGTGACATAGTCCAGTCCGGCCGGGTACAGCAGTAGCGCACGGTCGCCGCGGTCGAGCCGGGTGGCCAATCGGTCCGCTATCGCCCGGGCGCGCCGATCCAGCTCGCGGTAGGTGAGAACGTCGGATTCCCGACCGTTCTCATCGAGGAAAATATATGCACTGCGATCACCGAATTGCCGAGCTCGCGTGGCGACGAGATCGACCCAGTTGCGCGCGGCGACGACAGTATCCATGGACGAGGTCTTCATGCCAGCCCCTACGTAACGACCCGATATGCATTCGGCGAATCGAACACTCGCGGAATCGGGGTCGTACTTGATAATCGATTCGGACGAACTCCGGCCAAGCTACCCACGGAATCAACAGCAGGTCAATAGTTTCCGCAATCCTGACGAGGATCGAGCCTACCTGCGGTGACCCGGCACAATACGTCAGCAATCGGTCAGCGGAATCGTCAACGGCCGCATCGAGAATGACACCATTCACATACTGGAGATATCGGAAATGCCGCCACGCGAGAACTGCATACTGGATCCTGCGCGGCCGCTGCACATTTCACACACGGCCGCAGGGCCGACTATTGCCGTCGTGTCGACAAATTCGGTGACCACGGCACAGCACATGTCCGCCGCGGAGGCGGCCCACGCGGCGGCCTTGCCGACTCCCAAGCGGCGCGCCGAGTGGCTGGCCGGACGGCTGGCAGCCAAGCATGCCGTCCAGGCGTACCGGCAGCGACACTTCGACATCCTCGACGCCACCAATGACATCGTGGTGCGGACCATCGGCGCCGGGCCCCGCGCGGGTATGCCGGTGGTGGACGCCGCTGTCGGGATCAGCATCTCGCACTCCGGCGATCTCGCCATCGCGGCGTGCATGTCCGGTCCGGTCGGGATCGACCTGGAGCGAAACCGGGTGTTCTCGCCGCTGCTGGTGGCCGGGCTTGGGACCGCGACCCCCGCGGAGACCGGCGGCGGGCACTCGCGGCTCGACACGATGGGGACGCCGCTGCGGTGGGCGTGCCGGGAGGCGGTACTCAAGTATTTCGGGTTCGGCCTGCGCGTGGATCCCCGCGAGGTGCGGCTCACCCGGTGGCACCCGGACGGCGAATTCCAGTGGGCCGCGGGCCCGCACTTGCGGACCGCGGCCGCCGCCGACCGATGGCCGCAGCGTGCCTGGGCGGTCGAGCGCACCGGCTACTCCCTGGCCCTGATCTGGTAGAGCACGGAGGTGACCATGGCAATCCCGAGATCACGTCGGCAGGCGGAACTCTCGTTCAGCGCCGCGCTGGCGACGGCTGCGGACATCGCGGCACGATCACCATCCTCGCACAACAGCCAGCCGTGGGGTTTGGCACAGGTCGTCAGCGACCTGGCCCGCCGTCGCGCCGCGGCATTGTGCGCCGACTCCGACACCGGTGACGAGTTCCTGCTGCTCGCAGCCGATCGTGCCCGTGAGCTCGAGGCATTGCCCGCCCATCACGCGGAAATGCAGCTCAGCTGCGGGCTGTTCTGGGGACTCGCGCAGCGGGCGTTGGCCGCCCAGGGCTGGATGGTGCGCGCTGTCGTGACCTCGGCAGCCGCTGACCTCGGCATGTTCGGCCTCCCCGCCCACTGGCGTCCGCTGCGACTGATCCGACTCCAGCGCACCGGCGAGACGGCCGAACCCCTCACGCAGTTACGGCGTCTCGCCGTGGCGCGGCAGACCGATCGGGGGCCGTACCTGGACAAGCCAGTCCCGGCGGACGTTCTGGACATGCTGGTCCGCTGCGACGCGGAGGGTAGGCAACGAATTCATGTCCGGTATCTGACGTCCGAAGACGATCGAAACCGGTTTGTGCGCTTCGTCGCTCGCCACGCCGGCCGGGATTTCACGCACTCCGCGGCGTGGCGGGAGACACACTCCTTCATCCGCCGCACCGAGACCGAAGCACGGGATCGCGGCGACGGCTTCACCTACACGCACCTGTTCGGCCCGCTCTCCCGCCCACAGATTCTGCTGCGGCGCATCGTGCTGGCCCCCGTCACCATGCGGGCGCTGAGTGCGACCGGGTTCCCGCGGATTCTCGCCGGACAGCTCGCCGCTGTCGTCCGACGTTCCCCGGCGGTGGTCGCGCTGAGCCTGCCGGATTCGACCGCCGACGATGACGAGCTGCTCACCGCCGGGGAGATGCTCACCGATGTATGGCTGCGGGCCACCGACGCGGGCCTGGTGCTGCACCCGATCAGCATTGTCATCCAGCACGAGGACCTGCGCGCCCGGTTCCAAACGGAGTTCGCGCTGAGCGGGCAGGTGTTTTTCGTTGCGCGCCTGGGCTATTCAGCGCAACGTTTTCCCCGGGCACCCCGCCGGGATCCGGCCGCATCGTTGCGTGCGCTCTGACGAGCATGCGCATCCCGACTAGCGAGAGACACAGGATGAGACGCCACCACTGGGGTGCCCTCATGGCACGCCACCGCCGCTTGGTCATCACGGCCTGGGTCGTACTGATGATCGCGTGCGGCGCAGTTTTCCCGCTCGTGACCGGCCAGCTGAAGGCCCCGAACTACGGGGTGGACCAAGCGGCGTCGACGCGAGCCTCGACACTGGTCCAACGGCATTTCTCCGGCCTGGGTAACGAGCAGGACGTCATTGTGTTCGACAGTCCGGACGGCGCTGTCGCCGATGCCGGCCGGCGGGCCGTCGTCGATCGTGTGCTGGCGGCGGCCCGCGCCGAAACCGGAGTGGTCACCGTGGTCGGGCCGTTCGATCCGATCGCGAAGAATCAGGTATCCGAGGATGGGCACGCGGCCTTGGCGCTGGTCGGCTTGGAGGGTGACGCGAGCTCGCTGCCCGCGCGCGCGGCCGCCTTACAGCGGGCAGTCGCCGGGGCCGCCGGGGCGGGAGTGACGGCGAATGTGACCGGTTTCTCGCCGATTACGAACGATCTCACCGCGGTAGAGACCGCAGCGACAACCGAGGCCGAGTCGATCGGCCTGCCACTCGCGCTGGTGATCCTGGTGCTGGCCTTCGGCGCCGCGCTGGCCGCCGCATTGCCGCTGCTGCTCGCCATCGCCGGGCTCACCCTCACCTTCGGTGTGCTCTACCTGCTCAGCTTCGGGCTGACCTTCGACGCCTTCCTGATCACCATCGTCACGATGATCGGCACCGGAATCGGCATCGACTACGCGATGTTCATCGTCAGCCGGTTCCGCGAAGAGCTCGCCCGGCGCGCGATCACCGAACCCGACCCGGCGGCGATCGCCGAGGCCACCGGGGTCGCTATCGCCACCTCGGGACGCACCATCGCGTTTTCCGGTGTAGTGGTGGGCATTTCGGTGTGTTCTTTCTTCATCATGGAGTCACCGATCTTCCGGGAGGTCGGCACCGGCGTCCTCGTGTCGGTGATCTGCACGCTGATCGCCGCGCTGACGCTGTTGCCCGCCGTCTTGGCCGTTCTCGGCCCTCGGGTGAACAAGTGGCAGTTGCCCCCGAAATGGCGTCCCGCCGATGTGCGCTGGGACTCCGCTGCCGCGCATGGTCTGTGGGCACGCTGGGCGCATCTGGTGATGCGTCGTCCGGTCCTGTTCGCGACGGCGGCGGTGGCCGTTCTGGTGGTCGCCGCGCTCCCGATCGGGAGCCTGCGCTACGGCATCGATCTCGGTACCACGTCCATGGGCGACCAGCCGACGGCCCGGGCGCAGCTTGTTCTCGACCGTTCGTTCTCCCCCGGCGCGGTGTCCCCGGTTCAGGTTGTCATCACCGGGCCCGGCGACGACGCGCTGGACAACGCGGGCCGGCAGCAGGCCGATCTCCTCGCGACCACCTTGTCCGGGGATCACCGCGTCGGTGATATCGAAACCCTGACCAATGATGGCCGGATTCTGCTCAACGTGGTGCCGAAGGTAGCCATCGACTCGGGCGAAGCTATCGCCCTGGTCCGCCACATTCGCGATGACCTGGCCGAGGATATGCCGAATACACAGGTTCTGGTCGGCGGGGCGACAGCGGCTTTCGTCGATCTGTCCGACGAGACCACGCAGAAGCTGCCCTGGGTCATCATGCTGGTCCTCGGCATGTCGCTGCTGTTCCTGCTGGTGATTTTCCGCAGCATCGCCGTGCCCGTGAAAGCTGTCCTGATGAATCTGCTCGCGACCGCCGCGGCCACCGGGCTCACCGTCGCGGTCTTCCAATGGGGCTACGGCGCCGGACTGCTCGGTTTCACCAGCCCCGGGTTCTTGCAGGTCTACATTCCCATCACGGTGTTCGTGCTGCTGTTCGGATTGTCGATGGACTACGAGGTCTTCCTCATCCGCCGCATTCAGGAAGCCTGGGAGGACAGTCACGACACCGATTCGGCCATAGCCGTCGGCATCGAGCACACCGCACGCCCTATCACCGCGGCGGCGGCGATCATGGTCGCGGTCTTCGGTAGCTTTCTCATCGCCCCGGTCCCGGAGCTGAAGCAGTTCGGTTTCTCGCTCGCCATCGCCATCACCATAGATGCGACCCTGGTGCGCCTCGTGCTGGTGCCCGCGCTTATCAAGCTGTTCGGTGACTGGAACTGGTGGCTGCCCGCCGGTCTGGACCGCGTGCTCCCCCGTGTCGCGAAGCGGACGCAGGATGCCCCGTCGATGCGAGTTGAAAAACGCTGAGAAAGAATCAGGTAGCCGTGTAGCCGGGGTCCAGCCGTACCCCGGCGAACTCCTGCACCACCGACGCCATCGTGTCGAAGGCACTCACCAGGCCAGCGAAGGCCGGAGTGCGCATATCGGCTTCGAAGTCGGCGCGGCTGGTCACCTGGATGATCTCGAAATAGTGCCAGGGTTCGCCCGCGGACTGGGCCGCGCGCTGCACGCTGAAGGCACGGACACTGGGCAGTTGGGGACAGGTGGCGTAATCGGTTGTTCGCACCCATGATTCGAAGGTAGCTGGGTCGACACCGGGATGAAGCTGAATGAGATGAATGATGACCTGCATGGCTGGTCTCGCCTTTCAGCGCCGCCGGACCGGCCCGCGCCGTCCGAGTCCCAGTGCGCGCGCGATATTGTTCTTCTGAATATCATTGGTGCCAGAGAAGATTCGCGATGGCAGCGCGTCGCGGAGCAGCGTTTCGGCTGCGCCATCGGTGATCCCGAGGCCGCCGTGCACCCCGATGGCGTCCAGGCCGACTTGCACCGCCGCCTCGCTGACCGCGATCTTCGCCAGCGCCGGCCACACCTCGCCGCTACCGCCCCGGGTCAGGTCCGCGGCCGCCTTGAACAGCAACAACCGCGCGGACTCTACCCGCATGACCATGTCGACGATGCGATGGCTCACCGCCTGGAACTCGCCGATGGGCACACCGAATTGCACACGCTGACCGGCAAATTCAATGGTGCTTTCGAGGACCCGCCGCATAGCGCCGAGATAGACGCCGAACAGGCAGGTGCGCTCCCACTGCATGGAATCGGAGAACACCGCGGCGCCCGCACCTGGGCTGCCGAGCACGCAATCCAGAGGCACTTGGACGTGGTCCAGGTGCACCTCCCCCGTGGGCGAGCCGCGCAGGCCGACCTTGTCATAGGCCGGGCCCGTGTGCAGTCCCGGCGTCCCGGCTTCGATGATGAAGGTGGTCAATCCGAAGTATCCGCCGCCGGGGGTGGTGACGGCCTGCACGATGAACACATCGGCGACGGGTGCGTTCGTAGTGAATGCCTTGACGCCGGTCAGGACATACTCCTCACCGCGCCGCTCGGCGGTGGTGCGCATGGCGAAGATATCGGAACCGGCTTCGGGTTCGGTGATGGCGTGGGCCGCGATCAGTTCCCCGGAACACAACCGCGGCAGCCAGTGGGACTGCTGCTCGGGCGTGCCGAATTCGACGATCGGCATCAGGCAGGCGAACAGGTGTGCCGCCACCGAGAAGCCGAATCCAGTATCGGCGGTGCCGACCCCGAGGGCTTCCATCAGCGCGACCGCCGTCACGGCGTCCAGGCCGCTACCACCGTGCTCCTCGGGCACGGTCGCGCCGAGGATCCCCTGTTTGCCGGCGAGCTGCCATCGGCGCCGGAAGTCCTGTGGGGCGAAGGTTCCGGCGCCGGCCAGTTCGCGGCGGGCGAAGGCGGTCAGCGCCGCGCACATCGCCTCGGTGTCCGCGGGGAGATCGAAGTTCATCTGGCTCAGTCCTGCCCGTCTTCTTGGAGGAGAAGGTGATAGTTGATGCCGCCGGTGCCGAAGGAGCTCACACCCGCCCGGCGTGGCCTGCCCGGTTCCGCCTGCCACGGAGCCGACGCCCGAGGCAGCACCGCGGGGATGTCATGCAATGGCAAATCAGGGTTGATCGTGTTCAGGTGTGTGTTGTGCGGAAACACGCCCGCGCGCATGGCCTGTAGCGCGTGCAGTAATCCAGCTCCGCCCGCTGCCGCGAAAGTGTGGCCGATCAATGCCTTCCCCGAGCCGATCACAAGCGGGCGAGCACGCTGCGGTGCGGCGTAAACAGCTGCCGCGGCGGCGATTTCGACCCGATCTCCCACGCGGGTTCCGGTTCCGTGCGCCTCGAGATAGTCCACTGCGGCAGGCTCGTAGTCCACCTGCTCGAAAGCTGCACGCATGGCTCTGATCTGGCCATCGACAGAGGGCGCGATCAGCGATCTCGCGTCGTTGGCGGCGCCCACGCCGCGGATCAGGCCGAAGATCTCGTCACCGTCGCGCTGCGCGTCGGAGTGGCGTTTGAGTAGGAACAGCGCACAGCCGTCGCCGGGGCTGAACCCGTCGGCCTCGCTGTCGAACGGCGTGATCCTGGTAGGCGACAGCAGGCCGAGCGCCGAGCAGAGCACCAGATCGCGTGCTGTGCAGGCCAATTCGACACCCCCCGCCAGGGCGAAATCGACGCGGCCCGTCCGCAGGGCAATGACCGATAGGTCGAGCGCCGCCAGCGCCGACGCGCAGGCGGCCTCGACGGCCATGGGGACGGCGCGCAGTTGGTACTCGCTCGCGATGACACCCGCCACGCCGCTGGCGAGCCATCCGTCCAGGTCCGCGGGCACGAGCGGCTCCGCACCAGGGGCGTAGCCGCGGCGGGCACGCTCGAGAATCCGGGCGCGAGCGGCTGCGGGCAGATCTGCGAAGGCCTCGACATCGGCGGTAGCGGACTCCAGTTCGTGGAACGACCGATCGCCGGCCCGCCTGCGCTCCGTCGCCAGGCACAGCGTGCTCCCGATTGCCACGACACCGGTGCGATCGCGCAGCGCCGCCGTCCGCCCGTACCGGGTGAGCGTTTCGCCGGCCACCGACAGGGCGATGCGATGTGCGGGGTCCATCGCCGCGTAGCGGCGCGGGGGGATTCGCAGCGCGGCCGGTGGCCGATCCGGTATCCTCATGGCCGCGCCGATCTCGGAATAGCTGTGCGTGAGCGTAATTTTGCCAGGCGCGAAATAGAGGTCACGATCGAGCACGGTTCCGGGTACCGGGCCGATTCCTCCGCGGCCGGACCGGCTGTTGGACCAGAAGCTCGCCGCGTCCGCGGACCCGGCGAAAGCTCCGCCGAACCCGACGATCGCGATCGGTTCGGCGCTCATTGCCGGGCGGGAGCGCGCAGCAGTCACGAATCTGGGTGCTGGGTGGCCTTCGAGCAGCAGATAGCTGAGCATGCCGCCCAAGGCGGACCCACACACGGCCGCGTACCTGGACCCGGATTCCGTCTCGGCAGGCCAGCTTTCGTGGCTGGAGGCGATGCGGAACTGCGCACCCGGCGAGTCTGCGAGCCCCGCGCGCTGAGGCGGCATTGTGCGGTGATGCAGCGCCAGCGCGGCTTTGGTGACACCGGCAAGTCCCGCATTCG
This sequence comes from Nocardia abscessus NBRC 100374, assembly GCF_000308455.1. Classification (GTDB taxonomy): domain Bacteria; phylum Actinomycetota; class Actinomycetes; order Mycobacteriales; family Mycobacteriaceae; genus Nocardia; species Nocardia abscessus. The sequence goes on along the minus strand of NZ_BAFP01000067.1, from coordinate 13,272 downwards.
CGAAGGTGTGGCCAAGCCGATCGATGGCACTACCGAAGACCACCGAAGCCGACGCGGCGTCACCGAGCAACTGACCCAACCCCTTGACGTCGGCCGCCCCGACGGCCGCGATCCCCGGTCCTACGTTTTCGACATAACGCACCGCCGCCGGGTCCACCGAGCTGGCCAGATGGCACTGCTGGGCAAGCAGGTACCGCTCATCCGCCGTCGTCGAGTATCGGAATGCGCCACGGTGGGGTTCATGGCGCAGGACGCACTCGAGAATCGAGGCGTAGATGCGGTCGCCATCGGCGACGGCGGTCGATTGCCGTTTGAGCAGCAGCGCGCCGACCCCGTCGGACAGCGTGAAGCTCCCATCCTGGCTCGTAGTGAGACCCTTTGCGGCCAGGGCTTCTTCGATCAGCGAGCCTTCCCTGCGCTGACCCGTCACCACCAGCACCGCGTCGGAGGCGCCCGCGCGCAGGTTCGTCATCGCGGTGTCCAGTGCAACGAACGAGGTCGCGTCGGCGGATTCGAGTGCGATCGTGCGGCCGAGCAGCTGGAAGGTCGCCGCGATGCGCGCCGGGATCGTGCTCGCCATCTCGCCGACCCGATCGTGGCGCGAGGCGCCGAGGCGATGTGCGAGGCGGGTGTTCAACTCGCCGGTGAACCGACCGGCGATGCGGCGAACCCGATCGTCGTGGTCAGCCGCCGCTGCCCGCTCTAGTTCCCGGGCGTAGCGGGCGCTTTCGATTCGCAGCGCGTTCTTGTACTGGCGGTCGAGCCCGAAACATGTGCCCACCACGACGTCAGTGCGTTCGCTCGGCAACGGACGGTCCGGATATCCGGCATCGGCGAGGCACTGCCCAGCCGCCTCCACCATGAGTATTTGCATCCTGCTCATCGAGCCGCGCTGGACGGGCGGGATGCGGAATGCTGCGATGTCGATGTCCAGGTCGTCCAAACCCGGAGGCGCTGTCGCCGGTTCGGCGGTGACGAGCAGCTGCCAGAGCGCCTCCATGCCCCGGGCCCCCGGGTAGAGGCCCGCCATTGCGACAATCGCTATGGGCTCGTTCCGCATGGCCGTCTCACTCCTCGACGATTTCGACCACACCGCGGTCGCCGTCGACCATGATCAGGTCGCCGGTTTTGATCACGGCGGTGGCATGTTTGGTGTTGACGACCGACGGCAGCCGGAATTCGCGCGACACGATCGCGGAGTGCGACAGCATCGAACCGACATCGGTGACGATGCCGCCCGCGATGGCGAACAGCGGGGTCCACGAGGAGTCGGTGTACTGCGTTACCAGGATCTCGCCGACCTGTAATTCGTCGGCCTGCCAGGCGAGGTCCTCCACGACGCGGGCGCGCCCGATGGCGGTGCCGGGGCTGGTGCCGAGACCTTCGAGGCCGACGCCATCCTGGGTAGGCCGCACGGCCTGGCCGGGGTCGCATTCACCGACGAAACTCATTGGCGGCGCAGGCAACCGGGCGTAGTTCTGAAAGAGGCGGCGGGCCTCGTCGATCGCTGTGCGGGGGAAGATCTCGTGCGGATCGTCCTCGCCGGCCAGGTAGCGCAGGACATCGTTGAAGTTGAGGTAGGCGACCTCGTCGAGCGAGCGCAACACCCCCGCTGCGACCAACCGGACGCCCACTTCGTAGACGACCTCGCGAACCAGCCACACCGACGTGATCATCGACATCCGGGCGATCTCGCGCAGGGAGCTGCACTTCTCATAAAGCGAGATCACGGATTTCAGCGCGCGGCGTTTGATCCGCGGCAGCCGTCTCATGGCCGCGTCCATCTCGTCGGCGCGGGGGTCGGGGGTGGATTCGATGGCGTCGTCGAAGCAGAACCCATCCTCGGCGTAGCGGCGAATCATTTTGACCACGTAGGTCAGGTCATCGATCCAGCGCGGATGGGTGAGCTCCATCTCCTGCTGCGCCCGCGCGCCGTTCTCCCGCAGGAACGGCTCCATATGCGCCTTCCAGAACACCCGGCCCACCTGGTCGGCGCGCAGGCGTTCGACGACGTCCGCGACCGAACCGGACGTCATGATCCGGTGCACCCTTGGGCGTTGGCGCACGATTTGGGCGAGCTCCCACACTTCGCGCGCGGACGCGACAGTACGCAGGTTCGACATGTCTGTCCTCAAGCGGTTCTGCAACCGCTCCCCCGCCGCGCCGAGCCAGGTGCCGCACATCATCTCGAGCGCACCGTAGAGCGTGAACGCGTTGATGAAGTACGGCATGTAGCCGACATGCATATCGTGGAAAAAGGTCAGGCGGTGCTGCATTTCGGTGTGCAGGGCGCGGCGGTCGAGCGCGGTCAGGTCGAGGCCGCGGGCCCGATCGAACTCGCGCACCCGCGCAGTAACCATCCGGCGGGCGCGCTTGCGCATATCTCGCAGCTCGGTCACGGTCGCCTTGCCCCAGAACGCCGTCGATTTGGCGGTGGGGACACCGGTCCGGTAGCTGCCGAAGGGATTCCGATAGGCGGCCTGGTCGACGTCCTCGCTAGCGAAGCGTGCGGTGATGCGCTTCTCGTCCTTGGTTCCAAGGCTCTGGCTGAGCAGGTAGCTGGTGTAGGAGATGTTCAGGTAGACATAACCCTGGAGGTATCCCATCTGCACGGCGATGTCGCCGGTATCGCGTACACCAGTCGCCCGCACACAATCGCTGTGCACGTTGTACTGGTAGTACTCGGCGAACGAAATGCCCAGCGGTGTCATGACTCCGGTGAAGATTTCACCGATGTCCATCCGCGACCACAGGGTGCCCTGCTGCACGGTTTCGGACTGGTGATCCCTGTAGGGGCTGCGGCGCATGGGCTGCGGTGGTGCCACGGTGATGGGACGGGTCTGCAGCAGATACAGCGCACCGCCCTCTACCGCCCATTCGATGTCCTGCTCGGCGCCGTACCGCTCGCGCACGAGCACCGCCAGCGCGGCGAGCCCGGTCAGTTGCTCCTGCGACAGGCAAGCGACGCCGCGCAGCTCCTCGGGCACCTTTACCAGCTCCACGATGCCCGGTGCCACCGACACAGTCTTGGCGACCTTGTAGCGGACGTTCTGTTCGGTCACGCGTGACCCGGCCGGATCCACCGTGAACGAGTCGGCGCTTACCCGTCCCGAAACGAGTCCCTCGCCGAGCCCCCAGACCGCGTCCACCACGAAGCGGTCGGTTCGCCCGCTGATCGGGTCCCGGGTGAACAGCACACCGGCAGCCTCTGCCTGGACCATCTGCTGGATCACCACGGCGATTGATCCGGCATCGGCGGCGCCGCGGTAGACGGCCGCCCGGTCCGACCACAGCGAGGCCCAGCACGCCTTGACAGCATCGAGAACACCTGCGGCGCTGGAGATATTCAGCACGGTGTCATGTTGTCCGGCGAAGGACTGAGCGGCCGAATCCTCGCGGCAGGCCGAGGATCGCACCGCGACCCGCCGCGCGCCGAGTGCCGCATAGGCGTCGAGGATGGCGTCGCTGATATCCGCGGGAATCTCGGCGGTCAGCACCCGGGCTCTGACGGCGCCGGGCTCGCCCGCCAGCGCTTGGGCATCGAGGCCGATCTCGCGCCGGAAACGATCGAACAATTCGGTGGTGAGGCAAAAGGCCGGCGGTACCGGCAGCCCGGCCCGCATCATTTCATCGAGGCGAGCTCCTTTGCCGCCCAGCGAATCCGGGTCTGCGGCCACCGGGTCGCCGAGGACGACGATCAGGTCATGCGCGGTCTGGCGGGTAGCAGTCATGACAGGAGCTCCTCGGCGTCGGTGTTCGATGAGGACGGGTTGCGGCCGACGAACGAGTAGAACTGCTCACCGGGAATCAGACGGCGCACCTTGACATCGACGAAGCCCGCATCCTCGAACTGCTGGGCCAGTTCGGCGGAATCGGGCAGCGGGCCGCCGAAGTCGGCGAACTCGAACCACAGACCCAGCACTTCGGTGCTGAGATTTCCGCCCTTGCACGCGCTGGTGAGCAGAAGCCGCCCATCGGGTTTCAGCAGCGACCGCACGCGCGCGAGCAGCTCGGCGCGTTCGTCCGCCGCGAAGTAGTAGATGTTGTTGTGCATCGTGACGATGTCGAACAGTTCCGAGCAGGCAAATTCCCGCACATCGGCTCGCCTGACCTCGACGCGATCCGCCAATCCCCACTGCGCCAGATTGGCGGCGGCTGCCGCGGCGACCTCGGCCTGATAGTCGATGGCGACGGCGGTCAGATCGGGATTGAACGATGCGGCGTGGCGCGCGTACACCCCACTGCCACAACCGATTTCCAACAAGGTTACCGGACCGGTGCGGGGCAGCACGCTTTCAACCGCGTCCTCGAGGAACGGCTGCACGATCCGGCTGGAACGGGCGATGATCGAGCCGTCCTGATCCGACATCGTCAGCCTGGCACCGCTGCGCACCATGCCGGGTGCGTTCAGCAGGACCGGAAGATGGAAGCGCACCAGCTCTTCCAGCGCCGCGGCGACCGCGTCGTTGCGGGGCCGGGCCAGCGCTCTGGCCCGGCGGCTCGCCAACCGATAGCGACCGTCGGACATCCCGAGCTCGCCGAGCCGCACGCCCAGATCCAGCCAGGCGCGCAACAGCCGACGGTCACCCATGATTCCGACGGCGTCGGCGAGGGCGTCGGCATCGCGCGCGCCGCCGGCGAGTTGTTGCAGCACACCCTGGTCCAGCGCCGCGACCAGAAAGCTCGCTCTGTACAGCGGGGTGGCAAAGCTCCTGGCCAGCGACAACAGCAGCGGCAGGCTGCCTGCGGCGTTCGCTTTGGCCAGCGTGGAGAATTTCATCGGTGCATCCTTTGGCGATCGCCGGTGGGGGCCGTCGATCCGGGGGTGGAGGTGTAGCAGGCGAGGTCATCCCGCAGCCGGCGGAGCAGGCTGAACCGATGCGGGCCGACGAGATAGAAATGACCGCCGAGGAAATGCCCACGGCGCATCGAGCCCGTGGTGTACCGACGCCACTGGCCGGTCTGCTCCTCGTCGGCGATGAGATCGCCCTCAGCGGAGTACACGGTCAGCGGACAATCCAGCGGCGGCCGGGGTTGCGGCCGGTAGGTCTCGCACGCACGCAGGTCCGCGCGCAGGGTTGGAAGTCGGCGATCGAACTGTGATCTCGCACCGGAACCGAGTAGTCCACCCAGCTCGCGCACCCAAGCCAGGAGCTCGTCATCGGACAGTTCGGCGCCGAGTGAAGTCCCGTATAGATGCGGGGCCCGGCTGCCGGAGAAAAACAGGTGCGCGGGCGCGGGCGCACCTCGCTCGCGCAGCACGCAAGCCACCTCGTACGCCAGCAGAGCGCCCAGGCTGTGTCCGAAGAACGCGTAGCGGTCGAGGAAGCCCTGCTCGATCAGCGCCGTGGCGACCTCGCGCGCCAAGGCCCGGATATCGGTCGCGACCGACTCCCACAAGCGGAGTCCGCGCCCGGGCAGCAATACCGGAACGACATGGACTTCCGGACCAAGATGATCCGACCATTCCCGGAAAACCGACGGTGCGCCGCCCGCGTGGGCGAAGCACACCAGCCGGATAGCCGCCGGCCGTGAGTCGACGCCGGAGAACCACAGACCGCTCGGGTCCAGCGCCGGCCGTTGCGTGCGGAGTTCGAGTGGCACCGTCGGCATGGTCTTGCTCACCCGGCGAGACACCGATAGTCGATCTTGCCGTTGGCATTGCGCGGCAACGCCTGTACGCGGATTGCCTTGCGCGGAACCATGTATCGAGGCAAGTGCTCGGCACAATGACGTTTCAAGTCGATGAGCGTCGGCTCCGGCGCGCCGGCTCGGATCGTGTAGAAGACCACGAGCCGCGCGGCCGAGCCTTCCGCAGCGACGATCACCGCCGCCTCGTCGATCGAGGAGTGCCGCACAATCACCGATTCGATCTCGCCGAGTTCGGTGCGGTACCCGGACAGTTTCACCATCCGGTCCTTGCGTCCGCGATAGATGATGTTGCCGTCGACGCAACTCACGAGATCGCCGGTCGGGTGGCGGCGCTGCCGATGCTGCTCTGCCATAGGTTCCCGCTCCCGCCGCCAATATCCTGGGGTGACGCAATCGCCTTCGACCACCAGCTCGCCGAATGCGTCGGGCCCGTCGATCAGCAGCCCGTGCTCGTCGACGATCAGCAATTTGACATCGCCGACCGGTAGCCCGAGCGGCAACGGCTCCTCACAGGCCAGATCCTGGGCGGTCACCCGGTGATAGGTGCACACGTTGGTCTCGGTGGGGCCGTACAGGTTGTAGAGGTGTGTGTGCTCGTGCAGCAGCAGCGCGAGTTCGGCCAGTCGAGGTTTCGGATATACCTCACCGGCGAAGAGCACATAGCGCAGGCCGCGGACGGTCTCGGGCATCAGCGCACCGCACGCGGTCAGTAGAGTCAGGATCGACGGCACCGAATACCACACGGTGACACCGTGTTCGCGGATGCCGGCGGCCAGCGCCGCCGGATCACGCGCTTGCTCGTCCTCGATGATCCACATCGCCGCGCCGACCGATATGGCGACGAACAGGTCGAATGTACTGAGGTCGAAGTTGAACGAGGCATGGTTGGCGAAAACGTCCGCGGCGCCCACGGCCAGCTCGGCACATGCCCAGTCGATGAACGCACCAAGGTTGCGATGTGAGATCTGCACGCCCTTCGGCGTCCCTGTGGAGCCGGAAGTGTAGAGAATCGCGGCCAGGCTGGACGGCGTGATCGCCGCGCGCGGCACCCGGATCGCCTCGGCGCCGGCGACGAAGTTCGACCAGCTGACCGTCCGCACCGTCGCGACAGCGTCGCCGACTCGGTCGACGACCACCACGGTGCGGACCGAGTCCGGCAGTTCTAGGCTCGCGAGTTGGGGCAGGTGCCGCTCGTCAGTGACGAGCAGGATCGGTTCGGTCTCCTCAACGATCGTCGTCAGCCGACTCACCGGGTGCGCGCCGTCGACGGCGACATACGCACACCCGCGGTGCAGCGCACCCAGCATCGTCTGGACGTACTCCGGGCGTTTGTACATCCAGATGACCACGCGATCACCCCGCACGGCACCGAGTTCGCGCAGCCGGTGCGCTACCGCGTGCACCGCGGTGGCGAGCTCACCGTAGGTGAGCGTGGTCCGCCCGAGCAGCGCCGGACGAGCCGCGTGCTCGTCGGAATCGATATCCGGCAGGCAGATGACGCGGTCGCTCACGGCAGTACCCCGGTTTCCCGGCCCGCGTCGATGAAGATCTGGGCCGCCAGGTCCAGATCCTCCGGCGTGTGCTCGGAGGTGACGCTGACCCGCAACCGGGCCTCGCCGAGCGGGACGCCGGGGAAAACGACTGTCTGGCAGAATAATCCGCGCGCCCGGACCGCACGGCCCATCTCCATGGCCTGGCGCTCGTCGCCAACGACGATCGGCAAGATCGCGCTCCGAGTACGTTCCAGGTCGAATCCGGCATCGGTGAGGTATCCGGTAAGGCTACGAATATTGTTCCACAGCAAGGTGATTCGCTCGGGCTCGCGCTCCATCACGTCGATAGAGGCAATCAGTCCCGCCGCGACACCGGCCGGGATGGTCGCGGCGAACACATACGAGTTGGAGTAGAACCGCAGGTAATCGATCACCTCCTCGTCGCCGACGACGAAGCCGCCCATTCCCGCCAGGGCCTTACTCATCGTGCCGAGTTCCAGGTCGACCTCACCCTTCAGGCCGAAGTGCTCGGCGGTGCCCGTGCCCCGGGCGCCGAGGACCCCGGTGGCGTGCGCGTCGTCGACCAGCACCCGCGCACCGTAGGATCGGGCCAACCGGACGATCTGCGGCAGCTCGCAGATATCGCCGTGCATGCTGAATACACCGTCGGTGACGATCAGCATCCCCCGGGCCTGCTCGGCGCACCGATCCAGGACGCTCTCGAGATGTGCCATATCGTTGTGGCGGTAGATCCGGCGCAGCCCGCTGGATAGTTTCCAGCCGTCGACGATGCTCATGTGATTGAGCTTGTCCACGATGACCGCATCCTTGGCCCCCACCAGCGCCGAGATCGCGCCCAGGTTGGCGGCGTAGCCGCCCGGGTACACGATGGCGGCCCCGCGCCCTTTGAAGGCCGCGAGCCTGCGCTCGAGTTCCTTGTGCAGGTGGTTGGTTCCGCCGATGATGCGGCATCCGGTATTGGTGGCACCGAATTCCCGGGTGGCGGCGCAGATCGCGTCGATGACCTGCGGATGGTTGGCCAGGCCGAGATAGTTGTTCGAGCCGAACATCAGGAATTCGCGAGTTCGACCGGAGATTTCGTCGTAGATCCGGGCCCGGTTGGTGCACCGCGACCGCAGCGGCATGCCATACCAGTAGAGGCGCTCGGCTTCGCGATCACGGCGATGCGCGGCGAACTCCGCGGCCTTGGCGAACAGGTCACGTTCGTCGCTGACCAGGAAGTCGCGCATCGAGCGGCCATCCCAGGCCGTGATTCCGGCAGGCCCGATCGGATCCACCTCGCCGATCGCCAGCTCCGGCTCCGGCTCCGGCTCCGGCTCCGGCTCCGGCTCGGAGAACGTGCGGGGCTCCGGCGGCGCTGCGTCGGTGGCCGCACAGTCGGCGTAGGTTTCCAGTTCCCCGATCAGCGCGCCCAGGGTGGTGACCGAGATATCGGAGGTGAGATTGGCGGGCAGGGCCAATTGCTTCGCCGCGTCCCCGATGATCGCGATGAGCACAACCGAGTCGATACCCAGCTCGCCCTCGAGATCGGCCGTTGGATCGAGTTGGTCGCGCCGGTAATGCGTATGCCGCATGGCCGTCGCGATGACCACCTCGGACACCGAATCCACCGCCGCTGTCGTTTCAGCCATCGAATGTCCCCTACTTCCCGCGAATGCGCTCGATCAGGTCCGCGATGACCGCAACGGACCGGAAATTCTCCGGCCTGACCTCCTGGAGCGGAATGACAATCCCGAATTCCGCCTGAATGGCATGCACCAAATCGAATACTTCGGCAGAAGAGATGATGTTCAGTTCCAGCAGCGGCGTGTCCGCGGACAGTCCTTCACTTTTTCCATCCAGCCACGAATCGGCGATGCACTCCAGCAGGAAACCTTGTGCTGTCACAACTACTCCAATATCGCAGTCAGCGGCTACGGATGTCCCATAAACAATCCGACCTTGACCCACGACGCTGACGAAACCACTGACGGGCTACTGACACACCGCCCGGTGTCGTGTGACCACATTCCGACGCTGCGACAATGGTGACAAATAACCACAATGCCCTCTGTGTGATAGTTGTGACCCGTCATTAAAATCTTTCTCACCAGGGGAAATGTCGAGTAAAGAGAGGTTCGCCAATGGCGCTCAGCCTGTCCTGGGACGCACCCGCCACCACCGCCCGGGACGATGTGTGGCACACCGGCGCCGTCCACATCGATATACTCGGGTCCATTTCCATCGTCGCCGCCGACAGCCGCACAGAATTGCGGGCCGGCAAGATCCGAGCGATGCTGGCCGTTCTCGCCCTCAAGGCCGGGAACACCGTCTACTACAACGAGCTCACCGAAGAATTGTGGCCGGGCGAGCTGCTCAAGAATCCACGAAACGCAATTCAGGCGCAGGCGACGCGCATCCGAAAGACAATGGAGAAATGCACGGACGGGAGCGGGGAACCGATCGAGTTGCGCGCGGTGCAGAACGGCTACGTGCTCGACATCCCACGCGATGCCGTGGACGCCAACCGATTCCTCGATTGCACCACGCGTGGATTCAGCGACCTGGCCGCCGATCCGGTGCGCGCGCTGCAGTCACTGCAGCAGGGACTGCGGCTGTGGCGCGGGCCGGCACTGCTGAACACCCACGCCGGCGAACGATGCCGATCCGCCGCCGCCTTCCTCGAGGAGCAGCGCATCCTGGCCTGGGAGGATCTGGTCAGCGCACACCTGTTGCTCGGTAACAACCGCCAGGCCATCGTCGAACTGCAACGGCTCGTCGCGGCCGACCCGTCGCGCGAGCACCTGTGCGGACTGCTGATGCTGGCGCTCTACCGCACCGGCCGCCAGTCCGAGGCCCTGCATCTGTTCCATCGGACCAGACAGCGCCTGGATACTGAGCTCGGGGTCGAACCCGGCCGCGCGCTATCGCGCCTCTATGAGAGCATCCTAGCGCAGGACAGCACGCTCGACTCGGCCGCGGCGGTACTGAGACGTGCGGAAGTCGACCCGCGTCCGGTGACGAAGAACCGCCTGACAGCCTGACACGGTCGCTGTCAGCGGTCCAGCGCCAGTCCGTCTGATCAACCACGGCAGTCAGGCCAATGCTCACTGCCCGCCAGGAACATCGGTGAATATGAGTCGAGAGGCAGGGCAACGTCTTCGCAGTGCGGTGATGGTCTGGTCAGCGGTGGGAAGGTGGGCCCGACAGCCGCCCGGCTCGCCACCGTGCCGTCGCCCGCCCGATATCGGTTGCTGGAGGCTCGCCGTAGAGCCACTCACGGGCCAGGCGATGCCAATTGTTGGTCGTCTCGAGCTGACCGAGTGCAGCGAAGGTGAACAACTCCGCCCGCCTGGAGAACACGTGCTCAGCCGGAAGCAGCTGATGCCGCATACCCCGGAATTCGTCCGCCCTCGGGTCCACGGCGAGCACCACTGCCGCGGTAGCGAGTTCCGGGGTGATCGTGATCTCCTCGTCGAGCAACTGCCAACCCGAGGCGGCCCACACGTATTCCAGGCATTCCTGTGGCGTGACGCTCGCGTCCGGGTCGATGATGCCGCGTCCGACCCACGCCTGGTACAGATCCCCGGCACGGTGTTCCCCGGCGGCGAGCAGGGACGCACGCTCGAACTCGGCGTCCGCGGGATTCATCCGGTAATAGAGCCCGAAATCCACGAAGGCGAGGCGACCGTCCCTGTCCAGAAGGATGTTGCCGGGATGCGGGTCACCGCAGAACTCGTAGTCGGAGAACAGCGAACTGATGTAGAAGCGGTAGATCAGCTCACCGATCCGATCTCGGTCGGCCCCGGGCAGAGCCTGAATCTCTTGGAAGGACCTCCCTTCGACGAACTCTGTGACAAGAACGTGGTGCGTGCAGTGTTCTCCCACACTGTCGGGGACGGTGATGAAGGGGTGTTCGTGGAAGCGCGACGCGACTGCATGCTGAGTCCGCGCTTCGCGCAGGTAGTCGAGTTCACCGCCGATGTTGCGTGCGATCTCCTCCAGCACGGCGGCGTCGCCCGCGCTCGGCAGCACGGATCTGCACAGCTTGGCGAACAACTGCAAGTTACGCATGTCCGCCGCGACGGCCTCATCCACACCGGGGTATTTCACCTTTACCGCGACCATGCGCCCGTCATGCAACTTCGCCCGATACACCTGGCCGATCGAGGCCGCGGCCACCGGCGTCTGCTCGAAATCGGCGAACACTCGCGACATCGGCCCGAGATCACCTTCGATGACCTTCCGCATCGACCTGAACGGAACCTCCGGTGCGCGATCTCGAAGTTCGGCGAGCTTCACCCGAAACAGTTCACGGTGGGATTCGGGGACGAGGTCGACATCGAGAACCGACAGCATCTGGCCCAGCTTCATCGCCGCGCCCTTCATGCCGCCGAGCACTGTGACCATTTGCTGCGCGGCTTGCAGAGCGGACCGCTCGGCAAGTATCTGCCGGGCTTCGTCAGGCCGACCGATCATGGACAACCGAGACCCGACTCCACGCACAGCCTGCCCCGCGACCAGTCGGCCCAACCGACCGCCCCGCGCCAGTCGACCTCTGGGCAGCTGACCAGCCGCCATCAACACCTCCGTGAGCCCGCCCATGACCTGATATCGCGCGCCGCTGCGGTCAGCTGTGCCCGCGCTGTCGGCCGTGAATTCAATGGCCTAACAAACTACCCGAGCCGCAGTGACATTCGACAACTACAGTGAAATGAGCAAAGCTCAGTTCTCACCCAAGGACAGGGAAGTGTGATGCCGCAGAAGGCCGCCCCACAGCGCCGTCGCCCGACCCAGCAGCGCGCGAAGGAAACGAAGGAGCAGATCCTCGACACCGCGGCGCGGTTGTTCGGTGAGTGTGGAATCGCTGAAACCTCGACGAACCGGATCGCGGCGGAGGCCGGGTTGAGCATCGGTACGGTCTATCGGTACTTCCCCGATCGGACCGCGATCGTCGATGAGCTGCTCGAGCGCCTTCTCGAAAACGCGGAGCGGCGCTTTACACACTGGGTGTCGGACTTGTCGCAGCGCCCGATCCCCCAGCTGCTCCCCTCGGCTCCGAAGGTGCTCGGCGAGATGCTGGAACTGTTCACCGAAGAGTTGGTCGCCAACGCGTATCTGGTGCGCGCGCTGGTCGGCGGAGTTCAGTTCTACAACAGCGGCATCCCCGAGTTCGAACCGCGTCTGCGTCCGCTGGTCAAGGTGCTGTTGATCCAGCTCCTCGGCCCGGGAGACGATCACAAATATGACGTGATGGCATACGTGCTGATCAATACCGGCTTCACGGCGGTACTGCGCACAACGGCCCAGGAGGTCGACGACCACGAACGCCGCGAGGCCATCGCGATGACCGCACAGATGATCGGCGCATGGCTCGACGCCGAAGTACGGGCTGCTCAACTCCCCGACACTCCCTGAGCCCCGCAGCCAGGACCGGTCAGGACCGTGTCAGCGCGCCCTGCCAGTACCCCAGGAGCGCATGCCGATCGGCTGAATCGGGCATTCAGCACTGATCAACGGGCCCGTGAGCGCGGCCGCAAAAAGTGAGCGACTGTCTCGCAAAACCATTGGGGATATCTTCGAACGCTGTTACGAACGGCTTTCGGCGCAAGTCACCGCCATGATTCACCGACATCGAGCGGTCGGGCAATGAGGAGTAGAAGCTGAGCCCTTAATCACCTTATCGTTGGATCCCGACCGATCAAGGCCACAGGTCAATCGCGTTCCTCGCGGGAATCCGCGGCCTCGCGCGGCTGCGGACCGGACCATCGGCCGGAAGAACCGCAGCAACTAGGCGGAAGGGAGTCGACGATGACAACCACTGGGGCACTCCGGAGTGCGTTGACCGTCTCGGGCAAACCGATGTCATTACCCACACAGGACCTGCAGGGGGTGTCTCGGCAGCTAGTCGAGCACTTCATCGACAACGTGACAACCTGCGCCACAATGCCCGGTGACATCATCGCCGGTGATGTCACGGCCACCACCCGGGTCTGTCTCGAGCTGTCGGTCAGCATGCTGGACGGGCAGGATATTCCGGCGAAGACCGGCCGGCTGGCCGAAGCGGCGGCCGATTGGGCCCGGGAGGGCGTGCCGATCGACACGATCCTGCATTCCATCCATGAAA
>NZ_BAFP01000068.1 GCF_000308455.1 Nocardia abscessus NBRC 100374 | reverse complement strand
TGGCCGATCCCCGGGCCCGCCAACAGGTTCGGGCGGTCTGGAACGTGCCGGAGCTGCCGGTCGGCGCAGGCCGTGACACGACGGCCATCCTGGAGGCGGCCTCCGGCCTCGGCGCGCTGGTCATCGGCGGCGTCGACGTGGCCGACCTGCCCGACCCGGCCGCGGCGCTGGCCGCCATCGACGCGGCCAGGTTCGTGGTGAGCCTGGAACTGCGGCGCAGCCCGGTCACCGAACGCGCCGACGTGGTGTTCCCGGTGGCCGCGGCCATGGAGAAATCCGGCACCTTCCGCACCTGGGAGGGCAGGCCGCGCCCGTTCGCCGCCGCGCTCGGCGACGACATGGTGCGCCGCCAGGCCGCGCCGCTGTCGGACCAGCGGGTGCTGCACGCCATCGCCGGTGAGATGTCGGTGCGCCTGAACCTGCCGGACGTCGAATCCGCCCGCGCCGAACTCGCCGAACTCGGCGCGTGGGACGGCGCGCCCGTTACCGCGCCCACGCACCGGCCGCATCCGCTGCCGCGCCCCGAACCGGGCACCGCGGTGCTCGCGAGCTGGCGGATGCTGCTGGACGAGGGCCGCATGCAGGACGGCGAACCGAATCTGGCGGGCATCGCCCGGCCCCCGGTGGTGCGCCTGTCGGCCGCCACCGCCGCCGAACTCGGCGCGCAACCCGACGATCCGGTCACCGTCGCCACCAGCCGCGGCGCCGTCACGCTTCCCCTGATGATCAGTGACCTGCCCGACCGCGTGGTGTGGCTGCCGCAGCACTCCCCCGGCTGCTCCATCGCCGAGCAGCTCGCCGTCCAGCCCGGCGCGATCGTGCACCTGCGGCACGCCGACGAGAGGATGAAGGAGCACCGCCATGAGTGATCTCGCCGCGCTCGTCACGGCGTCCGCGGTGACACCCGCCGCCTCGGCCGCCCCGTACACCCCGACCGGCTTCGGACACGACCCGCTGTGGCTCGTGATCGCCAAAGCCGTCGCCGTGTTCGTCTATCTGATGCTGATTCCACTCGTCGCGGTGCTCGCGGAGCGAAAGATCGTGGCCCGCATGCAAATGCGGATCGGCCCGAACCGCACCGGGCCGTTCGGCTCGCTGCAAAGCATCGCCGACGGCGTGAAGATGGCCCTCAAGGAGGACATCGTCCCGGCGATCGTGGACAAGCCGATCTACATTCTGGCCCCGGTCATCTCGGTGGTCCCCGCGTTCATGGCGTTCGCGGTGATCCCCTTCGGGCCGGAGGTGTCCGTCTTCGGTGTCACCACCCCGCTGCAGCTCACCGACCTTCCGGTGGCGGTGCTGTACATCCTCGCGATCACCTCCATCGGCGTCTACGGCATCGTGCTGGCCGGATGGTCCTCCGGCTCCACCTATCCGCTGCTGGGCGGGTTGCGCTCGACCGCGCAGGTCATCTCCTACGAGATCGCGATGGCACTGTGCTTCGCCACCGTCTTCCTGCTCGGCGGCACCATGGCCACCTCCGGGATCGTGTCCGCGCAGGAAGGCACCTGGTATGTGTTCCTGCTGCTGCCGTCGTTCCTGATCTATTGCGTCTCGATGGTGGGCGAGACCAACCGGGCGCCGTTCGACCTGCCCGAGGCCGAGGGCGAACTGGTCGGCGGCTTCCACACCGAGTACTCCTCGCTCAAGTTCGCCATGTTCATGCTGGCCGAGTACGTCAACATGGCCACGGTCTCCGCGCTGGCCACAACGCTGTTCCTCGGCGGCTGGCGGGCGCCGTGGCCGCTGAACATGTGGGACGGCGCGAACTCCGGGTGGTGGCCGGTGCTGTGGTTCACCGCCAAGGTCTGGACGTTCCTGTTCGTGTTCATCTGGCTGCGCGGCACGCTGCCCCGGCTGCGCTACGACCAGTTCATGAATCTCGGCTGGAAACTGCTGATCCCGACCTCGCTGGCCTGGGTCATGGTGGTGGCCGCGGCACGGGTGCTGCAAGCGGAGGGCTACCCGGTACAGACCCCGATCCTGGTGATCGGCGGCCTGGCGGTCACCGGGCTGCTGGTGCTGCGGTTCCTGCGGGCGGGCCGGGCGGCGGGCACACCGCCACCGGTCGAGGAGCCGGTGGTCGCGGACTCCGCCGATTCGACGGTGTTCCTCGGCTTCCCGGTGCCGCCACTGCCCGCCGACGCGCACGCCCGCGACGCCACCCGCGCCAAGGGCAGCCTGTTCGAGCCGCTGGCCGGATTCGCGGTCACCGCCGCGACCATGTTCAAGAAGCCGAACACCGAGTTCTATCCCGAGCAGAAAACGCCGACCGCGCCGCGCTACCACGGCAGGCACCAGCTCAACCGGCATCCCGACGGCTTGGAGAAGTGCATCGGCTGCGAACTGTGCGCGTGGGCCTGCCCCGCCGACGCGATCTACGTCGAAGGCGCCGACAACACCGAGACCGAACGCTATTCCCCCGGCGAACGATACGGCCAGGTCTACCAGATCAACTACCTGCGCTGCATCGGCTGTGGACTGTGCATCGAGGCCTGCCCCACCCGGGCGCTCACGATGACCAACGACTACGAGATGGCCGACGACAACCGGGCCGACCTGATCTACGAGAAGGACCGGTTGCTCGCCCCGCTGCAGCCCGGGATGACCGCACCGCCGCACGCCATGCATCCCGGCACCGACGAGGCGGACTACTACCTCGGACGGGTCCCCGGCGACGCACCGGCCACCAGCGGCGCCACGGCCACCGATGCGCCCCGGCAACCCGCCGGCGCCGGCGTGGAAGGAGCACCACGGTGACCGATTTGATCCTGGCCGCGGAGCCGTTGACCCGCGCCTCCACCGGTGAAGCCGTCCAGTTCTGGATCCTCGCCCCACTGGCCGTACTCGGCGCGCTCGGCATGGTGTTCGCCTCCAAGGCGGTGCACTCCGCACTGTGCCTGGCGGCCACCATGATCGCCCTGGCCGCGTTCTACATCGCCGAGGACGCGCTGTTCCTCGGCGTCGTGCAGATCGTGGTCTACACCGGCGCGGTGATGATGCTGTTCCTGTTCGTGCTGATGCTCGTCGGCGTCGACTCCGCGGAGTCACTGAAGGAAACCATCCGCGGCCAGCGCCTCGCCGCCGCCGCGGTCGGCCTCGGCTTCGGGCTGCTGCTCAGCGGCGGCATCGCCCACGGCGTCCGCGAATCCGGAATCACCTTCCCCGCGTCCGGATTCGCCGGCCGCGACGCGATCGGCGAACTGGCCGAGCTGATCTTCCTGCGCTACGTGTGGGCCTTCGAACTCACCGGCGCCCTGCTGATCACCGCCACTATCGGCGCCATGGTGCTGGCCCATCGCGAGCAGTTCGGGCCCCGCACCGACCAGCGCGAGCAGTCGCGCCGCCGGTTCCGCGAGAAGGGGCATCGCGCGACACCGCTGCCCACCCCCGGCGTCTACGCCAGGCACAACGCGGTGGACGTCCCCGCGCGGTTGCCCGACGGGTCGTTCGAGGAGCTGTCGGTCAGCACCATCCTGCGGCACCGCCGCACCAGGGCGCTGACCGAAGCGGCCGTCATCTCGGTCGGCACCACGCCCGCATCGGACGGGACCGACACCCCCAGCGACGAGGAAGGCAAGCGGTGAATCCCGAGAACTACCTGTTCCTGTCCGCCCTGCTGTTCACGATCGGCGCGGCCGGTGTGCTGCTGCGGCGCAACGCCATCGTGGTGTTCATGTGCATCGAGCTGATGCTCAACGCGGTGAACCTCGCGTTCGTCACCTTCGCCCGGATGCACGCCAACCTGGACGGGCAGGTGTTCGCGTTCTTCACGATGGTGGTCGCCGCGGCCGAGGTGGTCGTCGGCCTGGCCATCATCATGACCATCTTCCGCGCCCGCCGCTCGACCTCGGTCGACGACGCCAACCTGCTGAAGTTCTGACGTGGACACCGCAACGCTCTGGCTGCTGCCCGCCCTCCCCCTGGCGGGTGCGATCGTCCTGCTGCTGACCGGACGCTACGCCGACAAGTGGGGTCATCTGCTCGGCACCGCGACGGCGCTGGCCTCGTTCGGGGTCGCCGTGCTCGCTTTCACCGACATGCTCGGACGCGACACCGCCGACCGCGCGGTACACCAGGACCTGTTCAGCTGGGTTCCGGTGGCCGGCCTCCAGGTCGACTTCGCGCTGCAACTCGACCAGCTCTCGATGTGTTTCGCGCTGCTGATCACCGGCGTCGGCTCGCTGATCCACGTCTACTCGATCGGCTACATGAGCCACGACCCGGCGCGGCGGCGGTTCTTCGCCTACCTCAACCTGTTCCTCGCGGCCATGCTGCTGCTGGTCCTGGCGAACAACTACCTCGTGCTCTACCTCGGCTGGGAGGGCGTCGGCCTGGCTTCCTACCTGCTGATCGGGTTCTGGCACGAAAAGCCCTCCGCGGCGACGGCCGCCAAGAAGGCGTTCGTGGTGAACCGGGTCGGCGACATGGGCTTGGCGATCGCGATGATGGTCATGTTCGCGACGTTCGGATCGGTCGACTTCGCCGTCGTGTTCGGCGGCGCGCCCGCCGCGAGCGAGGGCACGCTCACCGCGATCGGCCTGTTGCTGCTGCTGGCCGCGTGCGGCAAGTCCGCACAGGTGCCGCTGCAATCCTGGCTCGGTGACGCCATGGAGGGCCCCACCCCGGTGTCGGCGCTCATCCACGCCGCCACCATGGTCACCGCCGGTGTGTACCTGATCGCGCGCTCCAACGCGATCTTCGACCTCGCCCCCGACGCCCGGCTCGGGGTGGTGCTGGTCGGCGCGGTCACCCTGCTGTTCGGCGCGATCATCGGCTGCGCCAAGGACGACATCAAGAAGGCACTGGCCGCCTCCACCATGAGCCAGATCGGCTACATGGTGCTGGCCGCCGGACTCGGCCCCGCCGGATACGCCTTCGCCATCATGCATCTGCTCACCCACGGGTTCTTCAAGGCCGGACTGTTCCTCGGCGCCGGTTCGGTGATGCACGCGATGAACGA
>NZ_BAFP01000069.1 GCF_000308455.1 Nocardia abscessus NBRC 100374 | reverse complement strand
TCGGCCGGGGTTTCACACGGCGACGGGTCAGCGGCTCAGGCGCTGGAATCGCCGGACCGCGAGCGGCAGGAAGATCGCGGTGATGATCAGCGGCCACACCACGGCCATCAGCAACGCGTGCTGCTCCACCCAGGAATCTCCGCTGCCGACCGGCGTGCCGAACAGCTCACGGGTCGCGGCCACCGTGGAGGAGATCGGGTTCCACGCCGCGATGACGCCCAGCCAGTCCGGCATCAGCTGGGGTGCGACGAAGATGCTGGAGATCATGGTGAGCGGGAAGGCGACCGCGAACAGCCCGCCCGCGGCCTCCGGGTTCGGCACCAGCAACCCGAGCCAGACACCCACCCAGATCAACGCGAATCGCAGCAACAGCAGCAGACCGAAGGCCGCGGCGCCACGCAGCACTCCCCCGTCCGGCCGCCACCCGATGACCAGGGCGGTCAGCATCAGAATGGTCAACTCCGCGCAGGCCACGATCAGATCGGTGACGCCGCGCCCGGACACCACCGCGGAGGAGGCCATCGGCATCGAGCGGAAGCGGTCGATCACGCCGTTGGTGGCGTCGTAGACGACCACCGTCGCGGTGTTGATGAAGCCGAACGCCATCGTCATGGCGAACATGCCCGGCATCAGGAAGCTGCGGTAGTCACCGCCGCCGGGCACGCTCATCGCGCTGCCGAAGACATAGCCGTACAGCAGTACCGACAGGATCGGGAAGCCGAGTTGCCAGGCGATGTTGACCGGCTGACGCTGATAGTGGGTCAGCCCGCGGCGCACGATATTCCAGCAATCGGCGATCGCCCAGTAGGCGCGGGAACGCGTACGGCTCGGGGTGAGGTCCACGGTGCTCATCGGGTCGCCTCCTCGGTGGTGGTGCGGTGGCCGGTCAACTGCAGGAAGACGTCGTCGAGACTGGGTCTGCGCAAACCGATGTCCTCCACGTCCACACCTTCGTCCTGGAGTGTGCGCGCGACCTCGGTGAGCGCCGCGACGCGCTCGGTGACCGCCGCCGATACCCGTCGTTCGACGTCGTCGGTGTCCGGTTCGCCGTCGCACACCCGGGCCACCACTTTGGCGACGGCGGGCAGGTCGGCCACGTCCGCGGCCACGACCTCGATGCGGTCGCCGCCCACGGTGCTCTTCAATCCGTCCGGGGTGTCCTCGGCGATGGCGCGTCCATGATCGATGACGGTGATCCGGGAGGCGAGTTTGTCCGCCTCCTCCAGATACTGCGTCGTCAGCAGCACCGTGGTGCCGTCGGCGACCAAGGCGCGCACCGACTCCCAGACCTCGCCTCGACTGCGCGGATCGAGTCCGGTGGTGGGCTCGTCGAGGAACAGCACGTCCGGCGCGAGGATCATCGACGCCGCCAGATCGAGCCTGCGGCGCATGCCGCCGCTGTACTTGCCGACGCCGCGGTCACCGGCCTCGGTCAGGTCGAAACGCTCGAGCAGTTCGGTGGCCCGCTGCTTTGCCCGGCGTCCGCCGAGGTGGAACAACCGGCCGAACATCTCCAGGTTCTGCCGCCCGGTGAGCACTTCGTCGACGGCGGCGTACTGGCCGGTCAGCCCGATGCGGGCGCGCACCTCACGCGGCCGGTGGGCGACGTCGAGGCCTGCCACGCTCGCACGGCCGCCGTCCAGCCGGATCAGCGTGGACAGGATGCGCACCGCGGTGGTCTTGCCCGCGCCGTTGGGCCCGAGCAGCCCGTGCACCGTGCCGCGCCGCACGGTCAGATCGAATCCGTCCAGGGCTCGCTTGTCCCCGTATCTCTTCTCCAGTCCCTCGGCCAGGACCGCGAAATCGTTCACTACTCACCTTCCCCGTGGCGTACCCGAAAACTGGGTACAACGTACTCGAATTAGAGTACAACGTACCCAGTTTTCTGCCAAGCGGATAAGCTGACGATCATGACCGGCACGGAGACCAGCGGCAGCGGCGATATCGCCCGCACCCTCGACCTGCTCTGGGGCGCGGGCCCCCGGCCGAGTCGTGGGCCGAAACCCGGTCTGTCGCTGGACCGGATCGTTGACGCGGCGATCGCGGTGGCCGACGGCGAGGGCCTCGCCGCGGTGACGATGCGCCGGGTCGCGACCGAACTCGGCACCGGAACCATGTCGCTGTACCGCTACCTGCCCGGCAAGGCCGAACTGCTGGATCTGATGCTCGACCGGGTGCAGGCCCCGATCGACGGCCTCGGCGATCGTCTCGACGGATGGCGTGGCGCACTGGAAACCCTCGCCTACGAATCCCTCGCCATGTACCGGCGGCACCCGTGGCTGATCGGAGTGAACCAGTCACGCCCGGTGCTCGGTCCCGGGGCGATGGAAGGCATGGAGAATGTGCTCGGCGCGATCCGGCCGATGGGTTTGCCCGATCGCGAGCTCGTCTCGGTGGTGATCATGGTCTCCGGCTACGTGCTGGGCGCGGCCCGCACACAGCTGTACGAGCAAGAGGCCGAACGCGTCTCGGGCCTGACCGACGCGGAATTCTGGCAGGCGCAGGTCCCCAAGCTGGAACAAGCCATGGCCAGCGGCCGCTACCCGGTCATGGCCGCGCTGTCGGACGACGCGTTCGGCCCGGATTTCGACCACTTCGGTTTCGGGCTACAGCGCATCCTCGACGGCCTCGAACACTATGTGACCCACCGCGACCGCGCTACGCGGCTCGCACCGTGAGCTTCTCGCGCCCGGCCGCCAGCGCGACGTGCGCGACAGCCTCGTCCAGCCCGCGCTTCGGCAGCGGCGCACCGTCGAACATCGCGATCGCGACGGCGTCCTCGGTGAGTTCCCAGATGCCCGCGATGCGTCCGCCGACGACGACGATCGGTGAGATCCAGCCCGCGGTGCGGCTCACCTTCCCGCGGTGGGCGCCGGGCAGCAGGACGGTGTCGCCGGTGCCGGGCCCCAGCACGTACTGGTCGAAGGCGCCGAGCAGGTGCACCGTCGCGCTCGGCGCGGCGGCGGCCACGGCGTCGACCTGGTCGGTCGGCAGGAAGGCGCGCCTGCCCTCCACCTCGACCTCGGTGAGCAGCCCACCCAGCTCGGCGAACCAGCGCCGGACCGTGGTCTTGCGCAGACTGTTGCGGCTGAGCCAGGCGTCGAAGGTCTCCGGCGTCGCCGGGCCGTACGCGCGGAGATAGCCGAGCACCGCCGCGTGCGCCGCGACATCCGGTTCGGGCAGGCCGGGCCAGTCGCGCACCAGATGCGCGGGACTGGTGAAGGTCACCTTGGTGCCCCGCGCCGGACCGTGGCACAGTACCCCCTGCCAGGCCAGGGGTTTGAGCAGCGCGCCCCAGCCGGAGCGCAATTCCTCGCCGAGCCGGTGGAATCCCGGCTCGGACACCAGAGCCTCGACCAACTCCTCGCGGGTGAGCACCGCGCCGTCGAGCACCTCGGCGACCGCCTCGGTCAGCGCCGCCACCTCCGCGGGCGAGGCGCCGAAGTTCTTCTGCCAGGACGGCTTTTCCCAGGTGCGTGCCGAGCCGATGAGCGCCAGGCAAGCCGCGGCCAGGTCCGGAGTGAGTGCGTGCAGGGTGCCGCGCATCGCCCAGGTCTTCAGCAAGGTGCCGTCCTCGAGCGCGCGAACCAGTCCGCCCGGTTCCGGTTTCACGCTGCGCAATGCGACCGCCAGTTCCGCCGCGGAGGTGACCTGCGCCTGCACGCCACACAGGCGTTCGGCGATCGCTGCCACCCCCTCGTCCGCACGGGACCGCACATACTGACGACGCAGCCGCCAGGCGAAGACCTGATCCCAGGTGACCTGCAACTCGTGTTCCCCCTATCACTCAGCTCAGCAGTGCGCCCAGACCCGCGACCATCGCCACGGCCAGCGCCGACCCGGTCACCGTCATCGCGATCACGCCGAGCAGGGCGGTGCGGGTGGTGGCTCGCCGGATCGCACCGACCGGGTCGGCCAGTCGTTCGGCACGGGCCAGCACCGCGGTGCCCGCCGCGGCCAGCACACCCGGCGGCGCGGGCTCGACGATGCCGACGATCGCCAGCAGTCCGCCCAGCAGCGACAGCGACCCGTGCTCGTCGGCGGCCTTGTCGTCGGCGCACATCTCCAGCAGGCGCGCGATCTCGGCCGCGCCGACGGTGAACAGGCGAAGGCCGGGCAGCGTGGTGGCCACCGCACGCAGCACCGCGGTCAACGCCGCGTGCCTGCCGGACAGGTGCGCGCGTTCGTGCGCGAGGACCGCGGCCAGCTGATCGTCGTCCAGCGCGTCCAAGGCGGCGGTGGTGACCACGATGGTGTCGGGCCGTCCCGGCACGCAGTAGACCTGGCGCTCCGGCGAATCCAGCACCACCGCCCCGATACCCGGCACCGGCCTGCCGACCAGCCGGACCGCCCGCGCATGGACGCTGGTCCGCCTGCGCATGTCCACCACGACGCCCACCGCACGCGCCACCAGCGCGACCGTACCGGTGGCGACCAGCGCCGCCACCGCGAACGTGGCCGCTCGGGTGGCCGCGGCGCCGTGCACATGCATCGGGGACCACAGGAACGAAACGCACGCGCGCAACGCGTCCTTCGGATGTCCCCAGTAGGTGGCGAACTCGACGGTCACCAGGGTCGCCGCGATTCCCCACGCGCTCAGCGCACCGACGATCGCGACAACCCAGGCGATCACACCCAGCCGCGGCGCGATACCGCGATGGGTCAGACCGCGCAGCACGGGCGGACCGAAGGTCGCCACGACGCTGCCGTACAGCATCAGAGCTATGGCAAGGCTCACGGCACTTCTGGTGACTTGCGCGCCGCCAGTCTGCGGAGCGCGGCACGCAGTCCAGCCGACTCCTCGGCGCTGATCCGGTCGACGAAATGACTGAGCACCAGATCCGAGCGGCCACCGGAACCCAATGCCTCCAGCATGAGCCGGGCGCTGTGCTCTTCCCTGGTGAGCGTCGGCCAATATCGATAGGCCTTGCCTGCGCGTTCGCGCGCCAGCCAGCCCTTGCGATGCAAGTTGTCCATGGTCGACATCACCGTCGTATAGGCGATGTCCCGCTGAGCCGACAGTTCGTCGAAGATCTCGCGCACCGTTGTGTCCTCTGCGTCCTGATCCCAGATGCGGTCCATGATCACCGCCTCCAGATCCCCGAATCCACGCACCGTACCGACTCCCTCATCCGCGCTGTGCCCCGTCGTGGGAACAGGTTACCGGCAGAGGCGGGTTACTACTGAGGCAACCAGTAGATCGGCCCGGCTCGACGGCTCATGTCGGAGCCCTGTGCGAACATATGTTCGTGTCCGAAGCGCCCGTCTCCCGATCCGGCAGGCCCCGGATACTCGCGCGGGCGGAGGCCTCGATCCTGCATGCCGATCTCGATTCGTTCTATGCCTCGGTCGAGCAGCGTGACGACCCGCGGCTGCGCGGCAAGCCGGTGATCGTCGGCGGCGGAGTGGTCCTGGCCGCCAGCTACGAGGCGAAGGCGTTCGGCGTGCGCACTCCGATGAACGGCGGGCAGGCGCGCCGGTTGTGCCCGCACGCGATCGTGGTGCCCCCGCGCATGTCCGCCTACGCCGAGGCGAGCAAAGCCGTCTTCGACATCTTCCGCGACACCACACCCGTCGTGGAGGGCATCTCCATCGATGAGGCGTTTCTCGACGTCGGCGGGCTGCGCCGGATCTCGGGTGAGCCGGTCGCCATCGCGACGCGGCTGCGCGCCCAAGTGCGCGAGCGCGTCGGCTTGCCGATCTCGGTGGGCATCGCCCGCACCAAGTTCCTGGCCAAGGTGGCCAGTGCGGTCGCCAAGCCCGACGGGTTGCGGCTGGTGCCGCCGGGCGGTGAACTGGAATTCCTGCATCCACTGTCGGTCGAAAGACTCTGGGGTGTAGGCGATGTCACCGCGCGCACGTTGCACGAGCACGGCATCACCCGGGTCGGTCAACTGGCCGAGCTGGGTGAGAGCCCGCTGCGGGCGATGCTCGGCCCCGCCGCGGCCCGCCATCTCTACGCTCTGTCCTGGGCGCGTGACCCGCGCCGCGTCGAGACCGGTCGGCGGCGGCGCTCGATCGGCGCCCAGCGCGCCCTCGGTCGCAGGCATCGTCCCCCCGACGAGATCGAGGCCTACCTGCACGGGCTCACCGATCGGCTCGGCAGGCGCCTGCGCGCGGCGAACCGCGTGTGCCGAACCGTGGTGCTGCGCCTGCGTTTCGACGATTTCACCCGGGCCACCCGGTCCCACACCCTCGCCGAGGCCACCGACCACACCGAGACGATCCTGGGCGCGTCCCGCGCGCTGCTCACCGGGGCGATGCCGCTCATCCAGGAACGCGGTCTCACCCTGATCGGCCTCGCGCTGACCAACCTCGACGACGCCGACGCCGTGCAGCTCACCCTGCCCTTCGAGCCCCGCGCCACCAACACCCTCGACGCGACCCTCGACGACCTACGCAAGCGCTTCGGCTCCGCCGCCGTCACCCGCGCCGCCCTCCTGCACCGCGGCGAGGGCCTCTCGGTACCCCTGCTCCCCGACTGACCAGCTCAGCCGCCGAGTCACGCGAGCGCCCGGCCAGGCGCGCGCAGCCGACCGGGACCGAACCCGCGCTCAGTACGACCGCTTCGGGCGCTTGTCCATCAGCCGCAGGATCAGCGGGGTGAAGATCAGCTGCATGGCCAGCTCCATCTTGCCGCCGGGCACCACGATGCAATTGGTCCGCGACATGAACGAGTCGTGCAGCATCGACAGCAGATACGGGAAGTCGATGACCTTCGGATCCGCGAACCGGATCACCACGAAGCTCTCGTCGGCGGTCGGAATGGTGCGCGCGATAAATGGATTCGAGGTATCCACGGTCGGCACCCGCTGGAAGTTGACGTACGTGCGGGAGAACTGCGGGCAGATGTAGGTGACGTAGTCCGGCATCCGCCGCAGGATCGTGTCGATCACGGCCTCACTGGAGTAACCGCGCTCGGTCTTGTCCCGGATCACCTTCTGAATCCACTCCAGATTGATGATCGGCACGACGCCGACCAGCAGATCGGTGTGCCGGGCCACATCCACCGTGGAGGTGACCGCCGCGCCGTGCAGACCTTCGTAGAACAGCAGGTCACTACCGGGCGCCAGCTCCTGCCACGGCGTGAAGGTCCCTGGTGGCTGTCCGTAGGGCTTGGCCTCGGTCTCGTCGTGCAGGTATCGGCGGACGGTCCCGACACCGGTCTCGCCGTAGTCGCGAAACAGCGTCTCCAGCTCTTTCAGCAGATTCGCCTCCTCACCGAAGTGCGAGAACCGCAGATTGCGGTTCTGCTCGGCCTCGGCCATGGCCAGTTTCATCTCGTTGCGGTCGTAACGATGGAACGAATCGCCCTCGACGATGGCGGCATTGATCCCTTCGCGGCGGAAGATCTCCTGGAACGTCCGCGTCACGCTGGAGGTCCCCGCGCCGGAGGACCCGGTGATCGCGACGACGGGATGCTTGACCGACATGGTTCTCCTCTTCAGCGCTGGGCCGGGCGAAACAGCGAGCGCGTGCCGAACAGCGAGCTGTCGAAGCTGGGTCCCTCGTCGGGTTCGCGGTGATACCGCTCGATGCGCTCGACTTCGTTGCGGGAGCCGAAGATCAGCGGCACCCGCTGGTGGACCTCGCCCGGCGCCACCTCCAGCACCCGCTCGCTGCCGGTGGTCGCCGCACCGCCGGCCTGTTCGACGATGAACGCGATCGGATTGGCGCCGTAGAGCAACGCGACCCGGCCCGGACGCGTGGGCGGGCGGGTGTCGCGCGGATACAGGTAGACCCCGCCACGGGTGAGGATGTGAAAGGTGTCGGCGACCAGCGAGGCCACCCAGCGCATATTGAAATCGCGCTCGCGCGGGCCGTCCACGCCGTCCAGGCACTCGTGCACGTAGCGGCGCACCGGCCGTTCCCAGAAGCGCTCGTTTGCCGCGTTGATCGCGAAACCGGAGGTGTCTTCGGGGATGCGCATCCGGGGGTGGGTCAGCACGAACGCGCCGATCTCCCGGTCCAGGGTGAATCCGTCCACCCCGCTGCCGGTCGTCAGCACCAGCATGGTCGCGGGCCCGTACAGGGTGAACCCCGCGCACACCTGCTCGACGCCTGGCTGCAGGAAATCCGCCGCGCTCGGGGTGCTGGTGGCGCCGCCCCGCGCGGGCGGCGCACGCAGCACGCTGAAGATCGTGCCCACCGGCAGGTTGACGTCGATGTTGGACGAACCGTCCAGGGGATCGAACGCCAACAGGTACTTGCCGCGCCGATGCGTGTCCGGCACCTGATGAATGTCGCTGATCTGCTCGGACAGCAACGCCGAAAGATGCCCCGTCCATTGGGTTTCGGCGACCATGATGTCGTTGCTGATCACGTCCAGCTCGCGATGCACGGTCGGTGGCATATTGTCCGGATTCGCGGGTGGGAGTCGGGCGGGATCGATCACCGCACCGATCCATCCGGCGATCGCGCCCCGGGTGACCTGATTCGCGACGATCTTCGTCGCCGTCGCGATCACGTTCACCAAGGCGGAGAACTCACCGGAGGATCCGGGATGCCGGTGCTCCTGCTCGATGGTGTAGCGGGTGAGGGTTTTCAGTCCTTCTGGCATCGCGCCTCGATCTCGTCACCGGAGGGCTCGCACAGTCGGCCCGCCGGGTGGCTCGGTTTCGGTGAACACGCTGCTGCCGTAGACATCCCGGTCGGTCAGCGTGATCAGATCGGTCTTGGTCAGCGGTCTGCGCAACTCGACGAGACGTTTGGCCTGGCGCAGTCGGCAACGGTCCAGGGCATTGCGCACGCTGCGCGCGTTGGAGAAGCGCGGACGGGCCATCCGGCGTTCCAGGTATTCACCGAAGGCCGTCCGCGCCGCGGCCTCGAAGCGGAAGCTCTCCGCGGCCACCATGAGTTCGGCGATGCCGAGCAGTTCCGCGTGCGTGTAGTCGGCGAACTCCAGGTGATGGGCCACCCGCGAGGACAGTCCCGGATTGGCCGAGAAGAAGCGGTCCATCCGATCCGGGTATCCGGCGAAGATCACCACCAGGCTGGCGCGCTCGTTCTCCATCTCCTGCAACAGGATCTCGATCACCTCCTGCCCGTAGTCGCGTTCGTTCTCCGGCCGGAACAGGTAGTAGGCCTCGTCGATGAACAGCACGCCACCCGCCGCCTTGGCCAGCGCCTCCTTCGTCTTCGGCGCGGTGTGCCCGATGAACTGGCCCACGAGGTCGTCGCGGGTCACGGTGTGCACCTTCGGTTTCCGGATGTAGCCGAGGGCGTGCAGCATCTGCGCCATCCGCAACGCCACCGTGGTCTTGCCGGTGCCGGGCCCGCCGGTGAAGCTCATGTGCATGGTGGGCCGCGACGAGGTCAGCCCGAACCGCTGACGGGCGCGATCGATCAGCAGCAGCGCCGCGATCTCGCGCACCCGCCGCTTCACCGGCGCCAGCCCGATCAGTTCCGCGTCCAGCCTGCGCAGCGTCTCCTCGACGTCGTGGCCCGCGATGTCGGTGGACAGATCCAGCACCGCGTCCTCGTCCAGGATCTCCGGCGCCTCGGGTTTGGCGGGCGCCGTCCGCACCGCGCCGGGGGCCTCGGCCCCCGGACGGTGCAGACGGAATCCCGAGCCGTTGCGCTCAGCCGCCATATCGGTCTCCCGGGCGGACGGTCGTGGCGTACGAGTGCAGACCATAGGTCTGCCGACGGTCCGGGCCCTCGGTGCGGGTGAGCACGAAGCCGGGCTCGTCGGGCGGGCGCTGCACCAGGAAGCTCAGGGCCGTCGTCTGCCTGGTGTAGCGCGCGTCGTAGGCCAGCACCCGCACGTAGTGGCGCGGAAAAGTCGCCCGGCACGCGTTGATCTCGGCCAGCACGCCGTCGGGCTCGTCGAGGTCGAACAGCGGCAACCCCCACATCTCCCAGTAGGCGTTGCGCGGATGCGGATCGTCGGTGTACTCGATGGAGACCGGCCAACTGTTGAGCAGCGCGTAGCGCACCTGTGCGGCGATCTGCTCGTCGGTCAGCGGCGGGAGGTAGCAGAACGTTCCGTGCCGTAGATACATGGGTTGTCCTTCCTGGATGCTCAGCGGCTGACCGTCGGCACGGCGTCCGGCGCGTCGGTGGAGGTGTAGTCGAAGGTGACATCGCCCCAGGTGGCCAGCGCGACGTCGAGCGGGCGGCAGATCTCGGCCGCCTTCCGCAATACCTCCGGCCCTTCCTTCAGCAGGTCACGGCCTTCGTTGCGGGCCTGCACGACCGCCTCCAGCGCCACCCGGTTCGCCTCCGCGCCCGCGGCGATGCCGAGCGGATGCCCGATCGTGCCGCCGCCGAATTGCAGCACCACGTCGTCGCCGAACAGGTCGAGCAGCTGATGCATCTGCCCGGCGTGGATGCCACCGGAGGCCACCGGCATCACACCCGGCAGGCTCGCCCAGTGCTGGTCGAAGAAGATCCCATTGGCCGGCTCGGTCCGAATGTGGTTCTCCCGCAGCGTGTCGTAGAACCCCTTCGTCGTCGCCGGGTCGCCCTCGAGCTTCCCGACCACGGTGCCCGCGTGCAGATGGTCGACGCCGATCAGCCTGCACCACTTGGCCAGCACACGGAAGCTGACACCGTGGGTCTTCTGCCGGGTGTAGGTGGAATGCCCCGCGCGATGCAGATGCAGCAGCACCCCGTTGCGGCGCGCCCAGTGCGACATCGACTGCATCGCGGTGAATCCGACGGTGAGGTCCATCATGATGACGACGCTGCCGAGCTCCTTGGCGAACTCCGCGCGCTCGTACATGTCCTCCATCGATGCCGCGGTCACATTCAGGTAGTGGCCTTTGATCTCGCCGGTCTCGGCCATCGCCCGGTTCACGCCCTCCATCGCGAACAGGTACCGGTCGCGCCAGCGCATGAACGGCTGCGAGTTGATGTTCTCGTCGTCCTTGGTGAAATCCAGGCCGCCCTTGCACGCCTCGTAGATCACCCGCCCGTAATTGCGCGCGGATAGCCCGAGTTTCGGTTTCACCGTCGCACCGAGCAGCGGCCTGCCGTATTTGTTGAGATATTCGCGTTCCATCACCGTGCCGTGCGGCGGCCCCTGGAACGTCTTCACGTATGCCACCGGAATGCGCATGTCCTCCAGCCGCAGCGCGAGCAGCGGCTTGAATCCGAACACGTTGCCGATGATCGAGGAGGTCAAGTTCGTGATCGACCCTTCCTCGAACAGGTCGAGATCATAGGCGATATAGGCGAAGTACTCCCCCGGTCGCCCGGGGACCTCGTCGATCCGGTAACACTTCGCCTGATAGCGCGAGTGCGCGGTGAGCCGGTCGGTCCACACCACCGTCCAAGTCGCCGTGGAGGATTCACCCGCCACCGCGGCAGCGGCCTCGATCGGATCGACGCCACGTTGCGGGGTCACCCGGAACACGGCGAGCACGTCGGTTTCCGACGGCTGGTAGTCGGGGGCGTAATAGCCCATCGACGCATAGGATTGGACACCCGGATCCCAGCGGTCACGTTCGATTTCTTCGGCCATCGTTCCTCCTGCTGTGCCACTGCGGGACACCCGCACCCGGGTGAACGGGCGTGCCTTGGGATTTCCAGGATGACGGGCCGGATGACAACAAACAATTTGATTGTTCCTCGCGATACCCAACATATTCATTGAGTTTGTTACCGTTCTTCGGTGGGTATGGTGAGTGCGGCTCGGATGGAAACCTTCCTGGCCGTGTCCCGCCAGGGCAGCATTCGCCGGGCCGCCGCGCAGCTGCACATCACCGAGGCCGCCGTCTCCGCGGCCGTCGCGCACATCGAGAAACAGCTCGGCGCCAAGCTCGTCGCGAAAGCCGGGCGCGGGATCGCGCTCACCGAAGCGGGTCGCGTCTACGCCGAGTACTGCCGCGGAATTCTCGGGCTGATGAAGGAGGCCCAGGCCGCTGTGCGCCGTGCCGAGACCGGACGGCTGCGGATCGGCGTGGTCGCCACCGCGGGCGAATACGTCCTGCTACGGCCGCTGGCCTCGTTCCGCCGCCGGTTCCCCGATATCGAGCTGAGCCTGTCGGTGCATCCGCGCGACGCGCTGTTCCTCGAATTGCAGCACCACGAAACGGATCTCGTCATCGCGGGCCGTCCGCCACAGGACACGGGGCTGGTGGTGCGCGCGCGGCGATCGAGCCGCCTGGTCGTGGTCGGCCTGCCGGAACTGGACCCGCTGCACACCACCTGGCTGCTGCGCGGCCGCGGCTCGGGCACCCGCGAGGCCACCCTCGCGCTGCTCGACCAGCTGCGGATCGAACCGCCCACGCTCACCCTCGGGTCACACGGCGCGGCCCTGGCCGCCGCGCGAGAAGGTCTGGGCGTCACGCTGATCCACAGCGACGCGATCTCCCAGGATCTGGAGAACGGCGTGCTGCGCGTCCTCCCGGTGGAGGGCACCCCGCTGGACCGTCCGTGGCATGCCGTCACCACTCGCACCCCGACCCCGACCACCCGCCTGTTCCTCACCCATCTGCTCGACCCCGCCGAGGTCGGCTCCGACGCCTTCCACCCGCACTGACCTGCCTGCCACTCCCCGGAACGGGGCGAAACCCCTGGCCGGGGCTGAGCGCGGTGCGCCGCATCGGGCTGCGCGGCTACAGCTGCCCGTGTTGCGAGTCGAAAGTCAGCACGCGGCCGCCCAGTTGGATCTGGGCGCCGGGTGCGAGGGTGACCGGATGGCCCGGCACCGCGCGGACCCAATCTTGGCGTCCGGGATGACGAATGTGGGTGCCGTTGGTGGAGCCGCCGTCCACGACCGTCACGTCCCAGTCGACGAGGCGGATCTCCGCGTGCGCTCGCGACATGCCCCCCGAGCTGTCCTCCAGCCGCACCGGGCGCGCCCCGCGCGCGACCGCCTCCGAGTGCTCCGGTTCGCGGCCCAGAACACAGTCGTTGTCCAGGACGAACGACGTGCCGTCGTCCAGCAGCAGCACACCCAGCGGGGGGCGCACCCCTTCGCTCAGCACGCAGGTGAGCTGGTCCATCCGGATCCCGCACACCGCGCAGAACGACACCCGCGGATCGTTGTGATGATGCCGGGCACATTGGAATCCGTGCACGATCACCCGATGCCCGAGCGTGTTCGAGCCGGTCGATCCGAGCGCGTCCGCGACTACCTCGGCGGAGGGCACCATCGTCTCGGCGAGGTTCGCATCGTTGGCGATCGCGTAGTCCCGATCGGTGCGGTGCGCGGGCCGCGCCTGCGCCGGGCTCGGCGGAAGCGGTTGCGCCACGGGCGGTGTCATGCCTTGGCGCGGCGTCGCCCGCCGCGCGGAGGCCTGGAAATCGACTTCGGTCGCGGCGTCGGCGGCTTCCTCGTCCTTGCGCAGGCTCGGCGCCCGCGGGGGCGGCGGCGCGGACGCCTGCTCGGACTCCGGCTGCGCTCCGCGTCGGTGCGGTTCCGGCAGTGCCTGCGGTCCGGCGGCGACCTGTGATTGCGGCCCTGCGGCGAGCGGCTGTTCCGCGGCGGGCCGCGCTTCGGGGGCTGGTCGGGGCTCGACGCGCGGCGGCTCCGCTGCCCACTGCGGTCCGGGGGTCGACTCCGGCGCCGATGCCGCGTGGGGCTCGGCGAGAGGCGGTTGGGGCGCGGAACCCGCCCGCGGTTGGCCCAGGGACTCGGTGACGCCGTCGATCGCCGGTTCGCCGCCGATCACGTCCGGCGCCATCCCTGACCACAGCACCGCGCCCGAACCCGGGACTGTCCCCGCGCCCAGCGCGAAGATCCCGCGCCCCGGCAGGGATTGGGCGGTCCGCCCGGCTTCGTCCACGAACAACCCCGCGCCGCTGCCCGGCGCCGGCGTCACCATGCGGTCGACGGTGAATCCGGCGTCCCGGCCGCGAAGCACCTCCGTGTGGCCGGGACCTGCGAGCACCGCGGTGACCCCGCCGTGCAGGAACACCGCGAGGCCGTTGTCCACGGGCGTGATCACCCCGAATTCGACCTCGTCCTCTTCACCGTTGGACAGGCTCATGAGCCAGGTCGTGGCCAGCCGCGCCACCGCGCGCCCGCTGCGGCGCCGGTCCCGTGCGACGGCTTCGCGCACGATGTCCAGCAGCGCCGTCATCGTCCGGGCCGCCACCGTGTCCGCCGTGACGGCGCCGTCGCCACGGTGCGCGACGACCACGACCGCGCCGCCCGCGCTCGCCACCAGATGGGCGCCGGGCAACGCCTCGATCTGCGCGCTCACAGGAACCGGCCGCCTTGGAACCGCCACCGGTGGAACACCACGCGCATCGGCCCGTTCACGATGAGCCAGAAGACGACCCACGTGACGACGAACTGGATTCCGAACGCCACGAGCGACGGACGCAGATGCTCGGGCAGCACCACGGTGGTGTAACGCACGAGGACCCACATCAGCGCTCCCTCGTTGAGGATGGTGACGAAACCGAACAGGGTCGGCCAGTCCTTTTCCCAGCGGAACTGCTGCAGGAAATGGTAGAGCAATTCCCACAGCACACCGACCAGAACCGTCGCCAGCAGGACCGACAATGTCACCCGGTAGGCCTGACCGATGCTCAACGAACCGGTCGGCAGAACCGGGGTGATGATCAGCGCGACGACGAAGCCGATCACGCTCAGCGCGAGAAGACGGGTCTGGATTCGCCCGTTCAAAGTAGGAAGCATCGCTCAGATCTTCTCGTTCGTAACCCACAACCACCATTGCCGCGTCGAGCGCAGCGGCCCCATCCTGCGGCAGAGTCCGACCGCGGCCAGATCGTCGGCGATCTCCTGCGCGGCGATCTGCAGCCCGAGGAAGGTGTCCACGCCGACGAACGGCCCGCCGAGCGTGGCGCTGCCGGAGGCATACATCCGTCCGGGGCCGCTGCGGGTGCCGATCAGCTCGAATGTCGTGTCCACGTCGAGCCGGCCGAGCGGATTGCGACCGGCGCCGGTGTGGTCGAGCAGGTCGGCCAGCAGCCGGTGCTCGCGGATGTCGGCTTCCAAGCCCGTGCAGTCGATGATGTAGTCGACGGTCGTGTCGAACGGTTGCGCCGGCGGCGGAAACGGCAGCGGCGCACCGGTGTCCGGAAGAATCGTCGCGACCACGCCTTGCCGTCCCCCGGCCGGGCGCGGAGCCCGCATCGCTCCCGCCATCACCTGGTACCACCCCTCTCGGCGGCCACGGCGCAGCTGTTCCTGCCAGTTGTCCCGGATCGGGGTGTTGGTACCCGAGATCTCCTTGTACGCCCGCGCCCGTTCCTCACCCTGCAGATTGCGCACTTTCTGCTTGAGCTGACCGCCCCACACCGACTTCGGATAGTTGAACCCCTGATAGGCCCATCCGTCTCCGCCCTTGCGCCTGCTGAAGATGTTCTTGCCGTGCGGGCCGGCGATATACGTGCGGAACAGGTGCAGGATCCGGGTGTCGAGCCGGTGCTTGTCCCGGTCGTCGATGAGTCGTTGCAGGACGCGGCTCGCGACGATTCCGCTGCCGCGGATCAGCACGGTGCCGGGCCGCCGCTGCAGCGCCTGGTAGACGTGCTCGTGCGGCTCGTAGGCGTTGACCACGCGGGTCGGATCACGATGGGTTTCGCGATACTCCTGCAGGTCGGGCAACAGCTTCAAGCCCGGATAACCCACCGCCACATGGACATACGTGCTGCGGAAGGCGACGCGCTTGGTCGGCGTCGACCCCGCGGGCGGGGTGAGGATGGTGAAGTATCCGCCGCCGTGGCGCTTGCGCACCATACGCACGTGGCCGCGATGCAGGGAGCGCGCGTAACCGATGCGGTGGAACTCCCGCTCCATGGCGTCGAACGCCTGGCCGGCGCGCGGGGTGTAGTAATTGGCGAAGATCGGCTCGACGAAGACGTTCCACAGCGCTTTGATCGACTTGTCGGCGATGGCCTCGCGCACCGCGTACGAGGGGAAGCCCCAGATGTTGTCCGGCGTCGAGGCCGAGTCGCTGCGCAGGCGCTCGCCGCGGGGAATCTGGGAGACCCTCGTCAGATACTCATAGGAGGCCCAGGGGTGCTCCTGCGGACCGAGTACCGCCATCGCCTCGGCGGGCACACCGAAGATCCGGAGCGTGTCATAGGTGACGAACGATCCGATCCCACTGCCGATGGTCACGAACGGAACGTCGATCACCGGAATACCGGCGTGGCCCAGCATCTCATCGGTCCACACGTCGGTGTCGACGAGGGCCTGCGTGATATCTCCCCGCATTGGCCGGACTCTACCGGCAGATTCTTATCAACTGCTTGTCATCGGCTTTCGACCCGCGACCACGCCGGTGACGCGCGGTGGACGACGCGCGGCAACCAACTGCGCCGAACCTGCCACGCGCCCCGCCCTCGCGGACGTACCATGCCGATCGTGGCCGATTCCACTCGTTCCACCCCTCTGCGGGTTCTCGTGTACAGCAACGACGCCGACACCAGGCGTCAGGTGATCCAGGCCTTGGGCAAGCGCCCGCACCCGGAACTACCGGCGTTCGAGTACCTAGAGGTGGCCACCGCCCCCGTGGTGATCGCGCAGCTGGATGCGGGCGGCATAGACCTGGCCGTGCTCGACGGCGAGGCGGCCCCTGTGGGCGGGCTCGGCATCGCCAAGCAGTTGAAGGACGAAGTCGATCCGTGCCCGCCGCTGCTGGTGCTCACCGGCCGTCCGGATGACGCCTGGCTGGCCAGCTGGTCGCGCGCGGAGGCCGCGGTGGCGCACCCCATCGACCCGCTCCGGCTCACCGAGGCCGTCGTGGCACTGCTGCGCGGCCGTTCCGCGGCCTGATCGTCGCCTACTCCCTCCGCCTGCGGCAGCTATTCATAGCGATCTTGAATTAGTGCTTCTCCGCGCACGACTGTGCCGAGTTCCCGGTCGAACGGGTCCCGAACCCCGGTGCGGTCGACGCTCCCGGCCTTCGCGTCGCTGTCGCCGTTGCCGACTCCGAACCCGCTCGGGACCACATTCTACGTCGCGAAACCCGGCATTTCCGGCTGCCAACTGACCGTTCAGCCAAGACTCCGGGCCCGCCGCGCGGATTACCACCGTTTCGGTCATAAATGCTTGTACTGAATTCGATCAAACGACGTCGCCAAACCCGGTGCGGGCCGCCCGTTCGGTTGTAGGCTGTGCCGTACCTCACATGGGAACGGACCCGGTAATGACCGCTCCCGGGTGAAGCCGAGGGGCGAGTCTGGCCGAGGCGGACAACGACGTCAGCCCGCCTCGGACGCTGTTGTCAGCTGCCGCTCGCAAGGAGGGGAAGTGCAGTCGTGAATATCGAGATGCCGACGCTTGTACTCGGCGCGATCGCGGCGGCGTTCGCGCTGTTCTCCATCGCCCTATCGGCCCTGGTCGGCCCGAAACGGCACAACCGGGCGAAACTGGAACCCTACGAATGCGGTATCGAACCCACGCCGCATGCCGTGGCCGGTGGGCCAGGAAACATTACGGGACAACGCTTTCCGGTGAAGTACTACCTCACCGCGATGTTGTTCATCATCTTCGACATCGAGATCGTGTTCCTCTACCCGTGGGCAGTGCACTTCGATGCGCTCGGTCTCTTCGGTCTCGCCGCGATGGCGTTGTTCATCTTCAACGTCTCGGTGGCCTACGCCTACGAATGGCGGCGCGGCGGCCTCAGCTGGGACTGAATGCCGCGCAGCCGAATTCGTAGCCGACGAGTGGAAGCGAGTCAGTAGAACATGGGTCTCGAGGAAAAACTGCCCAGCGGCTTCCTGCTGAGCACGGTCGAGGATTTCGCCGGATTCCTGCGCAAGGGCTCCCTATGGCCGGCGACCTTCGGGCTGGCCTGCTGCGCCATCGAGATGATGGCCACCGGCGGCGGACGTTTCGACATCGCCCGCTTCGGCATGGAAGCGTTCCGCGCCTCGCCGCGGCAGGCCGATCTGATGATCGTCGCCGGCCGGGTGAGCCAGAAGATGGCCCCGGTGCTACGCCAGGTCTACGACCAGATGACCGAACCGAAATGGGTGCTGGCGATGGGCGTCTGCGCGTCCTCGGGCGGGATGTTCAACAACTACGCCATCGTGCAGGGCGTCGACCACGTGGTTCCGGTCGACATCTACCTGCCCGGCTGCCCACCCCGGCCGGAGATGCTGCTGAACGCGATCCTGGCATTGCACGCCAAGATTCAGCAGATGCCGCTCGGGGTCAACCGTGAGGAGGCCATCCGCGCCGCCGAACAGGCCGCGCTCGCCTCGACCCCGACCATCCGGATGGAGGGTCTGCTCCGATGACCTTCGACACCCCCGACGACACCGACGCCCCGCCCGCGCACGACGCAATCGATGCCGCTGCCACCGCGGGCCCCGAGGGCACCCTGCCCGAAGAGGATTCCGCGCAGCCCGGCGCCGAGGTGATCGGCGTGCGCCGCGGCATGTTCGGCGTGTCCGGCACCGGCGACACCTCCGGCTACGGCGGCCTGGTCCGCCCGGTCATCCTGCCGGGCAGCACTCCCGCCCCGTACGGCGGGTACTTCGACGAGGTGGTCGACGCGCTGCATGCCGCGCTCACCGCCATCGGCACCCGCTTGGACGCGGCGCTGGAGAAGGTGATCGTCTTCCGCGGCGAGCTCACCCTGCACGTGCACCGGGAGCATCTGCCGTCGGTCGCCCGCGCGTTGCGGGACGATCCCGCACTGCGTTTCGAGCTCTGCCTGGGCGTCAACGGCGTGCACTACCCGGAGGATTCCGGCCGCGAACTCCACGCCGTCTATCACCTCATGTCGATCACGCACAACCGCCGCCTGCGGGTGGAGGTCTCCGCCCCCGACGCCGACCCGCACATCCCTTCGCTCTACGAGGTGTACCCGACCACCGACTGGCACGAGCGCGAGACCTACGACTTCTTCGGCATCCGGTTCGACGGGCACCCCTCGCTGACCCGGATCACCATGCCGGACGACTGGCGCGGCCACCCCCAGCGCAAGGACTACCCGCTCGGCGGGATCCCGGTCGAATACAAGGGCGCGCGCATCCCGCCGCCCGACGAGCGGAGGGCATACAGCTGATGAACGACACCGACACCGAACCCGGCCTCGCCGAGGGCACCGCGCCCGAGCCCGCCACGGTCACCGTGGCGGGGCAGGACTGGGGCCAGGTGGCCGACACGCTGGCCGGCGCGGGCGAGGAACGCATCGTCGTCAACATGGGCCCGCAGCACCCGTCCACGCACGGTGTGCTGCGGCTGATCCTGGAGATCGAAGGCGAAACCGTCACCGAAGCCCGCTGCGGAATCGGCTACCTGCACACCGGAATCGAGAAGAACCTCGAATTCCGCAACTGGATCCAGGGCGTCACCTTCGTCACCCGCATGGACTACCTGTCGCCGTTCTTCAACGAGACGGCGTACTGCCTGGGCGTGGAGAGATTGCTCGACATCACCGAGCAGATCCCGGAGCGCGCCACGATCATCCGCGTGCTGCTGATGGAGCTCAACCGCATCTCCTCGCACCTGGTCGCCCTGGCCACCGGCGGCATGGAACTCGGCGCGCTGACTCCGATGCTGTTCGGCTTCCGGGAGCGCGAACTGATCCTCGACGTATTCGAGACGATCACCGGGCTGCGCATGAACCACGCGTTCATCCGCCCCGGCGGCCTGGCGCAGGATCTGCCCGACGACGGCGTCACGAAGGTCCGTGAACTGCTCGCCCTGCTGCCCAAACGGCTGCGCGACATGGAACACCTGCTCACCGCCAACCCCATCTGGAAGTCCCGCACGCAGGACATCGGCTACCTCGACCTGCAGGGGTGCATGGCGCTCGGCATCACCGGCCCGGTGCTGCGCGCCACCGGCCTGCCGCACGACATGCGCCGAGCCCAGCCCTACTGCGGCTACGAGAACTACGAATTCGACGTCCCCACCACCACCGGATGCGACTGCTACGGCCGCTACGTCATCCGCGTGGAGGAGATGAAGGAGTCGCTGAAGATCGTCGAGCAGTGCCTGGACCGGCTGCGACCCGGCCCCGTCATGATCGACGACAAGAAGATCGCCTGGCCCGCCGACCTGCAGATCGGGGCGGACGGCCTCGGCAACTCCCCCAGGCACATCGGCAAGATCATGGGCACCTCCATGGAGGGGCTGATCCACCACTTCAAGCTGGTCACCGAAGGCATCCGCGTTCCGGCGGGACAGGTGTACGTGGCCGTTGAGTCGCCGCGCGGCGAGCTGGGGGTGCACATGGTCAGCGACGGCGGAACCCGGCCCTACCGGGTGCACTACCGCGACCCCTCGTTCACCAATCTGCAAGCGGTCGCGGCGATGTGCGAGGGCGGCATGGTCGCCGACGTCATCGCCTCGGTCGCCAGCATCGACCCGGTCATGGGCGGAGTGGACCGATGAACCCGACATCGCACCGCGAATCCACCGACGGCAACGGCCGCGCGACAAGTGGGACGCCGGTCCTGCTGAAGCTCGAAACCCGGCCCGAGCCCTACCAACCCTTCGTGCGCGAGCGGCTGGAAACCGACGCCAAGGAGATCATCGCGCGCTACCCGCACCCGCGTTCCGCGCTGCTGCCGCTGCTGCACCTGGTGCAGTCCGAGGAGGGCTACGTCACCGGCACCGGAATCGAGTTCTGCGCGGAACAATTAGGGCTGACCGGCGCCGAAGTCACCGCCGTCGCCACCTTCTATTCGATGTTCCGGCGCACACCCACCGGCGACTACCACGTCGGCGTCTGCACCAACACACTGTGCGCGGTGATGGGCGGCGACGCCATCCTCGCCGCGCTCGAACGCCACCTCGGCATCGGGCACGGCCAGACCACGGCGGACGGGTCGATCACGCTCGAGCACGTCGAGTGCAACGCGGCCTGCGACTTCGCGCCGGTGGTCATGGTCAACTGGGAGTTCTTCGACAACCAGACCCCCGAATCCGCGCGTGCCCTGGTGGACGCCCTGCGTGCCGGAGCGCAGGTCACCCCCACCCGCGGCGCGCCGCTGTGCACGTTCAAGCAGACCGCGCGCATCCTGGCCGGATTCCCGGACGAGCGCCCCGGCGTCCTGGACGGCGCCGCGGGCGAGGCGACACTCGCCGGTCTGCGCGTCGCTCGGGCGCAGGGCATGAAAGCGCCCGCGCCGCAACAGGATCCGGAGGGCCCGCGATGACGCTCACTCCGGTGTTGAGCACCTACTGGGACGACCCGCAGTCCTGGACGATGGACACCTACCTGCGCCACGACGGCTACCAGGCGCTGCGCACCGCCCTGCGGATGGAACCGGACCAGATCATCCAGACCGTCAAGGACGCGGGCCTGCGCGGGCGCGGCGGCGCGGGCTTCCCCACCGGCATGAAGTGGAGTTTCATCCCGCAGGGCCCCGGACCCGACGGCGTCACCAAACCGCACTACCTGGTGGTGAACGCCGACGAGTCGGAACCGGGTACCTGCAAGGACATTCCGCTCATGCTCGCCGCGCCGCACGCGCTGATCGAAGGCGTCGTCATCGCCGCCTACGCCATCCGCGCCGCGCACGCGTTCATCTACGTGCGCGGCGAGGTCGTTCCGGTGCTGCGTCGGCTACAAGCCGCGGTGGCCCAGGCCTACCAAGCGGGTTTCCTCGGTCACGACATCCTCGGCTCCGGCTACGACCTCGAACTCCTCGTGCACGCGGGCGCGGGCGCCTACATCTGCGGCGAGGAGACCGCGCTGCTCGACTCGCTGGAAGGCCGCCGCGGCCAACCCCGCCTGCGCCCGCCGTTCCCCGCCGTCGCAGGCCTCTACGCCTGCCCGACCGTGGTGAACAACGTGGAATCCATCGCCAGCGTGCCCCCCATCATCCGCAACGGCATCACCTGGTTCCGTTCGATGGGCAGCGAGAGGTCCCCCGGTTTCACCCTCTACTCGCTGTCGGGTCATGTGACCCGGCCGGGGCAGTACGAGGCGCCGCTGGGCGTCACGCTGCGCGAACTCCTCGGCTACGCGGGCGGCGTGCGCGCCGGGCACCGGGTGAAATTCTGGACCCCGGGCGGCTCCTCCACGCCGCTGTTCACCGAGGAACACCTCGACGTGCCCCTCGACTACGAGGGCGTCGCGGGCGCGGGATCCATGCTCGGCACCAAGGCGCTGCAGATCTTCGACGACACCACCTGCGTGGTGCGGGCGGTGCTGCGCTGGACGGAGTTCTACGCGCACGAGTCCTGCGGCAAGTGCACCCCGTGCCGGGAGGGCACCTACTGGCTGGTGCAGCTGCTGGAACGGATCGAAGCGGGCACCGGCGCCGAGTCCGACCTGGACAAGCTGCTCGACATCAGCGACACCATCAACGGCAAGTCGTTCTGCGCCCTCGGTGACGGCGCGGCCAGCCCGATCATCTCCTCGCTGAAGTACTTCCGCGAGGAGTACGCCGAACACCTGCGGCTCGGCGGATGTCCATTCGACCCGGCGCGCGCCACCGCATGGGCCGAGTCAGGAGAAGAGGTCCGATGAAACCGGTCTCGCGCAGCGATTCGATCACCGGCGGCGGCCGGACGACGGGCGGGCCTGCCGTCGTGAGCGGCCACACCGGCGGGCCCACTCCCGCCGACCTGGTCACCGTGACCATCGACGACACCGCGGTCAGCGTCCCGCCCGGCACCTTGCTGATCCGGGCCGCCGAACTGATCGGCATCCAGATCCCCCGTTTCTGCGACCATCCGCTGCTCGACCCGGTCGGCGCCTGCCGCCAGTGCCTGGTCGAGGTGGAAGGGCAGCGCAAACCGGTCGCCTCCTGCACCATGGCCGTCGCCGACGGCATGGTGGTCCGCACCCAGCTCACCTCCCCTGCCGCCGACAAGGCGCAGGAGGGCGTGATGGAGCTGCTGCTGATCAACCATCCGCTCGACTGCCCGGTCTGCGACAAGGGCGGCGAATGCCCGCTGCAGAACCAGGCGATGTCCACCGGACGCGCCGAATCCCGGTTCGAGGGACGCAAACGCACCTATCCCAAACCGATCCCGCTGTCGACAGCGGTGCTGCTGGACCGGGAACGCTGCGTGCTCTGCGCCCGCTGCACCCGTTTCTCCCAGCAGATCGCCGGCGACCCGTTCATCGAGCTGATGGACCGCGGTGCGCTGCAACAGGTCGGCACCGCGCAGGCCGAACCGCTGGACTCCTACTTCTCCGGCAACACCGTGCAGATCTGCCCGGTCGGTGCGCTCACCGGCACCGCCTACCGATTCCGCGCCCGCCCGTTCGACCTGGTGTCCAGCCCGAACGTCTGCGAACACTGCGCTTCCGGTTGCGCACAGCGCACCGACCATCGGCGCGGCAAGGTGCTGCGCAGGCTGGCCGGTGACGACCCGCAGGTCAACGAGGAGTGGAACTGCGACAAGGGCCGCTGGGCCTTCGCCTACGCCACCGAACCCGATCGGCTCACCACCCCGCTGGTGCGCGGCTGGGACGGCGAACTCGCCCCGGCCTCCTGGTCGGCGGCACTGGCCGCGGCCGCGGAGGGACTGGCCGCCTCCTTCGGCAACGCCGGCGTGCTCGTCGGCGGCCGGGTCACCGAGGAGGACGCCTACGCCTACGCCAAATTCGCGCGGGTCGCCCTCGGCACCAACGACATCGACTTCCGCTCCCGCGCCCATTCGGCGGAGGAAGCCGACTTCCTCGCCGCCCGCGTCGCCGGTCAGGACGGCACGGTGACCTACGACAGCATGGAGGCCGCGCCGGTCGTCCTGCTCGTCGGATTCGAACCCGAAGAAGAGTCGCCGATCGTCTACCTGCGGCTGCGCAAGGCCGCCCGCAAGCGCCGCCTGCCGATCTACTCGCTCGCGCCGTATTCCTCGCGCGGACTCGACCGCATGTCCGGGCGGCTGATGCGGGCCGTGCCGGGCGCCGAACCGCATCTGCTCGACGCCATCCGCACCGGCGAGATCACCACCCCCGGCGCGGATCCGGCGCAGCTCGCGGATCTGGCCCGACTGCTGCGCGAACCCGGCGCGGTGATCATGGTCGGTGAGCGGATGGCGGGTGTGGCGGGCACGCTGTCGGCCGCCGTACGCCT